>NZ_JAOWDS010000060.1:0-163778 GCF_030334545.1 Citrobacter sp. Ce129
GCCCTGGATTGTGATTAAGGTAGCATTCAGATATTGGCGACGATTTCTTTAATCAACGGCGGGCCTTTAAAAATAAAGCCTGAATAAATCTGTACGAGGGTTGCACCGGCAGCTATTTTCTCACGCGCGGCAATCACCGAGTCGATACCGCCAACACCAATAATCGGCAGATGACCTTTTAATTCCTGAGACAGCTGGCGAATAATTTCTGTACTTTTTAATTGCAATGGTCGACCGCTCAGGCCCCCCATTTGATCGCAATTTTTCATTCCCTGAACGAGAGAACGATCGAGAGTAGTGTTAGTTGCAATTACGCCATCAATATTATGACGAACTAAACTGTCAGCAACCTGGATCAGTTCTTCCAGAGAAAGATCCGGCGCGATCTTTACCACCACCGGAACATATTTATGGTGGATCGCTTGCAGATCATTTTGCTTATTTTTAATTGCCGTCAGGAGATCGTCCAGCGCCTCGCCGTATTGCAGTGTACGTAATCCCGGCGTATTTGGTGAAGAGATATTAATCGCGATATAACCGGCGTAAGCATAGACTTTTTCCATACAAATCAGATAGTCATCTTTGCCATTCTCTACCGGAGTATCTTTATTCTTACCAATATTAATCCCCAGAATACCGTCAAAATGCGATTTTTTAACGTTCTCAACCAGGTTATCAACCCCCAGGTTATTAAACCCCATGCGGTTGATCAAACCTTCCGCATCGACCAGACGGAACAGACGCGGTTTATCGTTACCCGGCTGAGGCCGCGGCGTCACAGTACCAATCTCAATGGAGCCAAATCCCATCGCGCCGAGTGCGTCAATGCACTCCCCGTCTTTATCCAGTCCGGCAGCAAGCCCGAGTGGATTTTTAAACGTCAGCCCCATACAGGTAACCGGTTTTGCGGGTACTTTCTGGCGGACAAGCGCTTCGAGCGGCGTGCCGGTAATGCGACGTAATTGCTGGAATGTCAATTCATGGGCGCGCTCTGGATCGAGCTGAAAAAGGGCTTTACGAACGAAGGGGTAGTACATGAACTCTCCTGGATTCCCGGTGTGCAAACCGGGGGCGTATTATGTGCGATCGCGAGCAAAAAGGGAATTGACCTGCGGCAATAAATAGCAATCGTTTTCCTGTATACAAATTTGGCAGCTAGTGTAGAGGGCGTTTATACCTCGACTGCGAGATTCAGGAAAATGGTACCCGAGGACCTTTTTTTGGCTGTCCATATTCAGCAACTACTCTACTTTTTCAATATTGAATCCGTCACGACGAACAAAATCAACTAAACGCTCAATATTTCCAAGTCCCCATTGGTTTGAAATGGCCACAAGCTCGCCTGATGGTAACTCAATCATCGCATCATCATTCATATGAAACCTGTTCTTGCGCCCTTCAGGGATATGATCTGCTAATGCTATTGTTCTGCTTTTTAATATTTCACTTAATTTTGATTTCAGCTCACTAAAATCGCTTGGGTTATGCTTCGCGATCCAGTCGGTAAAGAGCTCAAGAGCAAGTTTTCTTTTATTGAAAACCAGTCCCTTATACTTATATTCAGAGTAATCTCGATCTGATTTCTGGCTACTTGCGATTTGCTCTACGCGCTTTTCTCTGAACTTCACCTGATACTCTTCAAGCTCCGGAACAGGGATTATCTGCTCCGCATTGATTAAAACTTCACCGTTGAAGTTATATGGCGTCAAGCGGACACAACGAATATCTACTCCCTTATCTCTCAACCAGATAGCTGTTGTCGTCAATTCTTTACTAAAATCGGCTGAAGCCAGAATAATTCTGATATCTTTGCCAAAATCCACAAGTTCAGTATCTTCCAATTCAACAAAATCAAGTATCTTTGCTTTAGCATCTATATCTAAGTCGTGCTTTTGCAGAT
The DNA here is from genome assembly GCF_030334545.1 of Citrobacter sp. Ce129. Lineage (NCBI taxonomy): Bacteria > Pseudomonadati > Pseudomonadota > Gammaproteobacteria > Enterobacterales > Enterobacteriaceae > Citrobacter > Citrobacter sp. Ce129. The sequence goes on from NZ_JAOWDS010000060.1 coordinate 1,901, forward strand.
AAGCTTGATAATACTCACATGCTTTCGCAAAACTCATTGTAGAAATCATCGCGGCATATCTTAATGCTTGCAATTCCATATGTGCGCCGGCTTCATCACGTTTTAGTTCAATGACAACTAAATTAGCTTGTTTATCAATGGCTAATAGGTCTATTCTTCGTCGACTGTCTTCCCAGTCTGAAAACTCTTCCGATATAACGAGACAGTCTGGTGCGACAATATCGATAGTTTTCTTAATAGCCTCCTGCAAGTCGTAACGTTCTTGTAAGCCTTCAATAGTAAATGTCGTTTTTGTTAATGCAGTAAGGTTTTTATCAGAGATGCAGTACAGTGCCACGCTGAAATCCTTTTATCTAGTTAATTACTCGGAAACTGTAACCCATCAGCTCACTTAATTCTTCTAAAGGAAATGGTGGGGTTTGACGGTGTGACATGGCATGACAATTTGGACTCTCAGGGATCAGGTCATTGATGGGATCAAGGCGGTAGTCTTCTTTTATTACCGATAAGGGTACCAAGTGATGAACATGGATAAACCCTTCGGCAATCTTACCATAGACCTTTGACATATCCATGCCAAACACTTTGCACTAATAGCCGTGGTAGTGAAGCGCTGCCTGCCGGGCATTGCGGTCACGCTCATAGCGATTCACGGTCACCTGAGTCGCAGCCCCCTCGATATATTCAGTTTGAGCCTCGAGTTCTTCAGGGAAGATCGTGTCGCTCACCACAGCAGCACGATTTTTATCCTGAACAATATGAAAATCTTGCTCAGTCAATAATCTGACGCATTTCGAAGTGATACCGCCGGAGAAATCCTGAGGGGTAAACGCTTTGCCCGTCAAAAGCGTCGCCGCAATTCCGGTAATAGCTTTTGATGGATAGCGACGCCCCTGAGATTCCAGCTCATAAAGCTGTGCCTCTTTGAAACGATGTGAGAAGCCCGAGTCAAAGGCGTGAATGGCCTTGATGATGTACTCGCGCGGCAGCGTGTCAGGTAGTTCATTCATGGTGTGGGTTCCATTAACCAAAGGCTTTCTGAAAAAACGGCATGCGATAAAGTGACATCGATAATGCATCGACCTCACTTCTCTTGATCAGGTGATATTTTGCGAGCATCATCGCAATTATTTACCTGATTATGAAATCAATGACTTCCAGTAAAACCCTGCAACAGGCAATTGCCGACATCACCATCTGGCGTAAAGGCGAGCAGCGTACGCCGCACAAGCCTCTGTTGCTGCTTCATGTGCTGGCAAGTTATGGCAGCGATGGCATTGGATTAGCCAACCTGATAAGCGAGGCCTGTTGAGTGCCTTACAGTTGAGCCATATCCTGAATACCGAACACTGGTTCATATCCCAGATAATCCACGGTATTACCTAGATGTCAACGCCCCAGACTATCAGGCAGTTTACGATAAACTCACTTTCCGTCTGAGCTATTTTGCTAAAGAGCGAACCAAAAGCTACTGCAGCGCAGAACGTTCATTCGGGTGCAGTCAGAACTGAGAGGAAAGTAGCCGGTATCCGACAGTATTTCAGCGTCTGCTTCGTAATTACGCCGGTTATAGCGCCCGTCCTTTGGCAACAAGGGCTCGTACGCTATCCATTTTCGCGACTGGCCTCACTCCACGGCCTCTTTCAGGATCTCAAATTCCATCGTCTTCTTACCCAGAAGGTGCTGAAGCTCCCGGACCTGCTTCAGAGCAGCAGTAAGCTCAGAAGCGGGAACGACTTCCTTACGGCCGCAACGGCGATAGGGCCGCCTTCCTGGTACTGCTTCTTCCACATAAACAGCAGGCCTGGCTGAATACCGTGCAGGCGGGCACATGGGAGACATTCATGCCTGGCTCCGCCGTTTGCTGGATAATGGCGATCTTCTCCTAAAGGATTTTACGTTTACGGACTTCTTGCCCTAACAGGATCCCAGTCATCTCAAAATTGGCGTTAGTGTTAGACATATATTCAAGCCTATCTCATATCTGGAGGTACAGCTACCGTCTGGTGTTTCAGGGGGGCTACATCAGTAACAATACTGACACTGAGGGCATCAGGTCTTTCCTCAATCTCACACGCCAATTATCTGAGCAAAAATTTCTGTATATTTAGTGCATTTACAAATATATCTGAATTCGTAAACTAGATTTCAGAATTGAAAATTGGTTCTGAAAAAGGTAGACCAGTTTAGAACCTGAGCTGACTGCAGGAAATGGAATGGTTTATTCGATAAAACACGGCATTGTCGAGCAGGACGGGTATCCAATCGATCCCAAATTGCTTTTTAGACTTGGCAAATTTGTAGCTGATGATAGAGACAGCGAAACTTCTTTGGTCATCTCAAAACGCCCAGCTGAACTGAAATTTCGGTTCAGCCATGAACCATCGCCTTCATTCAGATTGTTTTTCAGGGAGGCAGAGCTTACTCCTGATCAGGTGAATTCTTTGGTGGAATACGGTTATTTTATTGCTGATGGCAAACGGGTGTATTTTGTCAGTGACAGACTTAAGGATTTCTCCGTATCTGCCTGCAACAAGCTGTCACTCCCCGGATTGCTCAAACTACTTCGCAAACTATACAGTGATGGACTTATTGATACTCTTCCATCATCACTTGTAGAGAAGCTCAGGGCACAGCAGCAGAAAATATCACTCCACGATAAACTCTTTGTCAGGGAACTCTACCCCTACCAGAATGAAGGGGTTGCATGGCTGACCTTCTGTGCAGCCAACGGAGTGGGTACCATCCTTGCCGATGATATGGGTCTGGGTAAAACTGCTCAAGTGATTGCCCTGTGCTGCGATGTTCTCGAACACAATCCTGAAGGTAGGATCCTTATTGTTGTTCCCAATCCTCTGCTGGCCAACTGGATCAGAGAATTTTCTTTTTTTGCTCCTTCACTCAGACCTTTTCTCCATTATGGGCAGAACAGGAGCGGTCTCAGTTCAGATCTTTCCGAGCACAATATAATTGTTACTCCCTATACCGTATTGAGTTCCGATATTTCGATGCTGGAAGAAATCCCGTTTGACCTTGTACTTTATGATGAAGCCAGTATGCTGAAAAATCCTCGGTCGGGAAGATCTCTTGCAGCAAGACGTCTTGATTCTGTTGCTTCCGTTGCAATGTCGGGAACTCCTGTCGAGAACTGCCTTCTTGACGTCTGGGCTCTCTGTGACCTTGTTTTCCCCGGTTTTCTCGGAAACGAGCAGGATTTCAGATCTCGTTATGTCCATCGCGAACTGTCCAAAACGCTCAATACGGATCTAAACGGGCTTGAAAACAGTCTCCGGCAGATAACCCTGCGACGTATGAAAAAAGATGTCCTGACACAGCTGCCTGAAAAAATGGATATTCACAGAGCTGTTACCGCAGGAGACAAGGAACGACATACCTATGAATCCATCATTGAGGAGATGCAGCTGGATGCGGCAAACGGAGGAGGAGGTATGCTACCCCTGATCAACAAACTACAGCAGTTTACTGCACATCCGGCTCTTCTAGATACGAGCATACCCCATGATGTCAAATCCCTATGCCTCCACAGCGCCAAATTCGAACTACTGATGATGGAACTGGACGGCATAGAACAATCCGGAGAAAAAGTCATCATCTTTGCCACATTCCAGAAGGCAATCGATCTGCTAGGTGCCGCAGTCAGGGAACGTTATGGCATAACCCCAGGAGTGATTGACGGACGGACTCCAAATGAACAAAGGCAGCCGCTGATTGACAGATTTTCCAAATCGTCCGGATTCGATCTGCTGCTGTTGCACCCTAAAACAGCCGGTATGGGGCTAAATATCACCGCTGCCACCAATGTAATCCACTATTGCCGACAGTGGAATCCGGCCCTTGAGGCACAGGCTACGGCAAGAGCATGGAGAAACGGACAGAAATCTGTGGTTAGTGTTTATTACATGTATTACGCGGATACTATCGAAGAAATGATCGATGAACGGATACGAATGAAACAGAAGCTTAGCGAGCAGGTTATTGCAGTGGCCGACTATAAAGAAACAGACAAACAGCTGATGCTGGAATATTTGGAATCGATAAAAAAATGACAGATCAAATTGAATTACAGGAAAATGATTTCCGCCCTTCTGCTGCCAGGCTGGTCGAAAGCCTCCGTGATACGGGATACAGTGAAAAAGCAGCATTTGCTGACATTATAGACAATTCAATAGCAGCTAATGCTACGAAAATTGCCATCGAGCTCCAATATCTGATGGGTGAGTTCCGAGTAGTCATTACCGATAATGGTGATGGAATGACTGAGTCCGAGCTGAAGAATGCGATGCGGTACGGTTCCGAAAAACGGCCGAATCCTAAGTCACTGGGCAAATTCGGAATGGGGCTGAAAACTGCGTCTACGGCATTCTGCCGTAGACTGGTGGTACTTTCACAGAAAGAAGGAACTGCAGTAGGCCGTATCTGGGATCTCGATACCATCAGTGAAAAAGATCGCTGGGAACTCGAGACTCCAGATGAAAACGACTATTACGACGATTTCGAAGTTCTTGAGGATTACTCCGGAAATTCAGGCACCATGATTGTCTGGGAAAAAATTGATCGTCTGATCAAGCCAGGCAGCGAAAGACAGATGCGTGATCAGATCCGGACCCTCGGCAAGGAACTTGTTGACGAACTGAGTGCCGTCTTTTTCAAATATCTTTCTTCCGGAAGCGTAGAAATTTCACTCAAAATTGCGGATGAACCCGAAATCCTTCTCCAAGGATGGGACCCCCTGTCTACTGAACTTGTTACCAGTGGTGGGGCCCGTCCCCAGCTCTTGAAAGAAAAGAAAATCCACGTCGAGTTCAACGGAAACAGCTATTCTTTCACAATCAGAGGAAGCCTGATTCCATCGCAGAATGAGCTGACTGCGGAAGAGCAGGAGGCTGTGAGATACGGATTGGATAACCAAGGGTTCTATATCTATCGAGAAGACCGGTTAATATGGAATGACGGCTGGCCTCACCGAATGTATAAAAAGGAAGGTAAGATCACCCGTCTGCGTGTCGAGCTTGTTTTCTCCCATGAACTTGATGATGTATTCAGTATCGATTTCCGCAAAAGCCGAGTGATAATCCCTGTTGAAATCCGTAGGAAACTGCAGGCGCTGATTGCTCCATGGCGTCAGGCACTACTTTCCGTTCCGTCAAAAAATCAATCTGAACAGTCCGGTTCGACACGTGCACATGGTCCTGCTGATAATGCGATAGATAAGCAGAAAAACCGTACAAAAAACTCCGATATAAAGGTTGATGGCGAAACAGTTACCATCAGAAACCAGAACCAGCCCAAACCTGCAGTAATCAACGATATACGCGTCTACGAGGACAAGACTGTCAGGGTCCACGAAGAAAACTCCCTGTTGGGTGACAATCTCTGGGAACCGTCATGTGACATAGATGGAAATACCTGCGTAACACTAGGGAAGTCGCATCCATACTTCCTGAAAATGTATGATGTCTGCAAGAACAATGTAGAAGCCATGAAAGCTCTCGACATGCTTCTGTGGAGCCTTGCAAATGCCGAACATGGTGAATACTCAGAAGCGAACAAATACACCCTGAAAGGATTCCGCCAGAAGGTCAGTGAGAGTCTTCGTTATCTCAGCCTTGAACTGCCGGATCCGGAAGAGGATTCAGAATGAGTTATGAATACGATCTGGCCGATTTCAAACGTTACCTTTACGACAAAAACCACAGTTACAGGGTAGATGGACTGATTTTCTGGCAGAACAGGATTCCGCTGCCGATTGACCTGTTCAATCGAATATTCGATGAATCTGATCTGATAATTGCAGATTTTGTCTATCAGGTAGCAGCAAGCGCTGCCGTTTTCAGCGAAAAAGAGTCATTCGAGAGTACCTTCGGGCTGGAAGTAACAAATCTTCCAACCGACAAGCTTAAAGCGGAAATACCAGCACTGTCCACGTGGGTGGATGAACATCTGCCTGAAAATTGCAGAATTGTCCGTATGATATATGAAATCGCGGAGCTTCTGGGCCTTTCAGAGTTCAGGTTTTCCGGTGATAGGATCGCAAAATCGCTTGCTCACCAAGGGAAAAAGTATGCCCGTCTATTCATGCCGAGTCCGGTAAAGGATCTGGTGAACAACATTCAGGGATGTGACACCATCGGGCAGGACAATACTGACATGTTCGGTAATATCATTGCCGACCGTTATAACATTTACCGTTCAGGTTTCAGTGATGCCTTGGCTATCATATTCAATGCCCTACTCGAATTTAGGCTCCTGTTTTCTGGAAACAGCGGCAATCTGCCTAGATTTAGGGTAATGATGACTGCTCCTGACGACATCGATATTCGTTTCGGTAAAACAGCCGACGGTTCATTGTGGGAACCAGGTTACGGGGACGATCATTTCATAACAATCAATACTGAACATCCCGTGATGAAAAATCAGGCAAAAGACCAAGGCTGTGCACTGGCCGAATTGCTGTTTTTTATGGGGCAGTATGAAAACTCTCAGTTTTCGGACCAGAACAAGAAATTTATTGAAAACATGCGACAGACAATATCCAGAAATCTCTGGATCAAGTATGACTAGTTTTTCTCATGCAAGGACGGGACAAGTATGCTTTCAGAACTGGATATGGTGATGAACTGGTTCAAAAATGAACCAGAATCGGCATGGCAATTCGATGAGATCGGATTCGATGATGAAACAAGAACGGTTCTATCAAAAACCGGACTGACATTGCTGGACCATACAGCACGGATGGAAACTGGAAGCGGGTATCACTGTTATATACCATGCCAGTATCTGATGTATATGCTAAAGATCGGGCCATTTGTAAGACTACTGGACAACTACATCTCTGTATTCGAAGAAATCAAAAAAAATATGTTTCCGGCAGAATTCGAAGCAATGATCGAAAGCGGAACGTCAAACGAGCAGGCGCTCGTTTCGCTGGACATCTACAGCCGCAGCAACTTTTTCTGGGCTTTCAAAGATCCCAGAACAAGACTTGAGGCAAAAAATCTAATAAACACGAGCTCAAAAACTGGGAAAAAGAGTTATAGGCAATCCGATGATTTTGTCAAATCGGTCTTGCTGGCATCATTGCCGGTCCCGAATGTAAGCTCGGAAACACTCGGTACCCTGATTCTTGATCTGGTGCGTTCTCAAGAAACATATGATTACCTTCAAAGGAGATATATGCCCAGTCTTCCTTATATGTTCAGTGTTCCTGAAGGGGATGAACTACTGTTCAGAATAATGACAACGATTGGCTGGTCCGGTCAGTTTGAGCCTTTACTGGGGTCTGACCCCGATGCCGAATTTGTTTCATGGAATGATATAGACAGGGCATTTCTTCTCCGCCCATCTAGGGAACCCGGCAATGCGCTGTATGTCCAGAATCCCGTCCATTTTTCTGTTCCGCTGGAGAAATATATTTTCATCAGAAAGGGTCTCTTGGATACTCCCGATTCACTTGAAAAAATATCGGTTCTGGTTTCCGGTTTATGGCTGGGGATGAGTATCCGGAACAGAGAGGGCAAGTTCTTTTTCGAGTCATCGACTAGAGCCTCAGTATCCGGACCTAGAGTGACCGGTGGAACGAACAGAATCTTCTATGGGGCACCCGGTACGGGAAAAAGTTACAGGGTCCATGGTGAAATGAGTGACGGTGCAGAAAAGATTGTCACAGTTTTCCATCCTGATACTCAGCATAACGATTTTGTCGGTGCCCTGAAGCCTAAAATGGAAAAGAATGAACAGGGCGAAAGCAGCATAACCTACAGTTTCAGACCAGGCCCTTTTACCTGCGCTCTCATACTGGCCATTGCTCGTCCAGACAGAAAGGTCTGTCTCATTATCGAAGAAATCAACCGTGCTTCTGCTGCAGCTGTCTTCGGCGAGCTTTTCCAGCTTCTAGACAGGGAGCCTGATGGAACGAGTACCTACAGTATCAATGCCACTGATCCGGATATGCTCGAGTATATTAATATGGAACTAGGTACTATGGGATGTACTCCTGTCGATAGCCTACGGATCCCGTCCAATATGTCTCTACTGGCTACCATGAACAGCAGTGATCAGGCAGTTATGCCGCTAGATACTGCATTCAAACGGCGCTGGAATTTCGAATATCTGCCAATCGATTTATCAAAACCGGAGATCCCACAAACCGAAATCGTTTTCACCACCAATTCAGGAAAATATTCGGTACTCTGGCGCGATTTTGCTCAAATTATTAATGACACCCTTGTCGAATGTGAAATAGCAGAGGATCGTCTGATCGGCCCGTTTTTCCTAGATTCTAAAGAATTGGAAAATGGGGAAGCAGCGAAAGCTGCCCTTGGCGGAAAACTGTTCATCTATTTGTGGGATGATGTGCTGAGACATGTCGGACACCAGAAAATATTTGCGTCTACCTTCAGGACTTTCGGCAACCTATCTGCAGCATTTCGCAATGACATGGCTGTTTTCTCTACTGCCGTAGAGAACAGACTTGAAGGGGTGGGCACTCCTGTTGACATGTACAGAGATCCGCAAGATGTTGCCAGTTGATATTCTGTATCTTTCAGACAGGACACCTGTCACCGATCGCAGTATTCCTGTGACCGTGCTCGATGAGCTGAGAAACAGGGGGCTGCTGGCCCCCGACATGCAGAAAATCCATTTCTGTGGAGTCATATCTTTCAGTGGAGGTCTGGCTGTATTTCTGCCACGAAATAACAGTTCTTCTCGTGAATCGCAGGCTCTTTCAGCACATTATCTGCTCCGCTCACTCCTGAAATTTTACCGAGATAGAGACACCGGTGTTTTTGATGGGGATGCAGGAACCGGACTTATCGGTGGTGAATCCCTGTCGTTGGCAACTGCACTGATTGACGACTATCAGACGAATGGTCTCTATGTCCGCCGGATTAGAGTCGATACAACCAACTCCGGAAAAGTTGTATGGCCGGAGACTATTGCTCGAGGGACTGCCTATCCTAGCCCATCTGGGCCTGTATATATCGATACTGTAACCACACGTTCGCGCTACCTCACCGATAGCGAGACAGCAAAGATTCATGCCTCTGTAATGAGGGAGCTCTATCAGGTATACGGAATGCTCTGGACAGGCAGTCAGGGCACTCCTGAACAACTGCAGAATGTTCCGCGTCCTGAGGGAAATGTTTTCTCATGGGTTGTACACCTAAGAAGAGAACTGCAGTTCAGCTATTCCGAAAGGGATATTTTCCTTTTGCGCAGACTGATCATGTATCTTGAAACAGGGAGAGGAACGGGGAATGGCGGGGTTCTTATCGGTGTCAGGAAGTTTCACAGTCTGTGGGAAGCCATGCTGGATGAATGCTTGGTGGGTAAATACCGAGTTAATAATAAATTGCCTATACCCGTGTATCTGGCCGGCAGTGACAAGTTTGTTCCCGTTGCCAACAAGAACCAGAGAACGGATACGGTTCTCCACAATGAAGAAAAAACGCACGTCGCGATCATTGATGCCAAATACTATGATGCGAAGACACCGGATAGTGCTCCTGGTTGGCCGGATCTGGTAAAACAGTTTTTCTACCAGAAGGCGCTTTCTTACCTAGTGCCGGTCGGTACCCACATCACAAACCATTTCATTTTTCCTGGAACAGAAAAGCCACTCAGGGCTGTCCATGTTGCGGAAAGGGGAAAGGTTCTGGTTACGGAAGCTGACTGTCTGTCCGAATATCCGCCGATTCATTGCCATTACCAGGATCCCCTAGAACTACTTCGGCTGTATTCAACTGGAGAAAAGCTGGTAGAACTGACCCGCGAAATTTTTACAGTCTGAAAAGATTCGGACTATGCCTAGAAATGTCGATAGACATGAGACCCCCTCATTGATTGATCATCCGTACAGTGATACTATCGCCGGGAATAAAACCGGATAAGGTGAGCATGGGATGGACAGTAAGAATAAATTCCAATATATCAAAAATATGAGAAAAAAATTAGGCATAGGTCGCACCGAATTTGCCAATCTTCTCGGACTCGGTGCAGCCGGAGAACGTACGGTCCGAGGATGGGAAGAAGAGGAACATGAACCGTCTTCCGTCAAATGGCAGGCCATTCTCGATTTGGAAAAGAAGATGACTGAATATCTGGAAAACGCACCTTTCCGCCAGAAGCCAGCAAATGAATGCAATTTCACCTTCATCGATCTGTTTGCTGGTATCGGCGGTATTCGTCTTCCTTATCAGCAGCAAGGAGGGCACTGTGTATTCTCATCCGAATGGGACAAGTTCTCCCAGAAGACCTATCTAACGAATTTCGGCGAAATGCCCCAAGGTGATATCACTAGAATTCCGGCATCCGACATTCCTGATCACGATGTACTGCTTGGCGGATTTCCATGCCAGGCTTTTTCACAGGCCGGTTTGAAAAAAGGTTTCAGCGATACCCGTGGAACCATGTTCTTCGAAATCCAGCGGATCATGACAGCCAAGCGTCCAAAGGCATTCATGTTGGAAAATGTCAAGCAACTGCAGGGACATGATAAGGGTCGTACCCTGAAGACCATTCTCGATATCCTGCGGGGCAACGGACCCCATTCCGTTCCGGACGATATCCCGATTAGTGAGGATGCCCGCAATGCTCTGTCCGAAAAACTCAATTACTGGGTCGATTACCGTGTACTGCGTGCAGGTGACTTCGGTGCCCCTCAGAACCGTGAACGTATTTTCATCGTTGGTTTTGACCGTGACTATTATAGGGGCGTGGATTTTGACAGTGTATTCAGATGGCCGGTACCTCCTATGACTCCGACCCGTGTTGGTGACATTCTGGAAGACCTCGATCGTCTGCCTCTGTCACAAGACAGATATACCATCTCGGATAGACTGTGGATGGGTCACCAGAAACGAAAACTGGAACACGAAAAGAAAGGAAACGGTTTCGGCTATTCTCTTTTCAACAAGGACAGTGAATACACTAATACCATCAGTGCCCGTTATTACAAGGACGGCTCCGAAATCCTGATTGACCAGTCACATTTGGGTAGGAACCCGCGCAAGCTAACTCCGCGGGAATGTGCACGTCTACAGGGATTCCCTGACGACTACATCGTCGATGCTGTTTCACAGGGCCAGATCTACAAGCAATTTGGCAACTCTGTCTGCATGAATGTCATCCGTGCGGTCTCGGAACAGTTGGTCGAAACTATGAAAAAAGCCGAAATACTGGCTGGTAAGAACCAGAGTCTGGAGCGAACAACAGGCTAATGACCCTGCAGTGGAAGAAAATGTCTTGATGTGATGCCCCTCCTTTACTGAAGCAGCCAATGTAATACTGCCACGGTTTGCGTTTGCTATGGCAGTAAATCACATCACTACATACGTACCCTTTTCATTATCACAATATTCCTCATTGTTAGACTGCATACTGCGCCATCCACTTCCGATCTGATGGCTTCACCACTTTTTTGCCAATCTAAGCATCCCTTCAAACGAACCATTCACTTTTAGAGATCTTCCTTCCGACTGCTCTTGACCCGCCATCTCCGGACAGCTTTTGTAGCTTAAATTAACGATGCCCGCTGCCGCGGGTATTCTCTCGGAAAGAGATATCCCAACGCACTGTGCGGGTGTGCTCCTCTTTCATCTTCATGCCGCGGTACGAGTAACGCACACCTTTAATTTCTTCTCGTTTTGCAGGTACTCGCCAGAGAGATTTATCGAAGTCGAACTCATCCCAACGCGCGAAATGCAACTCACTGGAACGCACAACATATTGATTTTTAAGGAATAATTGGGCTTTTTCGGATGGTCTTGGAAGTACTAATGGTGCCGAAGGCCGGACTCGAACCGGCACGTATTTCTACGGTTGATTTTGAATCAACTGCGTCTACCGATTTCGCCACTCCGGCACGGAAGGGATGCGGAAAACGTTGTGGATTATACCTGTCGTGTGCCACCATGCAAGTGCCAGCGTGTGTCCGGCTCGCTAAGTGTTGAAAATTTCAGCATTACCTTTCTTAGCTGCAATCAACATCACGGTTTCGCCCACGCAAGAACCCCCTTAATCCCCCCTTCTGCGAAGCGTCCCGTTTCCCCATGCTCTACACTTCCAATTCAACACCACACTGAGGGAAACACGATGTCGATGATAAAAAGCTACGCTGCAAAAGCGGCGGGCAGCGAACTCGAACTCTATGAATATGATGCGGGCGAGCTTAAGCCGGAAGATGTCGAAGTCCAGGTCGATTACTGCGGTATCTGCCATTCCGATTTGTCGATGATCGACAACGAATGGGGATTCTCTCAGTATCCGCTGGTTGCCGGGCATGAGGTGATTGGTCGCGTGGCGGCGCTCGGCAGCGCGGCGCAAGATAAGGGTCTGAAGGTTGGTCAGCGCGTTGGGATTGGCTGGACGGCGCGCAGCTGCGGGCATTGCGACGCCTGTATCAGCGGCAATCAGATCAACTGCCTGGAAGGCTCCGTGCCCACCATTCTTAATCGCGGCGGCTTTGCCGAGAAGCTGCGGGCCGACTGGCAGTGGGTGATCCCCTTGCCGGAGAGCATCGACCTGGCGGCGGCCGGTCCCTTGCTGTGCGGCGGCATCACGGTGTTCAAACCGCTGCTGATGCACCATATCACCGCCACCAGCCGCGTTGGGGTGATCGGCATCGGCGGCCTGGGGCATATCGCCATTAAGTTGTTACACGCGATGGGTTGCGAAGTCACCGCGTTCAGCTCCAATCCAGCGAAAGAGCAGGAAGTGCTGGCGATGGGGGCGGATAAGGTGGTCAACAGCCGCGATCCGGATGCGCTAAAAGCGCTGGCGGGCCAGTTCGATCTCATTATTAACACGGTTAACGTCGATCTCGACTGGCAGCCCTATTTTGAAGCGCTGGCCTACGGCGGTAACTTCCACACCGTCGGCGCGGTGTTGAAGCCGCTGCCGGTGCCGGCGTTCACTTTGATAGCTGGCGATCGCAGCATCTCCGGTTCGGCGACCGGTACGCCGTTCGAACTGCGCAAGCTGATGAAGTTTGCCGGTCGCAGCAAGGTGTCGCCTACCACCGAGCTGTACCCGATGTCGCAAATTAACGACGCTATCCAGCACGTGCGTGATGGCAAGGCCCGCTACCGCGTGGTGCTGAAAGCCGACTTCTGATGCCGGGCTCAGTCCCGCAAGGGGCTGGGCCTATTGCCCGTTACGAAACGCGAGCACCGCCTGGCGGCACTGTTCCGTCACATGCTCGATGTCATGGTTCACGTCGATGCGGGCAATATCGCGTTCATCCTCCTGCGGACACTCCAGCGCGTCGAACTGGCTTTTGAGTAATCCCACCGGCATAAAATGCCCTGCCCGACGCTGCATGCGCGCCAGAATGGTCTCGTAGTCGCCGTCCAGCCACAGGAAATGCACATTCGGGCTGCCCTGACGCAATATATCGCGATACTGTTTTTTTAATGACGAGCAAACAATAAACCCGGTCTCATTCTTTTTATATAAACTGTATGAGGCATCATTTAATCGTGCTAACCACGGCAGTCGGTCTTCATCGGTTAATGGAATACCTTCAGACATTTTATCAATATTTTTGGCCGGATGGAGATCGTCGCCATCAATAAATTTAGCCGATAACACTGCGGCAATTTTGCTGCCAATTAAAGATTTACCGCTACCCGAAACGCCCATCAAAATATAACTTTCCCCGGCCATCTAAAAAACTCCAGATTTATATTCCATGGCGCGATACTACGCCTTCCACATTGCAGAATTCACCTTTTTTCGCCGCGGCTGCGTAGATTTACAAGGCGCATCACGTTATGCGTAACATTGTAGTGTAACAATTTTCCAGCGTGACCTGCGTCACAAATAATAACAATCAAAACCGTTTAAATGCTGCCGAGGTTACTACCTGACCAGTGAGGCATTTATGCAAGTCAAAACCCAATCCTGCGTTGTTGCGGGTAAGAAAACTGTTGCCATAACCGACCAAAATATTGAATGGGATAATAAAGGAACATTAGTGCAAATTACCCGCGGCGGTATCTGTGGTTCCGATTTACATTATTACCAGGAAGGGAAAGTCGGTAATTTTACCGTTAAAGCGCCGATGATTTTAGGCCATGAAGTTATTGGTAAAGTGGTGCGCAGCGATTCAAAAGAATTACATGAAGGTCAGTCGGTGGCTATTAATCCGTCGAAACCATGTGGCCACTGTAAATACTGTTTGCAGCACGAAGAAAACCAGTGCACGGAAATGCGCTTTTTTGGCAGCGCCATGTATTTTCCCCACGTCGACGGCGGTTTTACCCGGTTTAAAACCGTCGATACTGCGCAGTGCATCCCTTACCCCCAAGAGGCTGATGAAAAAGTCATGGCCTTTGCCGAACCGCTGGCGGTAGCGATCCACGCCGCGCATGAAGCAGGTGACCTGCAGGGCAAGCGTGTGTTTATCTCCGGCGTCGGTCCTATCGGCTGTCTGATCGTCAGCGCGGTGAAAACGCTCGGCGCAGCAGAGATTGTCTGTGCTGATATCAGCCCGCGCTCGCTGTCGCTTGCCCAGCAGATGGGGGCTGACACGCTGATTAACCCGCAACAGGACTCGCTCGACGAGTGGAAAAAAGAGAAAGGCTACTTCGACGTCAGCTTCGAAGTCTCCGGCCATCCATCCTCAATCACCACCTGTCTGGAAGTCACCTGCGCAAAAGGCGTGATGGTGCAGGTCGGCATGGGCGGCGCGGTGCCGGACTTCCCGATGATGATGCTGATCGGCAAAGAGATCGCGCTCAAAGGCTCGTTCCGCTTTACCACCGAGTTCAACACAGCGGTGTCGTGGCTGGCGAATAACGTTATCGATCCGCTGCCGTTACTCAGCGCCGAATATCCGTTTACCGAGCTTGAACAGGCGCTGATCTTCGCCGGGGATAAAACCCAGGCGGCGAAAGTCCAGCTCGTTTTTGCAGAAACAAAATAAGGAATAACATGATGAACGATCTTTTTTCACTGGACGGCAAAAACATTCTGATCACCGGTTCGGCTCAGGGTATTGGTTATTTACTGGCGACCGGGCTGGGTAAATATGGCGCGCAGATTATCGTCAATGATATTACGCCAGAGCGCGCGGAGGCCGCCGTCGCCAAACTGCAGCAGGAAGGGATCCGCGCCGTTGCCGCGCCGTTCAATGTTACGCATAAACAGGACATTGATGCCGCCATCGAGCATATCGAAAAAGACATTGGCCAAATTGATGTGCTGGTGAATAACGCCGGTATCCAGCGTCGCCATCCGTTTACCGAGTTCCCGGAACAGGACTGGAACGATGTGATTGCCGTTAACCAGACGGCGGTATTCCTGGTCTCGCAGGCGGTAACGCGTCGCATGGTGGAACGCCAGGCCGGGAAGGTCATCAACATCTGTTCCATGCAGAGTGAACTGGGCCGCGACACCATTACGCCGTACGCCGCCTCCAAAGGCGCGGTAAAAATGCTCACCCGCGGGATGTGCGTTGAGCTGGCACGCCATAATATCCAGGTCAACGGTATCGCGCCGGGCTACTTCAAAACCGAAATGACCAAAGCGCTGGTCGAGGATGAAGCTTTCACCTCCTGGTTGTGCAAACGTACGCCAGCCGCGCGCTGGGGCGATCCGCAGGAGCTGATCGGCGCGGCGGTATTTCTCTCTTCTAAAGCATCCGATTTTGTAAACGGTCACCTGTTGTTTGTCGATGGCGGCATGCTGGTCGCCGTCTGATACCACACAACGCAACATCACGCAGCGCCCAGGCGCTGCATTTTTGGCTCCCCCCTAAATAATTCGAGCTGTAGCCAACACACCTGCAACTTGAAGTATGACGGGGATATAAGAGAAACGATTATGCCATTAATAATAATTGCGGCAGGCGTCGCGCTGCTCCTGGTCCTGATGATTGGCTTTAAAGTTAACGGCTTTATTGCTCTGGTCCTGGTGGCGGCGGTCGTTGGTTTTGCCGAAGGGATGGATGCCCAGGCCGTTCTGCACTCAATACAAAATGGGATCGGCGGGACGCTCGGCGGGCTGGCGATGATCCTCGGGTTCGGCGCGATGCTCGGTAAGCTGATTTCCGATACCGGCGCGGCTCAGCGCATCGCCACCACGCTGATTGGCACGTTCGGTAAAAAACGTGTGCAGTGGGCGCTGGTGATCACCGGTCTGGTGGTCGGTCTGGCGATGTTCTTCGAAGTCGGCTTTGTTCTGCTGCTGCCGCTGGTATTTACGGTGGTGGCCTCTTCCGGTCTGCCGCTGCTGTATGTTGGCGTGCCAATGGTGGCAGCATTGTCCGTGACCCACTGTTTTCTGCCGCCGCATCCGGGGCCTACCGCGATTGCCACCATTTTCGAGGCCAATCTCGGCACCACCCTGCTGTACGGATTTATTATTACTATCCCGACGGTGATTGTCGCCGGGCCGCTGTTTTCTAAGCTGCTGACCCGCTTTGAGAAAGCGCCGCCGGAAGGGTTATTCAACCCGCATCTGTTCACTGAAGAAGAGATGCCGTCGTTCTGGAATAGTATCTTTGCGGCGGTAATCCCGGTCATACTGATGGCGGTCGCCGCAGTGTGCGAAATTACGCTGCCGAAAACCAACAGCGTGCGGGTGTTCTTTGAGTTTATCGGCAACCCTGCGGTCGCGTTGTTTATCGCTATCGTGCTCGCCATTTTTACCCTTGGTCGCCGTAACGGACGGACGATCGAGCAAATTATGGATATCATTGGCGACTCTATCGGCGCGATCGCGATGATTGTGTTCATCATCGCCGGGGGCGGCGCGTTTAAGCAGGTTCTGGTCGACAGCGGCGTGGGGCAATACATCTCGCACCTGATGACCGGCACGTCGCTTTCTCCGCTGCTGATGTGCTGGACGGTAGCCGCGTTGCTGCGCATCGCGCTCGGTTCAGCCACCGTGGCGGCGATCACTACCGCAGGCGTGGTGCTGCCGATTATTAACGTCACCCACGCCGACCCGGCGCTGATGGTGCTGGCTACCGGCGCGGGCAGCGTGATTGCCTCCCACGTTAACGATCCGGGATTCTGGCTGTTTAAAGGCTATTTTAATCTCAGCGTGGGGGAAACGTTGCGCACCTGGACGGTGATGGAAACGCTGATTTCCATTATGGGTCTGCTGGGCGTTCTGGCGCTGAACGCCATCCTGCATTAAAACGGTCATCACCGGGGAGCACAGGTCAGCGCTCCCCGGTACTGGAGAGAAGATGAGGAACCACAGAATTTCTTTGCAAGACATCGCCACGCTGGCGGGCGTGACCAAAATGACGGTGAGCCGCTACATTCGCTCGCCGAAAAAGGTCGCAAAGGAAACCGGTGAACGCATTGCGCAGATTATGGAGGAGATTAATTACATCCCTAACCGCGCGCCCGCGATGCTACTGAACGCGCAAAGCTATACGCTCGGCGTGCTGATCCCCTCGTTTCAAAACCAACTGTTCGCCGACATTCTGGCCGGTATTGAATCGGTCACCTCCGACCATAATTATCAGACGCTGATCGCCAACTACAATTATGACCGGGAATCCGAGGAAGAGTCGGTGATCAATCTGCTGTCGTATAATATCGACGGCATTATCCTGTCCGAGAAATATCACACTCTGCGCACGGTTAAATTTCTGCGTTCAGCCAACATACCGGTAGTAGAACTGATGGATATTCAGGGCGATCGTCTGGACATGGAAGTAGGGTTCGATAACCGTCAGGCGGCGTTTGATATGGTCAGCACCATGCTGGACAAACGCCAGCGCCGCAAAATCCTCTACCTTGGTTCAAAAGATGATGTCCGCGATGAACAGCGCTATCGCGGCTATTGCGATGCCATGACGCGTCGGGGTCTGACGCCGCTGCGCGTCAATCCGCGATCTATTTCCTCTATTCATCTTGGCACCCAGATGATGCGGGACGCGCTCACCGCGCATCCGGATTTAGACGGCGTATTTTGTACCAACGACGACATCGCGATGGGCGCACTGCTGCTGTGCCGCGAACGCGAGCTGGCCGTTCCGGAGCAGATCTCGATTGCTGGTTTTCACGGGCTGGAAATGGGCCGGCAGATGATCCCCAGCCTCGCCAGCGTGATCACTCCGCGTTTCGACATTGGCCGTATGGCGGCACAGATGCTGCTGAGCAAAATCAAGAACAACGACCATAATCACAACACCGTGGATTTGGGGTATCAGATTTACCACGGCAATACGCTTTAACTCATTTTCTCTCGCCATCGCATATTCTCTTTGATGGACATTGCCTATACTCCAGGCAGGATAAATGGAGGAAATCTCAATGAGCGCACCCCTGCTAATTGCCCGCACGCCGGACACCGAACTGTTTTTATTGCCAGGCATGGCCAACCGTCACGGGCTGATTACCGGCGCGACCGGGACCGGTAAAACCGTCACGCTACAGAAGCTGGCCGAATCGTTGTCCGAGATTGGCGTGCCGGTATTTATGGCCGATGTGAAAGGTGACTTAACCGGCGTAGCCGAGGAAGGACAAGCCTCTGAAAAGCTGCTCGCCCGACTGAAAAACATCGGCATTACCGACTGGCAACCGCATGCTAATCCGGTCACAGTGTGGGATATCTTCGGCGAAAAAGGTCACCCCGTGCGGGCCACGGTATCTGACCTCGGTCCGCTGCTGCTGGCCCGTTTGCTGAACCTCAACGATGTGCAGTCCGGCGTACTGGATATTATCTTCCGCATTGCCGATGACCAGGGTCTGTTGCTGCTCGATTTCAAAGACCTGCGGGCCATCACTCAGTATATTGGCGATAACGCCAAATCCTTCCAGAATCAGTACGGCAATATCAGTAGCGCCTCGGTCGGGGCTATCCAGCGCGGACTGCTGTCGCTGGAGCAACAGGGTGCGGCGCACTTTTTTGGCGAACCGATGCTGGACATCAAAGACTGGATGCGTACCGACGCCAGCGGCAAAGGGATGATCAACATCCTCAGCGCCGAGAAGCTCTACCAGATGCCCAAACTGTACGCCGCCAGCCTGCTGTGGATGCTCTCCGAACTGTACGAACAATTGCCGGAAGCGGGCGATCTGGAGAAACCAAAACTGGTGTTCTTCTTCGATGAAGCGCACCTGCTGTTCAACGATGCCCCGCAGGTGCTGCTGGATAAAATCGAGCAAGTCATCCGTCTGATTCGCTCGAAAGGGGTCGGCGTGTGGTTCGTCTCGCAAAACCCGTCGGATATTCCGGACAACGTGCTCGGCCAGTTGGGCAACCGTGTGCAGCACGCCCTGCGCGCCTTCACGCCGAAAGACCAGAAAGCGGTGAAAACCGCGGCGCAAACCATGCGCGCCAACCCGGCATTTGATACCGAAAAAGCCATTCAGGAACTGGGTACCGGCGAGGCACTAATCTCGTTTCTTGATGCCAAAGGCAGCCCGTCAGTGGTTGAGCGAGCGATGGTGATTGCACCGTGTTCACGGATGGGACCGGTGACAGATGACGAGCGCAACGGGCTGATTAATCACTCTTCGCTGTACGGCAAATATGAGGAAGAGGTCGACCGTGAATCCGCCTATGAACGTTTGCAGCAAGGCGTGCAGGCCAGTACCGAGCAGCAAAATACGCCTCCCGCCAACGGTAAAGCGGTTGAGGTGGACAGCGGTATTCTCGGCGGGTTGAAGGATATTCTGTTTGGCAGCACCGGACCACGTGGCGGCAAGCGCGATGGCGTAGTACAGAGCGTGGCGAAAAGCGCGGCGCGCCAGGTCACCAATCAGATAATCCGCGGTATGTTGGGAAGTTTGATGGGCGGGAGAAAACGTTAACAGGAAGCCCCTCCCGCACAGCGGGAGGGGTAGATATTACGACTTACGCAGCATCAGCCACAGGCTAATCAAGAAGAAGCTGGCGCTTGGCAACAGCGCACCGATAATCGGCGGAATGCCGTACACCAGCGTCAGCGGGCCAAAGATTTGGTCCAGCACATAGAACACAAAGCCAAAGCTAATCCCTGTCACCACGCGCACGCCCATCGGCACGCTACGCAGCGGACCAAAGATAAACGACAGCGCCATCAGCATCATGACCGCCACAGACAGCGGCTGGAAGACTTTGCTCCACATATTGAGCTGATAGCGTCCGGCGTCCTGGCCGCTCGACTTCAGGTACTTCACGTAGTTATGCAGACCGCTAATCGACAGCGCATCAGGATCCAACGCCACGACGCCGAGCTTGTCGGGCGTAAGGTTGGTTTTCCAGGTACCGCTCACCGTTTGCGATCCGGTGATTTGCTTCGGATCGGTCAGGTTGGATTCATCCACCTGCGCCAGACGCCAGACCTTTTGTTCCGGGTCAAACGTCGCGCTTGCGGCATAGCGAACGGACTGCAGACGGCGTTTGTCGTTAAAGGAGTAGATGCTAATCCCACCTAACTCGGCGTCGCCTTTCACCCGCTCGATGTAGACAAAGCTGTCGCCATCTTTCGCCCACAATCCCTGCTGGGTGGAGAGCAACGAGCCGCCGTACATCTGCTGCGCACGGTAGTTACGCGCCATCTGTTCACCCTGCGGCGCCACCCATTCACCGATGGCCATCGTCAGCAGCACCAGCGGAATCGCGGTTTTCATCACCGACAACGCCACCTGCATACGGGTAAAGCCGGAAGCCTGCATCACCACCAGTTCGCTGCGCTGGGCCAGCATGCCCAGACCCAACAAAGCACCCAGCAGCGCCGCCATCGGGAAGAAGATCTGGATATCTTTCGGCGCGCTGAGCAGGGTATACAGCCCGGCGCCCATCGCATCGTAGCTCCCCTGCCCGGCTTTTTTCAGCTGGTCGACAAACTTGATGATCCCGGAGAGCGACACCAGCATGAACAACGTCATCATGATGGTGGTGAAAATGGTTTTACCGATATAGCGGTCAAGTACACCAAAAGGCTGCATTATACCGCTCCTTTACGCATAAAACGGGCACGCAAGCGGCGCATCGGCACCGTATCCCAGAGGTTAAGCACAATCGCCAGCGCCAGATACGCCAGGTTAACCGTCCACATCCAGAATACCGGATCCAGCTTACCTTTACCGCCGTTCGACTTCAGCGACGTCTGCACCAGGAAGAACAGCAAATAGAGCAGCATGGCTGGCAGCATCGACAGTACGCGACCCTGACGCGGGTTCACCACGCTCAGCGGTACGACCATCAGCGCCATCATAAATACGGTGAATACTAACGTGATACGCCAGGTCAGCTCCGCGCGGGCGCGATCGGTATCGGTCGTCCACAGCGTACGCATGTTCATCTGGTCGGTATCGTTTGGATCCAGCGCCACGGCCTGATGACCGATAATCGCCTGATAATCCTGGAAGTCAGTAATGCGGAAATCGCGCAGCAGCGCGGTCCCTTCAAAGCGCGTACCCTGGTTAAGCGTCACGATCTGAGAGCCATCGCGCGTCTGGGTAAGATGTCCGGAATCCGCTACCACCACCGAAGGACGG
Source organism: Citrobacter sp. Ce129 (assembly GCF_030334545.1). Classification (NCBI taxonomy): domain Bacteria; kingdom Pseudomonadati; phylum Pseudomonadota; class Gammaproteobacteria; order Enterobacterales; family Enterobacteriaceae; genus Citrobacter; species Citrobacter sp. Ce129. Next base: position 23,371 of record NZ_JAOWDS010000060.1, read on the forward strand.
GCGTTACCTTTCGGGCGGATTTGCGCGAGGAACACATCGTTGAAGTTGCTGCCGTCAACGCTTTCGATAAACAGCACCGAACCGCCGTTAGTCGCCTGTTGGAACTGGCCCTGAGCGAGCGCCGCCATACCGGGGTTCGCTTTCGCCTCCGCCAGCACTTCGTCCTGATGTCTGGAGGACCACGGTCCAGCCCACATCACGTTGACCGCCGCAATAATACTGGTAAACAGCGCCAGCACCATCGCCGCTTTCACTAATACAGCCTTGCTCAGCCCACAGGCGTGCATGACCGTAATTTCACTTTCGGTATACAGTTTGCCCAGCGTCATCAGCAGCCCGAGGAACAGGCTTAAGGGCAAGATAAGTTGCGCCATTTCTGGCACGCCCAGCCCCAGCAGCGAGAGCACCAGATTCGCCGGGATATCACCGTCAACCGCCGCACCAAGGATCCTGACCAGCTTTTGACAAAAGAAGATCAAAAGCAGGATGAATAGGATCGCAAGTTGGCTTTTGAGCGTTTCCCGAACCAGATATCTTATGATTATCACTTTAAATACGCCCGTAAAAACCCGTCTTTTGCCGGAATTTAGCTTGTTTCATGGCTTAAACGTCATTTATTCTCTTGAGTCGTCGAAATCGTCGCTAAGATCATTATACTCAACGGATCCACCTCTCAGAAATTGTTCTGACGTGCCAATGCCGTAATAACGTTAAGATTAACACGAAGTCACCGCAACAGCGGGTATGAGTTACGAAAGCTTGCAATTCTATCCGTAGCCACCGCCGTTGTCTTTAAGATTCAGGAGCGTAGTGCATGGAGTTCAGTGTAAAAAGCGGTAGCCCGGAGAAACAGCGGAGTGCGTGCATCGTCGTGGGTGTCTTTGAACCACGCCGCCTCTCTCCGATTGCAGAGCAGCTCGACAAGATCAGCGACGGGTACATCAGCGCACTGCTGCGTCGTGGTGAACTGGAAGGCAAACCGGGTCAAACCCTGTTGCTGCACCATGTTCCTAACGTTCTGTCTGAGCGAATTCTCCTCATTGGGTGTGGCAAAGAGCGCGAACTTGATGAGCGCCAGTACAAGCAGGTCATTCAGAAAACCATCAATACGCTGAATGATACTGGCTCAATGGAAGCCGTCTGCTTCCTGACTGAGCTGCACGTCAAAGGGCGCAACAACTACTGGAAAGTGCGCCAGGCCGTTGAGACGGCACAGGAAACGCTATACAGCTTTGATCAACTGAAGACCAACAAAAGCGAGCCGCGTCGCCCGCTGCGTAAAATGGTCTTCAACGTACCGACCCGCCGCGAATTGACCAGCGGTGAGCGTGCTATCCAGCACGGTCTGGCGATCGCCGCCGGTATTAAAGCGGCAAAAGATCTCGGCAACATGCCGCCGAACATCTGTAACGCCGCCTACCTGGCCTCTCAGGCGCGCCAGCTGGCAGACAGCTACAGCAAAAATGTTGTGACCCGCGTGATCGGCGAACAGCAGATGAAAGAGCTGGGCATGCACTCTTATCTGGCCGTCGGTCACGGCTCGCAGAACGAGTCGCTGATGTCGGTCATCGAGTACAAAGGTAATCCGTCCGAAGACGCGCGTCCGATTGTGCTGGTCGGTAAAGGGTTAACCTTCGACTCCGGTGGTATCTCCATCAAACCTGCCGAAGGCATGGATGAGATGAAGTACGACATGTGCGGTGCTGCAGCGGTATACGGCGTGATGCGCATGGTGGCTGAGCTTCAGTTGCCAATCAACGTCGTCGGCGTGCTGGCGGGTTGCGAAAACATGCCGGGTGGCCGCGCGTATCGCCCAGGCGATGTACTGACCACGATGTCCGGGCAGACCGTTGAAGTGCTCAACACCGACGCCGAAGGCCGTCTGGTGCTGTGCGACGTGTTAACTTACGTCGAGCGCTTTGAGCCAGAGGCGGTGATTGACGTTGCAACCCTGACCGGCGCGTGCGTGATTGCGCTGGGCCATCACATCACCGGCCTGATGTCGAACCACAATCCGCTGGCACATGAGCTGATCGGCGCGTCCGAGCAGGCTGGCGACCGCGCGTGGCGTTTGCCGCTGGGTGATGAATACCAGGAGCAGTTAGAGTCCAACTTTGCGGATATGGCGAACATCGGCGGACGTCCTGGCGGAGCCATTACCGCAGGCTGCTTCCTGTCACGCTTTACCCGTAAGTACAACTGGGCGCACCTGGACATCGCCGGTACCGCATGGCGTTCAGGGAAAGCCAAAGGCGCAACCGGTCGTCCGGTGGCGCTGTTGTCGCAGTTCCTGCTCAATCGCGCCGGTTTTAACGGCGAAGAGTAAGTTTGAGATTGCCCCGTAGGCCGGATAAGCGCAGCGCCATCCGGCCTACGGTGTGCTCATGGCAACGCATTTAAATCCACCACAAGAAGCCCCATATATGAAGAATGCGACGTTCTATCTTCTGGACAACGACACACAACAAGATGGCTTAAGCGCCGTTGAGCAACTGGTGTGTGAAATTGCCGCAGAACGTTGGCGGGCTGGCAAGCGCGTGCTGATCGCCTGTGAAAACGAAAAGCAGGCTCTTCGACTGGATGAAGCCCTTTGGGCAAGACCGGCAGAAAGCTTTGTTCCGCATAATCTGGCGGGTGAAGGCCCCAGAGGCGGCGCGCCGGTAGAAATAGCCTGGCCGGAGAAACGCAACAGCAGCCCGCGCGACCTGCTGATCAGTTTGCGCGTTGGCTTTGCAGATTTTGCCACCGCTTTCACAGAAGTGATAGACTTCGTTCCTTACGAAGATTCTTTGAAACAATCGGCACGCGATCGCTACAAAGCTTACCGCGTGGCTGGTTTTAACCTGAATACGGCAACCTGGAAATAATGGAAAAGACATACAACCCACAAGATATCGAACAGCCGCTTTACGAGCACTGGGAAAAGCAGGGCTATTTCAAACCTAACGGCGATGAAAGCAAAGAGTCCTTCTGCATCATGATCCCGCCGCCGAACGTCACCGGCAGTTTGCATATGGGTCATGCTTTCCAGCAAACCATCATGGATACCATGATCCGCTACCAGCGCATGCAGGGCAAAAACACCCTGTGGCAGGCCGGTACCGATCACGCGGGTATCGCCACCCAGATGGTGGTTGAGCGTAAGATTGCCGCTGAAGAAGGTAAAACCCGTCACGACTACGGTCGCGAAGCGTTTATCGACAAAATCTGGCAGTGGAAAGCGGAATCCGGCGGCACCATTACCCGTCAGATGCGCCGTCTCGGCAACTCCGTTGACTGGGAGCGCGAGCGCTTCACCATGGACGAAGGCCTTTCCAATGCCGTGAAAGAAGTTTTCGTTCGCCTGTACAAAGAAGACCTGATTTACCGTGGCAAGCGCCTGGTGAACTGGGACCCGAAACTGCGCACCGCCATCTCTGACCTGGAAGTGGAAAACCGCGAGTCTAAAGGCTCCATGTGGCACATCCGCTATCCGCTGGCCGACGGCGCGAAAACCGCAGACGGTAAAGATTACCTGGTCGTCGCCACCACCCGTCCGGAAACTATTCTGGGCGATACCGGCGTGGCCGTGAACCCGGAAGATCCGCGTTATAAAGATCTGATCGGCAAGTTCGTTATTCTGCCGCTGGTTGACCGCCGTATTCCGATCGTGGGCGATGAACATGCCGATATGGAAAAAGGCACCGGCTGCGTGAAGATCACGCCTGCGCACGACTTTAACGACTACGAAGTCGGGAAACGTCACGGCCTGCCGATGATCAACATTCTGACCTTTGATGGCGACATCCGCGAAACCGCAGAAGTGTACGACACCAAAGGCGAAGAGTCTGACGTTTACTCCAACGCTATCCCGGCTGAATTCCAGAAGCTGGAACGCTTTGCCGCGCGTAAAGCGATCGTCGCAGCCGTTGACGCGCTGGGCCTGCTGGAAGAAATTAAACCGCACGATCTGACCGTACCTTACGGTGACCGTGGCGGCGTAGTTATCGAACCGATGCTGACCGACCAGTGGTACGTCCGTGCCGACGTGCTGGCGAAACCGGCGGTAGAAGCGGTTGAGAACGGCGACATTCAGTTCGTACCAAAACAGTACGAAAACATGTACTTCTCCTGGATGCGTGATATTCAGGACTGGTGCATCTCTCGTCAGCTGTGGTGGGGTCACCGTATCCCGGCATGGTATGACAACGACGGCAACGTCTACGTTGGCCGTACCGAAGACGAAGTGCGTCAGGAAAACAACCTCGGCGCCGACGTTGCGCTTCGTCAGGACGAAGACGTTCTCGATACCTGGTTCTCCTCCGCGCTGTGGACCTTCTCTACCCTCGGCTGGCCGGAAAACACCGACGCGCTGCGTCAGTTCCACCCAACCAGCGTGATGGTTTCCGGCTTCGACATCATCTTCTTCTGGATTGCCCGCATGATCATGATGACCATGCACTTCATCAAAGATGAAAACGGCAAGCCGCAGGTGCCGTTTAAGACCGTCTACATGACCGGTCTTATCCGCGACGACGAAGGCCAGAAGATGTCCAAATCCAAGGGTAACGTGATTGACCCGCTGGATATGGTCGACGGTATCTCGCTGGCGGACCTGCTTGCTAAGCGTACCGGCAACATGATGCAGCCGCAGCTGGCAGAGAAGATTGCCAAACGTACCGAGAAGCAGTTCCCGGACGGCATTGAGCCGCACGGTACCGACGCCCTGCGTTTCACCCTGGCGGCGCTGGCCTCTACCGGTCGCGACATCAACTGGGATATGAAGCGTCTGGAAGGTTACCGTAACTTCTGTAACAAGCTGTGGAACGCCAGCCGCTTCGTGCTGATGAACACCGAAGGAAATGATTGCGGCTTCAACGGCGGCGAAATGACCCTGTCGCTGGCGGACCGCTGGATCCTCGCTGAATTCAACCAGACCGTTAAAGCGTACCGCGAAGCGCTGGATAACTTCCGCTTCGACATCGCCGCGGGCATCCTGTACGAGTTCACCTGGAACCAGTTCTGCGACTGGTATCTGGAACTGACCAAGCCAGTAATGACCGGTGGTTCCGAGTCTGAACTGCGCGGCACCCGCAATACACTGGTTACCGTGCTGGAAGGTCTGCTGCGCCTGGCGCACCCGATTATTCCGTTCATCACCGAGACCATCTGGCAGCGCGTGAAAGTGATTTGCGGCAACACCGCAGATACCATCATGCTGCAGCCGTTCCCGGAATATAACGCTGCACAGGTTGATGAAGCCGCGCTTGCTGATACCGAATGGCTGAAACAGGCGATCGTTGCCGTACGTAACATCCGTGCGGAAATGAACATCGCACCGGGCAAACCGCTGGAGCTGTTGCTGCGCGGTGCGAGCTCCGATGCGGAGCGTCGTGTGAACGACAACCGCAGCTTCCTGCTGAACCTGGCACGTCTGGAAAGCATCACCGTGCTGCCAGCCGATGACAAAGGTCCGGTTTCGGTGACCAAAATCATCGACGGCGCCGAGCTCCTGATCCCGATGGCGGGCCTCATCAACAAAGAAGATGAACTGGCGCGTCTGGCGAAAGAAGTGACGAAAATCGAAGGTGAGATTGCCCGTATCGAAGGCAAGCTTTCCAACGAAGGGTTTGTCGCTCGCGCACCGGAAGCGGTCATCGCTAAAGAGCGTGAGAAGCTGGACGGTTACGCAGAAGCAAAAGCGAAGCTGATTGAGCAGCAGGCGGTCATCGCCGCGCTGTAATCATCGTGCCTGTACGTTTGCCGGATGGCGCTGCGCTTATCCGGCCTACAGCACCGTCAACGTAGGTCGGATAAGCGTAGCGCATCCGACACTACTGACGATTAAAAAGCCTCTGGCGTCCTCGCTCAGAGGCTTTTTATTGAATTATCCTCGCTTGCGCTTCCCCTCACCGCAGTGGTATTAACTGCATATGTTCCACGTTTATGTCATGAGTTCGCTATGAGTGTCATTACCCCTGTTTCTGCGACGCTACGCCGCATTACCGCCGACGATAACGCCGCTATTGCCCACGTCATCCGCGAGGTCTCTGCCGAACACGGCCTGACCGCCGATAAAGGTTACACGGTGGCCGATCCGAATCTGGATGAGCTGTTCCAGGTTTACAGCCAGCCGGGCGCGGCCTACTGGGTGGTTGAGCAGAATGGTCAGGTAGTGGGCGGCGGCGGCGTCGCGCCGTTAGGCTGTAGCGAACCGGACATTTGCGAGCTGCAAAAGATGTACTTTCTGTCGAGCGCACGCGGTCAGGGGCTGGCGAAAAAGCTGGCGCTAATGGCGCTGGATCACGCCCGCGAGCAGGGGTTTAAGCAGTGCTATCTGGAGACCACGGCGTTTCTGACCGAGGCTATCCGCCTGTATGAACATTTAGGCTTTGAGCATATCAGCGAAGCGCTCGGCTGTACCGGGCACGTGGATTGCGAAGTGCGGATGTTAAAGCCCCTCTGACTTCACGCCGAGGGGCCATGTCGGCCTTACTGCATCTCAGTTGAAAGCATCAGGCGAATTACGCCAGCCGCGCGAGCGGTTGGCAGCTTCAGCACCTGTGACCAGAGATCCTGTACTATCTCACAAGCAATCTTCTCTTTGCCGATCGCTTTCGTCGGATCGGCCATGATCTGAATATCATCCCCGTAGCGCTGTACCAGCCCAGGGCTTATTGCTTGCAGATCCTGCAACGCCAGCTGCTTCTCTTCTGCCGTGACCGTATGTTTTTTTGGGCCGTGTGAGGCATACATCATGCTCATATCACTCGCCATACGACGATCCATGATCTCACGCGGAACAAGACGCGCCGGGTTAATCCCACCTTTTACCGCCGGAAACAGAAAGCGGAAGCATTCGTCATCACCTATTTTGGCCACAGCAGCGATCTGCTCAAGGTTAATTTTCATATATTCAATGACGTTGGCATCTGGCGCCTGCTGCAATCTTGCCATTTGTAGCTGAAGAATTTGCGGCTGTATCGCGTCGATGACCTGCTGTTCACTGCTCCCTGCTTTCTTCATCTGCGCTGCCTGGCTGATAATTTTTTGTGTCAGTTCAGGTTCCTGCTCCTTAATGACCTGAAACGCCGGATTAGAGAGCATCGCTTTTTCAAACTGCTGCTCTTCAGTCAGACCATAATCCGGGCTTTCACGGGGGATCAGGTAGTGCACATCAAACAGATTCCACGCGATAATTGCCACTACAAAAATTACCGCGCCGGAAATCTTGCCCAACCAGCCTTTTTTGCGAAACATGCCGACGACGATAGCAATCACCGCCCCGATATAACCTGCCAACAATACGTGTGCCCAGTTCATTAACCATCCTTTTGCCAAATCGTCTCGGTTATGGGGATATATTTCCCCTTCGCGTCTTTTGATTATCACGGCAGCAGCGAGTGATTTCCAGCCACCAGATTTTGCTAACAGAAACAGGAAGGATTAAACCGCGCGGCGATAGGCACCGCGCGTCTCAGAAGGGTGCTAAGCCGGTACGCCGCTGTGAAAACGGAATTCATCGTCGGGAGAGGTAATCAACGCGGCTTCGACTTCGCCAAAGAACCGCACCCGGCTACTGATATCATCAGCCGAAACCTGCTGCGCCAGCGCCAGATAGTCCTGATAGTGCCGCGCTTCGGATCGCAGTAGCGACAGATAAAACGCCTGTAAATCCTCATCCAGGTACGGCGCCAGCGCGGCGAACCGTTCACAGGAACGCGCCTCAATGTAAGCCCCGCAAATCAGTTTATCGATTAGCGTTAGTGGCTCGTGGGTGCGCACCTCTTTGAGCATGCCTTTGGCATAACGGCTGGCGGTAATTTTGACGTAGGGAATGTTGCGGCTCATCATCGCCTCACGCACCTGCCAGAAGTGGTGCAGCTCTTCTTTGATCAGCAAAACCATACTGTCGATAAGCTTGCGTCCCCACGGGTCGTCGGTTTGCGGCATCACGCTTTTGCTTATCTGTTTATTCAGCGCAATAAAATCCGGTTCATCCCCTTCTCTGAAAGCATACGCCTCATAGGGTTTCAGCCAGTCCAGCAGCGCCTGCGATCCCTGTTTATCTGCGACATACTTACGCACCAGCAGCATGGCCGTTTGCGCCGCTTTCAGCTCACAGACGAGATGATCGGTCAGTAACAGTGGAAGATTCGCCGGATCTCGCGCTTTATCAAGCCAGGCCTGAGGCGTTTTACAGTGCAGGAAGTTGTGGATTGGGGAGAGTATTTGCAGGTAATCCATACGTAGTCCTTGGCCTACGGCAGCAAATGCCACCGTAGGTCAGCAGATGACTTAGTGACGCACGCCGTCATCATCTTCGTCGACGAGATCTTCATCGTCGCCGTCTTCACCTTCTTCGCCGTTCGGGTCTTCAAAATAGGTGCCCCAACCGTCGTATTCCACATCATATTTTTCAGCCAGGTTCATCAGTTGCTCAACCTGAGCGTCAATCAACTCGGCATTCAGAGCACATTCGCTCAGGATGTCACAGCAAATAACCGTGTCGCCTTCTTCCACTTCCAGCTCTTCCGGCTCGGTCACTTCATAACCCAGCTTGAAGGCTTCTACAGCCGCTTTTTCCAGGGTTTCAAAGTCATCTGCGGAAAGGTGATGCTCAATGGTGTACAGCGCGTCTGGATCGCTGCCATCTTCGAGTAGCTCTTCAATAATCAAGCGCGTTTCTTCACGCTGTTCTTCCAGTAGTTCCGGGTTTGCCATGGCTCGTTCCTCATAATGTCCTGCCGATACTCTTATTGTCACATACCGCTGACATTGCCTCCACCTTTCCAGGAAAGATTTGTTAAACAAGGTTGCAAATGAATAAACATCCATATAAATTGAATTTTAATTCAATAAATGGCCTAAGCCATGTGAGGGAACCATGTCTACGTTTTATCAGAAACATTTTTTGAAACTGCTTGATTTCACGTCTTCTGAACTCACGTCACTGCTCAAGCTCGCCGCACAGCTGAAGGCGGAGAAGAAAAACGGTACTGAGGTCGCTAAACTCACCGGTAAGAACATCGCGCTCATCTTCGAAAAAGACTCAACCCGTACCCGTTGCTCTTTCGAAGTTGCCGCATACGATCAGGGCGCGCGCGTAACGTATCTCGGATCGAGCGGCAGTCAGATTGGTCATAAAGAGTCGATCAAAGACACCGCCCGCGTGCTCGGTCGTATGTACGACGGTATTCAGTATCGGGGACACGGTCAGGAGATTGTCGAGACGCTGGCGGAATATGCCGGCGTTCCGGTATGGAACGGATTAACCAACGAGTTTCACCCTACCCAGCTGCTGGCCGACTTGCTCACAATGCAGGAACACCTGCCGGGGAAAGCGTTTAATGAGATGACGCTGGTCTACACCGGCGATGCCCGCAACAACATGGGCAATTCCATGCTGGAAGCCGCCGCGTTAACTGGGCTGGATCTGCGTCTGGTCGCGCCGCAGGCCTGCTGGCCGCAAGAAAGCCTGGTCGCGGAGTGCAAAGCGCAAGCGCTGAAAAACGGCGGCAATATTACGCTGACCGAAGATGTCGCCACGGGCGTGAAAGACGCGGACTTTATCTATACCGACGTTTGGGTATCAATGGGTGAAGCGAAAGAGAAGTGGGCCGAACGTATTGCGCTACTGCGTAAGTATCAGGTTAATAGCGCGATGATGGCGTTGAGCGGCAATCCGCAGGTGAAGTTCCTGCACTGCCTGCCCGCGTTTCATGACGATCAAACCACGCTTGGCAAACAAATGGCGCAGGAATATGGTCTGCATGGCGGTATGGAAGTGACCGATGAGGTCTTCGAATCACCCGCCAGCATCGTATTTGATCAGGCGGAAAACCGGATGCACACCATCAAAGCGGTGATGGTGGCGACATTAGTGAAGTGAGAGCATGGATGAAAAGAATGCCGGATGGCGATGCTAAGCATCTTATCCGGCCTACAACCGCGCTCCCGTAGGCCGGGCAAGGCGAAGCCGCCCCCGGCAAATACGCTTATTCCACCCGCATTTTCACTACGGCTTTGCGTACCATCGCTGGGGCACCGACCGCGCACAGCGGTTTATGCACTTCGCCCGGATAGAACACCACGAAATCACCTTCATTCAGCACGACCGTTTTCTCCTGTACCCCTTCCGCCACGAAGGCGATATCTTTGTCAGCCAGCCAGTCAGTTTCCGGCGCGCCTGCAGGCTGGGTGCTGAAAGTCATTCCTTCCTGGCCTTTGAGCAGGATCTGAATATCCAGATAGCGGGCGTGATATTCGGCGCGGCGCTGCGCAAACGGCTCCGTCATATCTTCAGCAATCAGATAAAACAGACGATCGCCGTCGATGTCGTGCTTACCTTTTTCCGTCGCATCCGTCACATGCGCTTTAATGTGTTCAATCGCCTGACGCAGCTCTTCCGGCAGCCAGGCATCCAGGTTGTGAATATTGCCGACAATCATCTCAAACCCCTTAATTAAAACATCGTTTCATTTTAGTTGTTATACGAAAAAACGCTCTGCCATACCACTGCTATTTACCGATATTTTGCGTCAACGCATGTTTATCGCTGATGATGTTAAATAATTGCTAACTCTCAGCAACAGGTTATGCATAAACTTTGCATAACTTTCGGCTACCCTTTTTCAACTCCATCAGTAACCCACTGTTATTGAAAGCTTTATTAGAAAAACCAGCTACCGGTCACAGTTCACCTCTCCTTCGTTATCCTTCTTCATCGTCATATTTATTTTGAAATAAACTTTACCGCAAAAATAATAAAATCATATATTCGCATAATAATTCACCATGCATAAAAAAGTACAAATAAATCAATATATTACTTATATTGCAACACTCTAAAAGTGTACATAAAATTAACACCAATAAATAACAAGACATATTCCCGCGTAGTAATTCAATTATTCGCATTTTTATTTTATTAATTCTCCGAGCCATATCATAAATTAAACATCAAAAGTCAAATACCGACCTGACTGTGAAATAAATCACGTTTCCTCATCAAATAAGATCTAAATATAGATTCTGAAATCAGCTGAAAAATCATGACTGCGATAAATATTATTTGCAGGCATCTCCTCTTTATTTTTTAAAATAGTATTAAAGGAATAATGATGGAAAAGCATTATGTCGGTTCTGAAACCGGTCAATTACGTAGCGTGATGCTACACCGCCCTAACCTCAGCCTAAAAAGGCTGACGCCGTCAAATTGTCAGGAACTGCTTTTTGATGATGTTCTTTCGGTAGAACGTGCAGGAGAAGAGCATGACATATTCGCCAACACGTTGTGTGAACAGGGAATTGAGGTTCTGTTACTCACTGATTTATTGACACAAACCCTGGATATCCCAGATGCCAAAAGCTGGCTACTGGATACACAAATTTCTGATTATCGCCTTGGCCCCGCTTTCGCCACGGATATTCGCGCCTGGCTTGCAGATATGCAGCATCGGGAACTCGCCCGGCATTTAAGCGGTGGGCTAACCTACGGAGAAATTCCTGCCTCAATCAAAAATATGGTGGTCGATACTCACGATATTAATGATTTCATTATGAAGCCATTACCAAACCACTTATTTACCCGCGACACCTCATGCTGGATATATAACGGTGTGTCCATTAACCCAATGGCTAAAACCGCGCGACAAAGAGAAACCAATAACCTAAGGGCGATCTACCGTTGGCACCCCCAATTTGCCGATGGTGAATTTATTAAATATTTCGGCGATGAAAATATTAATTACGACCACGCCACATTAGAAGGTGGAGATGTGCTGGTCATTGGTCGCGGCGCGGTTCTCATCGGTATGTCGGAACGCACAACGCCGCAAGGAATCGAGTTCCTTGCCCAGTCGCTATTCAGCCATCGCCAGGCAGAACGCGTCATTGCGGTCGAACTGCCTAAACATCGCTCCTGCATGCATCTCGATACCGTAATGACCCACATCGATATCGATACCTTCTCCGTCTACCCGGAAGTCGTGCGTCCTGATGTGCAGTGCTGGACCCTGACACCTGACGGGCGCGGCGGCCTGAAAAGGACGCCGGAAAATACGCTGCTCCATGCTCTCGAGAAAGCGCTGGGCCTCGACCAAATTCGGCTGATCACCACCGGAGGTGACGCCTTCGAAGCCGAACGTGAACAGTGGAATGACGCCAACAACGTCCTGACGCTTCGCCCCGGTGTGGTCGTAGGCTACGAGCGCAACATCTGGACCAACGAGAAATACGACAAAGCCGGCATCACCGTTTTACCCATTCCTGGCGACGAACTTGGACGCGGACGCGGCGGCGCACGCTGCATGAGCTGCCCACTGGAACGCGACGGTATTTAAGGAAAAGTCATGGAAAACAAACCTACCCTGGTTGTGGCTCTGGGCGGCAATGCATTACTTAAACGCGGCGAGCCGCTGGAAGCTGACATCCAACGCAAGAATATTGAGCTGGCAGCAAAAACTATCGCTCAACTCACGCAGCAATGGCGCGTGATCCTGGTACACGGCAATGGCCCTCAGGTTGGACTTTTGGCGTTGCAAAACAGCGCGTATGCCAGCGTCACCCCCTATCCGCTCGACATTCTCGGCGCGGAAAGTCAGGGAATGATTGGCTATATGCTGCAACAGGCGCTGAAAAACCAGCTTCCACAGCGTGAAATTAGTGTGCTGCTGACTCAGGTTGAAGTCGATGCTCACGATCCGGCTTTCAGCAATCCCACTAAATATATCGGGCCGATTTACGATGCCCCCCAGGCCAACGCATTGCAGGCGGAAAAAGGCTGGGTTTTCAAAGCTGATGGTCAAGCGTTCCGCCGCGTTGTGCCCTCTCCACAACCCAAACGTATCGTTGAAAGTGACGCTATTCGCACATTGATCGCCCGCGATCATTTGGTTATCTGCAACGGCGGCGGCGGTGTACCGGTGGTGGAAAAAGCCGATGGCTACCACGGTATTGAAGCGGTGATCGACAAAGATCTCTCCGCTGCCCTGCTCGCCAGCCAAATCAACGCCGATGCGCTGCTGATCCTGACTGACGCTGATGCCGTGTACCTCGACTGGGGCAAACCTACTCAGCGCCCGCTGACCCAGGTTACGCCGGAACTACTCGGTGAAATGCAATTCGACGCCGGTTCAATGGGCCCCAAAGTCACCGCCTGCGCGGAATTTGTCTCTCTCTGTCACGGAATAGCAGGCATCGGCTCATTGGCCGACGGTTCGGCCATCCTCGCCGGAGACAAAGGCACGCTCATTCGGCTCGAAACCACCGACGCTAACGCTTAGGGCTTTTTTGCCGGACGGCGCCTGCGCCATATCCGGCCTACATAAGGACATTTTCATGACTGTTAACCTGAAGAATCGCAATTTTCTCAAACTGCTGGATTACACCCCGACGGAAATCCAGTACCTGATCGATCTGGCTATCGAGTTAAAAACGGCAAAAAAGGCCGGGCGCGAAAGACAGACGCTGGTGGGTAAAAATATCGCGCTGATCTTCGAAAAAACCTCAACCCGCACCCGCTGCGCCTTTGAAGTCGGCGCTTTCGATCAGGGCGCACAGGTGACCTATCTCGGTCCAAGCGGATCGCAGATCGGTCACAAAGAATCGATGAAAGATACCGCCCGCGTGCTAGGCCGCATGTACGACGGCATTGAGTACCGCGGATACGGTCAGGACATTGTCGAGGAACTGGGGCAATTTGCCGGGGTTCCGGTATGGAATGGACTGACTAATGAATTTCACCCTACGCAGATCCTCGCGGATCTGATGACCATGCTGGAACACGCGCCGGGCAAAACCTTACCTGAACTGAGCTTCGCCTACCTCGGTGACGCCCGCAATAACATGGGTAATTCGCTGATGGTAGGCGCGGCGAAAATGGGGATGGACATCCGCCTCGTCGCCCCTAAATCCTTCTGGCCGGATGAAAAACTGGTTGCCGAATGCCGTGAAATCGCCGGCGTGACGGGCGCGCGCATTACGCTCACAGAGGATGTCGAGGAAGGCGTATACGACGTCGATTTCCTCTACACCGATGTCTGGGTCTCTATGGGCGAACCCAAAGAAGCCTGGGCAGAACGCGTAAGTCTGATGACGCCCTATCAGATTAACCAACGGGTCATCAACGCAACCGGTAACCCCAATGTGAAATTTATGCACTGTCTGCCCGCCTTCCATAACGAGCACACAAAAGTTGGACGTGAAATTGAAATGGCCTACGGCCTGAAAGGGCTTGAAGTCACGGAAGAGGTTTTTGAATCAGCGCATTCAATCGTCTTCGACGAAGCAGAGAACCGGATGCATACCATTAAAGCGGTAATGGTAGCGACCCTCGGCGACTAACCCCAGCGGGCATATGTCGCCTGACGGCATATGCCCAAGCTATCCGGAGAACATCATGGGCAAATTCAAATTTCCCAGTGCATATACCATCCTGTTTATTCTCATTGCGCTCGTCGCGGTTATGACCTGGATAGTCCCGGCAGGGAAATACCAGATGGCGATGAATGCGACCCTGGGTAAAGAAGTGCCGGTTGCCGGGACTTATGCCCCCACAGAAGCGCACCCGCAAGGTTTTACCGCTGTACTGCTGGCCCCGATTGACGGTCTTTACAACCACGAAACCTATACCGCAGGCGCAATTGATGTGGCGTTGTTTGTCCTGATTATTGGTGGGTTTCTCGGCGTAGTAAATAAAACAGGCGCCATCGACGCAGGTATCGAGCGCGTGACGGTCAGGTTGAACGGTAAAGAGGAGTGGATGATCCCCATTCTGATGGGACTTTTCGCCGCCGGAGGTACGATTTACGGGATGGCGGAGGAATCACTCCCATTCTACACATTGCTGGTTCCGGTAATGATGGCCGCACGCTTTGATCCGTTGGTTGCCGCCGCTACCGTTCTGCTCGGCGCAGGCATTGGCACACTCGGCTCGACAATCAACCCTTTCGCAACGGTTATCGCGGCTAACGCCGCCGGGATCCCCTTCACCCAGGGAATGCTGATGCGCATTCTGCTGCTGGTCGTCGGCTATGTTATCTGCGTGGTGTGGGTCATGCGCTATGCACGGAAAGTTCGCAGCCATCCTGAACTCTCCATCGTGGCAGATAAAATGGAGGAAAACCGCGTCCATTTTCTCGGTAGTCGCGCCAATACCAATCTTGAATTCACAACAACGCGTAAATGGATCCTGCTGATTTTCGCCGCTGCCTTTGCGGTTATGATCTATGGGGTGGCGGTGCTCGGTTGGTGGATGGCAGAAATTTCCGGGGTTTTTCTGGCATCTGCGATTATCGTCGGCGTCATCGCCCGTATGAGTGAGGAGGAATTTACTGGCACATTCATTGACGGGGCACGTGACCTGCTTGGCGTCGCGCTAATTATCGGTATTGCACGTGGCATCGTAGTGGTGATGGATAACGGCATGATCACCCATACTATCCTGCACAGTGCGGAAAATGTCGTCTCCGGACTTTCCACCACCATTTTCATCAATGTGACCTACTGGCTGGAAGTTTTGCTCTCCTTCCTGGTCCCTTCCTCTTCGGGTCTGGCGGTCCTCACCATGCCCATTATGGCCCCGCTGGCCGACTTCGCGCATGTCCCCAGGGATCTGGTCGTCACCGCGTATCAATCCGCTTCCGGCATTGTGAATCTGATTACGCCCACCTCAGCAGTTGTGATGGGCGGGCTGGCCATCGCCCGCGTTCCTTACGTGCGATACCTGAAATGGGTCGCCCCGCTCCTGCTCATTTTGACGTTACTGAACATGGCCGTTCTGAGTATCGGCGCGATGTTGTAGTCCTTTTAGCCGTCGGATCCCGACGGCTTTTTTGAGCGCACTCTCGTTTTTCTGCACAACCGCCCGTTTGAGCCGTTATTGATACTGCAAATGTGGTGAATTTCGCCATCACATTGATACAAATGATAAATTTAGGGTGTATTTATGAAGGAATTCGATGATTACTCGACCAAAGAGCAGAAACAACTGGCGATTTGTCAGCGCCTGATTACTGAAAAAAGCTACCTGTCCCAGGAAGCGCTTCGCCGCGATCTCCAACAGCATGGTTTTACCGGAATTAGCCAGTCAACGGTATCCCGTCTGCTGAAACTGCTCGGGGCTATAAAAATAAGAAATACAAAAGGGCAAAAAATTTATTCTGTAAATCCGCAATCACGACCCGCTCCCGATGCTGCCCGATCGGTTGCTGAAATGGTGGTCAGCGTGGAACATAATAGCGAGTTTATCCTCATTCACACGGCAGCAGGTTATGGCCGTGCCGTTGCCAGAATCCTCGATTACCACGCGTTACCAGAGATTCTGGGGGTCATCGCTGGCAGCAGTATTGTCTGGGTTGCGCCGCGAGTAGTGCAGCGCACGGGGCTAGTGCACAAACAGATTAACTATCTATTTAAAATGAATTAAAATTCATAAGAACCGTTTGCGGTGAATAAATTGTGCATTTTCCGCTTGATCCCATAACGGAGCTGAGTATAATCGCGGACAATTTGCCGGGAGGATGTATGGTTCAGTGTGTACGACATTTTGTCTTACCGCGTCTGAAAAAGGACGCTGGCCTGCCGTTTTTCTTTCCGTTGATCACCCATTCCGAGCCCCTCAATTGAGGGGCTTTTTTTTTGCCCAGGCGTCAGGAGATAAACATGGCTAACCCGCTCTATCAAAAACACATCATTTCCATAAACGACCTCAGCCGCGACGACCTCAATCTGGTCCTCGCGACGGCGGCGAAATTAAAAGCTAACCCGCAGCCGGAGCTGTTAAAGCATAAGGTGATCGCCAGCTGCTTCTTTGAGGCGTCAACCCGTACCCGTTTATCCTTTGAAACCTCCATGCACCGCCTGGGCGCCAGCGTGGTGGGTTTTTCTGACAGCAGCAACACGTCGCTGGGCAAAAAAGGCGAAACCCTGGCCGATACCATTTCCGTCATCAGCACCTATGTCGACGCTATCGTCATGCGTCATCCGCAGGAAGGCGCCGCACGTCTGGCAACGGAGTTCTCCGGCAACGTTCCGGTACTGAACGCTGGCGACGGCTCCAACCAGCATCCCACCCAAACGCTGCTGGACCTGTTTACCATTCAGGAAACTCAGGGTCGCCTGGACAATCTGCAAATCGCCATGGTGGGTGACCTGAAATATGGCCGTACCGTCCACTCCCTGACCCAGGCGCTGGCGAAGTTCGAAGGTAACCGCTTCTACTTCATCGCCCCGGACGCGCTGGCCATGCCGCAATACATTCTGGATATGCTGAACGAAAAAGGTATCGCCTGGAGCCTGCACGGCACTATCGAAGAGGTGATGGCGGAGGTCGATATCCTCTACATGACCCGCGTACAGAAAGAGCGTCTGGACCCGTCCGAATACGCCAACGTGAAAGCACAGTTTGTCCTGCGCGCCAGCGATTTGAACGGCGCCAGAGCGAACATGAAGGTGCTGCATCCACTGCCGCGCATCGATGAAATCACCACCGACGTCGATAAGACGCCGCACGCCTGGTATTTCCAGCAGGCTGGCAACGGCATCTTCGCCCGCCAGGCGTTACTGGCACTGGTACTGAATAGCGAACTGGCACTGTAAGGGAGAAAAAGAGATGACACACGATAACAAACTGCAGGTTGAAGCCATCAAACGTGGCACCGTGATTGACCATATTCCCGCGCAGGTTGGTTTTAAGCTGCTGACGCTGTTCAAACTGACGGAAACCGACCAACGCATCACCATCGGCCTGAACCTGCCGTCTGGCGAGATGGGCCGTAAAGATCTGATAAAGATTGAAAATACGTTCCTGACCGACGAGCAGGTAAACCAGCTCTCCCTGTATGCCCCGCAGGCAACGGTAAACCGCATTGACGATTATGATGTCGTGGGTAAATCACGCCCGAGCCTGCCTGATCGTATCGACAACGTGCTGGTTTGCCCGAACAGCAACTGCATCAGCCATGCTGAACCAGTATCTTCCAGTTTTGCAGTGAAAAAGCGCGCTGATGACATCGCACTCAAATGCAAATACTGTGAAAAAGAGTTTTCGCATTATGTGGTGCTGGCCAACTAATTGGGGTTGGTTATGAAATGTGGCCTCTCTATAATGGCCGGGAACATTCTACTACCGCTGTAATTCAGGAGAAATCATGAGCAAGACTATCGCGACGGAAAATGCACCAGCAGCAATCGGCCCATACGTTCAGGGCGTTGACCTGGGTAGCATGGTAATCACTTCCGGTCAGATCCCGGTCGATCCGAAGACCGGTGCCGTAGCGGAAGACGTGTCCGCTCAGGCACGTCAGTCGCTGGAAAACGTAAAAGCTATCGTTGAAGCAGCAGGCCTGAAAGTGGGCGACATCGTAAAAACGACCGTTTTCGTTAAAGACCTGAACGATTTCGCAACCGTAAACGCGACCTACGAAGCATTCTTCACCGAGCACAACGCGACTTTCCCTGCGCGTTCTTGCGTAGAAGTTGCCCGTCTGCCGAAAGACGTGAAAATCGAGATTGAAGCGATCGCCGTTCGTCGCTAAGTCTCCTTGCGCCGGATGGCGGCTTCGCCTCGTCCGGCCAACGCACGGGTAGTTTACAGGCCCGGTAAGCGCGAGCGCCACCGGGCATTTATCACATCACACCAAACAGTTTCGGCAGGAACAGCGAAATCGCCGGAATGTACGTCACGAGCATCAGCACCAGGAATAGCACAAGGTAGAATGGCAACATCGCCTTTACCACCTGCTCTATTTTCTGCTTACTCACCGCACTGGCCACAAACAGCACCGACCCTACCGGCGGCGTAATCAGGCCGATCCCTAAGTTCACCAGCATGATCATGCCAAAATGGACCGGATCAATACCGAGCGCGTTGGTCACCGGCAGCAGAACCGGCGTCAAAATCAGAATCAGCGGCGCCATATCCATCAGCGTACCGATCAGCAGCAGCATGATGTTAATGCACATCAGAATGACGTATTTGTTGTCCGAGATGCTGGTGAAGGCTTCAGTGATACGCATCGGCAACTGCATATAGGTCATGACGGCACCGAACGCAGCGGCAAAGCCTATCAGGATCATGACGATCGTGACCGTTTTCACCGTGCGGAACATCAGCTTCGGCAGCTCAGACCATTTATAGTCACGATAGATAAACATGGTGACAAAGAAGGCCCACAGGCAAGCAATTGCCGCAGACTCCGTTGCGGTAAAGATACCAGACAGGATGCCGCCCATGATGATCACAACCGTCATCAATCCCCACAGCGTATCGACGAAAATCTTCAGCGCCTGGCGAAACGGTACGCGTTCCCCTTTTGGATAACCGCGTTTGTGCGCGAAAGCCACGCACATGACCATCAGGCTGAAGCTTAACAGCAGGCCCGGCAGGATCCCGGCGATGAACAGCGCGGCAATCGACACCGTCCCCCCCGTTGCCAGCGAGTAGATAACTGAGTTATGACTGGGCGGTGTGAGGATCGCCTGTACCGAGCCGCTGGCAGTGACCGCCGCGGCAAAGTCGCGCGGATAGCCTTTTTTATCCATCTCTGGGATCATTACCGAACCGATGGACGCGGTATCGGCCACGGACGATCCGGAAATGGCGCCAAAAAAGGTCGATGCCACAATGTTTACCAGCGACAGCCCACCGCGAATAAAGCCAACGAAAATATAGGCAAAGTTCACCAGTCGCCGCGCAATTCCTCCTTCGGCCATAATAGCCCCGGCCAGAATAAAGAATGGGATCGCCAGCAGCGAAAACTTATTCACCCCGCTGGTCAGTTGGATCATTACCGCTTCCAGCGGAATATCTATATACCAGGCCCCAATGATGGCGCTAATGCCAACCGCGTACGCTACCGGTACCCCAATCGCCAGCATAATGCCGAGCGTAAAGACGAGAATAAATGCATCCATCTGCTTTCCTTTCTGAAATGGGGGCGGTAACTAGCTGGTCGATCCCAGCATGACAACGGGACGTTGGTACTGCGGACCACGGAAAATCTTTTCTGCGATAAACAGCAGCGTTATGGCAGAGCCAATCGGCAACGGAAGATAGTTTTGCCCGGCGCTTAAAAGCGGGAATTCCGCCACGGGCTGGTCCCACAGTTCAAGACAGAGATTGGTTCCGTACCAGAGGATAAACAGGCTTATCGCCACCAGCATTACGTCTGCGATTACCGAACAATAACGGCCGGAAGCATCACCCAAACGGTCAGTCACCATGCTCACCGCGATATGCGAGCCTGCGCGATAGCTTACCGCCGCGCCAATAAAGGTGAATGTCACCATACAAAGAATGGCGACGGGTTCTGGCCATGACAGGGCGTTATTCAGAACATAACGCGCGAATATGCCAATAGGGATAATGGCGACCATGACCAATAATGCGATACCGGCAATCCACATTGACACTCGATAAAGAAAATCCATTACCGATGAATAGCATTCACCCATAATCATCACCTCGAATTAATCAAAAGATTCAGGCGGAGGGTTGATATCCTCCACCTGATGAATTACTTCACATCCTGAATACGTTTGATCAAATCCTGGTGGTCTTTACCGTAATTATCCCGCACTGACTGCGTGGCTTTATAGAAATAGTCCGTATCAATATCGTGGAACTGAACGCCATTGGCTTTCATGGTCTCCAGCGATTTCGCATTATAATCCTGCCAAAGTTTGCGTTGCTCTACCTGGGCTTCTTTAGCGAGTTTAATAATGAGATCCTGGTCTTCTTTTTTCAACTTATCCCATTTAGCTTTCGAGAACAGAAAAAGCTCAGGAATAATAAAGTGTTTGCTCCAGGTATAGTTTTTCACGACCGGCAAATAGTTATGCGCAACAAACGTTGGCGGATTATTTTCCGTGCCATCAATAACGCCGGTCTGCATGCCGCTAAATACTTCACTGACGCCCATCACAACGGCGTTAGCGCCCATCGCTTTCAGGGTATCCAGCGCTATCGGACTTCCTTGAACGCGGATTTTCATACCGTGTAAATCTTCCGGTTTCACCACCGGATTTTTGGTGATTAGATTGCGCGTTCCGGCATCCATCCAGCCGAGGAACACCAGCCGCGATTTGGTGTTGGCCGTCAGACGGTCGCCAATCTCCTGACCGATCATGCCGTCGAGAACCTTATGCAGGTGGTCTTCATCGCGAAAAATATACGGCAGGGTAAAGACGTTAATTTCAGGGAGAATGGCGGCAACCGGCGTCATTGAAACGCGAATAATATCGATAGCGCCCAATTGCGCCTGTTCAATCATCTGTTTTTCATCACCTAACACGCCACCGGGAAATGTTTTAATCTCCAGACGACCGTCGGTCGCGGCGCTAAGTTTCTCCCCCATATGTTTGACGGCAACTACGTTCGGGTAATCAGCCGGATGCACATCTGCGGCGCGAAAGGTTTGTGCCAGCGTGGCATGACTCGCCAGTAATACAGACGCGCCAATACACAGACTTAACAGGTTTTTTGTCAGTTTCATTTGTCCTTCTCCAGAAGTTCATAATATCCATTAACAGGAATAGCTTGCAGAGCAAATGACTGCCGGAATTAAAAACGGGCAGCGAGAAACTTTCTTAACGACGTTACCTGCGCAGACTAACTGGTGTAACAATTTATTTCGATGACTGTGTTCACAAAAAATCGCAGATGCTTATAATTTTTAGCACGCTGTTTCATTTTTGCAACGCAGATCGTTTTATTGATAAAAAAGCAACGCAAAGAAGGGGATTTGATACTAATTGCCCGCGTTGGTATTTCAATAAAAATAAAACACCAATATTTCTGGAGAATATCTTTCGAATGAAAAAGAGAAATGCAGGATGGTATTAACACCATCCTGCAGAAGAGAAGTTGAGGATTACTGCCAGCCGTAGCGGCGGCTATAAAAACCTTTCACAAGCTGGGTTAATGTCATGTAACCCGCCAGAATCGCAACCAGCCACGGGAAGTAGCTCAGCGGCAGCGCCTGCAACTGCAGATAGCTGGCCAGCGGCGAGAACGGTAATGCAATGCCCACCACCATTACCACCAGCGTCATTAGCATCAACGGCCATGCGGCGCGGCTTTGGATGAACGGCACGCGACGGGTACGGATCATATGCACAATCAGCGTTTGTGACAGCAAGCCCACCACGAACCAGCCAGACTGGAACAATGTCTGATGCTCTGGCGTATTAGCATGGAACACGAACCACATCAGGCAAAATGTCAGAATGTCGAAGATCGAGCTGATCGGTCCAAAGAAGATCATAAAGCGGCCTAATTCAGCGGGATTCCAGCGCTGCGGCTTTTTGATCTGCTCTTCGTCGACATTATCAAACGGAATCGCCACCTGGGATACATCGTACAGCAGGTTCTGGATCAGTAAGTGCAGCGGCAACATCGGCAGGAACGGTAAGAAGGCGCTCGCCACCAGCACGCTAAACACGTTACCGAAGTTAGAACTGGCCGTCATTTTAATGTACTTCAGCATGTTAGAAAAAGTACGGCGTCCTTCGATCACCCCTTCTTCCAGCACCATCAGACTCTTTTCCAGCAGGATGATATCAGCAGCTTCACGCGCAATATCAACCGCGCCGTCAACGGAGATACCGATGTCCGCAGCGCGCAGCGCCGGGGCGTCGTTAATGCCATCGCCCATAAAGCCGACCACATGACCTTCGCGCTTGAGCAGCGTGACAATGCGCTCTTTATGCATCGGCGTCAGACGAGCAAACAGCGTGGTACGCTGGGCAAGTCGGGCCAGCTCATCGTCACTTAACCCCTCAATGCTGCTGCCGATAACCACATCGCCCGCATCCAGCCCCACTTCATGACACACTTTCGCCGCCACCAGCTCGCTATCGCCAGTGAGGATTTTCACCGTAATACCGCTGGCTTTCAGCGCTTTCAGCGCCGGCGCAGTAGTCTCTTTCGGCGGATCGAGGAACGCGATATAGCCTTCGAGGATCAGATCCGACTCATCAATACGCTGGTAATCACCTTCACGCGCGGGCAGGTACTTGGTGGCCACCGCCACTACGCGCAGCCCCTGGCGGTTCAGCGTGTCCGTGACGCGTTTCACCCGACGCAGCATGCCCTCATCCAGGGGGACAATCTCGCCGTTGTGGCGCACCTGGGTGCAAACGTTAAGGATCTCCTGCAACGCGCCTTTACATACCAGTTGATGCACATCGGTTTCTTCTGCGACCACCACCGACATGCGGCGGCGTTCGAAATCAAACGGGATCTCATCGATTTTCTGCCAGCGGGTTGAGAGCTGGCGGGCAGATTCTTCGTCCACCCCCTCCAGCACCGCCGTATCCAGCAGATTCTTCAGCCCGGTCTGATAATGGCTGTTCAGCCACGCAGAATGCAGGACGTGTTCGCTGGGCTTTCCTGAGATATCCGTGTGATTCTCTAGCACAATTTTATCCTGAGTCAGGGTACCGGTTTTATCAGTGCACAGGATATCCATTGCGCCAAAGTTTTGGATGGCGTCGAGGTGTTTGACGATGACCTTTTGTTTTGACAGCTTCACCGCCCCGCGCGCCAGCGTCGAGGTGACGATCATTGGCAGCATTTCCGGGGTCAGTCCCACTGCCACAGACAGGGCAAACAGCGCCGCTTCCCACCAGTCGCCTTTGGTATAGCCGTTGATGATGAGCACAATGGGCGCCATCACCA
Source organism: Citrobacter sp. Ce129 (assembly GCF_030334545.1). Taxonomy (NCBI): domain Bacteria; kingdom Pseudomonadati; phylum Pseudomonadota; class Gammaproteobacteria; order Enterobacterales; family Enterobacteriaceae; genus Citrobacter; species Citrobacter sp. Ce129. The sequence goes on from NZ_JAOWDS010000060.1 coordinate 47,033, forward strand.
GCATAAAGCGGATCAGCAGCATGCTGACGCGGCTGATCCCTTTCTGGAATGCATTTTGCTCGCTTTCCTGCTCGCTGACGCGGCCCGCCAGTTGCCCAAACCAGGTATTAGCTCCGGTTGAAATCACGATGGCCTGTGCCGTGCCGCTCACCACGTTGGTGCCCATAAAGCACAGGGTATCGCATTCCAGCGGGTTGCTTTGCTGCGGGTCGCGGCTGGTTGCAACTTTCTCCACCGGCAGCGATTCACCGGTCAGCGAAGCCTGGGCCACGAACAGGTCACGCGCCTGCACCACGCGCAGATCGGCCGGGATCATATCTCCTGCCGCCAGCTTGATAATATCGCCGGGAACCAACTGGTCGATCGGCAGTTCAACCCAGCCATTCTCCCCTTTCTCGTTAATAACGCGCAGTACCGTGGCGGTGTTGCTGACCATCGCTTTCAGCGCATCTGCCGCTTTGGTGGAACGCGCCTCCTGCACAAAATTCAGCAGCGTAGAGATGACGACCATCAGCGCGATGACGCCAGCGGCAAACAGATCTTCGGTGGCATAGGAAATCGCACCGAGGATGGTCAGCAGAATGTTAAACGGGTTACGGTAGCAGACCCACAGATGCACCCACCATGGCGACGGCTTCTGCGCCGGCAACTGGTTCTCGCCATGTAATTCGCGAGCGTTTTCCACTTCCGCGGCGTTCAACCCTTCCGGGTGCGTGCCGAACGTTTTCCACAGCGCTTCTTCGTCCATCAGGGCCATTTTCAGGCAATGTTCGCTCAGCGATGGCGGGATCGGCGTGCTGGCAACGGTCTGGGCATTAGGCAACGGATCGCGATGCACCAGACGATGCGGTAAATGGCGGTTTAGTCGGGCAAACAACTGGCGAGTCATATTTTTGAACATAGGCAGTCCCTCTGCACCAGTATAAACAGGCGCAGTAAATCCTTCAGGCGTGGCAAGGCCTTGCCTGATGGCAATTATTAAATCACAACAGGGACGTCAGAACGTCACTGTCTTACTGTTCCGGTAAGACAGTGAAAGACAGGCTTACCGGAAAGGGTTGTTTCTCCGTCTCGGGAGAGGGGTGGGATCGGGATCCATATAGCCTCCGGTAAGTGAATGATTTGCGCTGCGGATTATACGCAGAAAACCATAAGGTTTGTGGCAATTATGGCGATATGATAAACCATGGAAACTAAACCAAACGTATACCAGACTTTGCCCATTGCACCGCGCTTGAGTAAAGTTATTCTCTATTTGGCATAACTTCACACGCAACACGGGAAAACAGGATGCAAAACCGGCTGACAATTAAAGACATCGCCCGCTTAAGCGGCGTGGGAAAATCGACCGTTTCCCGTGTGCTTAACAATGAAAGCGGCGTGAGCGAACGCACGCGCGAACGCGTTGAAGCGGTGATGAACCAGCACGGTTTTTCCCCTTCCCGCTCCGCACGCGCCATGCGCGGTCAAAGTGATAAGGTGGTGGCGATTATCGTCACGCGTCTGGACTCGCTTTCGGAAAATCTCGCGGTGCAAACCATGCTACCGGTCTTTTATGAGCAGGGCTACGACCCGATCATGATGGAAAGCCAGTTCTCGCCCGAGCTGGTTGAGGAGCACCTCGGCATGCTCAGACGCCGCAATATTGACGGCGTGGTGCTGTTTGGTTTTACCGGCATTACTGAATCCATGCTCGCCTCCTGGCAGGATTCGCTGGTGCTGCTGGCAAGAGATGCGAAAGGCTTTGCCTCGGTCTGCTATGACGATGAGGGCGCCATTCGCACCCTGATGCAGCGTTTATACGATCGCGAGCATCGCCAGATCAGCTTTCTTGGCGTTCCTCATAGCGACGTAACCACCGGTAAGCGCCGCCATGAAGCCTACCTGGCGTTCTGTAAGAAACACAAACTGCACCCCGTCGCCGCGCTGCCGGGTCTGGCCATGAAGCAGGGCTATGAGCAGGCCGCCAACGTCATCACCCCAGAAACCACCGCTTTAGTCTGCGCGACGGATACCCTCGCCCTTGGGGTCAGTAAATATTTGCAGGAGCAGCGAATAGAGAACCTGCAGCTGGCGAGCGTGGGCAGCACGCCGCTGATGAAATTCCTCCATCCGGAAATTATCACCGTCGATCCAGGATACGCTGAAGCCGGACGACAAGCGGCCTCACAGCTGGTCGAGCAGATCAACGGCCGTAGCGAACCACGACAAATCGTTATACCTTCCGCCCTCTCCTGATCGCTTTCTGAGCGTTAATTTGTGATCTTCGCTGCGTTTCGGGAACGTTCCCATTTTTAAAATTTCATCGACGATATACTCTGGCGCCAACAACGAGAGAGTTGCCGAATGACGACGCTACAGCGTCTTTTCCGGTCTACGGGGAACACACATCATCATGAGCAAAATAAAACAAGCAGACATCGACCGGCTGATTGAGCTGGTAGGCGGGCGCGACAATATCGCCACGGTGAGTCACTGCATTACTCGCCTGCGTTTTGTGCTGAATCAGCCTGCGAATGCCAGGCCGAAAGAGATCGAACAATTGCCGATGGTCAAAGGCTGCTTCACCAACGCCGGACAGTTTCAGGTGGTGATTGGCACCGAGGTGGGCGATTACTACCAGGCGCTGTTGGCGACAACCGGGCAGGCCAGCGCCGACAAAGAGCAGGCGAAAAAGGCCGCGCGACAGAATATGAAATGGCACGAACAGCTCATTTCTCATTTTGCGGAGATCTTCTTCCCGCTGCTGCCTGCGCTTATTAGCGGCGGCCTGATCTTAGGTTTCCGTAACGTGATCGGCGATCTGCCCATGAGCAACGGGCAGACGCTGGCGCAGATGCATCCTTCGCTGAAAACCCTTTATGACTTCCTGTGGCTGATTGGCGAAGCGATCTTCTTCTATCTGCCGGTCGGGATCTGCTGGTCGGCGGTGAAAAAAATGGGCGGTACGCCGATCCTCGGAATTGTACTGGGCGTGACCCTGGTTTCTCCGCAGTTAATGAACGCCTATCTGCTCGGCCAGCAGGTACCTGAAGTGTGGAACTTCGGCCTGTTCAGCATTGAGAAAGTCGGCTATCAGGCGCAGGTTATTCCGGCACTGCTGGCCGGACTGGCGCTCGGATTTATTGAAACGCGCATGAAACGCATCGTGCCGGATTATCTGTATCTGGTGATCGTCCCGGTGTGCTCGCTGATCCTTGCGGTATTCCTTGCGCACGCCTTTATCGGTCCGTTTGGCCGCATGATCGGCGACGGTGTCGCGTTTGCGGTCCGGCATCTGCTGACCGGCAGCTTTGCCCCGATCGGCGCGGCGCTGTTCGGCTTCCTGTACGCACCGCTGGTGATCACCGGCGTGCATCAGACCACGCTGGCTATCGACATGCAAATGATTCAGAGCATGGGCGGTACGCCGGTATGGCCGCTGATCGCACTGTCGAATATCGCCCAGGCCTCTGCGGTGGTCGGGATCATTATCTCCAGTCGTAAACACAACGAACGTGAAATCTCCGTTCCTGCCGCAATCTCCGCTTATCTTGGGGTAACTGAACCGGCAATGTACGGGATCAACCTGAAATACCGCTTCCCGATGCTGTGCGCGATGATCGGCTCCGGTCTCGCCGGACTGCTGTGCGGCCTGAACGGTGTGTTGGCGAATGGGATTGGCGTCGGCGGCTTGCCGGGCATCCTCTCCATTCAGCCGACCTACTGGCAGGTCTTTGGTATGGCGATGGTCATTGCGATTGTTATCCCAATGGTACTGACCTCATTCGTTTACCAGCGTAAATACCGTCTGGGTACATTACAAATTGTCTAACTTTTCTTCGGGGCGCAGTTGCGCCCCAGCGTATTTTCAGGAAACAACCATGAATATTCCCCACTGGTGGCAAAACGGCGTTATCTATCAGGTTTACCCCAAGAGTTTTCAGGACACCACCGGCAGCGGCACCGGCGATTTACGCGGCGTAACGCAGCGTCTCGACTATCTGCAAAAGCTGGGGGTCGATGCCATCTGGCTGACGCCGTTCTATATTTCGCCGCAGGTTGATAACGGCTACGACGTCGCGGATTACATGTCTGTCGATCCGGCCTACGGTACGCTTGCAGACTTTGACGAACTGGTAGCGCAGGCAAAAGCGCGCGGTATCCGTATTATTCTTGATATGGTGTTTAACCACACCTCAACTCAGCACGCCTGGTTTCGTGAAGCGCTGGATAAAGACAGCCCGTATCGTCAGTTTTATCTCTGGCGCGACGGCACGCCAGACAGCCCGCCGAATAACTGGCGTTCCAAATTTGGCGGCAACGCCTGGGGTTGGCACGCCGAAAGCGAGCAGTACTATCTGCACCTCTTTGCTCCGGAGCAGGCCGACCTGAATTGGGAAAACCCGGCGGTCCGTGCCGAGCTTAAGAAAGTGTGCGAGTTCTGGGCCGATCGCGGCGTGGACGGGCTGCGTCTCGACGTGGTGAATCTTATCTCTAAAGATCAGGACTTCCCGAACGATCCTGACGGCGATGGCCGCCGTTTTTATACGGACGGACCGCGCGCGCATGCGTTTTTACGCGAGATGAACCGCGACGTCTTCACACCCCGCAACCTGATGACGGTCGGGGAAATGTCGTCCACCACGCTGGAAAACTGCCAGCAGTATGCCGCACTCGATGGCAGCGAACTGTCGATGACCTTTAACTTCCACCACCTGAAAGTGGATTACCCCAACGGTGAGAAGTGGACGTTAGCAAAACCCGACTATGTGGCGCTCAAAACCCTGTTCCGCCACTGGCAGCAGGGTATGCACAATCAGGCATGGAATGCGCTGTTCTGGTGTAACCACGATCAGCCGCGCATCGTGTCGCGTTTTGGCGATGAAGGGAAATACCGCGTTCCGTCGGCCAAAATGCTGGCGATGGTGCTGCATGGCATGCAGGGCACCCCCTACATCTACCAGGGGGAAGAGATTGGCATGACCAACCCGCATTTCCGCCAGATTACCGATTATCGCGATGTGGAAAGCCATAACATGTTTGCCACCCTGAACGGCCAGGGACGCGATGCGCAAGAGCTGCTGGCGATCCTCGCCAGCAAATCCCGCGATAACAGCCGCACGCCGATGCAATGGGATGCCAGCAAACACGCGGGCTTCACCGCGGGTCAGCCGTGGATCGATCTGTGTGACAACGCGGCGGATATCAACGTAGCGGCAGCGCTGAGTGATACCGACTCGGTGTTCTATACCTATCAGAAGCTGATCGCCTTACGCAAAGCGGAGCCAGTTATCACCTGGGGCGACTACCAGGATCTGCTGCCGGACAGCCCGCATCTGTGGTGCTATCAACGAGAGTGGCAAGGCCAACGGCTGCTGGTGATTGCTAATTTGAGCGATACCGTCCAGAACTGGCAGCCGACCCAAACCGACGGAAACTGGCAGGTGCTAATGCACAACTATGCCGAAGTCGCCAGCCAACCTGCAGACATGACGCTACGTCCTTTTGAAGCCGTCTGGTGGGTGCAAAAATAGCTTGCAATTATGTTCTGGCCCGGTACGCATAGCGCTGCCGGGCTTTGTTACATACGCTTAGCTTACCCTTCTGTTTTTGCTGAATAAATAATCAGAATTTTCTACCTACAATTTACAATCGGCTGTACTGCCCGTCATCTGTACGCTCCGATTTTTACTTTGCGCTACATCAAAAAAATCGTAAACATCCTTGATGCAAATCACTACATATAGAACTTAAAATGCACGCCGACCCAATATGTTGTATTAATCGACTACAATTGCTACAACTACAGTGCACCGCTTGACGGTGGAATTGTGGATAAAGTGGGTCAGGATTGCGGGAAGTCATTGGCAATAGAGATGAATAAAGCCATGGCCGCTTCCCCAACCTCTGTGGATAACCTGTTCTTATAAATATGGAGTGATCATGACACCGCATGTGATGAAACGAGATGGCTGTAAAGTGCCGTTTAAATCAGAGCGCATCAAAGAAGCCATTCTGCGTGCAGCTAAAGCAGCGGGAGTCGATGACGCAGATTACTGTGCCACCGTCGCAGAAGTCGTTAGTAGCCAGATGAATGAGCGCAGCAAGGTCGATATCAACGAGATCCAGACAGCGGTAGAAAACCAGCTGATGTCTGGCCCGTATAAACAACTCGCCCGTGCGTACATCGAATATCGCCACGACCGTGATATACAGCGTGAAAAACGTGGCCGTCTGAACCAGGAAATTCGTGGTCTGGTTGAGCAAACCAACTCTGCTCTGCTGAATGAAAACGCCAACAAAGACAGCAAAGTGATCCCGACCCAGCGCGACCTGCTGGCCGGTATCGTTGCCAAACACTACGCACGTCAGCACCTGCTGCCGCGTGATGTCGTCCAGGCGCACGAGCGTGGTGATATTCACTATCACGACCTCGACTACTCTCCGTTCTTCCCAATGTTTAACTGCATGCTGATCGACCTGAAAGGCATGCTGACGCAGGGTTTTAAAATGGGTAACGCGGAGATTGAACCGCCAAAATCCATCTCTACCGCGACCGCCGTCACCGCGCAAATCATCGCGCAGGTTGCCAGCCATATTTATGGCGGCACCACCATTAACCGTATTGACGAAGTTCTCGCACCGTTCGTGACCGAGAGCTTTAACAAGCATCGCAAAACCGCTGAAGAGTGGCAGATCCCGGACGCCGACGGCTATGCGCATTCCCGTACCGAGAAAGAGTGCTACGACGCCTTCCAGTCGCTCGAGTATGAAGTGAATACCCTGCATACCGCCAACGGTCAGACGCCGTTTGTTACCTTCGGTTTTGGTCTGGGAACCAGTTGGGAATCGCGTTTGATCCAGCAGTCCATTCTGCGTAACCGCATTGCTGGCCTGGGTAAAAACCGTAAAACTGCGGTCTTCCCGAAACTGGTGTTCGCGATTCGTGACGGCCTGAACCACAAGTTTGGCGATCCGAACTACGACATCAAACAGCTGGCGCTGGAGTGCGCGAGCAAGCGTATGTATCCGGACATCCTGAACTACGATCAGGTAGTCAAAGTCACCGGTTCGTTCAAAACGCCAATGGGCTGTCGCAGCTTCCTCGGCGTGTGGGAAAACGAGAACGGCGAACAGGTTCACGATGGCCGTAACAACCTCGGCGTTATCAGCCTCAACCTGCCGCGTATCGCGCTGGAAGCCCATGGCGATGAAGCCACCTTCTGGAAACTGCTCGACGATCGTCTGGTGCTGGCGCGTAAAGCGCTGATGACCCGTATTGCGCGTCTGGAAGGCGTGAAAGCTCGCGTTGCGCCAATTCTGTATATGGAAGGTGCCTGCGGCGTGCGTCTGAAAGCGGACGATGATGTGTCAGAAATCTTTAAAAACGGTCGCGCGTCCATCTCTCTGGGCTACATCGGCATTCACGAGACCATCAACGCGCTGTTTGGCGACAAGCACCTGTACGACAGTGAGCAGCTTCGCGCCAAAGGTATCGCCATTGTGGAACGCCTGCGTCAGGCGGTCGATCAGTGGAAAGACGAGACCGGTTACGGCTTTAGCCTGTACAGCACGCCAAGTGAAAACCTGTGCGATCGTTTCTGCCGTCTGGATACCGCCGAGTTTGGCGTAGTGCCGGGTGTCACCGACAAAGGTTACTACACCAACAGCTTCCACCTCGACGTGGAGAAGAAGGTAAACCCGTACGACAAGATCGATTTCGAAGCGCCGTACCCGCCGCTGGCAAGCGGAGGCTTCATTTGCTACGGCGAATACCCAAATATTCAGCACAACCTGAAAGCGCTGGAAGACGTCTGGGATTACAGCTATCAGCACGTGCCGTATTACGGGACCAACACGCCCATCGATGAATGCTACGAGTGCGGCTTTACCGGCGAGTTCGAATGCACCAGCAAAGGCTTCACCTGCCCGAAATGTGGTAACCACGACGCGGCCCGCGTGTCGGTCACCCGCCGCGTATGCGGTTATTTAGGCAGCCCGGACGCGCGTCCGTTTAACGCTGGTAAGCAGGAAGAAGTGAAGCGCCGCGTTAAGCATTTAGGCAATGGGCAGATAGGTTAATTTCCGTTTGCAAAGGCCGTAGGCCTGATAAGACGCAATAGCGTCGCCATCAGGCATCACAATGTTGCCGGATGCGGTGCAAGCACCTTATCCGGCCTACATGCTTTCTGGACATCCTCTATGCAATACCACCAATATTACCCCGTCGATATCGTCAATGGCCCTGGAACCCGCTGCACCCTGTTTGTCTCCGGGTGCGTGCACGAATGCCCCGGTTGCTATAACAAAAGCACCTGGCGGCTCAATTCCGGCGAACCGTTTACCAAAGAGATGGAAGATAAGATCATTGCCGATCTGAACGACACGCGCATTCACCGTCAGGGGATTTCGCTGTCCGGCGGCGATCCGCTACATCCGCAAAACGTGCCGGATATTCTGCAACTGGTACAGCGTATTCGCGCTGAGTGTCCGGGAAAAGATATCTGGGTGTGGACCGGCTACAAGCTTGAGGAACTCAACGCTGCGCAAATGCAGGTGGTGGATCTCATCAACGTGCTGGTCGACGGCAAATTTGTGCAGGATCTGAAAGACCCGGCGCTGATCTGGCGCGGCAGCAGCAACCAGGTGGTACATCATTTGCGTTAACACGCGATCTGGAGAGGCTTTTTCACAGCCTCTCCGTCCATTTGCTCATTCGCGACTGCGCTTTACCTGTGGCATCAATGGCGCGCCCATCCGGCAACCAGCGTTGCGCCTCACCTTTCATTATCCCCTTTTCATAAGATAAACGCTGGGCAAGCGTCCCGTCCGGGTAAAACTGTTCGCTGAGAGAGTGGCGCAGCCCTTGCTGCCACTGTTCACGTAGCTGTACCTGCCCGGAAGGATAAAAGCTGTGGCATTCGCCGTGCAGTTGACCGTTAAGCCACTGCTCTTCTCGCAGTAGCTCACCGTTTTCCGAGAAGTAACGAGCAATACCGTCCGGCTTGCCCTCACGATACGCCTGCTGCATGGCAAGCTGGCCGTTAGGATGCCAGCGCTCCATCATCCCGTTCAGCATCCCCTGCTGGTAACGCAGAACCGCCAGCAGGCGTCCGTTTTCTTCAATTCGCGTTTCACCGTTAAGCTGGTCGTTTGCGAAATTCGCTCGTAGCAGGGTGCTATCCTGTTGATACTCCTGCGTATCGCTCATCAGTTAATCTTCACCATCCCGCCCTTAATCATCAGCATCCCGCCGCCATCCACAGTCTGAGTGGCGCTGGCTTTGCTGGTGAGCGTGGCCTTCGCTTCGTGGGTTATCGTCGCGGCCTTTTGAGTCAGCGAGGCTTTCGCTTCACTGGCGATGTTGGTGGCATCCAGCTTCATACTGCCCGATGCGCTGGCGTTAAGACCCGCCCCGCTCTTGATGTCCAACGTTTTGCCGCTCTCCAGGGTTAGCGTACCGCTGACCTTAATCGTCAGGTTGCCGTCGACGTTCAGCGTGTAGTTGCCCTTTACCTTATGCGTCTGGTTGCCGTCGATGGCGTGTTCCTGATCGCCCTTCACCGTGACGCTGCGCTTCTCTTTTACCTCCAGCGTGTCGCTGCCTTTTTCAATTTTCACCGTCCGGTTGCCTTTTTTTAGGGTGACGGTTTCGTTGCCCTCTTCAATAGTGCGCGTACGATCGTTTTTGACGCTCTGAATGTCGTCATGGCTGATAGTCGTTTTGCTGTCGTTGAGCACGGTGAGCTGGAAGTCTTTCTGCGCCTGCATCGCCAGCAGTTCGGCATCTTTTTTATCGTCGAAGCGCAGTTCGTTAAAACCTTTTTCGCTGTGGGTTTTTATCCCGGACTGGGTTTGATTCGCCGGAAGCGCGTACGGCAACGCATTCGCGCCGTTATACACACAGCCGGTAATGAGCGGTTTATCCGGGTCGCCGTCGATAAAGCTCACCACCACTTCCTGACCGATGCGCGGGATAAACTGCGCGCCAAAGCCATTGCCGCTCCAGGCGGTGGCGACCCGCAGCCAGCAGGAGCTGGTTTCGTCGCTTTTACCCTCTCTGTCCCACGGGAACTGCACCTTCACCCGACCAAGCTTATCGGTCCAGATCTCTTCTCCGCTTTTACCCACCACCAGCGCCGTCTGCGTATGCATAAAGGGCTGCGGCGTCACGGCAAGCGGGCGATACGGCGTGGCCTTCGGGATGGCGGTGAAGCGGTTGCGATAATGTTCACCGTCGTACTCGTGGCTGACGGCGGTGATTAGCCAGTCGATGTTTAGCACCTTGTCATCGTGATCGGTTAAGGTGAACCAGTGCCCGGCCATCAGCGCCGCACAGTCGCTTTCACCGACCAGCTGTTTGGCCTGCGCCTTCAGGGCATTAACCTTCCACGCCGCCAGCGCGTCGCCTTCGGCTTTAACGCTAAAACGCCCCGGATGCTGATACTGCATCCCGCCCTTCTTCTCCCCGGCCTGTGCAAACAGCGCGGCTTTTGGCTGTTCATAGTTATAGTCGCTGCTCTGGAAGCCCTGCGCGGTGGCCTGCAAACGCAGCTGTGCCGAACGAATCATGCCGGTTTCCCGTGCGCCGCTTGCTGCGGCCTGATACTTGACCTTTTTATCGCCAGTAATCGGCGGGAAGGCGCTGTTGTCATCCGCCAGCACCAGCGTGTGCTTGCCTGCTGCGTGGGTGAAGAACCAGAAGATGCCCTCCTGCTCCAGCAGCCGTGAGACAAAATTAAAATCGCTTTCGTTATATTGCAGGCAGTATTCACGCTTCGCCGGTTTGCTTTTCAACTGGAATGTGTAGTCGGTAAACCCGGCGTCTTTAAACACCTTTTGGACGATCTCCTGCACACTGAGGTTCTGAAACACGCGGTTGTTGCTGGCGAGCGTCAGCCACCACAGCCAGGGGCGCAGCACAAACTGGTAGCGATCGGCATTGCTGGTCGCCGGAAGCTGGTGCGCCTCGGCAATCAGACCGTCGTAATCGGCGTCGTTGATGGTGGCGGTCAGATGGGTCGCCAGCGCGGCATCCAGCGTTAACGGCGCAGAGGTGGTTCCCGCGACGGTGGCGGTGATCAGGCTGTTAAGTTGTGAGTCGGTTTGCGCGGTGACGGCGACCAGATCGGTTAATGTTGGGGAGGTAAGCTTGATGATGGTGGAATCTGACATATGAAATTCCTTTTATATTTGTCGAGTACGTTATGCCCGGTGGCGCTACGCTTACCGGGCCTACAGTATGTGCAGTCTTTGTAGGCCGGATAAGGCAAAGCCGCCATCCGGCAGTTCTGCATTCAATTTGAAAATAACAACACATCAATTGATTAGGGAACAATTTCATGTTGTTCTGATAGTTCTGTATCTGCATGAATATGGAATCGCATTCTCTGATTTGTATTAATTGCGCCAATCCACATATGCCTAATCATATTTTCAGATGCATATTTTCTTTTTGCATGCCGTAAAATTCTTATGAATGTAAACTGATCATCTTGTTCATACGAATATATGTATCGAGATGTATTATATGTTCTTGTTACTTGTCTTGAAGGGTGAACAAAGCTACAAGATATTTCTATGCATCTTCCATTATGTGGCATATTAATTCCTCAATAATTATCCCATCACTTCCCCAACCACCAGATTCTCAACATCCCTGGCCCCCACTCCCTTACATTTCTCCATTACTCTTTCGACCAATCCATCCTCCATATTTAATTTTTCTCCCGTCGCCACTAAATATCGCTGCGCTAATTTCTCCAGTTTCGCCAGCACAATCCCCTTCAATATCTCCTCATCCAGTGCGCGATAGGCCACCGTGGTCATCCTTGCTAAAAACGCCGGGCGGAAATGGGTTAAAAGTTCCTCGCGCAGCGCCTCGTTAAACCGCTCGCGGTTTAATTCAGCCGCAGGCGTGTCGAGAATTAATTCCGCCCCGACGTTGCTGGTCGCCAGCATTACCGTATTTTTGAAATCGACGATTAGTCCGGTGCCGTCTTCCATTACGCCTTTGTCGAAGACGTTATAGAACGCCTCCAGCACGTCCGGGTGCGCCTTTTCTATTTCGTCGAGCAGCACCACCGAATAGGGGCGACGGCGCACCGCTTCGGTTAACGCCCCACCGCTGCCGTAGCCCACGTAGCCCGGCGGCGCGCCTTTCAACTGGCTGACGGTGTGCGCTTCCTGGTATTCAGACAGGTTGATGGTTATCAGATTGCGTTCACCGCCGTACAGGGCGTCGGCCAGCGCATAGGCGGTTTCGGTTTTGCCGACGCCGGTTGGCCCTACCAGCAGGAACACGCCGACCGGCTTTTGCGGATCGGTCAGGCCGCTGCGATAGGCGCGCAGACGTTGGGCGATGGTCTCCAGCGCTGCCTGTTGACCCATTACCCGAGCACTCATCCGTTCAACCAGCGTACGCAGAGCGTGGGCTTCGTCGGTGAGCATCTGCCCAAGCGGAATGCCCGTCCAGCCGCCGATCACCGCCGCCACCGTGGCGGGATCGACACAATCCGGCACTAGCGGCACCTCGTCGCGCAGTTGGGCAGCGGCGGTTTCCAGTTTTCCAATCAGCGCCGCACACTCCACCAGCTCTTGCTCCAGTTCCTCGTCATCGTCCAGCCGCGCACTGAGATCCAGCATCCGCTGGCGCGTCGCCAGTAGTTCGCCGACCCGCTGACGCTCATCCTGCCAGCGCCCTTCCACTTCCCGCGCCTGAAGACGCAATTTCTCCGCCAGCGCCTCCAGTTCACACAGTCGGTCGTGATGATCGACGCCCACCAGCAACTCGCGGTTGAGGCGTTCACTCTCTTCTTCGATGGCCGCCTGCTGCTGACGGATCTCCTCAAGCTGGGGCGGCACATCATGCTGCGCCAGCGCCACTCTTGCGCAGGCGGTGTCGAGCACGCTGATGGCTTTGTCCGGCAGTTGGCGCCCGGAGATGTAGCGCTGCGACAGACGCACCGCCTCGCGGATGGCGGTATCGAGGATCTGCACGCCGTGGTGTGCCTCGAGCTTGTCGGCCACCGCCCGCAGCATCACCACCGCGCTGTTCTCGTCCGGTTCCTCGATCTGGATACGCTGAAAACGCCGGTCCAGCGCCGGATCCTTTTCGAAATATTTTTTGTACTCCTGCCAGGTGGTCGCGGCGATGGTGCGCAGTTCCCCACGCGCCAGCGCCGGTTTCAGCAGGTTGGCGGCGTCGCTGCCGCCCTCGGCGCCGCCCGCGCCAATCAGCGTGTGGGCTTCGTCGATAAATAAAATGATCGGTTGCGGGGATTTTTTTACCGCGTCGATCACCCCTTTCAGCCGCTGTTCAAATTCACCTTTCACGCCCGCGCCCGCCTGCAACAGGCCGAGATCCAGCGACAGCAGAGCGACATCGCGCAGCGGCGGCGGCACACTTCCTTCGGCAATGCGTCGCGCCAGCCCTTCAGCGACGGCGGTTTTGCCCACCCCCGGCGCGCCAACCAGAATCGGGTTGTTTTGCCTGCGGCGCAGCAGGATGTCGATACACTGGCGGATCTCCGCGTCGCGCCCGATGATCGGATCGATCAGCCCTTCCCGCGCGTCACGGGTCAGATCGTGGGTGTATTGATCCAGCACGCCGCCTTCACGCTCCGGGTGTTCTCCCGTATGCGTGTCGCTTAATTCTTCAACAGAGCCACGACACCAGCTCTGCCACTGGCTTTCCATCACCCCCGCCGGAAGCTGCAAAAGCAGCGGCATTCCCTGCGCCAACTGGGCGCGCAGACGTTCTCGGGTGAGTAAGGCTTGCAGCAACAACGCTGAACGGACCTTCAACAGACGCTGGAAAGCCGCCAACAAAACCGCCCCTTCCAGCAACTCCACCAGTTGCACGGAAAATACCGGCATCCGCGTGCAGCCCGATTTAAACTGCGCCTGGGCGCTATGGATCTCTTCGCGCAGCGTGTCGACGGAAATCGCCGCGCCGCTCAGGCAATACGCGAGATCACAGTGTTCATCATCGAGCAATGCCAGCAGCAGATGCTCCGGCTCAACAAACCAGTGTCCCTGCGCCCGGCTGCGTTCGGCGGCCTGCTCCAGCGCACGAAAGCAAACCGGATTCAGTCGTTGTACCAGCGCTTTTAAGTCCATGCGTTGTTCTCCTCAAGTTGCTGTTGGCAGTGAAACACGGCGGGTTTACGCCCTGCCAGTTGAGCGGTATAGCCCAAACGCGGCGGCGTATCGCGGCTCAGGCAGTGGTCAAGATTTAGCGTCCCGCGCATCATCAGTTGCAGTGTTATCCCTGGGCCAAACCAGATTTGCCCCAGTTTGCTGAGCTGAAGAAAGGCTTGCCCATCGGATAAAAACGCCCGCCACCGGGTGGGGCTTTCAGCATGCAGGTGCACCCGCAGCGCCGCATGCTGATTCCAGATCCGTCGCCCGGCGACGCTGTTGCGCCCCAGCCGACATCCCGTCCGGCTTATGGATGCCTGCGGCAAAGGCTGCCAGCGGCCGACAAACTCTTCGACATGCACGGTGACGTTCAGTACGGCCTCGACCAGCGCCACAAATCCAGCCGCAGAACGCCTGCGATTCGTCAGGCTGCCGCATTGCATCAGCAGGCTCTGCACCTGCGCAGACTCATGCTTTTCCATAGCATCAAGCCTGAAACCACACAGTGCCCGCATCACCGACAGCCCCGGCGCGTTCTCGCGGCGCGCGTAGGGCGTAGCCAGCCGATACAGGCTCAGGCTTCGGTAGTGATGCTGAATAAAACGCTGTTGAAACATAAAGATAAAATCCTGCGGTGCGCTGTTTTTATCCTGCGTCGCCTGCTGCAGCCATTCCAGCCAGCCGTAGGGCAGTACGCCATCCGCACCTCCCGGCCCGAGGCTACGCACATGGAGAACGTCGTTGTTCAGCGCGCCGAGTTCCGCAGGCGCAAACGCCAGCCCCAGCTCGCCCCGCAGTTCGGGCGTGTCGCCGCTCGCGTGTAAAATCCTGAGGCACTGCTCCAGCGAAAAGCGCCACGGCTCGCCCTTAAGTTGCGCCATTACGCTATCAGCGCGGTCTGTTCGACGTCTGTCCATAGCGACAGCTCCTCCCCTTCATCCAGCAATACCGTACGTACAAAGCAGTTAGCGGTCGCGTTACGCGCCAGAAAACGGGCGACAATCCCCGCAAACAACAGCCGACTGTTGCCCGTAAATGCCTGTGGGTCGAGGGTCAGCGTCAGCCGAATACCGTTATGCCAGCCGCGCCAGGCATCGCCTCCGCGGTGCTCGCTAACCCGCTGGCAACACATCTCGCGGATGCCATTTATCTGTTGCCAGACGGCGGGTGACGCAGAGGAAGGGGCATACAGCGCCAACAGCTCTTTGAGCGAGTCCAGAGCCCTCTCTCCCTCGGTCAATGAAAGGTGATTGAGCGCCAGCGAAGAAAGCAGTTTCCAACGCGCATCTCGCTGCAAGGCGGGCGCAGAAGGCGTGGTCGGCGTTCCCAATAAATGCACCTGCGCGACCGGACCAGGGACTTCAAAGGTCAGAGGCGTTCCCGCACAAAGCTGTGCAGCCTTGTTACCGTTACTGCACCAGAGCGTCGCCGTCAGGCTTGTCTCTTCGTCCGGAGCAAACGGGTCGAAGCGGCTGTCCACCAGGGTTAACCACAGCGCATTGCCCTGCTGGGGGTTGCGCCGCGCATGCCAGAACCAGCGGGACTCGCTATGCCCGCGGGCCGAGTAATATGCAGGCACGCACCAGGCCTCCTCACGGCGGCTCATCCACAGCGTCTGTACACGGTAGATCTGTACATGGTGATCGTGATGATCGGCCACCAGCCGATGCTCGCTGCGAGTATGCCCGGCGATCAGTGGCTCAGAGGTCCGGGTGAAAAGGTTAACGATTGGCACACAGCCCAGACGAATATCACCCGAGTGAATATGCTGTGCCCCCGGCGGAGCGCGATCGAAAGGAATGCACAAGGTCATGCCATCGCCATCCTTCGTCGGCGGCAGCGGCAAATCAAAATACATCAGCGCCTGCGGACAGTTCATCCAGGCACTGAGCGCCAGCACGCTGGACTCTACGCCCGGTTCGCAGGGCAAAATCTTTTCGGCATTCAGCAGGCCAATGGGATGTGGGCGCAGCGGCCCGATGACATGGGCGTACAACAAATCAAACAGCGTGGCGTTGATTTGCGGCGAGCCGCTGAGATGAATGCGCAACTGTGTTACCGCCAACGTTGAAAACTGATGTGGCGGCAGGCAACGTAGCTGAATCCGCAACGCGCCGCGCGCCCGCATCAGCCCGGTTAACTGCCGGGCCTGGGCCGCATCACACCAGCTAACATCTTCAATCTCAATAGGCCACAGCGTTTGCGCCAGCGCGGTACGCCACCAGACCGTCTTACCGCTTTCCGTTAGCGCGTAAAGCGGCGTTCCGGCTGGAAGGGCGTAACCCCGACTCAAATCGCCTGCCAACGGATCCGCAGTAAAACTGGCGGTAGCAGAGGAAGGAAACGGTCGTATGGCATGGGGAGAAAGCTGCTCCAGTAGCGATTCGCACAGTTCACCGAAGCCGTCGTCAAGGCGCTGATGCAGCCTGGCGCTTTGCAGAGCGAAGCCTTCTAATAGCCGTTCAACATGCGGATCCGGGCAATCAAATTCGCTCAGCCGCAGACGAGAGGCTACGTGCGGGTGCCGATGGGCGAACTCCCCGCTGGCTTTTCGCAACCATCGCAATTCCTGCAGATAATTTTCCAGCAATCGATCGTCCATTGATCTCCCCCTTTCGCGGGTTATTGCCAACTGCCGTTTTGATACGCCAGACTCAGCGTCAACGGGTCGTCATCGTTCCACAGCATCGCTTCAATGCGTAGCGCCAGCGTCTGATGATGCGCATCCTTCACGCTGATAGTTAGCGCCTGGATCCGCGGCTCGTTGCGTAAAATGGCTGCGCGTAGCCGGCGACAATACCAGCTAAGCACTCGTTCATCGCCCGCGTTCAGTCCATGCCATTCCGGGACGCCCCAGGCAAGCAGCAGCGGCAACGCGTCATCATCCGCAGGAGCGCGGGAGTTGAACAATCGCCTCAGCTCCCGGCACACCGACTCGCGCGGCGTAACACCTTCATCCATCAGTCTGTCGAACAATGCAACCGGGATGGATGATTTCATCATCAACCACCATTTTTATTCATCGCCATATCCCAGGTCGACGCCGCCGCACCTTTCTCCGCCCCTTCTAATTTTTGGGCCTTCAATTCCCATTTAATTTTGCTGAAGTTTAGGGATAGCGTTTCAACAGGTTTACCGCCCGAGCCGCCGCTGACGCTGATATGTGAAATCA
Source organism: Citrobacter sp. Ce129 (assembly GCF_030334545.1). Taxonomy (NCBI): domain Bacteria; kingdom Pseudomonadati; phylum Pseudomonadota; class Gammaproteobacteria; order Enterobacterales; family Enterobacteriaceae; genus Citrobacter; species Citrobacter sp. Ce129. Next base: position 64,329 of record NZ_JAOWDS010000060.1, read on the forward strand.
ATACGTTGTCGAGGGTATAGACAATAAACGGCAGCACCGAATCGCCATCATTGCGACATAGCGTTAAAACAGCCTGCGTAATCATTTTCCCGGAACAACAGTAAAGATTAAGTTCAGGAGTGGAAATATCGACAAATTTGGTCAGTGACATCTCCCCCACATGCGCCCGACCAGACGTACGGTTGGTGTTACTCACATCATTAGTAACCTGCATCGCAACATTATGGCTGAAGGACATAATTTCAATTTGGTCTACATATCCATCAACGTTGCTGTCACCTTTGATCGGATCAATCTTTAAAAAAATAGCATCCATAGAATCTTCCCTTATGTAATTAAGCCGATACAGGCGGTGGCAATTCCGCCACCAGGCGGATAGATGTGGTCAATTCTTCCAGTTGGAAATGAGGGCGCAGGAATACCACCGCGCGATAGACACCAGGTTTGCCGGGAACATCCAGTACGTCTATCCGTGCTTCGCGCAACGGATATTGCGCCTTGATCTCCTGCGGTGCTGTGTCGCTGAGTAGCACGTAACTGGCAATCCAGTTATTGAGGAATCGCTCAACATCTTCGCGACTCAAAAAACTGCCGACTTTGTCGCGCATAATGACTTTCAGGTAGTGCGCAAAGCGGGAGGCGGCAAGGACGTACGGCAGCATCGCCGAGATCCGCGCATTCGCGTTGGCTTCAGGCGTGTTGTAGATTTTTGCCTGGTTGGTGGTTTGCCCGCCAAAAAACGCGGCGGTATTCGTATTCTTTTTATGACACAGGGCGATGAACCCAAGATCGTTCAACTCTTTTTCACGGCGATCGGTAATGGCTACCTCCGTCGGACAGCGCAGACTGATATCACCGGATGGCGTAGAGAAAGTATGCGCCGGGAGGCCTTCCACCAGTCCGCCACCTTCTGCGCCACGAATCGCCGCGCACCAGCCATATAAAGCAAACGCCTCGGTAATGCGATTGGCCAGTACCCAGGCGGCATTCCCCCACAGGTATTTGCTGGCATCGAGGCCGTTAACGTCCTCGATAAAGTTTACCCCGTCTACCGGCACCGTATCCGGCCCGTAGGGCAGACGCTGTAAAACGTGCGGCAGCACCAGCGAGACATAGCGCGAGTCGTCGCTTTCACGGAAAGCTCGCCATTTGATCATCTCGGTGCTTTCGAAGATCTTCGCCAGATCGCGTGGCACGCTCAGCTCAGCGAACGATCCCATATCAAACAAGCGCGGGCTGGCAGCGGCAATAAACGGCGCATGAGCGGCCGCCGCAACCTGAGATATTTTCTCCAGTAGCGCCACGTCCTGCGGATGACGGCCAAACTCAAAATCCCCCACCAGCACGCTGTAAGGGTTACCGCCAAAGGTGCCGTACTCATCTTCGTACAGCTTTTTGAACAGCGTGCTCTGATCGAACTCAACCGCTTTTTCCAGATCGTCCTGCAACTCTTTGCGCGAGACATTCAGCAGTCGTAACTTCAATCGCGTACTGGTTTCAGTGTTCATTACAAACTGATGCAACCCGCGCCAGGAAGACTCCAGCTTCTGGGTATCCGGATGATGCAACACCTCATTCAACTGGGCGCTGATAAGCTCATCGATCTGCGCAATACGGTGGTTGATCATCGCCACAGTGTCGCTTCCGATCGCCATTCCTTCATCGAGGATTTGCGTCGCCAGCTCTTCCAGCATGTCCCGCGCATAGGTTTGTTGCAGCTCATCACGAGCCATCCGTCCTTCCTGAATAATGCGGTCCAGTACGCTCAGCGTAACGGTCTGTCCACCCGTTTCAGTTTGTTCTTGCACATTCTCCATTGCTCTTCTCCTTTTCCGTCACGCGTTTTCAGCTGGTTTTTCTTCAGCAGCAGGTCTTAACGCCTGAAGTTCTGCGTTATCGTTTACCACCTGCTGTAACAACGCATCCAAATCGTCGTTACCATCCAGTTTGGTGAGGAGGTCGCGCAAGCGTTGGCGGGCGAGGAAAAGACGCTGGAGGGGTTTAACCTGATTGATAATATTGAGCGGCGAAAAGTCGTCGAACTCGTTAAAGCGCAGCTCAACGTTCAATTTGCTGCCATCATTAGCCAGACGATTTTCTACCTGAACCGCCAGACGAGGTGAGATGGAGGAAAGCACATCATCGAAATTATCACGATCGATTTCGACGAATCGCCGCTCACGTAATTTAGCGGGTGGGGATGCTGGATGCCCGGATAAATCAGCCAGAATACCAACAACTAAGGGAAGTTCTTTTTTCTCAATCGCCCCACCCGTTTCCACATCATACGTTATTTGTACGCGCGGCGGCCTAATACGGTTGAGTTTATGCTGTATGCTCTCGGCCATATTTAATCCTTTTTTATTGCAATAGTATCCCTGGTACGATATTTGCCGCACCATTATTCGAAAAGTGATATTCATGAATAACTACCTGCAATATAAAAAACATAACAAAAAATAAATATCAACTTAATTTTTTGTTTTTTACACAAAAATAAAACATTTGATAAAAATCAATTAACTTAAAATCAACCAATAAAAATCAACAAGTTACATGAAAAGTTAATTAAAAATAATACTTTGCGCGGGAAATATAAATCACATGAATATTTAAATGTTAACGAATTTTATTACTTCAGATTCGTCCAATAATGATTTAAGTCAAAAACAGAACCGTTGCTATTAATTACCTTCTTAAGGAAGATATAAAAGGATTTTATATGACAAACGGCCTACGCCATCCAGCCAGCATAATATTATTCAGTATTTTAATTTTACTGAGTAGCGGCTATTCATTGTGGCAAAACCGTGTGGCATTTAATGATGTGGTCATTGAAACCGTAGCAGATGCAAACGATAACACGCCAGTCGCAGTGGATATTGTCGCGGTTGCCGATAACGCGTTGCTGCCAACCGTACAAACGCTTAGTGCAACACAATGGTTTAACGCCAAATCACAACTGCTGCGCGATAGCCCTGACGGGCTGCACGTTTGGTCGCTGGAGCTGGTGCCGAATTCGCGTTTTGTGACCAAAAGCTCCCCTCTGCAGGGCGTTAAGGCAGAAGCAATTCTGCTGTTTGCCCGCTACAGCAGCGCAGGAGAACACCGCTTAAGACTGGATAAAGCAGATTCATTGCATCTGCTGCTAATGACGGATGAAGCAGTCCCGGCCCCCTGAACAAGGAAAGTACTATGAGCACAATTCCGGCAATGGTTTGCTGGTATGAAGGGATGGCAATGCTACCTCAACATTTCCAGTTGCAGGCATTGCGCAATGAAACGCTTTGCGCAGCGCTCACCGGGTGCGCTAATCCGTGGTTTTGGGGCGTCAACCGGCTACAGATTGACGAAGCGGCGCTGTGTGCAGGAACGCTACGTATTTTGCGCCTGGAAGCAATTATGCCCGACGGCACGCCGGTCAATTATGACATTAGCGACGATTTATCACTGGAGTTTGACTGCGCCCGTTTGCTGCCTGCCGCGCCGGACAGTGAGCATATCCTCTGGCTGGCGCTGCCGCCGCTAAACCGTGCCGGACAGTGGCAGTTGATGAATAGCCGCTGTCGATCAGTCAACAGCCCCCCGCTGCCTGACCTGAGTAGCGGTGAATTTCCCGAGAGCATTTCGCAATGGCAGCCCGAACCGCGTCTGGTTTGCCAGCACGATCGCGCCGATTTCGTCTGTCTGCCGCTGCTGCAGGTTGTGTATAGCGAAGGCGGATTTCGTCAGAGCGAGTGGTTTCCCCCCTCTCCTACCGTCAACGAAGAGAGTTACCTGGCGCGCCACACCCGACAACTCTGTCTACAGGCAAGAGAAAAAATTCTGTTTCTGAGCCGGGAAATGCAGTTGGCGCAACACGGGCAGCGTACCAACGACTGGCTATGGCTTACGCTGTCGCTGCAGAGTATCCAGGGCGCATTGCCGCTGGTGGAAAGCTTGATTAGCAGCGGGCGGCCGCACCCACAGGATCTTTACCGCGCGCTGAGTCTCTTTATCGGGCAAACGGCAATACTGACTCAGGATAAAACGCTGCCCCTGCTGCCAGCTTTTGATTATCAGAACATGATGCCCGCATTTGCATCTCTTTTCACCGTACTGAAAAACCAGTTGGCACATATTCATCGCCGCTATCAGCGGCTAAATTTCAGCAAACTGGATAACGCTTTTTCACTGCAACTTCCGCCGGATCTCCACGCCGGAGAGCAGGTGGTGATAGGTCTGCTGATGCCCGGAGGCAACGCCGCCAAAGCAGAAAAATGGTTACAAATGAGCCTTATCACCAGCCATCCCTTTGTACCCGTCCTGCGTCGTCAGCGGATGCATGGAATGACGTTCTCTCCGCTGGCTGCAGAGCAGCGCAGTGACTGGGAAATCGACGGCAATGTGGCCCTGTTTACCCTAACCCTTACCCTCCAGTGGTTCGAAAAAGGGACGCCGCTGGTTATTGCCCCATTGCATGAAACAGAGGATATGCCGCAGCAGATCATGCTCTACCGTCAGGAGGTAAGCCATGACGCCCGCGCATCCTGATATGCCTGCCAGCCATCTGTTTGATGAGATTTACACCCGCTGGCTGGCGCAGTTCGAACGCTGGAAAAGCACTCCGCTACCGCCAGATGAGCTGCATAATCAGGCCGTTGTATATGCCAGTCAGGTGGTAGAAGAGTACAACCGACGTCTGACCCGCGAACTGGGTTCGCCCTTTCAGCAGCAGATTGACGCTGCCGTTTATGCCCTGGTCGCGCTGATTGATGAGTCCGTACTCTACGGCGACTGGCCCGCGCTCTCCCTGTGGCAGTCCTGCCCGCTGGAGTATCATCTGTGGCAAACCCATAGCGCAGGGGATCAGATCCCCCGCAAGATCGCTGCCCTGCTCAATGAACGTAGCCCAGGTAAACGAGATTTAGCCGTGCTGTATTTGCGCTGCCTGACGCTGGGGTTTGGTTCCCGACGTAGCGATTTTAATCTGCAGAATCATCAGGAAACCTGCCGCCTGCTGTGGCATTTTGCCTTTCAGCGTGACGCTCAGCTCAGCGATATAGCCGAACGTATGGAATCGACCGCGCTGGGCACCCCTTTACAGCTTCCGGCGCATCGCCGCCTGCCAGACAATTCGCGCCTGCATCTTATCGCCCTCGTCATACTGTTGGCGCTATTGCTGCTGAGTCAGCGATTGTGGCTGAGTATTGAAGATGCCATTGGCGTAAATACGCTGCCAGATTTTCCGGTAACCCAGTCTTGCCAGGGAGATGATAAGTGACGCAACCCTGGCTTACGCTACTGATTATTATGCTGGTGCTATTGGCGATTACTCTCTGGTGCGTCTGGTGGCAGTGGGAATACCGAAACGATACGTTCAACCGTGCGCAAAAGGAGATCCAGCGAGCCTGCACAGGTCAGGATCCTTACGACAGTATGCGAATCCTGATGCTTGGCGATGAAGAGAATAATCGTCTGCTTTGCCGCAGTTGGTCACTCACCGACGGCCAGGAATACTGGTTCGGGCAATGGTGGTTTAATCCTCAGTGCAGCCTTCTGTGCCTGCCGCAAACGCTACAAACCGTTGGCAAAAAGCGGCTAATTCGCCAGAACGACTGGCAGAAGACGCTGTCTGCACTGGTGAAAAGCCGCCCACAGCGACCGCTGGACGCACTGATTATCACCCTTTCATTAGAGACGCTATACGACGATGATACCGTCCGCGCCAGCTTGTTGCATAACTGTCAGCAGTTGCAGCAGGTGTGCGGACTGAGTCTGCCAATTTACCTGATCATCAGCGGCATGGAATCACTGGAAGGCACCACCTCTTTACTGGAGCTATTGCCAGTGGATGCTCGCCGCAGTCCTATTGGCAGCACGATTCCGGTCGCCAGAGAAGCCATCTGGAAACCGCAGTGGATCGACAATGCCCTGGACAATACCCGTACTTCGCTGCGGATGTTCATAACCGAGCTTGGCGCGCTGCGAGGCAACACGCCGGAGCAATTATTCCGCCTGCCAGAAAACTTCCCGCCGCTTGCCACACCGTTGCATGACGCTTTTGACGGCCTGTTTAACAGTCATGCCCGCGATGAGCCGCCGCAGCTTCGCGGGATCTGGTTTGTTGCACGAACGATGGCGGAGGGCAAACCGCAGATGCAGTTTTGCCAGTCGCTGCTGAGCGGAAAAATTACCGCCGAGCGCGGTCTCGCGCTTCCGGTTCGCCGCCTGCTGCGCCTGAACCTGCGCCGCCATTTCATAACCCTCGCCTGCTATAGCTGCCTTTGCGTTCTCTGGCTTGCCGCCATGACCTGGAGCTGGCGATACCAGCACACCAACGCCGTACTATTGCACGATCGTCTGCAGGTCCTCGCCACAGCCGCCCGAGCCGATATCACGGGTGAGCGTTCCACCACGCTGTACTGGCGGGTTCTCAACGGCATTCCACAGTGGCAGTTTCGTTCCATCGTCTGGCCCGGCTCGCTGTTCAGCCGTACCGATACAAAATTGCGCGAGACGTTTAGCAACGTTACCCTGGTTAGCCTGCTGGTGCCCGCCACCAACAGTATCTGCCTGCAAAATCAACATGAAAGGGGCTTTGAGCAAGACGATCTGCTACCCGAAGAGCGTTACCGGCAAATTCAGCACTTGCTCACTCAGGCAAAACAAATGGAGTCGCGCTATTTGCCGTTGCTGCAATTGATGCAGATGAAGCAACCTACTGTGCAGACGTTGGCAAACGTCAGCGCCAGCGTTTGGGGCGTGACCGTTGACACCGACTCTTTGCCCTCGCAGGAAAAGCTCAACGAAATGTTTGCCACGCTCAATCTCTCGCGACTGAAATTACCCGACGCCAGCGAGTTGACTCAGCGCAACAGCGTACTTTTTTCTCACGAAACCATGCGCTGGCTGGAGCAAAACTATGGCAATACCAGCCTGGATAACAACGAAGAGCAACTCGAACAACTGCTGGCGCTATTTGGCAACGGCTCCGGGGTTACCCCGTTGTTCGTCCGCTCGCTTATCCGCCAGGTCAGCCGCTTACAGGCAACGCTGACAACCATCAATAACCTGAGTCGTGACGCAACAAATTCGCCAATCAGACTGCCACTGGATGAGCTGCTCACGCAGGCACGGACCCTTAGGCTTATCGACAACGGCGTGGTTCAGGAACTGCTTCGCCACGAAACCCTACTTCGCCAACGCTTTCTGGCGCAGGTTGATGGCTCCAGGCTGCACTTCTCCTCACTAACCGAGCAATCCGCGGAAGGGCAATTCAGCGTATCGCCGGACCTTCTGGCATTACAAAAAAGCTTGCGTGATTTACTTAACCAACCCTTCTGGCAGCAGGGAGCAAGTCAGCCCACCGGGGACCCTGTCGGTTATCCCGGCAATCTGCAACTCCAGCAGGCGCAGGCGCTGTATGGTGGATTTGAGCGCTTTACACAGCAGCTTCCAGACAGCATCTGGCGACCCAAAATCACCATGCTGGCGCGACAGGCGGTGGAAAACGCCATCCGTCAGGCGCTATACGCAGGGACAGCCGGAACCCCAGACAACAGCAATGTCAGCACCGCCAGCGCGGATCAGATCATTGAGGCTTTCAACCAGCTCAATCGTCCTCAGCTTGCTATAGCATTGCGCCAACAAACCGCAGCCCAGGTGATTAGCCGGGTACGTCAGGACGGCGGCGCGTTACTTCCGTCGATTAACCCTCCGGCGGTCAATTACGCTACCACAGAACAGGCTCAGGCTAGCGGGCAGAAAATTGCCGGTTGGGCTAGCGCACAAGCAGAGCAAATCTCTGGCGTCCTGGTCCGCTATCAGCAGGATATTGACTGGCTCGACAAGCAGCGCCCATGGCTAACGGCAATGGATAACCAGCTTATCGTTCGCTGGAGCAGCTCACTGGCGGCCATGCAACGACTACAACAACAGGATCCTGGCAGTCCGCCGATGCAGATGGCGACCCTTGCCGCCGCGCTGCCGACGCTCTCCGCACAGAACTGCCAGAGTGAATTGGCGCAGTTTCGCAGCGCGGGCAGTAACGATTTTTACGGTCAATCGCTCAACGCGCTGGTAAACGCATCATTGCAAAAATGTCAGCAATTACGCCAACAGGCCAGCATCGGCGCGGTACAGAAGATCTTCAATCTGTACAACACCTGGCTTGCAGGGCGCTTCCCCTTTACCGCCGTGCCAAACGCGCCGGATGCTGATGTCGATCGGGTGCGCGAACTGACCGTTTTGCTCACGCAACTCCCCGCCGAAACGTTATCCGAACAGCCGCCACTGATTCAGCAACTGGCAGCAGCACAACCGCTACTTTCGGCGTTGGTCAGCCCTGAAGGCGTGACGTTACGGGTTATCTGGCGCACCTCACGCAACCATGAGGCTGGCGCGGATCAGATTGCCGACTGGCGACTCGTCGGCAATCAACAATCGATCAGCTACCCCGACGGCTCAACTGACCTGCACTGGCGCAGCGGCGATAACCTGAACTTTAGCCTGCGCTGGGCAGCCAATTCCGCCTGGCGTCCAATGCCAGGCCTGTCACAGACAGGCGTAACGGTAAGCGGTGATACTGGGCGTTGGCGCTGGCAGGGAGCGTGGTCGCTGCTCAGGATGATTGAACAACAACGCGTCGGTGGCGCGTTGACGCAACCGCTGCCGCTGCGCTTTTCGCTCCCCGTAGGCGATGGTCAGAAGCCATTGCAGTCGACGGTATTTTGGCAGGTCACATTGTTAGATGTCCAAAACAAAGCGCCGCTACCATGGATACCGCTCACCGAGCAGGGATTATCAGGAGGAAAATGATGGAACATATTCAGGCATTACTGGCCCCCATTCAGGCGGATAATCCGTGCGGGGACTCTATCCGTTATTCACCAGAATTCGACCAGTTGGTTGCCGCCCGCCAGCAGGATGACGAAACGCTGCCCACCGGCGTCTGGCAAAGTACGCCGCGCCGTGCCGACTGGGATGAAGTCGCCAAAATCGCCACCGTGCTGACGAAAACGCTCAGCAAAGACCTGGTCATTATGAGCTGGTTGGGCGAAGCATGGATGAGAGCTCGCGGCTTAGCGGCCCTGCCCGATGCGCTGGCATTAGTGACTCTGGCGCTGGAGCATTATCCCGAGGAATTGCATCCCCAAATTAAAGAAGGTGACTATGACTATCGCGCCGCACCGCTCAGTTGGATGGCGCAACACTACGCCACTCTGGTCGCTGAAGCCCCGCTGTTTATCGCTCATGGGGAAACCGTCTCACTGACCCAGTGGCAGCAGGGAAAATTTTCTGATGTTCCGCTGCCAGGCGCAGACGAGTCCACCATAAAATCCCTGACATCCAGCATGGCGTGGCTCACACGTCTCAATGCCGTCTGTCAGAACTGGCCTGCAGCATCTGCACCTTCATTTAATGCACTGGAACAAAAGATCAAAACCGGCCTGCAGGCGTTAGGAGGCAGCGTATTGCCGGTGCAGCCGCAATCTGTCAGCGAGGAAAGCTCCCCAACACTCAGCTATAACGCCACATTTGCCCATCGGGAAGAGGCATATCTGATGATTAAACAGGTCGCAGATTACCTGGCGCGCACCGAACCGCATAGCCCGGTACCCTATTTACTGTATCGCGCCTATGCCTGGGGGCACACGCCACTGCCGGAACTACTCAATGAACTGATCACCAGCGACGAATCCGCTCGCCGACTGTGGCGGCAATTGGGGGTACTACCATGAGCTGTCCCGGAGTTTGTACCGGCGCATTGCTTCAGTGTTCCTTTGGCATCGCGCCAGGTACGTTGAACGTGCTGCCCACCAGCCGAACAATCGTCGGAAACATGCCGATGGCGAATATTATGGATAACAAACCGTTGGTGAACATTATGCCGTTCGGCATGTGCAACAGCCTCGCCAACCCGACCGTTGCAGCCGCAACCGCCGCAGCGCTCGGCATGCTGACGCCAATGCCGTGCATCCCCGCCACACCAGCCCCCTGGATGCCGGGATCACCCACAGTATTGGTGGGAAATATGCCCGCTCTCACCGCTCAGTCGCAGTTGATCTGCATGTGGGGCGGCGTGATCCAGATTAGCTTTCCTGGGCAGCTAACGACTGTTGTGGCGTGATGTTATGCCCTTGAAATTAAGGGTAACGACTGCAGGAGACTACGCTGCAAGGTAATTGCAGCGTCTTTAAAAACGGCTCACGCACTCCATGGCGACCGTTTTGAACTCGGTGAAATTCCGGCATGCGCAGAGCCGCGTCATCGCGCGTTCGCGCAGGAAGGTGACGAAAATATCGTAAATGGCCATCGCCTCTTCGTATTCGCTTTTGCTGATGGCGAGCAAGAAGATCACGTGCGCGGTTTCATCGCCCCAGGCGATACCCTGCGGGGCGAGGATGGTGTAGACCACCGTTTTCTTTGCCAGCAGACCGAGGGCGTGCGGCAGGGCAATGCTGTCACCCAGCATGGTGCTGACGATAGCCTCACGCTCAACCACCGAATCAAGAAACTCCGCATCGACAAAGCCTTCATCCTGCAACTGGCGACATAAGACGTTGAACAATGTTTGTTGATCCATTGGCTCATCGATCACACGAAAATGGGCGGCATCGAAGAATTTGTTCAGCATCCATGGACGGGTTCTGTCGACCAGCACCAGTTTGCCAATTTGTTCCAGTTGATAATCGGTAGGGAACGGCGCAATCATGACCACAGGCTTATCTTTTTCACCCACCCGCGCGGTAGAGATGACAAAATCTTCGCTAATGCTTTCCCGCTGTTCGTAGTCGCGCAGCGTTACGGTATCGACGATCTCTATCTGCGGATACTTACGCGCCAGCACCGCTTCAATCATCCGCGCCATCGCATTTCCGGCATCGCATACCAGCAGAACCTTCGGCTGCCTCTGGTAACCAATGTTGTAACTACGTTCCAGCCCAACGCCAATATGCAGCACGAGGAAGCCAATCTCATTTTCACTGATGGTGTACGGCGTATATTTTCCCCATCCCGAGACGGCGGCCAGCGTCATGTCCCACGCCATGGGGTAGTGCTGTTTAATATTTTCCAGCAGCGGATTGGGGATCATTATCTGGTAACGCACCCGGGTGATCATCGTCTTAATATGCGTCAGCAGGTCAGCATGCAACTGTTTGTCATTCAACAGGTTGTAGTTGTACTGGCTGTTGATAAACCGCAGGATGTAATTGACCAGCGCTTCGTCATCATCCGCATTGATGGCGCTGGGGGCGATCTCTTGTACCTGGCGGGCGGCGATATGCACCTGCAGCCAGTTTTCTTCAGAAACGGAAAGCGGTTTGTCCGCCAGCCGGTGCAGTACCGTTGTGATTTCTCGCGTGGCCAGGCACACCGATTGCTCGGCTTCTTCTGCGGCAAACTCCGGGAGGGGATAACCTTCGCTAATCCGCCGGACTGCCACCGCGCAGTACAAGCGTAAAAACAGCTCGCCCTCATCGGTCAGGCGAATATGAAAACGGGCGAAAATATCCTGCAGAACGGGTTGAAGCTGTTCAGGGATCCCGGCATTCAGCGCCTCTTGCGTCACTAACGGATGCTGCGGATCCTGCTGCGCCAGCGTCCACAGCAGATCGGTCAAACAGGCGCGAATCGCCATCTCGCTGCCGAACAGCTTCATGCCGTGACGGGGACGCGTTTCCAGCGTCAGATGATAACGTTGCAGATGCTCGCGCACCTCAGCCATATCGTTTTGCAACGTCGCACGGCTGATAAACCATTCATCAGCCAAATCTTCAAGCTTCAGCGAAAAGGCCGACGTCAGAAAACGAACCACCAGCCAGTGTACCCGTTCCTGGCTGGTGCGTGGGATGCGCAGCAACGCGTCGGGCCGCTGCGTTTGCAGGGTGTGATAGCTTGCCGGGTCGTCAATCTTGAGTTGATAACCGTTCCCACGGCTGAGGACAAACTGCGCGCCGTACTGGGTGAGCAGCGCGTTTAGCGCGGTGATATCCGCCCGTACGGTGCGTGTGGAAACCGACAACCGCTGCGCCAGCTCGTCCTGTGGAAGCGCTTCGTTTTGCAGCATGCCAAACAGCTGCGCTAAACGTTGGTTGGGGAATCGCACGTCAGTTTCCTCATCTTTCAGTTAGCCTACGCAGGCCCGGGTCATCGCCATCAGTTGGCGTACGTCGTCCGGGCGGGTGTTACCACTCACCTTATCAATAATCGAACTATAGATGTGAGGAATGATTTTGCTCACTCCGGCATCGAGGGCGATCTGCAGGATTTCAGAGAAATTATCCAAATCGATCCCGCCGGTTGGCTCCAGCCAGAAGTCATGACGGGAACAGGCCTGCGCAACCGCGATGTACTCGTCACGGCATTTCAGGCCGCCCATCGGGAAGTATTTAATTGAGCTACCGCCCATGTCTTTGAGCAACGCAATCGCGGTTTCTATCGGTACAATACCGTCTGGCGTCTGGCTGCTTAGCGGACCGGTGGAGATTTTCACCCTGCCCGGGGTGCCGGTTGGCGAGACCAGACCGTTGACCACTGTCTCCTGCTGGCCCAGCAGCGCGCGACTGGTCGCCACGCCGGTAAAGACCTGATTGACATGCTGGGGCTGCACCTGACGGGAAATTTCACTGACCATCGCCGACTGGTTTGGATCGCCCGCCCCCAGCCCCACGGAGAGCGCATTGTCGATAAGGGCCGCGTATTCACGCATATCCGCTACCGCGCTTACGACATCAGGGTAATTTTTTGACAACACGCCAACCAGCACGTGTCCTTCCGCCGCCGCGTAAATATCCCGGGCATTTTCTTTGGAGCCGGCCAGCACGTTCAGGCAGACGCGGTCGCGATAAAAGTTAGGGGTCAGTTTCATGCGTTTTTCTCCTGCAAAATCACTTCGCCAATTCGACGGGCCACAATCTCCAGCTGCGCGCGATCGACGCTGCGCACGTCGGCTTCGATAATGCCTTCATTGGCTTTGTAACCACGGAAGTAAATCGCGTATTCCCCCTGCTTCAGCGCATCAACCAGTTCGCCGGTGGCGATCCCGGTTACCGCTTCGTCAAATTTAATTTCCGTGCGCGCTATGTCACGCCCTGCGCTGTCCCACACCACGCGGGCGCTCACGCCGTGAAGCTGGTTTAACGCGTTAATGAACGGCGTCATTTTCTCGACCATCTCCGCACCACTTTCTTTCTGCGCGTTCAGATACAGTTCAATGGCGCAGGTCAGGCCAAGAATCCCCTCTTTGCCCACCTTCATCGCCCGGCCAATTCCCGCCGTCTGGCGTTTCACCCACTCAACGTACTGGGTTTTACCTATCACCAGACCGCTGGTGGGTCCTTCAATCGCCTTCGCGCCGCTATAAATCACCAGATCCGCACCAACCCGGTAGTAGCACTGCAAATCCTCTTCCGCCGCCGCATCCACGATCAGCGGCAGATTATGCGTACGCGCAACCACCGCAGCCTGCTCCACGCTAAGCATACTTTTCTGAACGCAGTGATGAGATTTGATATATAGAATGGCCGCCGTACGGGGCGTAATAGCTGCTGCCAGCTGCGCCGCGGAACATTCGTTGGCATAACCTGCCTCCACTAACTTGCCGCCGCCAAGCGCCACCATGGTGCCCACCGGCGCGCCAAAGTTGACGTTGTGACCTCTGGGCAACACAATTTCGTTGTTCTCGATGGGCGCAACGTGCAGATTCTCCAGCAGCCAGTCGCTGTCTTTAACCAGCACGCCAGCCACCGACAGGGCGATTCCGGCCGAGGCGCAGGAGACGACGGTTGCCCCTTCCACTTCCAGCAATTTCGCGATGTAGTCACCGGTTTTATTCACCAGGTCTTTCATCTCAAAGTATTGATTCATCCCGGCCATTGCAGCCTCAACCACCTCTGGTCGCGGCGTGGAAACGCCGAGCGCCGTCATGCGGCCTGATGTGTTAATCACCTGTTTTAGGTTGTATTTCTCAAAAATCGAAGGCATGTTCCGCGCTCCCTTGTTCGGTCATATAGCCCTTGCCCGCACGTATTGCGGCAAGCGGCACCAGCAGTTGCTCAGCCTGCAGGCTGTCGTTTTCTGCATCTACCAGCACGGTTGGCTGGCGCTTAAGCGTAAAGAGGGTTAAATCGGCATCCAGACCGACCTGCAGTCGCCCCTTGTGTTTCAGGCGCAGACCATCGGCGGCATTGGCGGTAACGCACTCAATGACCTGCGGAAGCGACATCCCAATAGCGAGAAATTTCGACATCACATTCGCCAGGGAATGTACCGGGCCGCTGATACGGTTGCGGCAATAAATATCGGAGCTGATGGTGTGCGGCAAAATGCCCAGGCCGATCGCGCGTTTTGCCACCGCAAAGCTCAGGCTGGCAGTGCCATGCCCAACGTCCAGACGCACGCCACGTGAAATCGCCCGGGTCACTGACGCCCGCAGCTCGCCTTGCGGCGTCAGAATGCGATTCGGCTTACCGTTGTAGCAGTGGGTAATGATATCGCCTGCGCTCAGGCGTTCAGCGATATCATCGAGATTCGGCGGGTTGTTGCCGATATGCACCATCAGCGGCAGGTTGCCGTTCTGCGCTTGCATCGCTTTGGCACGCTCCAGCGGCGTGATGCCGTTTTCACCGACTACGCTGCTGCTCATGCGCGCCTTCAGGCCGACGATAAAATCAGGGTAGCGCTTCACCGCCTGGCGCGCCGCATCGGCGTCAATATTGGCCATGTTAGCCAGCTCGTTCTGGGCGATAAGCCCAACGCGGGAGATGTTCAGCAGCGCATACACTTCGGTGGCCGCTTCCCGGGTCAGGGTGTAAAAATCGTCGATGTCATCCGCCCCGGTACTGCCCGCATCCACCACCGTGGTCACGCCGGTAGCAATACCGACGCTGTCCGGCTGGTCGTGGTAAATCGGGGATTTCGGGTAGCAGTGAACGTGAGAATCAATCCAGCCTGCGCTGACGTAGCACTCACCGCCCAGCTCGATAGTTTTCAGCGCCGGGCCATCAACGTCGCCCAACGCCGCGATTTTGCCGTCTTTGAGCGCAATATCGCTCAGCGTATCGTCAACGAGGCGCGCACGGCGCAGGAGTAAATCAAACATCGCTCTCTCCTTTGCCGGATGGCGGCGCAACCGCCTTATCCGGCCTACAAATCAACAGTTAGCTTATGGCAATCGGGAAGAGGGAACCGAGGATCATTGCCCCGAGGATCGCCCCGCCGGTAATCGGTTTTTGCCACAGGTAAAACAGCAGCGCGCCCACCAGAGAACCGATTCCGATAGGAATAGAAGCCGTCATCGCGCTGAGGATAATCAACGGTCCGAGGAAGCGGCCGGAGGCGTTACCAGCCCCCATCATGACGTCCGCACCGTAGGTTGAGTCGCTCTGGTTGATGGTGAACTTACGCGCCAGAATGATGATGTAGCCAATCGCCAGGCCAATCACCAGACCGGTAACCAGCGAAGCTGCGAAATTGGCGACCGGGAAGATAATGCCCGCGCCCAATAACAGCGCCGGAACACCTAACCCGACCCCGGTCTGAATCGCCCCGCCGATATCCAAAATCCCTACCAGCGAACCTTCAATGATGCGGGCAAACAGGAAACTTGCGCCAAATGCCGCCACTGCCCCGTAGGAGCCGGTGTCCATTCCCGCCTTCAGCATCGCCACAAAAGCCACTTCGTTAAATGCGCCAATACCGTACAGGTAGTACATGTGCGTTCCGGCAAACACGCCGGATGAGAGCAGGCCAACGAAGATCGGGAACGACCAGTCAGCGAACCAAAAACCTTTATTCTGTTCCATGATGGCCTCCGTTATTTGCCGCTGAGCGAGTTGTGGATAAGTTCGAGCCAGTTAGGCACGGTCAGATGGAAGGATTCGATCATCTTCATGTCGAAACCGCGGAAGAAGCCGCTCAGGACAAACAGCGCGACGATAGCCACCATCATCACTTTCGTGACGTGGTTCCAGCCGCTCTCTTCAACGCCTTTACCGATCAGAATGCCAAGGACCAGCCCCGGGACGGCGTTGCCCATAATCAGCTGCGCCGCGCCGCCAAAGACGGTGGCCCAGAAGCCGGATTTCTTACCCGCATCAATCGCCGCCAGCCAGAAGATCACCGGCATCACGGTGTTAACCAGCAGGTTAGCCGCGGGCACCAGCACCTTGACGGCAGTAACTTGCAACGCTTCCGGTACCGATGACGCCGTGAGGTTCAGGAAGGTCACGACAATCATCCCGATAACGCCGCAGGCAATCGCCATACGCTTAGGATCGTGCAGCGTTTCACCGACGTTACGATTTTTAATCATCAGCGCGGCGGCGCCCCAGTTGGGGATGATGCGATGGTCGACGTCCTGCGTGAACGCCCCTGCCGCAACGGAGGAAGCCCAGGCGTTAAAGAAGAAGCCCAGCCCGAACGAGAAGTGAGAAGCCGGATCCCCTTCGCAGGAATTCAGTTCTCCCAGAGTACGAAACGCGCCCATCCCTTGAGTGGTAGGCGCATGAAACATGCGTGCAGCCCCAGCGCCGACACCAACGCCAACCAGGCCGCCGATGATGAGCGATTTTATTAATATTATCAGGAACATAATTATGCCTTTTAATAAAGAATCAGCGTTGCGTAACGAAATCCACCTTGTCGAGATTGATGGCAGTCACGTTGACGGTCACGTCCAGCTCCACGCTGAAGGTGCGTCTTTCCCGGCGTAAAAAGAGGAACAGAAACGCCTCTTTGCGCACCGATTCACGCGCTTGAACAACCTGCACATCCTGTGGCTCAATACGCAGTAAGATATGCGGCGACGCTTTCATCACCGCCGCCTGAACGTGGTTCAGGGCATCGGCAAAGGCGCGCGCTTTGGCCTCGCCCTTGCCAGTGACTCTCACCGTGGTGGTGAATTGTTCTTTCATACTTAAGCGCCGTGTTTCTTTTGCCACGCCTGCACCAGGCGCTCACCGAGCTCTTCTTTGTCCATAAAGCCAAACCCCAGCACATTGCAGCCTTCGTTAATGGCGGTTACCCCTTCATCGACCGAACGCATGCCGTATTTCGCCTTGTAGCCATATTTGGTCTGTGCGGTAATCGCACCCGCGCCGCCGCTGCCGCAAAACGAGATACCAAAGGTGGCGTTTTCCGCTTTCATCACGTCACCCAGCTTCATATCCGCCGCCACGCCCGGCACCACAACCGCACGGCCGCCCGCTTTCTCAACGCCTGCCGCCACTTTCTGGCCTTTACCCAGACGATCGCCAATCACTACGGTAATCTGTTCCATCTTTTGCTCCTTAAAGGTTGTCTTTCGCGACTTCGAAATGCACCGACAGCAGCCAGGCCTCTTCCTCGGGAAGATTGCCAAACTCGGCGACCACGTCGCGGGCAAGCGCCATTGATTCGGCAGATATTTCATCAAACAAGCTGGCATCGACTTCTGGTAAGGGTTCACCCGTTACCGAGCGGTGCGCCATAGCGCGAACATGCGACGTCAGCATCTGTTCCTGTACGGCGTTGGGAATAATGTGGCGTTCACGCAGCAAGGCATACACCTGCGCCAGCATGCGGTCGGTCAGTTCCACCGATTCCCCCATGTCATTCATTACAGCTCCGTTATTCACTCGTCTTACCCCGTTAATGGCTCTGAGGGTAAATTAGCGGTGGGGGTTAAAAGTTTGTAGCGAGTTGTTTTCCACTTCGAAGTGGAAAGGCGCGCAGCGATAGTGATCCGTGCCGCAAAAAGGGCCGTGACCACGATTTATCACTGGAAGAATGTGATTGAGATCGCAAGAGTGAGCAGAAAAATGGAAGGAAATGCGAACAATGAATGGACGATAAAAATGAAAAAATGTGATGGGGATAGCGTTTACTTATGGGAGGCAGTAGCGTGATGGCTTGTCCGGCCTACGGTTATGCAGGCCGGAAAGCGCAGATTAGCGGAACTTCTTGTGGTTTTCGTTGCGCGTGGTTTTCAGCTCTTCCGCAACGGCTTTCGCCTCTTTGACTTTACCTTCGTTAGCCAGCTTCAGCGCGCCGTCAATCTGGCCGATCAGCGTGTCAAAACCGTGACGGAAATCCTTCATCTCCGGGCTGTCCGGGGATTTGTTTTCCAGCTTCGGCGGCGTTCCTTTTTGCGCGTCCAGCGCGGCTGCGCGCATTTTGGTTAACGCGTCTTTCAGTTCAGTCGCATTATCCGTTTTTTCGACGATCTTCAGGTTATCGTTGAGGATCCCCATGTCATCTTCGAGATCGGCTGCAAACGCTGAAGAGCCAAAAACCAGCGTTGAAGCCGCGACGATCGCTAACAGGTGTTTACGCATTGCTCACTTCCTTTTTTATTATTAAAAAATAAACAAACGCCAGATACCCTCAATAATTCACACAGCTTGAAGTATGACGAGTATCACTGCCCGGCGATTTTCATCTCCGGTAACAAGACCGAACCACACTGGATATTACTGCGCGTTTCAATATCGTTCCCCACGGTCACAATATTACGCCACATCTCTTTTAAGTTACCGGCGATGGTAATTTCACTCACCGGGTACTGAATTTCGCCGTTTTCGACCCAGAAGCCCGCCGCGCCGCGCGAGTAATCGCCGGTAATGCCGCTTACGCCCTGTCCCATCAGCTCGGTAACCACCAGGCCTGTGCCCATCTCTTTGAGCAACTGCTCGAAGCTTAGACCCTGTCCCGGAATTCGCCAGTTGTGGATCCCACCTGCATGACCGGTGCTCTTCAGCCCCAGCTTACGTGCGGAATAGTTGGTCAGCAGCCATTGGGTCAACACGCCGTCTTTAATAATGTCGCGGCGTTCGGTCCGTACGCCTTCGCTGTCGAATGGTGAAGACGCCAGCCCTTTGCGCAGGTGCGGATGTTCTTCAATGGTCAGCCATTCCGGCAGAATTTGTTTGCCCAGCGAGTCCAGCAAGAAGGTGGATTTACGGTACACCGAACCACCGGCGATCGCGCCAACCAGGTGTCCGAACAGTCCAGTCGCCACTTCATTGGCGAAAATCACCGGCGCTTTCATGGTGGACAGCTTACGCGGAGACAGGCGAGATAAGGTACGGCGAGCACAATCTGCCCCCACCCATTCCGGCGTTTGCAGATCGCCCATCGCCCGGCCAATGGTGTAGGCGTAATCACGCTCCATATCGCCATTTTCTTCCGCGATCACACAGCTGGAGAGAGAATGGCGCGTGGAGCAGTAGCCCTGCAACATGCCGTGGCTGTTGCCAAACACTTTGATGCCATAGTGGCTGTTAAAGCTGCCGCCTTCGGTGTTAGTGATACGCTTATCGGCCTGCAGCGCCGCCTGTTCAGCGCGGGCAGCCAGTTCGATAGCTTCGTCAGGGGACACTTCCGCCGGGTGGAACAGGTCTAGATCAGGCGCATCAAAGGCCAGCAGGTCTTTATCTGCCACGCCCGCGCACGGGTCCGGCGAAGTGTAACGTGCAATGTCCAGCGCGGCCTGCACGGTACGGGCAATCGCCTGCGGACTTAAATCGGTGGACGATGCGCTGCCCTTACGGTTCTGGTGATAAACCGTAATCCCCAACGCGCCATCGCTATTGAATTCTACGTTCTCCACTTCACCATAACGGGTGCTGACGCTAATACCCGTGGTCTTGCTTACAGCGACTTCCGCGCCATCCGACTTACCTGACGCTAATTCCAGTGCCGTCGAGACCGCTTCTTCCAGAATCTTACGCTGCGCTTCAACTTGTGAGATTACTTTCATCGCAAATGCCATAATGTAGAGAGAGTTTCTCTGAAGTCTAACAGAGAACCGTTTTTCAGTGCGCATCTTAACTGGTAACATTAGCCTCTTTTTTTAAGGAGCCTGACATGACTAAGCAGCCCGAAGACTGGCTCGACGACGTTCCCGGTGATGACATCGAAGACGAAGACGATGAAATTATCTGGGTCAGTAAAAGTGAAATAAAACGTGACGCCGAGGAGTTAAAACACCTGGGTGTGGAACTGGTAAAACTGGGGAAAAACGCGCTGGATAAAATCCCGCTTGATGCGGATTTACGTGCCGCGATTGAGCTGGCCCAGCGTATTAAGATGGAAGGTCGCCGCCGTCAGCTGCAGCTGATTGGCAAAATGTTGCGCCAGCGCGATGTTGATCCTATCCGTCAGGCGCTGGATAAGCTGAAAAACCGCCACAACCAACAGGTCGTTGTCTTCCATAAGCTGGAGCAACTGCGTGACCGTATGGTTGACGGTAACGATGAAGCTATCGAAGAAGTGATGAACCTGTGGCCTGACGCCGACCGTCAGCAACTGCGTTCGCTGGTGCGTAACGCCAGGAAAGAAAAAGCGGGCAACAAGCCGCCAAAATCTTCCCGCCAGATCTTCCAGTATCTGCGCGAACTGGCGGAAAACGAAGCCTAACCTCTTCGTCTGCCGAAAGTGCCGGATGGCGGTGCAAATACCTTATCCGGCCTACGATCCTTTGTAGGCCCGGTAAGCGTAGCGCCACCGGGCATTTTTTTACTCTTCTTCTGCCTGAGCTTTCTTCGCCAGACCATCCAGCAGTTTTTGATGGATGCCGCCAAATCCGCCGTTGCTCATCACCAGAATGTGGTCGCCAGGCTGTGCGGTTTTCACCACCATATCTGCCAGTGCATCCACATCGCCACTCCAGTGTGCCGGCTGAACGCAGGCTTCAGCGACTTCTGCTACCTGCCAGGGAATGTGCGGCGGTTGCAGCAGGAACACTTCGTCCGCACGCCCTAACGACGGCGCGAGATCATCTTTGCACAGCCCCATTTTCATGGTGTTCGAGCGAGGTTCCAGCACCGCGATGATGCGCGCCGTGCCACCCACTTTACCGCGCAGCGCCGCAAGCGTTGCCAGAATGGCCGTCGGGTGATGGGCAAAATCGTCATACACCGTCACGCCATTGGCTTCGCCGCGAAGCTCAAGACGACGACGGGCGTTGATGAACGAGCCCAGCGCATTGGCCGCATCCGCAGGCACAACGCCAACATGACGCGCGGCTGCAATCGCCATCAAACCGTTGTGCATGTTGTGCTCGCCCACCAGGCCCCACTTCACTTCGCCGACTTTTTCACCGTCCAGCCACACTTCCCACTCGGAGGCATCGGTAGTGAGCTTTTTCGCCTGCCAGTGACCTTGTTCGCCCACCAGCTCTTGTTCGCTCCAGCAGCCCATCGCCATCGTCTGTTTCAGATTGATGTCGTTTTCCGGGTAGATGATGCGTCCCTGGCCCGGCACGATGCGCACCAGGTGATGGAACTGTTTCTGAATAGCTTTCAGATCGTCAAAGATGTCCGCGTGATCGAACTCAAGATTGTTGAGGATCAGCGTGCGCGGGCAGTAATGCACGAATTTAGAACGCTTATCGAAGAACGCGCAGTCGTACTCATCCGCTTCAATCACGAAGAAGTCGCTTTCGCCCAGGCGCGCGGAAACCTCAAAGTTGCCCGGAACGCCGCCGATCACAAAGCCAGGCTTATAGCCGCACGCTTCGAGGATCCAGGTCGCCATTCCTGCGGTGGTGGTTTTGCCGTGCGTCCCCGCAACCGCCAGAACCCAGCGATCGCGCAATACAAAGTCATGCAGCCACTGCGGGCCAGACATGTACGGAATGTTCTTTTCCAGCACCGCTTCCACGCACGGATTACCACGGGTCATGGCATTACCGATGATCACCAGGTCCGGCTGCGGGTCGAGCTGACTGGCGTCATAACCCTGAATTAAATCAATGCCTTGCTTCTCAAGTAAGGTACTCATCGGCGGATACACATTGGCGTCCGAACCGGTTACTTCATGACCGAGCGAGCGCGCCAGCATCGCCAGACCGCCCATGAAAGTGCCACAAATTCCCAAAATATGAATGCGCATACGTCACTATCCTTTTTTAATCTGGGGGCCATTTTACGCACATGTCCGGCAAGTGAGAAACGCATTTCAGGATATTCCGTAGTTTGCTGGCGCGATTCACCTAAGCGCAACAATGGAAATATTTGTTAATATTGTTGCGGTCGCTTTACTCCACATAAATTGCAGGGAAAGTGTTATGAAAACGTTAGGTGAATTTATTGTCGAAAAGCAGCACGAGTTTTCTCATGCTACCGGTGAACTCACTGCTTTGTTGTCGGCAATAAAGCTGGGCGCCAAGATCATCCACCGCGATATCAACAAGGCCGGTCTGGTCGATATCCTGGGTGCCAGCGGTGCTGAGAACGTGCAGGGAGAGGTTCAGCAAAAACTCGATCTGTTCGCGAACGAAAAACTGAAAGCTGCACTGAAGGCGCGCGACATTGTGGCGGGCATTGCCTCGGAAGAAGAAGATGAAATCGTCGTCTTCGAAGGCTGTGAACACGCAAAATATGTTGTGCTGATGGATCCGCTGGATGGCTCATCCAACATCGATGTTAACGTCTCTGTGGGTACGATTTTCTCTATTTATCGCCGCGTAACCCCAGTCGGCACGCCGGTCACGGAAGAGGATTTCCTGCAGCCGGGCAACAAGCAGGTTGCTGCGGGCTACGTTGTTTATGGTTCTTCCACCATGCTGGTGTATACCACCGGCTGTGGTGTACACGCCTTCACCTACGATCCTTCTCTGGGCGTATTCTGCCTCAGCCAGGAACGTATGCGCTTCCCGGCGAAAGGCAGCACGTACTCCATTAACGAAGGCAACTACATCAAATTCCCGAACGGTGTGAAGAAGTACATTAAATTCTGTCAGGAAGAAGATAAGTCAACCCAGCGCCCGTACACCTCGCGCTACATTGGCTCTCTGGTTGCGGATTTCCATCGCAATCTGCTCAAAGGCGGGATCTACCTGTACCCAAGCACCGCCAGCCACCCGCAAGGCAAGCTGCGTCTGCTGTACGAATGCAACCCGATGGCCTTCCTGGCCGAGCAGGCGGGCGGCAAAGCCAGCGATGGTAAAGAACGCATTCTGGATATCACCCCGGAAAGCCTGCACCAGCGCCGCTCCTTCTTCGTGGGTAACGACCACATGGTTGAAGATGTAGAACGCTTTATCCGCGAGTTCCCGGACGCGTAAACGCCATATCCCGGTCTACTGCACGTTGTAGGCCGGATAAGCGAAGCGCCATCCGGCACGATGCGGTGATATTGCCGGATGGCGGCGTAAACGCCTTTATCCGGCCTACAAAATCCATCGTTCGGTTAGGCTGTTTGTAGTTTAAATACGGCCATGGCTTCGATTAGCGCTGAAGACTGTTCTTCCAGCGAACGGGTAGCCGCAGAAGACTGCTGTACCAGCGCCGCATTTTGCTGCGCCGTTTCATCCATCTGAATTACCGCAATATTTACCTGCTCAATACCGCGACTCTGTTCCTGGGAGGCGCTGGCAATTTCACGCATCAGTTTGGTCATGCGCATCACTTCATTGGCGATCTCATCCATGGTTTCCCCCGCCTGCTGCGCCAGCTCGCTGCCTTCCCCCACGTGGGTGTGCGAATCGCTGATTAACGTGCGGATCTCTTTGGCCGCCTCGGCGCTGCGGCTGGCCAGATTACGCACTTCACCAGCGACGACCGCAAAGCCCCGCCCCTGCTCACCGGCGCGCGCCGCTTCAACGGAAGCATTGAGCGCCAGGATATTGGTCTGGAAAGCAATACCGTCGATTACGCTGAGGATGTCGGCGATTCGGCTGGAACTACCGGAAATATCGCGCATTTTCTCGATCACATAACACACCATTTCGCTACCGCGATCGGCGGTATCCGACACCGATTTTGCCAGCTGATGCGCCTGTTCCGCGTTCTGCGCATTCTGTTTCACGGTCGCCGTGAGTTCTTCCATACTGGCGGCGGTTTGCTCCAGCGAAGTGGCTGTCGATTCAGTGCGTTGTGCCAGATGCTGGTTCCCGGCCGTCAGTTCACGACTGCCAATATCAATTTGCGAGCTGGCATCACGTACGCGTTGTACCGAGTCGCCCAGCGCATGGCGCATTTCATCCATCGCTGCGTTCAGGCGGTTGAATTCGGCGCTGGCCGACAGCGCAGCAACCGACGATAAATCTCCCGTCGCCAGACGTTCCAGTTGCTCAACTATGTTATCCAGCGGTTTGAGGAACTTATTTCGCAGCATAAACCAAATAACCGCCAGCAATGCGATAGCCGCCAGCATCGCTGCGCTCATAATACCGTGGTAAATCAATGAAGTAATGATACGAGTAGAGGCATATAGCCCCATTCCGCCGGTCAGTAACAGAAGGAACGTCAGCAGAGACAATAACACCAACAAACTTGATCGAATTGAAAGGGATTTTGGCATTGTTATATTTCCGGTTGTAGGGTTAAAACAGACCTGTACAGAACCTATCGACTACAACCGGAAAAAGTTTAGATATTTAAATGTTTTGTGAAAAATCAGGATGTTACTTTGGTGTTGCCGCCGTACCTATTCGGGTAACTGGCGAGCTTTGACGGTTTTCCCAAAGCACCGTCAGGCCGCGCTGTAAGGCAATAAAAATAAACAACAAAATACCAATCGCGATCTTCGTCCACCAGGAACTTAATGTGCCGTCAAAATTAATGTAGGTCTGAATCAGTCCTTGAATGGCGACGCCAAACAACGTGCCTAATACCGTCCCGACCCCGCCACTCAGCAGCGTTCCGCCAATCACCACCGAGGCAATCGCATCCAGCTCGACGCCAACGCCCGCCAGCGCATAGCCCGCCTGGGTATAAATGGAAAAAACAATGCCGGCAAGTGTGGCAAGCCCGGTAGACAGCATATAGATACGAATGGTGGTGCTGCGGGTTGAGATGCCCATCAGGTTGGCAGAGGTGGCGTTGCCGCCAATCGCGTAAACCTGATTACCAAAGCGCGTACGGTGCGCCAGGAATATGCCAATGACGACAACCGCCAGCATCAGCAATCCCATCGCGCTCAGGCGACCACCGCCGGGAATTTTCCATGCCAGGCTTGAGAGCGTGTCATAAACCGGATGGTTAATCGGGATGGATTCTTCTGAGACCAGATAACTGACGCCGCGCAGGAAGAACATTCCCGCCAGAGTAATGATGAATGCTGGGATCTTCAGCGCATCAATCAGTAACCCCATAAACGCGCCAAACGCGCAGCCCATCAGCAAAACCAAAGGGAACGCCAGCAGCGGGGAAATGCCCCAGTAGCCGATGGCTTTCGCCAGAAATACGCCGGTAAACGCGATCACCGAGCCAACGGAAAGGTCGATCCCGCCAGAGAGAATCACGAAGGTCATGCCGACGGCGATAATGCCTAAAAAAGCGTTATCGGTCAGAATATTGCAGATTACCCGGGTGGAAGCAAAAGCGGGAAACTGCGTCAGGCAGTAAAGGTAGCCCAACACAAACACGCCGAGGGTGATCATCAGCGGTAAATTACGTTTTATCATGACCACGCACTCCTTTTATCAGGCTGATAAAGCGTTGTGATTGCACGACCAGCACACACAACACCACCACGGCTTTGACCACCTGATTCAGTTCCGGCTGGAAGCCCGACAGTAAAATCCCGGTGTTCATGCCCTGAATAATCAACGCGCCGATCACCGACAGCAGCAGGTTAAAGCGCCCGCCCATCAGCGAGCCGCCGCCGATAACCACCGCGAGAATGGCATCCAGCTCCAGCCACAATCCGGCGTTATTGGCGTCTGCCCCGCGGATATCCGCCGTGACGATAATGCCAGCGATAGCCGCGCACAGGCCGCTCAGCACATAGGTGAGCATCACGATAATGCGAGTGTTCACCCCGGCATTTTTTGCCGCACGAATGTTGATGCCCACCGCTTCTATAAACATACCCAGCGCCGTTTTCCGCGTCAGCAGCCAGAACACCACCAGCGTGAGCAGTGCAATAATTACCGGCGTGGGGAACAGTAACAGCGAGCCGCTGCCAAACCATGAAAGTTCTGGCGAGTTGAAGGTGACGATCTGCCCGGAAGTGATGAGCTGCGCCACTCCACGCCCGGCCACCATCAGAATAAGCGTAGCGACGAAGGGTTGGATCTTGAGGATGGCCACCAGAATTCCGTTCCACAATCCCGCCAGAATGCCGGAGCCTAAGGCGGCAAGCAGCACCACAGGTAGACTGTGCCCGGCCACCGTCATCGCCGCAGTCGTCGCGCCGGCAATAGCCATGACGGCGCCCACGGAAAGGTCGATACCGCCGGTGGCAATCACCAGCGTCATACCAATCGCCAACAGCGCCACGGGCGCGGCGCGGTTGAGAATATCAATCGGGCTGCCGAACAGCCGACCATCCTGCAAAATCACCTGGTAGAAGTGCGCCGCGACCAGGCTATCCACCAGCAGCACCAGCAGCAACGCCACCAGTTGCGGCATCCCCTTTGGCCAACGGAACCGCCGTTTAGGTGGATTGGATTGAGGGAGAGATTGAGGCATCACCATAGTCTCCTTAGGCCGCAATGGCATTCATGATCGCCGGTACGGACAGTTCAGCCAGTGGGATCTCAGCCACCTGTTTGCGGTCGCGCATAATAATGACCCGATCGGCATAGCCCACTAACTCTTCCAGTTCGGATGAAATCACCAGCAGCGCCAGACCATCCGCGCACAGCGTTTCGATCAGGCGGATGATCTCCGCATGCGCGCCAACGTCGATCCCGCGCGTGGGTTCATCGAGGATCAGGAACTGCGGTTTGGTCAATAACCAGCGCGAGAGCAATACTTTTTGCTGATTGCCGCCGGAGAGAAATTCGATCGGCTGTTCAGCGTTGGGGGTGCGAATACCAAGCTGGCGAATAAAACGCTCTGCAATCTCGTTTTGTTCTTTCCGTGATACAGGTCGCAGCCAGCCGCGCTGCGCCTGCAACGCCAGAATAATGTTTTCCCGCACCGAAGCGGCGGCGATAATGCCATCCGTTTTACGATCCTCCGGACAGAAACCGATCCCCAGACACGAAGCCTGATGCGGCGATCGTAAGGTCTGAGGTTTGCCTTTGATCAGCGCAGTGCCGCTGTCGGCGGGTTTAATACCGAAGATCACCTCCGCCGTTTCCGTTCGCCCGGATCCCAGTAGTCCGGCGAGACCGACGATCTCACCGGGACGCACCTGCAAATCAAACGGCGCGATGGTGCCTTTCTTGCCAAAGCCGCTAAATGCCGCCACCGGTTTATCACTCAGCAAGGTGCGTCCCGCACGCTGTAGCGCATGGGTGTCCAGTTCGCGGCCCAGCATCATTTTGACCAGTTCGATTTGCGGTAATTCCCGGGTTTCACGGCAGCCAACGAAGCCGCCGTTACGCAGAACGGTAATGCGATCGCTGACCTGATAAACCTGATCGAGGAAGTGGGTGACGAAGATCAGACTGACGCCCCGATCGCGCAGATGTCGCATCAGGCCGAACAGCATTTCAACTTCCTGGGTATCGAGGCTGGCGGTAGGTTCATCGAGGATCAGCACTTTCGCGGAGAGATCGATCGCCCGGCAGATGGCGACGATCTGTTGCATCGCCACGGAAAAACGGTTCAGCGGTTCGCGTACGTCGAGGGAAAAACCGTATGACGCCATCAGCTCCGTCGCGCGTTTTTCCATCTGCTTGCGCTGAAGCAGGCCAAAACGCCGCGGCTCACGGCCAATAAATAAGTTATCCGCTACCGACATATTGGGCAGCAGGTTCACTTCCTGGTACACGGTGCCAATCCCCAGTTGCTGGGCATGGGCGGTGTTTTTGGGGGAGATCGGTTGGCCTTCGAGCCAGATAGTACCGCGATCGGCATGGTAAACACCGGTCAGCGCTTTGATGAGCGTCGATTTGCCGGCTCCGTTTTCTCCCAGCAGCGCCATAATCTCGCCACGACGCAAGCTGAAATCCACGTTATCCAACGCTTTGACGCCGGGAAAGAATTTGCTTAATCCTTCGGTGCGGAGGATTTCCTGATATTGGTCGGTGGTCATGGTTCCCCCTGCATCACGCCGGATGGCGCTACGCTTATCCGGCCTACAAAAGAGCGTAATGTAGGCCGGGCAAGCGCAGCGCACCCGGCATTTTCATGAAGGCTTAGTAGCCCATGTTTTTCTTCTTCTCTAACTCTTCTTTCGCCGTATCCGGCAAATAGAGGATCGACTTGGTAATGGTCAGCTTCTCAGGCATCGTGCCGTCTTTTTTGAA
Source organism: Citrobacter sp. Ce129 (assembly GCF_030334545.1). Classification (NCBI taxonomy): domain Bacteria; kingdom Pseudomonadati; phylum Pseudomonadota; class Gammaproteobacteria; order Enterobacterales; family Enterobacteriaceae; genus Citrobacter; species Citrobacter sp. Ce129. The sequence goes on from NZ_JAOWDS010000060.1 coordinate 92,443, forward strand.
TTTCTCCAGCGCGTCGAATGCCGGACCAGCCATATTCGGCGTCAGCTCGACGCTGGCGTTGGCTTCGCCGTCAATCATCGCTTTGTAGATATCCGGTACGCCATCGATGGAACCGGTGAGAATATCTTTGCCAGGTTTCAGGCCCGCTTCTTTGATCGCCTGAATCGCACCGATCACCATGTCATCATTGTGGGCGTAAACCATGCAGATGTTCTTGCCGTTGTTTTCCGCTTTGATAAAGCTCTCCATCACTTCTTTCCCTTTACTGCGGGTAAAGTCGCCGGACTGAGAGCGGATAATTTTGATGTTTGGCGCATTAGCGATAGCTTCAGCAAACCCTTTTTTACGATCGATAGCCACGCTGGCCCCGACGGTCCCTTGCAGCTCAACGACGTTACACGGCTTGCCGTCCACTTGTTTAATCAGCCAGTCACCGATCAATTTACCTTCCAGCACGTTGTCGGCGGTGACGGTGGTCATATAGAGAGATTTGTCTTTTACATCGATGGAACGATCGAGCAAAAAGACCGGAATGTCGGCATCTTTAGCTTCTTTTAAAACCGGCTCCCAACCCGTTGCCACGACCGGCGCAATAAAGATGGCGTCGACGCCCTGCGCAACAAATGAGCGGACTGCTTTAATCTGGTTTTCCTGCTTTTGCTGGCCGTCAGCGATTTTCAGCGTAATACCACGCTTTTCGGCCTCGCTTTTCGCGACGTTGGTTTCTGCGGCGCGCCAGCCGGATTCAGAGCCAACCTGCGAAAATCCTACGGTTAAAGGGGCTGCCATTGCCATAGACGACATGGCTGCCGAAACTGCTGTGACTAAAAGTAAGCGCTTCCACATAAGTGCATCCTCGTAGGGTGATTATTGTTGGTTAATTAACCGTTGCGAAAAAACTATAGACAATTGAGCATGTAACGGATTGCGTTACATCACACTTCAAAAAAGTAAATAAAACGTTAATCACAACTTTGTAATCGCTTTCATCTAGCTATGAAAAATGCGGCTGAAGATATGGATTTTTCTGTCACTACAGAGAAGTAAAAAGAAGAAAATGCGCGCAGAGAAAGCGAAAACAAGCGGAGACATTCAGCGCGAGTTGGCTATAATACCCGCCACTTGTTTGCCATAGCTTATTTAAAGGAAACAGACATGAGCTTACTCAACGTCCCTGCCGGTAAAGACCTGCCGGAAGATATCTACGTTGTTATCGAGATCCCTGCCAACGCAGATCCGATCAAATACGAAGTTGACAAAGAGAGCGGCGCCCTGTTCGTTGACCGCTTCATGTCCACCGCGATGTTCTATCCGTGCAACTACGGTTACATCAACCACACCCTGTCTCTGGACGGTGACCCGGTTGACGTTCTGGTCCCGACTCCGTACCCGCTGGAGCCAGGTTCAGTGATCCGCTGCCGTCCGGTTGGCGTACTGAAAATGACTGACGAATCCGGTGAAGATGCGAAACTGGTTGCGGTACCGCACACCAAGCTGAGCAAAGAATACGATCACATCAAAGATGTGAACGACCTGCCGGACCTGCTGAAAGCGCAGATCACCCACTTCTTTGAGCACTACAAAGATCTCGAAGCGGGCAAATGGGTAAAAGTTGACGGTTGGGACAACGCTGAAGCTGCTAAAGCTGAAATCGTTGCTTCCTTCGAGCGCGCGAAGAAGTAAGTTCGCGTTAGCGTATAGCCCTGAACGCCAGCCTCTGGTTAGTAAGGGTTTTTTAATTCCTACTTTCTTTTCACCTCCCCTTCGCTGTTTTCTTTTTGACCTACCAGATTGGGTAGTCACATTTCATTTATCTTAATTGCGAATGAGATTAGATCTCATTATCATCTTCAGCATGTAAATAAATGTGAATAAAAGTCAATGAACCTCCACAATGTGAAGTCCCTGAAACGCTATTCCTGTGTGGCGCTCGCCACAGCACTGTTATTTACCAGCCTGTCCAGTGTGGCGGAGACGCTACCTGAGAAAGATTTTCTGACCCGCGACGTCGGTAACGGCGTGTATGAACTGGCGGTTGATAGTCAGCAGAATGCGCTTTTTGCCGCCTCCTCGCCGTCGTTCGATAAAGATAAAACCCGCGGGCTTATCTACAAACTTGACCTGGAGAAGCTCACGACGACTGAAGTCATCGAAACCAGCCGTCGTGCCTTTGCCACTGCCCTGGATGAAGAAAGCCAGGTGCTGTACGTGGGCAACACGCTGGAAGGTTCAGTCACGCTAATCGACACCCGCAGCGGTAAAGAGCTGGCGATACTGCAACTGAGCGAAGCCAAAAATCCGAAAGATATTATCCATACCCGTGAAATGGTGCTCGACAAACAGCATCACCGCCTGTACGTTTCCGGCGTGGCTGAAAAGGGGATTGTCTGGGTAGTGGATACGCAAAAGCGTGAGAAAATCGCCACCCTTGAAAACATGGGCCAGTACCCGACAGGCATGGCCGTCGATGCAAATAAGAACCGTCTGTATGTCGTAAATGGCCGTAACGAACTTATTACACTGGATACCACCAACCATCAAATTATTAGCCGTTTCAGCATTGAGCCAGGCAAAAAACATTTTTTCCTGAATATTGCTTTGGATGCAAAAAATAATCGCGCATTCCTGACCGATCCTGATTTAGCGGATGTACTGGTTGTTGATATTAATAACGGTAAGGTTATTGCACCCATTAAAGTTATCAATTCGCTGGCGGTGATATATAACGAAAAACGCCAGGAAGTTTATATCACCCACCGTAATGCAAAGCGCATCAGCATTGTGGACAGCAAGACTTATCAGGTAAAACAAAGCATTGAAACCAATGCCCTACCTAACAGCCTGGCGCTCTCGGCTGATGCCAACACCCTGTATATCAGCGTCAAACAGCCGGAAAAAATGACCGGTGTGAAGCCCGACTACGTACTGAAAATCGATCTCTCTAAATATTAATAATTAAAAACGCTTCTTACACCTTGCAGCTTTTCCGGGTTGCAAGGTGATGCTTTTATTTTTTTACTTTTCAGGTGTCTTATATTATGAAAACGCGTCAACTTATTACGCTGACAGGGATCGTTGCATTCTCAGGTGGTGTTATTTTCCCCACTCAGGCAGAAGAACTCACCGAAACCTCACGCAATAACGAAGATGAAATGGTGATCACCGCATCCGGGTTCTCGCAGCAAAAGCGCGAAGCGCCGGCCACCATTTCCGTTATCGATCGTAAAACGCTGGATATTCAGCCGGACCGTAGCATTGGTGAAGCGATTAAAAATCTTCCCGGCGTCTCGGTTACCAACAGCAGCGGCATGAACGCTGGCAGCATTATGATCCGCGGCATGGACCCTTCTTATACCGCTTTTATGGTCAACAGCGTCAAACAAAATACCGGTGAATCTCGTCCTTACGGACATGATATCGGTACTGAAGCCAACTTCTTACCGCCAATGGAGGCCATTGAGCGTATCGAAGTTATCCGCGGGCCAATGTCCTCGCTGTACGGCTCAGATGCCATCGGCGGTGTGGTCAACGTTATTACCAAAAAACCGTACGGCGCAAAAGAGTGGACAACGGCAATCGCCGCCAATACCTGGCTTCAGGAACACCAGTATTTGGGTAATACCAGCCAGATGAATCTGTTCACCATGGGGCCGATTGTGCCCGATGTTCTGGGCCTTAGCGTGGCGGCCGACTGGCTCGACCGTCGCGATGACGATCGCAATAACTATTTCGGCAAACACAACCGTAAATCCGTTGATATGACGCTGGGCCTGGCCGCCAGCGAAAATAACCTGTTTGATCTCAACGTGGTCACCGGTGAGCAGGAGAAAAACCGTACTCAGAAACGCGGCGCACCGTGGTCATGGCTGTTCGATCGTAATGCCGCCACTCTGACGCATACCGGCTGGTATGCAGACGACACCATCGCGACGACCAACTACATAAATTATGAAAAAGGCCGTTCGAAGTACGTTTATGACGGACAGTCGCCGCAGTATGTGCAGATGGAGAACTACGTCGCCAATTCGCAAACTACCTTCACGCTCGACAACCATAAACTGACCGTTGGGGCGAATTTTACCCGTGAAGAGCTGAATGACAGATTTGATGTGGCCAACAAAACGCTGCCCGGATCTGAGCCCGTGACCAAAATCAGCCGTAACGGTTGGGCATTGTTTGCTGAAGACGGCTGGAGCATTGACGATTTCATCCTGACCACTTCAGCCCGTATGGATCAGGATGATAACTTTGGCACGCATATCACGCCAAAAATGTACGGTAACTGGGCCTTCAGCAATGACTGGGCGCTGAAGGGCGGCGTTTCCGCAGGCTATAAAAAACCAGAGCTGCGTGCGACATCCAGTAACTTCGTCACCCCATATGGCTCGACCGTACCTTATCCCTTCCTGACAGTCGGTAACGACGACCTGAAACCTGAACAAAGCGTTAACTCTGAGCTGGGCCTCTACTGGACGGGGGATACGCTGTCGCTGGATAGCACCGTCTTCTACACCCAGTTCAAAGACAAAATTGCCGAACAAACTATTTGCGAAACCACGTCGACGAATCAGTGCTCCGTGAATGGCTACAAAGCCGATTCCGTCAGTAAATACTTCAACGTTAGCAAGGCGGACGTTTACGGTATAGAACTTAATGCCGACTGGCAGATTAGCGCCGATGTGAAAGCCAACGCTAACTACACCTGGAACCACAGCGAACAGAAAAGCGGCGTGAACAAAGGCTACGCGCTCAATGATTATCCGCGCCATATGGCGAACCTGTCGCTGAACTGGGCGGCAACGCAGAGCCTGGACGTATGGAGTACGGTGAATTATCGCAGCAGTAACCGCAACAGCGGCAATAACTATAAGTACGATGACTACACGATGGTCGACGTAGGCGTACGTTATAAGCTCAATGAGCACACGCAACTGATGGCAGGGGTCTACAACGTGCTGGATGAGGATCCGAAACTGACAACCGCGTGGAATGAATCCGCGCAGGTAGAAGGACGCCGCTATAACCTCGGCGCGCGCGTGGAGTTTTAAGCCTTTAATAAACAACGCCACCCGAAGGCGGCGTTGTTTATTCTCGTAGGCGATATATCAGTACTGGTCTCTGTCTAACCAGTTACCGCTTTCAATCAGCGTTAAGCCATCAACCGGACGTTGGTACACGTACATCCATGCACTTCCGTACGGCGTTTGAATTAACTGGCGTGCGTATTCACCGCCGCGGGTACGCAGAGCGTCAAGCTCTGCCAGCGTGGCGTTATCAATACGATAAACTTCCCCGTGTACTGTCCCATTTCCCGGAACGGCGCCTGGATAGTGGCCCAGGCTGTACAGCTGGTAGTTGTCGATACTGAAATTTCCCAGCAACAGGGCATTGGTCATCCAGTGGCTGTTGCCTTGTTTGGTTCGTAAACTGCCGTAGACAAATATTCGCATTGCTAAAACTCGAACTGATAGAGCAAATCAAGTGCCTGATCTACGCCAGACACTGCTTCCAGATATAGCTTAGGCATCAGGCGATAACGTAGCGTGAGTGTCGCTAAGGAGTCAAATATACCCACACCATATTTCACCTGCAGACCTGGCAGTACGTATCCGCTGACAACCACCTGAGATGAGTCGCCCACCCCTTGCGTGTCCAGTGCCAGATTGCTTACGCCAAATGTCTCCCCGATTTTACCCACAACCTGACCACTTTGTGCAACCCCCAGACCAATAAGCATTGAGGTCATCGCCGCGCTGTCGCTCTGTTCGCTATCAAGTCCTTGTCCGCGTAACAGGTAGGAAAGCGCCATTTGCTGCGACATTGCCGGGTCAGAGAAGATCTCCGCCTTCGGTTCATCGGCTGTACCGGTGACGCGAACGCCAGCGATCACGTCGTCTTCGGTGGCATCCGGGTTACGAATTGCCTCGATATTGAGTAACGGCTGATCCGGCGGACCGGAGAACAATAGCTCGCCCTTACGCACAATCAGATCCTGACCATAGGCATGGAAGCGCCCGCTCGGAATATTTATCTGTCCGTTCAGCCCCAGCCCTTGCTTATCCTGCACCACTTTCAGATCGCCCGTCAGACGCGCTTTCAGACCAAAGGCGTCAATACGCACGTTGTTGCCAACGTGGATGTTCAGGTTACTGTTGATCGGAATGCCGGCTGTCTGCGGTTTCTCCGGCTGCAGATTGTTGTTAAGCATGACCATATCGCTGGAAACCCCAACCGCGCTCTCCGGCAGGTCGTGTACGACGATACGCGCCCACGGCACATCCACGTTGCCATCGAGGGTAAACAGGCTTGGCGTGGCTTCAAAGACCACGTCCGGCGATACATCCAGGCGGACCATCGGCGGTACGGTAATACGTACCCTGCTGCCTTTAGCCGCGACGCGCGCCCGCCAGTTGTCTATTTGACTCCAGTCGGCGTCACCGCTCAGATTGATTTCTCCCTGCTGCGTGCGCACCACGCCCGCCAGCGTGGAGCGTGTTCCGGTGAAGTTAACGGCTAACTGGCTTGGCTGCATGTCAAACGGCATAAAGTTACCGTCGATATCCAGACCGCTCAGTTGCAGCTGTCCGAGCAGCTGCGGGCTTTGCACATCGCCGCCCAGACGCAGGTTGGCGTTGATCGTCCCAGCCGCTTTTTCGCCGCGCGAGAAAATGGGGTTCACCATCGCCAGATTGAAGTTGCGGATATTGACGTTACCGCCCAGGCTACGACGTCCTTGCGGATCCGTTACCTGCACCTGACCGTCAAACTGCCCGTTGTTGGTCAGGCGAATCAGCCAGCCCAGCTCGGCACGGTTATTGTGCAGGTCGGCGGTCAGATTCAGCGTTTCAAACGCCACAGGGAGCGGCGCATCGTTTACGCTTTGCGTGACCTTCACGTTACGTCCGCTCAGCGTGACCTGCCCCTGTGGCAGCCCTTCTTTAGTGGTGTCCCAGCTCACATCAGCTTTGCCGGTGAACACGCCGCTGGCCTGGGTTGTATCCGGCATGAACGGTTTTAACATCGCCAGGTCGAAGCGGTTAAGGTTCACCACCGCGCGTCCCGATGCGCCGGCATCAATGGTTTGCGGTACGCACAGTTCCGCATTCGGGTTGTTCCAGCAGTGCGGCCCAATGCTGATTTTCTGTTCCTGGTTGCGATAATCCAGCGCGACAGAACGGTTGAGCGACCACGGACCGACCGGCGTCTGGAAGCGAGTATTGCTTAACGCCCCTTTCCAGCGCTGTTCTTTGCGATCAAAGCTCCCGGCAAGGTCCAGTTGACCGGAAACCGGCTCACCCTGAATGCGCAACTGCAGCTCATGCTGCTTTTCACTGCCTTTGGCGTTGAGCGTCACCAGACCAATATTCACGTCAGGTTGTACAATCCGCTCTACGCGAACGTTGAGATTACCCGCGATTTGCTCGGCCGATTTCACGTCGCCTTCGACACGTACCTGAGCGATGGAAAGCGCCTGCCAGCGCAGACCGCGGGCGGTGATATCCGCCAGCAGCTGTGGCGCTTCAACCGTACCGCGAACTTTTACCAGCCCTTTCGCCGTCCCGCCTAATCCCGGTAGCGCGTTATCCAGGCTCGGTGCATCAATCGTCGCGTCGAGATTGAGGTCTTTGACCCCCAGTTCCCCTTTCACGTCCGCACTGTTGCGTCCCAGTTCCAGATGCAGGCCAGGGATCGTCCACTGCAGGTAGCTGTTCCCCTTCAGCGAACCGTTCACATTGACCTTATTCTGCTTCACGTTGCCGGTCAGCTTCAGCTCCGGAACCTCCATCTGCCAGCTTCCGCCGTACAGACTGCCGCGCGTTTTCACCAGGCCATTCAGTTTTGACGGCCAGTCCGGGATCGCTTTCGCGGTATTGATACCATCCAGCGTTAACTCGCCGCGCCAGCTGATCGCCTGCTGCCAGTCCACCAGCGCTTTCAGCTCGGTTTTTCCTTCCAGCGCCGCAATGCTGAGTTTGTCGAGATTGATCTGCTGTTCGTTGCCTTTGGCGTCCAGCGTGATGGTAGCCGGAGGAATATCCTGCCCTTTCACGGCGGTACGCATCGACAGCGTATAGTCTGTCATCTTGCCGGTTAGTTTGAGCTTGATGTCATCGGCCTGGAACTGTTTGTCGCCGGTAAACGGCCAGTAAACCTGCTTACTCACCACCTCAATGTTGAGCGGCAATCCGGCTTCTGCCAGACGCGTCTGCGCCCGCAGGTCCATATCCACCGGACCAGACAAATTGACGCCGACTTCCAGCTGTTCACGCAGCGCGCCGCCGACCTTCAGCTTCACCTTTTCACCTTTTAACGGGTCGATGTTGAGTGTGCTGTTTAACGTAATATCAACCGGCCATGTGTCGGTGAGTTGCGCCGTGCCGCTGGCTTTTACCGTTCCCTGATTCGAGTCGATATCCAGCGCATCAAGCTTCATGTTGCCGTCAATGCTGCTCACTTTCAGCAGCATGTTATGTACCGTTAAATCTGTATCCCCGGTCACGCGCAACTGCTCGCCACGAAACTCTTCAATGTTGAGATTGAGCGGCAGATGGACATCGGTCATTTCCGGCAGCACCGGTTTTGAGAACAGATCTTTTAGCGTTTCGCCGAGCGGTTTTTCATCCGGCTGCGGGTTTTGAATCTTCGGTTCGACGACCTCTTCCTGCGCCACTTCGGCCACTTTAGGCAGTGCAATCAGCAGCCCCTGTAATGACGTTGGCTTCAGCGTCAGCGTTTTTTCCTGCCAGTTCAGGCCGGAGGTAAAATCCAGCACCGAAACTGTGGTGTCATCGATTTTGATGTTGATGTTGTTCAGCGCCACGCGCGAAAGCGTAATTGGGTAAGGCGTGGAAAGGTTGAGCGGACCGCTCTCTTCTTCTTCAACCGGCGCTGAGGGCGGCATCTTTTTGCTGTCGATCGCCACGTTGATGTTTTTCAGCGCCAGATCGTTGACGCACAGGCTGCTGTCCCACAGGCAGTTAAGCCCCACGGCCAGATGCACTTCACCAGCATTCACCGCCACGCCAGGCTGGTCGTAACGAATATTTTTGAGCGATAGATCCCGCCAGCCGCCGGTGACCTGACCAATTTCCAGACCCGGAACCCAACGATTAGCCGCTTTGAAGATCAGATGCAGGCCCGAGGTGGTGCCAACGAGGAACGCCACCGTGCCTAACAGCAGCAGGATAAAAATCAGCACGCCGAGGCTTATCTTCTTCCATAAACTCATAATTCAGGCCCCAGACCGATGTAAAACTGTAAACCATGTTCATCTTTGTCGCCGACAGGAACGGCAAAGTCGAGCTTGATGGGACCGACCGGCGATTGCCAGCGTACGCCGACCCCGGCGCCGGTTTTGAAATCGCTTTTGCGGATATCGCTGACCGCTTCACCGCTATCGACAAACATTGCGCCCCACCATTTTCCGGTCACGTTGTACTGATATTCCAGCGAGCCGGTCGCCAGCTTCGAGGCCCCTTTCAGCTTGCCGTCGCTGCCTTCAGGCGAAATAGATTTGTATTTGTAACCACGAATGCTGCGATCGCCCCCGGCGAAGAAACGCAGATCCGGCGGCACTTTGTCGAAGTCGCCGGTTTCGATCCAGCCGAGGTTGCCGCGCATCACAAAGCGGTGCCTGTCGTACAGCGTGCGGATCCAGACGTTTTGCGCCTGGAAGACGGAGAAATCAACGTCTGAACCCCAGGCCGTGTTGGAGTAATCAATAGAATAACGCTGAGAATCGCCCCACACAGGCATCAGGCCACCGCGCGAACGCGTTCGGCTAATCATCACGCCTGGATAGAGCAGCATGGTGGTATTGGTGACGTTACCCTGGGTAAAGTGGTCAAGGCTCCAGCGCAGGTTAATCGCTCGCTGCCAGCCGCTGGAGAGATCCCAGTAGCGGGAAACCGCAAGCGTCGTGGAGTCCTGCTCGGTATCGTTTAAATCGGTACGCTTAAAGCCCCCTTGCACCAGGTAATACTGCTCCAGCGGGTTCTTTAACAGCGGCATTTTATAGCTGAAATCAAGAACCTGCTCTGGCGCCGAGATACTGGCGCTGGTGGTCAGGCTGTGGCCATAGGAGTTCATCCAGGGCTTTTTCCACGAGGTTTTTACCCGTGGCCCGACGTCAGTTGAATAACCGACCCCGGTTTCGATGGTGTTTTCGGTTCGCGGCGAGACCACGCCTTTTAGCGGCAGTACTTTGGTTTTGCGGGCTTTATCAAATTCCGGCGCGACGACCACAGAATTAAACCAGCCGGTCGCCGACAGACGACGGTTCAGTTCGCCCAGATCTTTTGACTCGTACTCTTCACCTTCTTTAAAAGGCACCAGATTTTGCAGGTACTCGTCGCGAATTTGCGAACCTTCAAAGGTGACATGTCCAAAGCGATAGCGTTCGCCGCTGTTGTAATCGATATCCCAGAACGCCTGGCGGCGCTCAAGCGCTATGCCAAGCTGGCTTTTATTAAATTCACTGTCGAAATAGCCTTTGCGCAGCGCCACGCTGGTGAGTGACTTTTTGAAGTTGTCATAGTCCCCCTGATTCAGCACAGTGCCGATTGCCGGCCGCGTTTTCAGCAGATCGAGATAATCTTTGTCCGTACGCGCGCCACCGCGCAGAATCACCTCGGTGCCGCCAATCAGCACCGGCTCGCCAGCATTCACTTTGGCAATCAGCACCTGACGTCCTTTCGCCGGCGGCGGACGCAGTTCGAAATCAATGGTTGGCTCAAAGTAGCCCAGCGCCTTTAGCCCTTCGCGGATGGCATCATCAACGCGCGCACGAAAGCGTCGGTCCGGAGTGACTTCATCACTTTGAATCGTGGACAGCTGCGCACGGACGTTTTTCTCCAGCGGTCCTGATAATCCTTCGACCTGTAAGCGAACATTCGCGGCGGCGGCGGAGCCACTTAAGCACAGTAATCCCACCCAACATAACTGACGGATATGTGGCACATTTTCTCCTGAATATCCTTTTTTCCCACCCCTGGAAAAAAATACTATGCCGTTCCTCGGCTTAACAAAAAATCAACAATAAGAGTTGAAAAACAGACGACAACCCAAATATTTCTTATGTTTAACTCTAGACGTATTCACGCCGTTTATTGTGGGCAAAGACGCGTCTCGTTACAACCTTAACCCAAATGACTGATTTCGGGAGAACGGCCATGAGTTTATTTGATAGAAAGCATCTTGTTACTCAAGCAGATGCCCTACCTGGACGCAACACCCCGATGCCAGTGGCAACGCTGCATGCGGTTAACCAACATTCGATGACCAACGTGCCCGACGGTATGGAAATAGCGTATTTCGCCATGGGATGCTTCTGGGGCGTTGAACGTTTATTCTGGTCATTACCCGGGGTATACAGCACGGCAGCCGGATACACCGGCGGCTACACCCCTAATCCAACCTACCGCGAAGTCTGTTCCGGCGATACCGGGCACGCCGAAGCGGTACGCGTTGTCTATGACCCGCATGTTATCAGCTACGAACAACTGCTGCAGGTGTTCTGGGAAAATCACGACCCGGCGCAGGGCATGCGTCAGGGGAACGACCAGGGTACGCAGTATCGCTCCGCCATTTACCCGTTAACGCCAGAGCAAACCGCCGCGGCACAGGCGAGCCTTGCGCGTTTTCAGGCAGCAATGACCGCCGCAGGCGACGAGCGCGCCATTACAACGGAAATCACTACGGCAACCCCGTTCTACTATGCCGAGGACGATCACCAGCAGTACCTGCACAAAAATCCATATGGCTACTGTGGAATTGGTGGCATCGGCGTTTGCCTGCCGCCAGAACGTTAATCCGCAATTAACGAGCGACCGTCACCCGCGCGGCATGGCGCGTTGCGTGGGTGACGGTTCCCCGATCCGTCACCTTTCCCTTCAGCAACAGGTTAAATACCGGCGCAGAGGGGCGATTAAGACGGTTCTGCAGCAAATGCACCGCTTCCACACCCAGCGCCCGACAGGGGATAGTGATACTGGTTACCGCGGCAACGATATGCGCGTCCAGTTCCTGAACATCCGTCGTCATCAGCGACAGCTCACCGGGTATCTCCACGCCAACGTTTTCCAGGATCCGCCGAATGCCCGTCGACATTGACGCCCCGGCGCAGAAAATCACCTCTGGCCATGCTTCACGCGGCGTTTCACGTAGCCAGTTGCCTATAGCCCGCTCTGATTCATCCTCAGAAAACCCTTCCGTCACCAGCAGATCGCGCCCGGTATCAAACGGTATCTGATACTGTCTGTAGACCTCCTTAATGCCCTCCAGACGCCAGTACATCGTTTCCCGGCGCAGGCTGGTGACATGGAGAATACGCCGATGCCCCTGATCAAAAAGGTATTGCACAGCACGGTTGCCAATCGTCCGATGATCGGGAGATACCGCATCCAGTAACCCTTCTTTGTCCTGCGAGTTAATCAACACGCAGGGTTTATCCAGCAGTTGCGCCAGTTTATGCACGGTCGGGTCATCAATGCCGATAAGAATAATGGCATTGATATTCTTATTGTTGGCCTTTTCCTGAAAGACCTTGATGTCCGCGCGTTGCTCATCCAGCCCGCAGTAACTCAGATAGACATCATGCGGCGCTATCGCCTCCGCAATTCCGCGCGTGACTTCAAGATAAAACGCATCGCCACGGGCGGTGAAAGTGCGCAACGGAGCGAAAACGGCAATGCCGTTGATCAACAGTCGTCCACTGGACAGCGAGTCCAGAACACCCAGCCTGCGCGCGCAGCTGACGATCGCCTCACGCGCTTTATCGCTGGTATATGACTTCCCGCTAAGCACCCTCGACACTGTACTCACCGAGTACCCCGTCAGGGCAGCAATTTCATCCATTTTTAGCTTGCCAGACATTCTGTGACCTCACTCGCAATCAATCTTTGCAATTTTTTGCAAACGTAGTTCATTGACTCTAAAACACTTTTTCAATGACCGGATGAACTTCTTTTTCATCCTGCAACCGTTCTCACAAAATCACATTGTCGATATTCCAGGCGTTTCTTATGTTCCGCATATCCCTTATTTCTCATGAAAAAGGCACGACATGAAAAAAATACGCTTTGGCATTATTGGGGTTGGCAACATTGGTACCGTCCATGCGCGCTACCTGCTGGCCGGAACGGTACACGAAGCAGTGCTTACCGCAGTGTGTGATAACAATCCTGATAAACATGCGGCTATCCAACGGCTGGTCGGTGAAGAGGTGACGTTATTCAGCGACGCGCGTGAGATGCTGGAAAGTGGGCTTATTGACGCCGTTATCGTCGCCACTCCGCACTATGACCATCCGGGTTTATCGATGATGGCCATGCGACTTGGCATCCATACGCTGTGCGAGAAGCCTGCCGGGGTCTATACCGCGCAGGTACAAGAGATGAATGCCTGCGCGCGCGAATGCGATGTGGTGTTCAGCATGATGTACAACCAGCGCCCCAATCCGCTGTATCAGAAAGTTAAAGATCTGATCGACAGCGGCGAACTCGGCGAACTGCGTCGCTCTAACTGGATCATTACCAACTGGTATCGTTCGCAGAGCTATTACAACTCCGGCGGCTGGCGCGCGACCTGGAAAGGTGAAGGCGGCGGCGTGCTGCTTAATCAGGATCCGCACCAGCTCGATTTATGGCAATGGCTGGTCGGCATGCCGGTACGCTTGCGCGCTTTTTGCCAGTTTGGCAAGCACCGCCAGATTGAAGTTGAAGATGACGTCACGGCCTACGCGGAATACGCCAACGGTGCGACCGGCGTGTTTATCACCACCGTCGCCGAAACGCCCGGCACAAACCGCCTGGAAATTGTCGGCAGTCGGGGAAAAGTCGTGGTGGAAGAAGGCCGATTGCGCTTCTGGAGACTACGGGAATCCGAAACCGACTTTAATGCGCGCTGGCAAAACGGTTTTGGTGAGCCTGAATGCTGGGAGGTGATAATCCCTACCGAACCAGAATGCAGCGAGCACTATGTCATTACCCGCAATTTCACCGCCGCAATTCTGCACGGCGAACCGCTGATCGCCCCCGGTCTGGAAGGCATTCGCGGCCTGACGCTTTCCAATGCGATGCACCTTTCTACCTGGACCGATGACTGGGTTGAGCTACCAATCGATGAGCAGCGCTACTTCCAGTTGCTCCAGCAACGTATCGCCTCCTCAGTTGAAAAAACCGCGACCAGCCGCACGCTGGACGCTTCCGGTAGCTGGTAACGCGCAGGAGAAAATCATGCTCAACATTGCCATTGTCGGAACCGGGAATATCTCCCACAACCACATTCAGGGGTATTTACAGTTTGCCGATCGTTGCCGGATTGTCGCGTTGGTTGATATCTACCCGGAGAAAGCGGAAGAAAAGAAATCACGCTACGGCCTGAGCGAAGCGCGAGTCTACCGCAGTCATCAGGCGATGCTGGACGCGGACATTGAGATCGATGTGGTAGATGTCTGCACCCCGCCGTACGTGCACGCAGCCATCAGCATTGATGCGCTGCAGGCCGGAAAACATGTGTTGTGCGAAAAACCAATGGCCTCTTCGCTCGAAGAGTGCGATGCGATGATCGCCGCGCAAAAGGCCAGCGGGAAAACCTTATCGATCATCGCGCAAAACCGCTTTACCGATGCCTTCTGGCGGCTGAAAACCGTTGTTGATTCCGGGCTGGCGGGCAAGATTTGCCATGCACAGGTGGATTCATTCTGGTGGCGCGGACACTGCTATTACGATCTATGGTGGCGCGGCACGTGGCAGAAAGAAGGCGGCGGCTGCACGCTGAATCACGCGGTACACCACATTGACGCCATTCAATGGATGCTGGGTTTCCCAACTGAAGTGGTGGCGATGATGACCAACGTCGCCCATGACAACGCCGAAGTCGAGGATCTTAGCGCGGCTATCTTCAAATACCCGAACGGGGCACTGACGCAGTTGACCGCCTCCGTGGTGCATCACGGTGAAGATCAAAAGATTGTCATTCAGGGTGAAAAAGCGCGTATTTCCGCGCCGTGGCAGGTTCATGCCAGCCAGTCGGCGGATAACGGCTTCCCGCAAACTGACAATAACGGCGAGCTGGAACAGCATCTGGAGACACTTTTTCGCACTACGCCACCGCTGCAATGGACGCTACATACTGGGCAAATCGATAACCTGCTTAATGCCATCGAACAACAGCTCCGTCCCCTGGTCGATGGCGAACAGGGCAAGCGCTCGCTGGAGTTGATTACCGCTATCTATAAATCCGCCATCACCCGCACGGTGGTGACGCTGCCCATTCACCACACCGATGCGTTTTATCGCACCGGCGGCCTGATTGACATCGCCCCGCATTTCTATGAGAAATCCGCCTCCGTAAGCAATTTCACGGAAGTGGGCGCCATCCCTCTGGGTAAAGACTTAGATTCAGGAGTTAAAGAATGAACAAGCAAGATGGAATGCACTACGCCCCTACCGGGAAGCCTCAGCCGGTCGTGAAACCTGGCGAGTTTGTCATTGCCGCGGCCTCACTCGATCATGGTCATATCTACGGCATGTGTAACGGGTTGATTGAAGCAGGCGCCACGCTGAAATGGGTTTACGATCCCGACCCGCACAAAATCGATCAATTTCTGCAGCAGTATCCGCAGGCGCAGGTGGCCGATTCGCTCGAGACAATCCTCAACGATCGCGAGGTCCAACTGGTTGCCGGAGCGGCAATTCCTTCCGAGCGCTGTCCGCTGGGACTAAAGGTCATGGCGGCCGGAAAAGACTACTTCACCGACAAGGCTCCGTTAACCACCCTCGCACAGCTTGAAGACGCCAAAGCGATGGTGGCGAAAACCGGGCGCAAATACGCAGTCTATTACAGCGAGCGTCTGCACGTTGAAAGCGCTGTTTTTGCCGGTCAGCTTGTCCACCAGGGGGCAATTGGGCGCGTGATGCAAACCCTCGGCACCGGTCCGCACCGCGAAGGTCACGGGCGCCCGGACTGGTTTTATGACAAACGCTATTTTGGCGGCATTCTGTGCGACATCGGCAGCCATCAAATCGAACAATTTCTGTTTTATACCGGCAACAGCGAGGCGCATATCGTCGCCAGCCAGGTGCGTAACGTCAATCATCCACAGTACCCGCAGTTCGAAGACTTTGGCGATGCCATGCTGGCGGGCGATAACGGGGCGACCGGCTATTTCCGCTGCGACTGGTTCACGCCGCAGGGGCTCAGTAGCTGGGGGGATGGACGCCTGACGTTGCTGGGTACCGAAGGTTACATTGAGATCCGCAAGTATGTGGATATCACCCGGGGTGAACAGGACGTGGTGTATCTGGTGAATAAAGACGGGGAATTCCGCTACCCGGTTGCGGGCAAAGTCGGCTTTCCTTTCTTCGGCGAATTCATTCTCGATTGTCTGAATCGCACGGAAAACGCCATGACTCAGGCCCACGCCTTTAAAGCCGCAGAACTGTGCGTGAAGGCGCAAATGCTGGCGAATGCCCGCGCATAACCGGAGGTGACATGACAACGCTAAATGCCGCCATCATCGGCGCGGGCGCTATTCACCGCAGTCACGTTAACGCCCTCCGGCTTTTGCCGGGGGTCACGCTGCGTGCGCTGGTCGATATTGATAGTGCCACCGGTTTGCAACAGGCCATGGCTTATAACTGCCGCTATTACCAGAATTACCGTGAGATGCTGCTGGATAATGACATCGACGTCGTCCATATCTGCACGCCTCATTTCGAACACAAAAACATGATTACCGCCGCGCTTGCCGCAGGGAAACATGTGTTTTGCGAAAAACCGGTGGGCTTGAATTGTACAGAGGTGGCAGACATCGCTAACGCAGCGGCATCCGCCCAGGGCCTTCTGGGCGTGTGCTATCAAAACCGGCTTAATCCAACCAGTTTACGTATCCGCGATGAACTGGCGAAAAATACGCTTGGCAAAATGCTAAGCGTTAAAGCTGTTTTGACCTGGTCACGCTCCAGGGCTTATTACAGCGAAAGCCCGTGGCGCGGGCGTTTCGCCAGCGAAGGCGGCAGTTTACTGATCAACCAGGCTATTCATACTCTCGATCTGATGCAGTGGTTCGCCGGCGGCGTGACGCGTTTGAAAGGCGTGGTGGACAGCGGTGAACTGGCAGATGTCACCGAAGCCGAAGACAGCGCGATGGCGACCCTGCACTTTGCCAACGGCGCTCGCGGTCTGTTTTACGCCAGCAACTGCAACACCCTCGATTCACCGCTGCTGCTGGAGATCCATTGTGAGCAAGGCATGCTCCAGCTCACGGACAATACCCTGTGGCGCGTTACAGCGGACCGACGCCTGAAACTGGACTGCGATGGTTCACCGGACGGTCACGCCAAAAGTTACTGGGGTCTGGGCCACCAGCAGGCTATTCGTCAGTTTTATCATGCAATTACTCATGGAGGTCAGACAGAATATATCAACATTAATGAAGCCCGCAAATCACTGGCGATGGTTGAGGCTATTTATCACTCATCTAAAACCCGACAATGGATAACCATTAATAATTAAAATTAATTTAACGCTGCAGAATTAAATAACACCAGCCGGATAATACCGGAATACGCATACCCTACATACTGGAAAAATATTATGGTCAAACCAACTGAACGCAGAGTCAGTTATGGTGTAGCGATCGGCTATGGCATTACTGATTTATTTGGCGGCGGTGCTTTCGCCATTATCGGAACATGGCTTTTATTTTTTTACACCACCTACTGCGGTTTAAGCGTGCTGGAAGCAGGCTCAATATTTGCCATTGCCCGCGTGATTGATGCTGTACTTAGCCCAATTATGGGTTATATCACCGATAACTTTGGCGACACGTGGCTGGGCCGCAGATTTGGCCGTCGCCGCTTCTTTTTATTACTCAGTTCTCCTTTAATGTTTCTCTATGCCCTGCTGTGGCTGACCGACATGGGTTACTGGTATTACCTGGGAACCTATTTGTCGATTGAGCTGCTTTCAGCGATGGTGCTGGTGCCGTGGGAAACCCTGGCCGCAGAAATGACTAACCGCTACGAAGAGCGCAGCCGCCTCTCCGGCGTGCGCATGATCTGCTCGCAGCTGGGCGGATTTCTGGCCGTATCGGTACCCGGCATCCTGATGCAGTTTACCGGCAAAGATAATCCGTTTACCTATACGCTAACCGGGCTTATCTTTTCCGTCGTGTTTTGCATCGCGGTGTTCATAACCTGGCGCTGCACGTGGGAGGCTAAAGACGTTCAGGAAGAGACATTCCAGGCTGACCTGCAACGCAATAGCGGGATACTGAATCACCTTAAATATTTGATACTCGATCTGTTCTCGTCTTTCAGGATCCGGGCATTTCGCCTGCATATTATTATTTATATTTTCTCTTTTACCGCTATGGATGTATTCGGTTCAGTATTTACCTATTACGTGGTTTATTGTTTGAGCCAGGATGCCGCCTCCGTTTCTGGCTGGTTAAGCATTGCCGCTTTTGCTTCAGTTTTTGGCACCTATGGATTTATGCTATTACTGAATAAACTCAATATAACCCCATCAGCAGCACTACGCCTCTCTTACACTTGTATATTTAGCGTATTGGTATTTTTATTTGTTATTTATTATACCGAAACTCAGGTATCCAATATTCTGTTCTCTGCGATCTTTATTCTGCTCGGCATGGCGCGTTCTGGCCTTTACTATATCCCATGGAATATCTACAGCTTTATTCCTGATATCGATGAAATGGTGACCCAGCAGCGCCGCGAAGGGATTTTTGCCGGCGTTATGGTACTCACGCGTAAAAGTACGGTGGCAATCGCTATTTTGCTTATCGGCATGGTGCTGGAAGAATCAGGCTTTGTAAAAGGCAGCGGCGCGCAGCCGGAAAGCGCGCTCCACGCTATTATCGGATTGATGATCTTTGCTACCGCGGCGCTGCTGGCGGTGAGTTTCTACGCCACCTACAAATTCAAACTGACTCGCGAAACCCACAAAATCCTGCTCAAAGAGATCGCCCGCCGCAAACTGGGTGGCAACTATCGCGACTGCGATGAAGAAACCCGGGGGGTGATCAAACAGCTCACCGGCTACGAGTACGATGAGGTTTGGGGTGGCAGCGCCACGCAGCGTGCAACGGGACGCGTCAGTCTCTCAGATGCAGAATAAGGAGCGCATCATGTATAACCCATGGAGCAAAGCACGGGCGCAAAGCTGGTATCAACAGCAAGCCTGGGGCTGCGGTTTTAACTACTTGCCGCGCACCGCGGTTAACTGGCTCGAAATGTGGCAAGCAGAGAGTTTCGATAGCGGCACTATCGATCAGGAACTCGGCTGGGCCAGCCAGTATGGCTATAACCAGTTGCGAACAAATTTACCGTTTACCGTCTGGCAGCATGATCGCGATGGGCTGCTCGAGCGCATCGACCTCTTCCTGAGCATTGCCCATAGCCACGGCATAAAAGTGATGCTGACGCTGCTCGACGACTGCGCGTTTTCCGGTGATGAACCCGTTATCGGTCAGCAAAAATCCCCGGTTCCAGGGGTTCACAACAGCCAGGCTGCGGGTAGCCCAGGCCGTGCCTGCGTGCTGGACCGATGCTGTTGGCCGCAAATTGAAGCCTACGTCAGAGATATCATCCGTTACTTTCGCCATGACTCGCGTATCAGCGTCTGGGATTTATATAATGAGCCAGGCAACGGCGGGATTTTTTGTCATACCGGCGAATTTGCCCGCTATGACGACAGACTGGAAATTTACGCCTTAACCCTGATGACCCACCTGTTTAGCTGGGCGCGGCAGGAGTCACCATCTCAACCGTTGACCGTAGCGGCCTGGCATATTGACGATCGCGCGGCATGCGAGAATGCGTTTACGCATCCTGTTGATATAGCCGCGCTGCGGCTTTCCGACGTGATTAGCTACCATGCGTATGTCGATACCCCTGGCCAGTTGTCTCTTCTGTCGCAGTTGGCTGAATTTGGCAGGCCGCTCTTTTGTACCGAGTGGCTGGCACGCCATGTCGATAGCCGAATAGAAGAACAACTGCCGCTGTTTAGCGCCCAGCGCGTTTCCAGCTTTCACTGGGGATTGGTGCAGGGGAAAACGCAAACCTGGCTGCCGTGGCCGGATATCCCGCTTGACGAAACGACGGCGCAACTATGGTTTCATGATGTGCTAAAGCCAGATGGTTCGCCCTATAGCGAAAAAGAGATGCAGATGGTGCGCAGGCTGAATCCCACAGAATAAGGCCAAAAAAGCTCCTCTGGCGACTTTACAGTACCTTACGCTATACTAGCTTCTGAATTTACCGGCTCAACTCCACGAGCCGGTTTTCGCATGGATTTATCAATTTCTCCCTTCCGAGGATCTGGCACAGCGCCGGATAAGATATGTTAAACAGTATTTTAGTCATTCTCTGCCTGATCGCCGTGAGTGCGTTTTTCTCGATATCCGAGATCTCGCTTGCTGCATCACGCAAAATAAAACTTAAACTGCTTGCCGATGAAGGCAACGTAAACGCACAACGAGTTTTGAAGATGCAGGAAAACCCCGGCATGTTTTTTACCGTCGTGCAAATCGGCCTTAACGCGGTCGCCATTCTCGGCGGTATCGTCGGTGATGCAGCATTCTCCCCGGCGTTTTACAGCCTTTTCTCGAAGTACTTCGCTCCAGAGCTCTCTGAACAGTTAAGCTTTATTTTGTCGTTCTCACTGGTTACTGGCCTGTTCATCCTGTTCGCGGATTTAACCCCGAAACGCATCGGTATGATTGCGCCAGAAGCTGTGGCTTTGCGTATCATCAACCCGATGCGCTTCTGCCTGCTGGTCTTCCGCCCGCTGGTGTGGTTCTTTAACGGTCTGGCAAACAACATTTTCCGTCTGTTTAAGATCCCAATGGTACGTAAAGACGACATCACCTCGGACGACATTTACGCCGTGGTCGAAGCCGGTGCGCTGGCGGGGGTTCTGCGTAAGCAGGAGCATGAGCTGATTGAAAATGTGTTCGAACTGGAATCGCGGACCGTACCGTCTTCAATGACCTCGCGCGAGAATATTATCTGGTTCGATCTCCACGAAGATGAGCAAAGCCTGAAGAATAAGGTGGCGGAACATCCCCACTCCAAGTTCCTGGTATGTAACGAAGATATCGACCACATCATTGGCTATGTCGATTCAAAGGATCTCCTCAACCGCGTACTGGCCAACCAAAGTATGGCGTTGAACAGCGGCGTACAGATCCGCAATACGCTGATCGTCCCGGACACGCTGACGCTCTCTGAAGCGCTGGAAAGCTTCAAAACCGCAGGCGAAGACTTTGCCGTCATCATGAACGAGTACGCGCTGGTGGTGGGGATTATCACGCTCAACGACGTTATGACGACGCTGATGGGCGATCTGGTAGGCCAGGGTCTGGAAGAGCAGATTGTGGCGCGCGATGAAAACTCATGGTTGGTCGACGGCGGTACACCGATTGATGACGTAATGCGCGTCCTGGATATCGACGAGTTCCCGCAGTCCGGCAACTATGAAACCATCGGCGGCTTTATGATGTTCATGCTGCGTAAAATCCCGAAACGCACCGACTCGGTGAAGTATTCAGGCTATAAATTTGAAGTAGTGGATATCGATAACTACAAGATCGATCAGCTGCTGGTGACGCGTCTGGACAGTAAACCTACCGTTCTGGTACCAAAGCTGCCAGATGCAAAAGAAGAGGCAAAGGCGTCGTAACGCCTTACAGAAACATCAACGGCTCCTGTCCAGGAGCCGTTTTTTTAACTACCGCATAGCACTTGATCAAGCCATCTCAGTTTGCAGACGCAAGACCTGACGGTTAACTTCGGACATCACAGAAAAATGCAGCTTGTCCTTCACTTTTGGGATAAGAATCTTACCCTTATCAAATTCAAAAGCGCCTACATCCTTGATATATAACCGTCCACGAAACAGGATCTTCACGTACTTCGCCACCTGCAGCGGGTTGTATCGTTGGAAAATTTTCATTGTTGTCTCCTGCTGAGTATTACGCCTTTGCGGTACCACAATCGGTCCGACAATCCTCAGGCGCAAATTTTAATGCCCTATGACTATAGACTATCTCGTTGATGTTTCCAGCGTGTATAAGTTTATTTACCTTCAGGTTACAATTATTCAGAATTATCTTTTCAACGCTTCGCTGTCTTCAGTATAAGCCTTCAATTTTCGCAGGATTTGTGCGCCCGTCCGCAAACTGGCATCGCGCTTGCGGGAAAAAGCAGCAATCGCACATATGATTAAACTCCAGACCCAAGTGGTCGGATCACCTGCAAAATAAAGAAAGAAGGAAAACCTATGACCTTACAAAAACTGCTGGCGCTGTCGTGTCTGCTGCTGCCGATGATTGCTTCCGCTCATAAGTTTGAGACTAACCAGCGCGTACCGCCGGTGGGAATCGCCGATCGCGGCGAACTGATTCTCGATAACGATAAGTTTAGCTATAAAAGCTGGAATAGCGCGCAGTTGCCGGGGAAAGTGCGAATTGTGCAACACATTGCCGGGCGCACCTCCGCCAAAGAGAAAAATGCAACGCTGATCGAGGCAATCAAGACGGCCAAGCTGCCGCATGACAAATACCAGACCACCACTATCGTCAACACGGATGACGCCATTCCCGGTTCCGGTATGTTTGTGCGTAGCAGTCTGGAGAGCAATAAGAAGCTCTACCCGTGGTCACAATTTATTGTCGACAGCAATGGCGTTGCGCGTAAGGCCTGGCAACTGGATGAAGAGAGCTCCGCTATTGCCGTACTCGACAAGGACGGACGCGTTCAGTGGGCAAAAGATGGGGCGTTAACGCAGGAAGAAGTGCAGCAGGTGATTGCCCTGCTGCACAAATTGCTCAATAAATAGAGACGCGGAAGCCGGGGTTGAGGAACGATTCACGTGGGGTGTAATCCAGCGTTTTCCCCTGCCAGTCGTGAACGTGCGCTCCGGCTGCGGCGGCAACGGCGTGGCCCGCGGCGGTATCCCAGACGTTAGTTGGCCCAAAACGCGGATACAGTTGCGCATGCCCTTCCGCCACCAGGCAGAACTTCAGCGATGAGCCAATCGAGGTGGTCTGGTGATCGCCCAACTGCTGCAGATACTCTTTTAACTCATTGTCGGCATGCGAGCGGCTAATCACCACCAGCGGCGGACGCGCGTCACGTACCTGGATTTGTTTGCGCACGCCGCACTCTTCTTTCCACGCTTTACCTTCAGCCGCGCTGTACATCACTTTCATTACCGGCGCGTAAACCACGCCCAGTACCGGTTTTCCCTTCTCGATCAGCGCAATATTGACGGTGAATTCACCGTTACGCTTAATGAACTCTTTGGTACCGTCCAGCGGGTCTACCAGCCAGTAGCGCTGCCAGTGCTGGCGAACATCCCAGCCAGGAGGCGCTTCTTCAGACAGGACTGGAATATCCGGCGTCAGCGCCAGTAATCCTTCGAGGATCACCGTATGCGCGGCGATATCCGCCGCCGTGACCGGAGAATCGTCCTGCTTGCTGGTAATCTCCATCGGTTTGATTCCATCGTAGACCTGCATAATGGCATCGCCCGCGTTCCGTGCAAGCTGGCATACATGTTCTAGCATTCTCCACCTCGTTTATATCAGTGGTGTTAACTCGTTGTTTTACTTATACCCGATCGTCAGGGGATCCGCCAACTGTGATAGCGTCTGCGGTTTTAAACGCTATATTCATGTCATGATTCACAGTTCTGTAAGCAAGAAGATTTATATACATTTTCTTTTGTGGCTTAGATCTTAAAAGGATGCCCCTGATGATTAAGTTTAGTGCAACGCTTCTGGCAACGCTGATTGCAGCCAGCGTCAATGCCGCGACCGTCGATCTGCGTATAATGGAAACCACTGATTTGCATAGCAATATGATGGATTTCGATTATTACAAAGATACACCGACTGAAAAATTCGGCCTGGTACGTACGGCAAGTCTGATCAACGCTGCGCGTGGTGAAGTCAAAAACAGCGTGCTGGTTGATAATGGCGATCTGATTCAGGGCAGCCCGCTCGGGGATTACATGGCGGCCAAAGGGCTGAAAGCAGGCGAAATTCACCCGGTATATAAAGCGCTGAATACCCTCGATTACGCGGTGGGTAACCTCGGCAACCATGAATTCAACTACGGTCTGGAGTATCTGCACAACGCGCTGGCCGGGGCGAAATTCCCTTACGTTAACGCCAATATCATCGACGTTAAAACCAGGAAGCCGCTGTTTACGCCTTACCTGATCAAAAACACTGAGGTGGTCGACAAGGATGGGAACAAGCAGACGCTAAAGATTGGCTATATCGGCTTTGTGCCACCGCAGATTATGACCTGGGATAAAGCCAACCTCAGCGGCAAAGTAACGGTGAACGACATCACCGAAACCGCGCGTAAGTATGTCCCGGAAATGCGGGAAAAAGGCGCCGATGTCGTGGTGGTGGTTGCTCACTCCGGGCTTTCTGCCGACCCGTATCAGACGATGGCGGAAAACTCCGTTTACTACCTCAGCGAAGTACCGGGCGTGGATGCCATTATGTTTGGTCACGCTCACGCCGTCTTCCCGGGTAAAGACTTTGCCAATATTAAAGGCGCAGATATCGCAAAAGGTACGCTAAATGGGGTTCCTGCGGTGATGCCGGGTATGTGGGGCGATCACCTGGGCGTGGTGGATCTTGTGTTGAATAATGACAGCGGTAAATGGCAGGTCACCCAGGCAAAAGCCGAGGCGCGCCCAATTTATGACGCCGCGGGCAAAAAATCACTGGCAGCAGAAGACAAAAAAATCGTTGAGATCCTGAAAGCCGATCACGACGCCACGCGTGAGTTTGTCAGCAAACCGATCGGTAAATCCGCCGACAACATGTACAGCTACCTGGCACTGGTTCAGGATGACCCGACCGTACAGGTGGTGAACAACGCCCAGAAAGCCTATGTGGAACATTTTATCCAGGGCGATCCGGACCTGGCAAAACTGCCGGTACTTTCCGCCGCCGCGCCGTTTAAGGTTGGTGGACGCAAAAACGATCCAGCAAGCTTCGTAGAAGTCGAAAAAGGTCAGTTAACCTTCCGGAACGCCGCTGATTTGTATCTCTACCCCAACACTCTGGTGGTGGTGAAAGCCAGCGGTAAAGAGGTGAAGGAGTGGCTGGAATGTTCCGCCGGACAGTTCAATCAGATTGACATCCACAGCAGCAAACCACAGTCGTTGATTAACTGGGATGGTTTCCGTACCTATAACTTCGACGTGATTGACGGCGTGAATTATCAGATTGATGTTTCACAACCCGCCCGCTACGACGGGGAATGTCAGACCATTAACCCGAAAGCGGAGCGTATTAAAAATCTGACCTTTAACGGCAAGCCTGTCGATCCGAATGCTACCTTCCTCGTCGCGACCAACAACTACCGCGCCTACGGCGGTAAATTTGCCGGAACCGGCGACAGCCACATTGCGTTTGCATCTCCCGATGAAAACCGCTCGGTGCTGGCGGCCTGGATTGGTGCACAGACGAAGCGTGCCGGTGAAATTCACCCGGCGGCAGATAACAACTGGCGTCTGGCGCCGATTCACAGCGAGACACCACTGGATATTCGCTTTGAAACCTCACCGTCTGAAAAAGCCGCTGTATTTATCAAAGAGAAAGGCCTGTATCCGCTGAAGAAAGTCGCTACCGATGACATTGGTTTTGCCATTTATCAGTTGGATTTGAGTAAGTAACTTTAGTGCCGGATGTGACGCGCTCGCGTCTTATCCGGCCTACAAAATACGTCGCCAACCCATCACGCCACCCGTTCGTCCCGCTGCGCCAAAACCTGCGGCAAATTCAGTTCTATCCAGTCCGCCAGCGCGGCGACTTTATCGCTCACCTGCTCACCCAACGGCGTCAGGCTATACTCCACGTGCGGTGGTACTACCGGATACGACACCCGATTGATAAACCCGTCCTGCTCTAACGCCTGCAGGGATTGCGCCAACATTTTTTCACTGACGCCGCCCATCTTACGGCGCAAATCGCTGAAACGGTGCGTACCGTCGCGCAGCGCCACCAGGATCAACACGCCCCAGCGGCTGGTGACGTGTTTTAACACCTCGCGGGAGGGACACTGTTCGGCAAACAGGTTGCCATCGCGTAATTGCTGGGAAAGCGTCGTAGCTGTCATTTTCATACTAACCTTTTTGTACGTACTTACTAAAAGTTAGTTTAGGTGTTAGCGTGATTAAACACAAGACCAATACCAAGGAGTCACCCATGATCGCGATTACCGGCGCCACCGGCCAACTGGGCCAACACGTTATAGAATCTCTGCTGAAAACCGTTCCTGCCAGCCAGATTGTAGCTATTGTGCGTAATCCCGCGAAAGCGACGACGCTTAGCCAGCAGGGCATTACCGTTCGTCAGGCGGATTACAGCGATGAAGCCGCCTTGACGACTGCCTTACAGGGTATCGACAAGCTACTGCTGATCTCCTCCAGCGAAGTGGGACAACGCGCCCCGCAGCATCGCAACGTGATTAACGCGGCACAGGCGGCCCACGTGAAATTTATCGCTTACACCAGCCTGCTGCACGCCGACACCTCCCCGCTGGGGCTGGCTGATGAGCATGTCGCAACCGAGAAGATGCTGGCTGAATCCGGTATCGCGTACGCGCTGCTGCGTAACGGCTGGTACACAGAGAACTATCTCGCCAGCGCACCGGCTGCACTGGAACATGGCGTGTTTATCGGGGCTGCTGGTGAAGGCAAAATCGCCTCAGCGACCCGCGCCGACTATGCCGCTGCCGCCGCGCGCGTCATCAGTGAAGACGGTCATGCCGGTAAAACCTATGAGCTTGCGGGCGACGCAGGCTGGACCCTGAGCCAGTTGGCTGCCGAACTGGCAAAACAGAGCGGTAAAAAAGTGGTGTATCAGAACCTGAGCGAAGCTGATTTTGCCGCCGCGCTAAAAGGTGTGGGCCTGCCTGCCGGACTGGCGGACATGCTGGCTGACTCAGACACTGGCGCCTCCAAAGGCGGCCTGTTCGACGACAGCCATACGCTGAGCAAACTGATTGGTCGCCCGACCACCTCGTTGGCTGACAGCGTCAAAGGCATCGTGTAAGTGTTAAAAATTAGTTAATTTTGGTGGCATCCCCGCGCATCCTCTCTGATAATGACAGGATGATGCGTGGGGAGAGAAAACGTGCAAGGTGTACCTGAGCAATTTATTGATGAGAAAGACAGCGCCCGCTTTCGCCATCTGGCGCAGGTGCCGGGCGTTGAGCTGTATCATGCGCACATCTCGCGTTACGCCTTTGAGCCGCACACTCATGAAGCGTTTGGCATTGGCGCGATAGAAGCCGGCGCCGAACGTTTTCGCTATCGCGGCTCGCAGTACGTGGCTCCCGCCCATTCTGTCGTCACCATGAATCCCGATGAGCTGCATACTGGCGAAGCCGAAACCGCCGACGGCTGGCGCTATCGAATGATTTATCTCGACCCCTCTCTTCTGGAAGAGGTCACCGGGATCCGCCACTGGTGGTTTCATGACGTAACGCGTCACGATCCGCTGCGCTCACGCCAGCTCTGCTCGCTGATCCATGGCCTGTGGAACACGGAGGATCCGCTGGCGCAAAAAGGACTCCTGCTCGATCTGATCGACACGTTCCAGCCGCTGGCCCGTCATGCGCCGGTATTGCCGGAGGGCGCGCATCGCTTTGAACGGGTGCGCGAGTATCTGCATGATAATTATATGCATCCTGTCACGCTCGATGAACTGGCCCGGGTTGCATCGCTCAGTCCCTGGCATTTTCAGCGTCAGTTTAAGTCTCATTTCCACGTCACGCCGCACCAGATGCTGATGGCGATCCGCCTGTGGCGAGCCAAAGGTTTTCTCACTCACGGAATGCCCGCCGCAGAGGTCGCCGCCGCAACCGGCCTCACCGACCAGTCGCATCTCACCCGCGCGTTTACCCATCGCTACGGCATTACGCCGGTGCGTTATCAGAAACAAGTCGTCCGGCGTTGATCAGCAATCTCATACAATACGGCGGCATTTTTCCTGCCTACACTCGACTGATTGTTAAGCGATGTGGATGTCAAAAATGATTAGCGGCGTGTTGTATGCCCTGCTGGCCGGGCTGATGTGGGGATTAATTTTTGTTGGACCGCTGATCGTACCGGAATACCCGGCGGTATTGCAGTCGATGGGGCGCTATCTGGCGCTGGGGCTGATAGCGTTGCCGATTGCCTGGCTGGGACGTGTGCGTCTGCGCCAGTTGGCGCGTAAAGACTGGATAACGGCGCTGGCGCTAACGATGATGGGTAATCTGATTTATTACGTCTGCCTGGCAAGCGCTATTCAGCGCACCGGCGCGCCGGTTTCAACGATGATTATCGGTACATTGCCGGTGGTGATCCCGGTTTTCGCCAACCTGCTCTACAGCCAGCGTGACGGCAAATTATCATGGTGGCGTCTGGCGCCTGCGCTGGTGTTGATTGGCATAGGTCTGCTGTGCGTGAATATCTCGGAGCTGAATCAGGGGTTACCTAACTTTAGCGGCTGGCGTTATGGCTCAGGTATCGTGCTGGCGCTTGTCTCAGTGGTGTGCTGGGCGTGGTATGCGCTGCGTAACGCCCGCTGGTTGCGCGAGAATCCGGATAAGCACCCGATGATGTGGGCGACGGCCCAGGCGCTGGTGACGCTGCCTGTTTCTCTGCTCGGTTATATTGCCGCCTGCCTCTGGCTGAACGGGCAAACGCCGGACTTCGCTCTGCCCTTCGGCCCGCGCCCTGGTGTGTTTATCGGCCTGATGATAGCCATTGCGGTATTGTGCTCATGGGTTGGCGCACTGTGCTGGAACGTCGCCAGCCAGAAGCTGCCGACGGTGATCCTCGGCCCGCTGATTGTCTTTGAAACACTGGCGGGCCTGCTATATACCTTTATCCTGCGTCAGGAATTTCCGCCGTTGCTGACGGTAAGCGGCATTGCGCTGCTGGTAATAGGCGTGGTAATTGCTGTGCGGTCAAAACCGCAGAAACCGGCGGTAGTGCCGGTTTCAGGGGATGCCTGATGGCGCTGCGCTTATCAGGCCTACAAGGACTGTACGATCTCATGTAGGCCGGATAAGGCGTTTACGCCGCCATCCGGCGCGACACTTTAAATACCGCCACGGTCTGATTCAGTCGTGCAGCCTGCTCTTCGAGCGCGGCGGCGGCGGAAGCGGACTCCTCCACCAGTGAGGCGTTTTGCTGCGTGACACGATCCATCTCGGCAACCGCCTGGCCTACCTGATCGATACCCCGACTCTGTTCATCAGAGGCCGAGGCAATCTCGCCCATGATATCGGTCACGCGAGTCACGGCGCTAACAATTTCCGCCATCGTTTCGCCCGCTTCATGCACCAGCGCCGTACCCGCATTGACCCGATTTCCCGAGTCATCAATCAGCGCCTTAATCTCTTTCGCCGCCTGAGCGCTACGCTGCGCCAGCGTACGAACCTCACCGGCGACCACGGCAAACCCGCGCCCCTGCTCGCCCGCCCGCGCCGCTTCCACCGCAGCGTTCAACGCCAGGATGTTGGTCTGGAAGGCAATGCCGTCAATAACATTGGTTATTTGCGCGATTTTGCTGGAACTGGTGGCGATTTCATCCATCGTACGTACCACGCCATCGACCACGTTTCCGCCTTTTTGCGCTGTTTGTGAAGCGTTTTTTGCCAGACTGGTCGCCTGACGCGCGTTATCCGCGTTCTGCTTCACGGTCGCGGTGAGTTGTTCCATGCTGGCTGCGGTCTCTTCCAGGGAGGCGGCCTGCTGTTCGGTACGTGAAGAGAGATCGTTACTGCCAGCGGCAATTTCACCCGCGCCGGTATAAATGGTGTCAGCCCCGTCACGCACCACGCTGACCGTGTTCGCCAACGCCCGCTGCATGTCGCGGACGTTGCCTGCCAGCAGCGCCATTTCATTACTGCCATCGGCGTTGATGCGGTGCGTCAGATCACCTGCGGCAATATGGCGAATATGTCCCATCACCTCATGCAGCGGCTTGAGCAGCACTCGTTGCATTGCCAGCCAGCTGGCGATAATCACGGTGACGACAATCAACATCACCGCAGACAGCAGCCAGATTATCTTCTGGTAATCACTCTCATTGTCCTGCACTCCAGCAGTGGCCAGCGCCGTTTGCGCGCTACGCCATTGCCGATAAACTTCCTGCATGGCCGTTTGCTTTTGCTCGGCATTCTGCTTGAACATCTCTTCCAGCTTTCCTTCAGCCAGCAGCGCGTTCATTTTTGCCAGCGTCGCAGAATAGATGCCATATTGCTCTTCCAGTCGATCGGCCAGATGCTCATCCAGCCCCGGCGTTTCCGGCAGAGCGTAGTATTTATCGTAATGCGCTTTCGACTCGGCCAACAGGCGATTTGCCGTGTTCACCAACTCCTTCAACTGACCGCCGTTAATATCGCTGGCCATCGTTCCCTGTAAACGCAGCATCCCACGGTTGAGCGTGACGCGAGCCTGGTTCAGGCTAATCCACGCATCGGTAAACTCGGCCACGTTCTGGCTGGAAAGCTGAGAAACGTTGAAGTTTTGCTTATCGTTATTGAGCGCGCCAATAAAGACGCCCGCGGAGATGAGCTGCATTGCGCCCAGGGCGAGTAACACGGTGATAAGTAAGGTTATCACTTTGATTCGTTTAAACATCTGTAGCCTTTTATTATGCAGGTATTGTCTGAGGTCTAACTATCGGCAGCAGCGTGCGCTTATTTAATCCTGTGACGCGGCTTTTTTCGCCGTCTCCCTCCTTTCCAATAGGATTCAGCACCTTAACGAAATAAGAAATTTTCGTGATGTTCATCACAAAACACCCCACCCCGAAAGGGTTATATCCTTCGCCATAAGTTGCATTTAAAATACATCTTATATTATTGAGAATGAGGTAACGGCAATGTCTTATCGCGATCAACCTTTAGGTGAACTGGCGCTCTCTATTCCTCGCGCTTCGGCCCTGTTTCGTAAATACGATATGGATTACTGCTGCGGCGGTAAGCAAACGCTGGCACGCGCTGCCGCGCGTAAAGAGCTGGATTTAGACGTTATTGAGGCGCAGCTCGCGCAGCTGGCTGAACAACCGCTGGAGAAAGACTGGCGTACCGTGGCTCTGGCTGAAATCATCGACCATATCATCGTGCGTTATCACGACAGACACCGCGAACAGTTGCCGGAGTTGATCCTGCAGGCCACTAAAGTTGAACGCGTTCATGCAGACAAACCGAACGTACCGCGCGGTCTGGCGAAAAACCTGACCATGCTGCATGAAGAGCTGTCCAGCCACATGATGAAAGAAGAGCAGATCCTGTTCCCGATGATCAAACAGGGCATGGGTAGCCAGGCGATGGGGCCAATCAGCGTGATGGAAAGCGAACATGACGATGCGGGTGAACTGGTCGAAGTGATCAAACACATCACCCATAACGTGACGCCGCCGCCAGAAGCCTGCACCACCTGGAAAGCCATGTATAACGGCATCAACGAGATGATCGACGACCTGATGGAACACATCAGTCTGGAAAATAATGTGTTGTTCCCGCGTGCCCTCGCAGGTGAATAAAAAAGCCCGGTGGCGCTAGCGCTTACCGGGCCTACAACGACCTCGAACGTAGGCCTGATAAGGCGAAGCCGCATCAGGCAATCCCGCCAGCATAGTGCCGGATGCGGCGTAAACGCCTTATCCGGCCTACATCTCACGTCCTAGCGATTAACGCACGCCTGCCATACGTTTCTTACCGATGAACAACCAGCCCAGACCCAGTGCGATGAACCACAACGGCGTGACGATCAGCGCCTGACGGGTATCATCTTCCAGCGTCAGCAGTACCAGTACGAAGACGAAGAATGCCATACATACCCAGCACATCAGCTTGCCCCACGGCATCTTGTAG
The DNA here is from genome assembly GCF_030334545.1 of Citrobacter sp. Ce129. Taxonomy (NCBI): domain Bacteria; kingdom Pseudomonadati; phylum Pseudomonadota; class Gammaproteobacteria; order Enterobacterales; family Enterobacteriaceae; genus Citrobacter; species Citrobacter sp. Ce129. The sequence goes on from NZ_JAOWDS010000060.1 coordinate 124,374, forward strand.
ATTGATTTTTCATGCAGGTGCGGACGTTGCTTGCGGTACACCAGGTACGAGCAAAGAATGATGGTCCAGACGAACATGAACAGAATCGCCGACACGGTGGTGATCATAGTGAACGCGCCAATCACGCTCGGATTCACGTACAGCATCACCACGCCGCCCAGCAGACAGATACAGGAGAAGGTTAAACCCTTCGCCGGAACTGCGCGTTTTGAGAGTTTGGCAAACGCTTTAGGCGCAACGCCTTCCTGCGCTAGGCCGAACAGCATACGGCTGGTAGAGAACACGCCGCTGTTTGCAGAAGAGGCCGCTGAAGTCAGTACCACAAAGTTGATCAGGCTCGCCGCAGCAGGCAGACCAACCAGCACAAACAGTTCAACGAATGGGCTCTTGGTTGGTACTACCGAGCTCCATGGCGTTACGGACATAATCACGATCAGCGCAAAAACGTAGAACATGATGATACGGATCGGAATCGAGTTAATGGCGCGCGGCAGAGATTTCTCCGGGTCCTTGGTTTCCGCAGCGGTCGTTCCCACCAGCTCAATACCCACAAACGCGAACACGGCTATCTGGAAGCCGGCAAAGAAGCCGCTCAGACCTTTCGGGAACCAGCCACCGTCATTCCATAGATGCGTGAACGATGCCTGAACGCCGGTTGGCGACTGGAAGTGCGTCAGCACCATCACCAGACCGACGACAATCAGGCCGATGATGGCGACGATTTTGATCATCGCAAACCAGAACTCCATCTCACCAAACATTTTTACAGTGGCAAGGTTGAGGCTCAGCAGCAGCACGATCACCGCCAGCGAGGCGACCCAGTCTGACAGTTCGGGGAACCAGAATTGCGCATACGCGGTAATCGCGACAACGTCTGCCATTCCGGTAACGACCCAGCAGAACCAGTAGGTCCAGCCGGTAAAATACCCGGCCCATGGCCCGAGCAGGTCGGAGGCGAAATCACTAAACGATTTGTACTCCAGATTCGAGAGCAGCAATTCCCCCATTGCTCGCATGACGAAAAACAGCATAAAACCGATGATCATATAAACAAAGATGATCGACGGTCCGGCGAGACTGATGGTTTTACCGGAGCCCATAAACAGGCCGGTGCCGATAGCGCCACCAATGGCAATAAGTTGAATATGACGGTTTGTGAGATTGCGCCGTAGCGACTGTTCAGACGATGCCTCTTCAGCGGCGTCGACTTTTACCTGATCTACCATGTTTTTTTCTTCCTGTACCTGTCTGTGTTGTTCAGGCTCTACGGCCTTTAGTGTGTCTATGATACGACGATCCTGTTATCAGGACTCATCGATATTAGGTAAGAATTGGCGGGATGAATACTAAGATTTAGATATAATGTTAATTTAATGTTTAAAGTGAGTGTCATATCACTCTGATAGCGCGAATTAGCTCACAAAAATACACGCTAGCGCGGCATTTGCAAGATAATATATCGACAACGGCGTAACTATAGCTTTTCTCGCTATTTTTTTGTTCCCCCCGGCCTCGGGGGGAACAGAAGTCACTGCTTACAGGATTTCAAGCAGCTCAACGTCGAACACCAGCGTGCTGAACGGAGGAATGGACGCGCCAGCGCCACGCTCGCCGTAAGCCAGTTCCTGAGGAATAGTCAGTTCCCATTTGGAACCTACTGGCATCAGGGTCAGCGCTTCAATCCAGCCAGGGATGACGCCGTTAACCGGGAATTCAGCCGGTTCGCCGCGTGCGACAGAGCTGTCAAACACGGTACCGTCGATCAGTTTACCGGTGTAATGCACGCGAACGCGGTCAGTACGCGCCGGAATAGCACCTTCGCCCTGAGTCAGAACACGGAACTGCAAACCGGATTCAGTGCTGTTCACACCCTCTTTCTCACGGTTTTCTTCCAGATATTTGACGCCATCAGCCGCCATAGCCTGGAAACGTTCGCGACGTACTGCATCAGCGCGTTCGTGGATTTCACGCAGCGCGCGATGCACAACATCAACCGGCACTGCCGGGTGCTTACCTTCCAGCGCGTCAGCGATACCCGCTACCAGCGCTTCAGGCAACAGTCCTTCCAATCCGGATTCGCTCAGCTGTTGTCCTACCTGCAAACCAATGCCATAGCTTGCTTGCGCTTCGATAGTGTCAAAAGTCGGGTTAGCCATCATATTTCCTTTCATCGGATGTAAAGTAGCGGGCAGCATATCAGCCATGCCGCATCCGGTAAAACTTTGTCTCGGGAACAGATGACAAATCGCGAGGAAACATAAACAATAGGAATATCCCGCGTTGACGTCACGAAAGCGGGTAATATGACGAACATCATAGCGTTAGCCATCTATACTCTATGATCGAGGAACGAGACGCGGAGCAGGAGGAAAGCCATGCCCGGGCGCTTTGAATTAAAACCAACCCTGGCGAAAATCTGGCATGCACCGGACAATTTTCGCATTATGGATCCGCTACCGCCGATGCACCGCCGCGGCATTATTATTGCTGCTATCGTGCTGGTGATAGGTTTCCTGCTCCCTTCCAGTGACACCAGCGATGCCCCTGTGGTTACGCGTACTGCTCAGCTGGATTTACAGTCGCAGTCGCAGCCGCCGACCGAGGCTCAGCTGCAGGCACAGCTCGTCGCGCCGCAAAACGATCCAGGCCAGGTCGCTCCGGTTGCCCCGGAACCAATCCAGGAAGGAGAACCTGACGCGCAGCCTCAGGCTCAGCAATCTCAGCCGCAAACGCAGCCTTTCCAACAGGATAGCGGAATTGACCAGCAGTGGCGTTCCTATCGCGTTGATTCAGGCAAAACGCTGGCGCAGGTATTCCGTGACCATAACCTCCCGCCAACCGATGTATACGCGATGGCGCAGGTTGAAGGCGCCGGAAAACCGCTGAGTAACCTGAAAGACGGTCAGATGGTGCAGATCAGGCAGAATGCCAGCGGCGTGGTGACAGGATTAACCATTGATACCGGCAATGGCCAGCAGGTACTGTTTACCCGCCAGCCTAACGGCAGTTTTATTCGCGCCCGTTAACCGCCGTGGCCCCGCGATTCCAGGCCTGATAAGCGATAGCACCATCAGGCATCAAGGTGAAGCGTCAACGCTTCACCTTGTTCACCCACCAGATCCCCGAGCAGACCAGCACCAGCGCCAGCGCATATTTCCATTCAAGAATGTTCTCGCCGAGGAAAATCGCCGACAGCACCGCCCCCGACACCGGGATCAGGAAGTTAAACGGCGCTACCATCCCCACGCGATTATGCTTGAGCAGAATACTCCACAAGGCAAAGGCGACCGAAGAGAGTAACGTCAGGTAACCCAGAATCGCCACCGAAGACGCGCCGTGAACGGTCAGCGTGCCGCCAAAAGCGTAACCACCGATAACCAGTGCCAGACCACCACCGCCCAGTTGATACCCTGTCATTACCGTCGGGTCCACCGTCTGAGAAATACGTTTACCGTATAACGTGGCGGCAGAGAGAATAAAGGCCGCCATCACCACTGAGCCATCCCCTAACAGGCTGAAGCTAAAATCCATTCCGCTGCTAAAGTTCACCACCATTACGCCGGTAAAGCCGAGGATACAACCCAGCGCTTTGTTGTAGCTCAGTTTGTCATTATGGTAGATGAAATGCGCCAGCAGTACGCTGAAGAAGGTCCCTGTCGCGTTCATGATGGACCCTTTCACCCCCGTCGTGAACGCCAGGCCAACATAGAAGAAGATGTATTGCAGCGAGGTTTGCGTCAGCCCCAACAGCGTGAGCTGACCATATTGACGCGGGCTTAACCGGCCAATCGGTTTACGCTGCGCCACCGCCAGCAGTAGCAGCAATAATCCTGCAAACAGGAAGCGATAGCCGGCAAAGACAATTTTTGAGGGAATGTCATCCGTGGCAATCTGGAAGATCTCATATCCGCTTTTGATCGCCGGATAGGCGCTCCCCCACAGCAGGCAGCAGAACGCCGCGCTCAGGTAGACAACATTTTTACGCGCAAACAGAGGTTGGTGCGTTGGTTCCATTCCATCACCACTTTGAAATAATGTTTTATTTTTGTGATTATCCCGAAAAGGATAAAGAATAGCCAGAGAGAAAAGCGGGGGAACAGAAAAGCAAAACGCCGGCACAGGGCCGGCGCTTTTACGCGGTCATCAGAATAAAAACTTATTCTGCAACTACGTTTACAGTCAGCTTAGCAAACACTTCGCTGTGAACCTGGAAGCTCACTTCGTGCTCGCCAGTGGTACGCAGAACGCCGTTCGGCAGACGAACTTCGCTCTTAGCTACTTCAACGCCAGCTGCAGTTACAGCGTCAGCGATGTCGCGAGTACCGATGGAACCGAACAGTTTACCTTCGTCGCCAGCTTTAGACGCGATGGTTACGGTTTCCAGTGCGTTGATTTTCTCAGCACGAGCTTCAGCAGCGGACAGAACGTCAGCCAGTTTAGCTTCCAGTTCAGCGCGACGCGCTTCGAAAAATTCAACGTTTTTCTTGGTAGCAGGAACAGCTTTACCCTGTGGTACCAGGAAGTTACGAGCGTAGCCCGCTTTAACGTTAACCTGATCACCCAGGCTACCCAGGTTTGCTACTTTATCAAGCAGAATAACTTGCATTACCTTATCCTCTCAAAGTCGTATTAATGGACCGTGACCGATTACTGATGACGATCAGTGTACGGCAGCAGGGACAGGTAGCGAGCGCGTTTGATAGCGCGAGCCAGCTGACGCTGGTATTTTGCACGGGTACCGGTGATACGGCTTGGGACAATCTTACCGCTTTCGGTGATGTAGTTTTTCAGCGTAGCGATATCTTTATAGTCGATCTCTTGAACGCCTTCCGCGGTGAAACGGCAGAACTTGCGACGACGGAAATAACGTGCCATATGGCTAGTCTCCAGAATCTATCAATTCAATCTGCTCGGCATGCAGAACCATTTTGCTCAGGCCGTTCTTTGCCTTGTGGCAAGAGATGAACCCCTGAACGGTCACTGCGCTACCGACCGTTATACTGTGAGTAATGGCCTGGTTTTCGTGTCCGCTAATAATAACGGGCATTTGGCACCACGCCTGCCGGTGAAATCCGGCTTCCTCCTGCACAGAACGATGCTCAAGCACGAACTGGCAATGAGGAATTCCTGATGGACTGACCTTTCGAAGGGGAGCCCTGCACACGGTGCCGGACAACGCCAGACGGTTGGTCATCAGAAATTACTCTTCAGAATCCCCAGCTTCAGCATCATCTGCGGTTTCGTTTGCGAAATCATCGCGACGCTCACGGCGCTCGTCTTTCGCTTTGACCATCGGAGATGCTTCGGTAACAGCGTGTTTAGTACGCATAACCATGCTGCGGATAACGGCATCGTTGAAGCGGAAGGTAGTTTCCAGCTCATCGATCACTTCCTGCGGCGCTTCAACGTTCATCAGAACGTAGTGAGCTTTGTGCAGTTTGTTGATCGGGTAAGCCAGCTGACGGCGGCCCCAGTCTTCCAGACGGTGGATCGTGCCTTCTGCACCAGTGATGGCAGCAGTGTAGCGTTCGATCATACCCGGAACCTGTTCGCTCTGGTCAGGATGGACCATAAAAACGATTTCGTAATGACGCATCGAATTGCTCCTTACGGATTATTCAGCCTCCTGTCTGGGTCAGCCGAGGCCCATGGAGGCAAGGAACGTGTTAAAGGTCGGCTGAAAAATGACGCGTCATAATACTGGGGTCAGCAGGTAAACTCAAGGTGATTGTACGATTATTTGCCATGCCGCCATTAATACATATCCAGCAGCATTTTGATGCTGATGCAAATGGAGACAATGACAATCATCGGCCGGATAACTTTCTTGCCGCGCGTCAGTACGACCGTCGCGCCAAGACGTGCGCCGAGGGACTGCCCGGCAAACATCACCAGCCCCAGTGACCAGATCATTTTACCGCCGAAAATGAAAAACAAAATCGAAGCGATGTTCGACGCCAGGTTAATAAAATTCGAGTGGATTTGCGCCTTATCGATACTGTATCCCCATAGCAGGATATAGCTGAGCGTATAAAAGGAGCCAGCCCCGGCACCGAGAAAGCCGTCATAAAAACCAATACATCCCCCGCCGATCAATGAGAAGAGAAACAGGGATACCTGCCGCTTTCTTTTCGGTTCGCTAAGATTTGGCGCAAAAATAAAGTAGATGGCGACCGCGATAATCAGGATTGGCAGCAGTTTCTTCAGCAGTTCCGGTTCAATAAACTGGATAAGCGTCGTTCCCAGCGCCGAACCGATAAAGGCAGATAAAAACACATACTTGTGCTCCTGCACGTTGATATGTCCCCGGCGTAAAAAGTAAATTCCGGAGGTCAGCGAACTGCCCAACGCCTGAATTTTATTGGTTGCCAGCGCATTAGCCGGGGGTAAACCAGAAATTAATAGTGCGCCAATTGAGAGAAAACCGCCGCCGCCTGACACCACGTTAATAAAGCCTGCCACCAGCGCGACCATGAACATAATCACAAAGTAGCTGAAATCCATGAATGAAGCATCCATAACTTTTTGCCTTATTATCATAAAGTTATATTAATTATCTGGCTCACTATAAACGGCGTACTCAGCCGATTAAATTGACTATTTGGTAAGAGCTTATGCGCGAAAGACAGGTATTTTTCACCGCAGCGGTAAACACCAGCAGACTGTTAATTAAAGAAAAGATGGCTATGCGATAATTTTTTGAACAACTGCATCAGAAATGGTCGCTATCGACTACGCCAGTAGCGGTTAAAATTACATCAGAAGCTAATCACTCACAGGAGAGAGGCAACCAGAGACCGCAGTCGAGGAGGTACATATGCGAGCCCGTGTTTTGACCCTTCTGGCTGTGCTTTTGCTCAGTGCAAATGCAACGGCAGCCATCAAAATTGACAATCATCAGGCCAGGAATATGGATGATGTGCAGAGCTTAGGCGTCATTTACATAAATCATAACTTCGCCACTGAAAGTGAAGCCACTCAGGCCCTGAATGAAGAGACAGATGCGCAAGGCGCAACCTACTACCATGTGATCCTCACCAGGGAACCCGGTAGTAACGGAAATATGCACGCCAGTGCAGATATTTATCGCTAGCTACCCGCAAATAACCAACGAGAACATTGCCACAGTTTGATTTGCCCCCTTCACCGGGGGCTTTTTTTGCAAAAAAGTCCCGAAGCCAGATCGATAACATCCCCTGAATAGTTTGGCTCCAGGACTTAGCCGTTACTTCTGTCCGTAATAGGCGTTTGGACCGTGCTTACGCATGAAGTGCTTATTCATCAGATAACCGTCAATGGGGCTGAGAGCCGGATTAATGCCACGCGCGATCCATGCCATTTTTGCCACCTCCTCCATCACCACGGCGTTATGTACCGCGTCGTGAGCATCTTTGCCCCAGGCAAACGGACCATGCTGGTGCACGACTACGCCAGGCGTATGTAAAGGTTCCACCTCCCCCAGCGTTTCAACAATCACCCTGCCGGTATTCAGCTCATAATCATCCTGAACTTCAGCTTCAGTTAAAGCCCGGGTACAGGGAATATCGCCAAAGAAGTAATCCGCATGCGTCGTACCAAGCGCAGGTATTGCCAGACCCGCCTGCGCCCATGCCGTCGCGTGGGTTGAGTGAGTGTGCACCACGCCGCCGAGCGATGAATAGCGGCGATACAGCGCCAGATGGGTGGCGGTATCGGAAGAAGGACGATAGCGTCCTTCCACCACGTTGCCGTGCAGATCCACAACCACCATGTCATCCACTGTCATTGTTTGGTAGTCGACGCCGCTGGGCTTAATCACCACCAACCCGCGTTCGCGGTCGATGGCGCTAACGTTACCCCAGGTAAACGTCACCAGCCCATAGCGCGGTAGATCCATGTTGGCCTCGAACACCTGCTGTTTACGTTTTTGCATTACACCGCCTCCACCAGACCCGCGCTGGCCATCCGCGCTTTCACCCAGTCGCGCGCCTTCGCCACTTCACGTGCCGGGTCGTCCGACGTTTCACTCCACATCTCAATCAGATACGGTCCGCAATAACCACTCTGTTTGAGCGTTTCGAAACAACGTTCAAAATCGACAACCCCTTCACCAAACGGCACATTTTTGAATACGCCGGGTTTAGTATCCTTCACGTGTACGGCAACGATATGACCCATCCCCGCCTGCAGCTCCATCTGCACGTCGTTATCCCACGCCGACAAATTGCCAATATCGGGATACAGTTGGAACCACGGATTGTTGAGATAATGGGCGTACCCCAACGCCTTGCTGATCGAGTTCATCAGTGGATAATCCATGATTTCCATCGCCAGCGTCACCTGCGCACGACTCGCCATCTCCACACTTTCTTTCAGCCCATCGCGAAACCGACGACGCGTTTCGTTATTTGCCTGCTGGTAATAGACGTCGTAACCCGCCAGTTGAATAACGCGAATACCGATATCCTGCGCAAACTGAATGGCTTTACGCATGATCTCCAGCCCCTGTTCGCGCACCGCATCATCTTCACTACCCAGCGGGAAACGACGATGAGCGCTCAGGCACATGGACGGTACTCGTATCCCTGTCTCGGCGATAGCGGCCACCAGCGCCAGACGCTGCTCGCGGTTCCAGTCAAGACGCGCCAGGCGAGCGTCGGTTTCATCAACCGACATTTCGACAAAGTCAAAGCCCAGTTCCTTCGCCAGCTGCAAGCGTTCCAGCCAGCACTCCCCGCCGGGGAGCGCTTTTTCATAAATACCGAGCGGGACCTGTTTCGACAACATAGTCGCTCCTTATCCCCACAGCTGGGCGATAGAACGTTTGAACTGACGGGCCGCTTCCACCGGAGAGGCGGCATCGCGAATACTGCGGCCGGCAATAAAGACGTGAATCGGAACTCCCTGGAACAGCGGCAGATCTTCCAGCGCCAGACCGCCGGTGACGGTGACTTTAAAGCCCATCTCGGACAGGCGTTTGATTGCGCAGATATCCGCTTCTCCCCACGCCACGCCCGCCGCCTGCGCATCACGACTGCGATGATATACAACTTGCCCAATCCCTGCGTCACGCCACTCCTGCGCCTGCTCCCAGGTCCAGTAACCGGTCAGTTCAATCTGCACATCGCCGTTAAATTCTTTCGCTACCTCCAGCGCCCCCTTGGTAGTGTTGATATCCGCACAGCAGATGACGGTGACCCAGTCAGCGTTGGCTTCAAAACACATGCGGGAGAGGATTTTGCCCGCATCGGCAATTTTCGCATCCGCCAGCACAATTTTATGCGGGTAAAGCGCCTTCAGATCGCGTACGGCGCGTACGCCTTCTGCCACGCAAAGAATAGTGCCCACCTCAATGATATCGACCTCTTCGGCAATCAGACGCGTTGTTTCATATGCGGAAGACATTGATTGGTTATCCAGCGCAACCTGCAACATAGGTAATGACATTTTGGTATCCTTTTAAATAGCCGCCGCAGTGGCGTTATCAATTAAATCCAGCACTTCCTGCGCGGTGCGGCAGGCGCGTAAACGGTCGAAATTGGCTTCGTCGTCAAAGAGATTCACGATCTGCATGATGCCCACTTCCTGGTGCGTGTTAGCATCTACTGCCGCCATCGTTATCAGAATGTCGACCGGGTCGTTATCTTCGTGGTTAAACACCAGCGGTGTTTTCAGCGTCACCAGCGCAAAACCGGTTTTCTTGACCCCTTCCTCCGGACGGCCGTGCGGCATCGCCAGGCCGGGCGCAATGACAAAGTACGGGCCAAACTGTTCGACACCATCGAGGATGGCCTGGTAGTAGCGTGGCTCAACCACATCAGCCTTAACCAGCAGATCCACGCCCAGCTTTACCGCTTCCTGCCAGGTACTGGCTTCGGCTTGCAAAAGGATGGAATTATTGTCTGCCAGCGAATCACGTAATTTCATATGCCGCCTCCTTACTTCACATCCTGTGGGAAATGCGCCTTGATCACTTCCAGCAGTTTTGGTCCAAAATCGGCAGGGGACAGCATGTTGCGTACGCCAACAACATATTTATTGCCAGATACCGTAATCTCACCGGCGATATGGGTAGAAGCGATGATGATATCCGCGCCGCTCAGCTCACTTTTGTATTCACCTACTGCGCAGCTGTTCACCGTATGGTCAATATTTGACTGGGTTAAAAACTGATCCACCTTCATCTTCATGATCATGGAACTGCCCTGCCCATTGCCACACACAGCCAGAATACGTACGGTCATAATCGGAACTCCTTATTAAGCAGAGTGTTCTGCCAGTTGTTTTTCTGCGTCTTCCTCAGCGCGCAACGTGCGTCCTGCGAAAAACATATAAGCCAGTGCAATCAGAATAATGACGGCCATAAACACGATGCCGATGGAGGCAAAGCCCTGCATCATCGGTGGCGCCAGAATTGACCAATCCGCCATGCCCATCCAGGCGCTCATACCGGTAAGTTTCACCGCCCAGACGCAGCCGAAGATTTCAATCATCCCCATCACCAGACAAATCTTGAGCGCCGCGCGCCAGCCGCCAAAGTGGTTAGCAAACACGCCGATAGTGGCGTTCGAGAAGAACATCGGAATAAAGCCTGGGATAATCAGGATGGAAGAGCCGCAGCCCACCAGGATGCCCACCGCAATCAGCTGACCGATGGTGCCCCACATAAAGCCCCAGACCACCGCATTGGGAGCAAAGCTATAAATCGCCGCGCAGTCGATAGCCAGTACAGCACCGGGAATCAGACGTTGAGAGATACCGTTGAACGCTTCTGAAAGTTCAGCGACGAACATACGTACGCCTTGGGTGATGATGAAGATAGCGACGGCGAAGGAGAAACCGGTCTGCAGGATATAGACCGTCCAGTGGGTTTTACCCGCCATTGCCTGAACCACATCAATGCCGAAAGAGAGCAGGATCGCGCCGAAAAAGATAGTCATAACAATCGCGGTTGAAACGATGTTGTCATGGAAGATATTCAGCCAGCCAGGCAGCTTGAGATCTTCCACGCTCTCCTCTTTCTTACCCAGATACGGCGCGACTTTGTAAGCAATCCAGGAGGCGAACTGCTGCTGGTGACCGATGGAAAAACCGCAGCCGTCAGTCACTTCCTGTGTCGGCTTGTACATCATATTGGACGTAATGCCCCAGTAGAGCGACACCAGCACCGCAGTGCAGATGATCGTGGTCCACATTGGATAACCAAAGATGTAGAGAGAGACGGCAATCAGGCCAGCCTGCTGGAACATAATGTGCCCGGTCAGCATGATGGTGCGAATGCCGGTAATACGCCGTAGCAGTACGTAACAAATGTTCAGCGCCAGCGCCAACAGTACGGCGTACCCTACCCAACTGTAGGCATCACCCATGCGTTCGATGGTTGCCATCATGGAGGCATAGGTATCAGAGATCGCGCCATTGATACCGTAAACCTCAGACATCTTCGCCACCACCGGTTTAAACGTGCTGGTCAGAATGCCCGATCCCGCCTGCAGCAACATAAAACCGATAATCGTTTTGATCGTGCCTTTAATAATAACGCTGACGCTTTTACGCAGCAGGATATAACCAAGACAGGTCACAATACCCAACAGCAACGGTGCATTGGTCATAACCTGATTAAAAAAGACGGTAAAGATGTTGTAGAGGATCTCCATAACGATCTCCAGTAGACGAAGTTGCTGAACATTCATTACAGATGCCCAGGATGTTGTGCTCTCACTCTAGTTTTCAAAAGTAATCACAACAAGATTGAATTTGATTAAATGTGATGCAGTACGCAAATAATTCTCTTACTTGCAGCGTGGATTTCCTTCGAATTCTTCAAATCCAAAATAACCCCCTTTAAAACAATAAAATACAAAAATACATTTCATGTAAACCATCTTGTCACGCTGTAATTTGTTCACACTTTTCTATTCAACACCAAAAATCAGCGCATTGCCTTCTTGATAAAATGATGTCAGTATCAATCAAAACAAATCACAATTTGATTCAACTTGAACAAACATGAAGGTAATTGCGATGAGTAAAGTAAAAAGCATCACGCGTGAATCATGGATCCTGAGCACATTCCCGGAGTGGGGAAGCTGGCTGAATGAAGAGATCGAACAAGAACAAGTCGCACCTGGCACTTTCGCTATGTGGTGGCTTGGCTGTACCGGAATCTGGCTGAAGTCGGAAGGTGGGACTAACGTCTGCGTCGATTTCTGGTGCGGAACGGGTAAACAAAGTCACGGTAACCCGCTGATGAAAACCGGTCACCAGATGCAACGTATGGCGGGGGTGAAGAAACTGCAGCCTAACCTGCGCACCACGCCGTTTGTTCTTGATCCGTTTGCAATTCGACAGATCGATGCGGTGTTAGCGACACACGATCATAACGATCACATCGACGTCAATGTCGCAGCCGCCGTCATGCAGAACTGCGCCGATGACGTGCCATTTATCGGGCCGCAAACCTGTGTGGATCTATGGATCGGTTGGGGTGTGCCGAAAGAACGCTGTATCGTGGTAAAACCAGGCGATGTAGTGAAAGTGAAAGATATTGAAATTCATGCGCTTGACGCGTTTGATCGTACGGCATTGATTACGCTCCCAGCCGATCAAAAAGCGGCTGGCGTGCTGCCGGATGGTATGGATGCTCGCGCGGTAAACTACCTGTTCAAAACGCCGGGCGGTACGCTGTACCACAGCGGAGACTCGCACTATTCCAACTACTATGCAAAACATGGCAACGAGCACCAGATCGACGTCGCGCTCGGCTCGTACGGTGAGAACCCGCGTGGGATTACGGACAAAATGACCAGCTCCGACATGCTGCGAATGGCGGAAGCACTGAATACAAAAGTGGTGATCCCTTTCCATCATGACATCTGGTCAAACTTTCAGGCCGACCCTCAGGAGATCCGTGTACTGTGGGAGATGAAAAAAGATCGGCTGAAGTATGGCTTTAAGCCGTTTATCTGGCAGGTAGGCGGCAAGTTCACCTGGCCGCTGGACAAAGATAACTTTGAATATCACTATCCGCGCGGCTTTGATGACTGCTTCACGATTGAACCGGATTTACCGTTTAAATCCTTCTTGTGATCCTCACAAAATGCCGGGCCATCCCGGCATTTTTTTCCCATTTACTTTAGTATTTCCAGGCTATTTCAAATATCATCTTTTCAAATCAATTTGTATCGGAATAGCTCATGACTGAAGCACAAAGACATCAAATATTGCTGGATATGCTGGCGCAGTTGGGCTTTGTTACCGTTGAGAACGTAATTGAGCGCCTGGGGATTTCACCCGCCACAGCGCGCCGGGACATCAACAAACTCGACGAAAGCGGCAAACTCAAGAAAGTCCGCAACGGCGCAGAAGCCATTACCCAACAGCGTCCGCGCTGGACGCCAATGAATCTGCACCAGGCACAGAACCACGATGAAAAAGTTCGTATTGCCAAGGCGGCCTCCCAGCTTGTGAATGCAGGTGAAAGCGTGGTGATCAACTGCGGATCGACCGCCTTTCTGCTGGGTCGCGAAATGTGCGGCAAGCCGGTGCAGATCATCACCAATTATCTGCCGCTGGCAAACTATCTGATCGACCAGGAGCATGACAGCGTGATCATCATGGGAGGGCAATATAACAAAAGTCAGTCCATCACACTCAGCCCGCAGGGCAGTGAAAATAGCCTGTACGCCGGACACTGGATGTTTACCAGCGGCAAAGGATTAACCGCGGACGGACTGTATAAAACCGATATGCTGACCGCGATGGCCGAGCAAAAGATGCTTAACGTGGTGGGTAAACTGGTGGTGCTGGTCGATAGCAGCAAAGTCGGAGAACGCGCGGGGATGCTGTTCAGTCGCGCCGATCAAATCGATATGCTCATTACCGGTAAAAACGCAAACCCTGAGATTCTGCAACAGCTTGAAGCTCAGGGCGTAAGCATTATGCGCGTTTAAAGGTGCTGGCGGAAAAACGTTACCGTCGCAGCCAGCGCTTCTGGCGTGATGCGGTGGCGCACGCCTGCTTCCCACAGGCAGGTTAGATTGCTGTCCAGCCCTGCCTGAATCAGCGCCTGCTGTAAACGGAAGGTTTCAACGGCCGGCACCACATCATCATCCTGTCCATGCCACAGTAGTAACGGCCTGTCGGCCAGGCGCTGCAGTTGATGCGTAACGTCCCATTCGGCGAGCGGTGCGATGATGGCATCGAACTCCGCTTGCAGCTCTGGTGTCTGAACCCGTAAAGGCGGAAAAAGCGTCTGCGCAAGATGGGTAAAATAGCCCGAACCCATCAGGCTGGCTACACATTTAATCTCGGGATGGCGGGCCATAACGCCCAGTGCCGTCATTCCTCCCATCGACGCGCCTCCGACGGCAAGTCGTTCATCTGATAGCCAATTTTCTGCCACCAGCGCCGCACGTAACGTCGCAAACTCCTGCATACTTTGCTGCAAAATATGCCAGAAGCGGTACATTCTCCCCTGGGCGTCACTCGTGAAGCGCGCACCATGGTCGGGCGCATCAGGCATAACGACGCGGAATCCAGCCTGAGCCAGAGCAACGGCAAAATAGCTGTAGACCAGGCTTGAAGAGGTAAACCCGTGATAGAAAATAATACAAGGGAGTGAACATTCGCGTTTGCCAGCCGGAACGGCGTGCAGGACAGGGATACCCGCCAACTGTCGTGTTTCAATTTCGATCATTTGTCGCCTCTTTCTTTCTGGTATGCCATGCAGCAATACTTAACGCAAGCGAATGTGTTCGGCAATGATTCATAATGTTGAGAACTGGGTTACGCTTTCGCAACATTTTCATTCGAAAATCGCGTGAGAGATAACAATTCGGGAACATTCCCCTAAAGGGAAATTGATAAGGCACTACACTATGGCTATCAGGAAACGAGATAGAGTTATGCGTCGGTTTGCCTCTTTATTGCTGGTGATGTTTTTAAGCGCCTGTAGCGTGCTACAGGGAACGCCGCAACCTGCACCGCCCGTTGCCGACCACCCGCAGGAGATCCGCCGTGACCAGAGTAATGGGTTACAGCGATTAGGGACGGTTAGCGCACTGGTAAGAGGCTCTCCGGATGATGCGCTGGCAGAAATCCGTGCCAAAGCTGTCGCGGCTAAAGCTGATTACTACGTGGTTTTATTAGTGGATGAAACCATCGTGACAGGCCAATGGTATTCACAAGCTATTTTGTATCGTAAATAACATTGGGTTGAAATTTAGTCAGTTTTACATTGCTTTGCGCCCCTATGCGTTTACCTGTGCACAATAAACCAACAGCAGGAAGCTTGAGGTTTATTATCGCGATGGAATGCCCTGCCGTGTGTAGGGGTACGAATAATGGAGCTGACGATGAAACAATCACTTGCCTTATCCTCACTGCTGCTTTCTGCCGGACTGGTAGGTACTACGGCGCAGTCTGCCGAGTTCGCCAGTGCTGACTGCGTTACGGGCCTGAACGAAATTGGCCTGATATCTGTCAGTAACATTGCAGGAAATCCGCAGGATGTAGAACGAGTAGTCGCGTTAAAAGCGGATGAACAGGGTGCCTCATGGTATCGGATCATTCAGATGTACGAAGACCAGCAGCCCGACAACTGGCGCGTACAGGCCATACTCTATGCTTAACAGATTGCCGGATGGCGTAAACTTATCCGGCCTACATTGAACGTAGGCATGATAAGGCGCGCCAGCGTCGCCATCAGGCATATTATTACCGTAATCCCCCCGTTGCCCGCAGGAGCAAGTCGCTTAGCACCTGTTCAGACAATCGTAGTCCGCCACGCGTATCAAGCATTATTTGACACCAGGCCTGCGCCACTGGCGGAGAGGCATAGCGCAACATTTGCGCTCCGCAACCGAGCAGGAAAAGCTGTTGCGTAATCTCCCGTCCCATCTCCTCGCTGGGTTTGCGTAAACGCTGCTGTAGCTGACGTACCATTCGATCGTAATGTCGGTCTTGCCCTTTTACCTCCGCAAAGGCTTCGTTGAGCATATCGTATATGCCGGGTTGTTTTGTCAGTACCCGCAATACATCGAGACACATAATGTTGCCAGAGCCTTCCCAGATGCTGTTTACCGGCATCTCCCGATACAGGCGCGGCAGCTCACTCTCCTCGCAATAGCCAATCCCTCCCAGCACTTCCATCGCCTCTGCAACAAACGGCATCCCGCTTTTGCACACGGAGAATTTCGCCGCTGGCGTGAACAATCTGGCCCACAACGCTTCTTTGGTATCAGCGCGACGGTCCCAGGCCCTCGCCAGTCGAAACAGTAGCGCCGTCTGACCTTCCAGTTGGAGCGCCATCCGGCCTAATACCTGACGCATCATCGGCTGTTCAATCAATGGTTTGCCAAAAACTTGTCGCTGGTGCGCATGATAAATCGCGACGGAAAAAGCACGTCGCATCATGGCGTGACTGCCGAGCGCACAGTCAAAACGCGTCATCCCGCCCATTTTCAGGATATGGCGTATACCTTCCCCTTCGTCACCCAATAGCCAGCCAATCGCATCGTGGAATTCAACCTCGCAGCTGGCGTTGGAGCGGTTGCCTAACTTATCTTTCAGTCGCTCAAGACGAATAGCATTACGTTGCCCATCAGGTAAAAATCGCGGTACAAAAAAGCAGGATAATCCCCCCTTTGCCTGAGCCAGCACCAAATGGGCGTCGCTTTGCGGCACGGAGAAAAACCACTTATGCCCCACCAGCCGATACGAGCCGTCTGCAAGACGTTCTGCCTGGGTGGTATTGCTCAGCACATCTGACCCACCCTGCTTCTCGGTCATTCCCATGCCGATCAGCAGCCCACGCTTTTGCCCACCGGGCAGTAAATGCGAGTCATAGCGGTCGCTAAGCAGCGGCGTCAGCCAGTCGTTAAAGGTTGCAGGCAACATCTGAAGTAACAGCGGCGTGGCGGCAAAGGTCATTGTAACCGGACATAACGTGCCCGCTTCTACCTGGGCATGCAGCATGAAACGCGCCGCCCGTGCAACAAATGTTCCCTGCCTCGCGTCTTCTTCCCAGGCCAGATTATGTACGCGGTTGGCGCATAATCCCTGCATCAGCAAATGCCAGGCAGGATGAAAACGCACATCATCCAGCCGCTGCCCCTGCGGGTCGTAGCGCAACAGTTCAGGTGGAAAAGCATTGGCCAGACGGCCCAGTTCGAGCGACTCGGCAGTCCCTAGCTGCTGACCAATACTGGCGAGAAGATCGCTATCCCATCCAGCGCCTTCACGGATAACCGCTTCGCACAGCGCGCCGTCGGACAGATATAAGTTGCTGTTATTGAGTGGTACAGGTTGGTTAAAAACGGTATGCGTTTGCCAGTGCATTGTGTCTCCCTCCGTCAATGGCCGTCGCCTTAAGTATGGCCAGAACCACATTATTCGCGACGGAGGAAGATCACAAAAGTACGGTTAGCCCGCAATATAGTGAGGAATAAAACGAGAAGTATCTTTAGTGATCAAGGTATTATCCTCGCGGATCCCCATACCACAGGCTTCATCATCCACGATCCAACTGCCGATCAGCGTGTAGCTGTCGCCAAAGCGCGGTAACGGCTGAAATGTCTGATAGATCATCGGTTCTTCGGCGTAGTCACCCTCAGCATGCTCCACAATCTGCTGCTGACCATCAAAAATGGTGACGTTTCCCCCCTCGCGGGAAAATATCGGTTTGCGTACATAGCTTTCCCCAGCCGCAACTTGTGGCGTTTCACCGTCAAACCAGGCGGGCAGCAGATTGGGATGGTTAGGAAAAAATCGCCACAGTAAAGGCATCAACCCTTTATTGCTGAGTACGCTCTTCCACAACGGCTCAACCCACTGTTCGCGGCGATGGCGCAGCAAGGGGCCATTCTCATCTCGCATCATCCACTCCAGGGGATAGAGCTTAAAGGCGCGACGAATGACGTTATCGTCAATGTCAGTGAGAACGCCGCCAATGCCAAGCCCCAGATCCTCCACGTAAATAAACCGTGATTCTTGCCCGGCCTGCTGCGCACAGTCCTGCAAATACAACACCGTGGTACGATCTTCATCGGTATCTTCGCAGCAGCAGAAATAGAAGGGATCCGGACTATAAAGCTCAGCAAAACGGGAGATCAGCCGCTCCTGAATGGCGTTGTACTGGTCGGCGTCGCGTGGTATCACCCCACTGCGACGCGCATCTTCCAGCCATAACCACTGGAAATAGGCTGACTCATAGAGCGACGTTGGCGTATCCGCGTTGTACTCCAGCAGCTTGACCGGGGCGTTATTTCCGCACCAGACAAAATCCATGCGGCCGTACAGGGAGGGATCGCGATGGCGCCAGCTTTCGGCAATAACGTCCCAGTACAGCGGTGGGATCGCCAGTTGCTGCATAATCAGTTCGTCGTTAACTGCCCGTTCGACGACATCCAGACACATCTGGTGCAGTTCCGCAGTAGGTTTTTCGATCTGCTCTTCCACTTGCCGGAGCGTGAAGCGGTATGCCCGACTCTCATCCCAGTAAATTTCGTTATCGATAATATGAAAATCGAAGCCGTGATCGTAGGCGATCCTGTCCAGATCGGGGCGAACAGGGACATCATGTCGCAGCATCGTTAACCTCCCCAGTGCCCACGTGCGCTGGACGAACGTCCGTAGCCGCCGCGTGAAACCGTCGAGACTTTCTTCGTCGTATAGCTATGGCTGGTTGCGGTATCATTTTTTCCACTACCGGAACGCCAGCTGTAATCCCCGGAAGTCGTACGCCAGACCGGGCGCGAAACATAGGAAGAACCACCGCTGCTGTAAACATACTGTTCGTCGCGATCTTTACGAATGACGCGGCTGAGTAAAAAACCGGTGAATACCGGCACCCAGCTTTGATCGGTGCTATCGAGATAGCAGTCGCCAAACTGCGTCTGACAGCTCTGCTTGTTCATTTGCTTTGGCAGGCTGGAGTAGAACTCTGTTTTCGCATTGTTCCAGCCATCGGCACAAACGGTGGCGCTATTGCCATCGTCAATGCATTCACTCACCGCCGAGTAAAAAGTACCGTCACCATCGTTATCGGTATTGCCGTCATCAGCACATCCTTTGAGGACAAAAAATGCCGCTCCGCCCATAATGGCCAGCGTCAGGTATTTTCCGCTGTATCGGCTGCGTTTTTTTGCAAAGGGGTTCGCCGGGCGTCCAATTCGCGTGATGGCAGAATGCCCTGGCACCCTGTTTTTGTTTCCAGATTTACGTTTTCTTGCCATGATCGTCCATTACCATGTCATGCAGGCGGCGTTAAAAATGCCCCCCGCCAGGGCAGCAGTCCCCATAAATAATCCCGCTGCAGTATTATGATTAATAATTTTTTCACTCAGTGCCGGCATGTATAAACGCACACCGCCGTAAATGACGAGTTGTATCACCAGCGCGATGCCGCCCCAGGCGAAATAATCCGGGATGCTGACGGCGTTAATTGCCGCGCTGGATAATGGAATAACGTAGCCCAGCAACGTGCCGCTAAAGGCCAGTGACGCTGCCGTATTATTATTTTTAATCAGTTGCCATTCGTTGTGCGGGGTGATTTTTGAGTAGATAAACAGAAAAACGATCACCATGGCCGCGCCAATAAAAAAATAGGCACAAAAAGCCAGTAATGAATCCAGTATGTGCATTGTGTAACCTTCCCTGAAATTAACCAATTACATTAAGTGATGTTAATGGAATATCTACACCCAGCGCCCGTGAGAATACCCACTCTGGCTCTCCCTGCTCATTAAACGACTCTTCGCCGTTCAACAGCAGGTATTCCCATGTATCCTCTGTAACCTGTCGCTGAAAGCCCATGGTAAAATTATGTACATCCCATGTGGCATGCTGATGATTTTCTACTTTTTCCAGCATATAAACCGGCTCAATGTTCCCGGGTTCTTCCTCGTTAAAAAAGCGCTGCCAACGCTCTTCCTGCCAGCTCAGCGCCGGGGTCCCTATTGCAGAAGGGCTAATGGCAGACTGCCAGTGTTTTTTCTGCGAAATCCCGTAACTTTCCGCATAAACAAAGAATTTGATATCATCGATATCATCAATGTCTGAGCCGCCCGTGGTATTGATTTGCAGAAACTCTTCTCCGGACGTGTAGTAGCGAAAAATCTGGCCTCCGCCGCCTAAATCAATGTGGCTGGCGGCTGCAACGGTGTACTCCTCACCGGGTAATTCGATTAATAGAGACTCTTCAAGCAGACGAAATGCCAGCGTGTTAAGCGTAAATCCGGCATTCAGATGTAACCCCAACGGCCCGCGAGCCGGCGCAACAGCAGCGGCTTTACCAAATAAACGCTGGAAAAAACTCATCATCATTTTCCCTTTATGACCAGCCAACCTTCTTTCGAGGCTGACGCATTTTGCCGACGTTTACTCGCCTTGTTGACGCTGCAGTCGTGCCAGAACATCCTGAGCCGAACTTTTATTGCTCGCCCCAATGCCGGCTTCAGCCAGCTTCTCATCCAGGTCACGCCCATCCGCAACCTTTTCCAGCTGTGCAGCAGCATCCAGACGGGCCTGACGCTCTGCCTGTCGCGTTTGCAAACGCTTGAGCGACTCTGCGGCTGTAGACACGCTGGAAGACGCGCCGACGGTCGAGGTGGTCACTGCCTGCTGGGCGCGCTGCATCGCTTCCGTCGCCTTTACCACCTCAAGCTGCTGTTCAAACTGTGCAATCCGTTGTGCGGTTGCACTCACCGCTTTTTCAACGCCATCCCGCGACACTTCAAGGTTAGCGAGTACTTGCTCTTCTGCAGCAATGACATTCTCCAGGCGGGCAATTTCCTCTGCAACTTCGTTGATCAGTGACGGGTTAGCGTTTTTACTCAGCGCTTCCAGCACTCGTGTTTCCAGACTGGATTTACGCTCGCGCAGATCGCTCAACTTGTCATGGCTCAGCTTCACGCGCGCCAGCAGGTCTACTCGTGATTTTCCAGCTTTATCCAGCTCACCTTTCGCATCACGGATATGCTGTTCCAGCATGCGGACCCCCTGCGCTTCTTCAATTGACTCTTCCGCCTGAGAAAGTACGGACTTGCCGAGGGTAAACAGGCTTTTTAAAATTCCCATAAATAGCGTTCCTTGTTATTCGTGAGTGTATTCTTCTGTGATTTCAGCCAGATCCAACGCGTTATCCGCAAGCGTCGTCATCTCGAGCAGCACATCATTCAACGATGAATTAAGCGAAAGAGCCCCAAATGCGACGTAATATTCATCCTGCTGAACGCGGGAAATCCCTACGGAAGAGAGTGGAAGGAGTTTCTGATTACGTAATAAGAAAATATTAAATTCATCCTGCTGATGAATACTACTAACAGGACAAATAACTGTTTCAATAATAATCTGGCGAGAAGTAAACACAATATTGAGCGGTAAATCGCCATAATCATTCATTTTAACGATTAATGATTGCTCATCATATTCAATATCTATATTTAATTCAGGGCGAGTTTGTAGTGCTTCAGCAAGTAACTGCGGTGTCCATGCCATATATTATCCATATATAATTTAATTAGTAATAAATAAAATGAATATCATTTTCTAGCCTTTATCATACTCGTTTAAAATAAAAAAAAGCCACCCGAATCCGAGTGGCTTTGTCTGAAAAGTAAGTTTAGCCGCGCTGGCGGACTGCTTCAAACAGGCAGATGCCCGTTGCAACCGAAACGTTCAGCGACGAAACGCTACCTGCCATCGGGATGCTGATCAGTTCGTCACAGTGTTCACGGGTCAGACGGCGCATACCTTCACCCTCCGCGCCCATCACCAGCGCCAGACGCCCGGTCATTTTGCTCTGGTAGAGAGTATGGTCGGCTTCACCTGCGGTTCCGACGATCCAAATATTCTCTTCCTGCAGCATACGCATAGTGCGCGCCAGGTTGGTCACACGGATCAGCGGTACGCTTTCTGCCGCGCCGCAGGCCACTTTTTTCGCCGTCGCATTCAACTGTGCAGAACGATCCTTCGGTACGATAACAGCATGTACGCCGGCAGCATCTGCGCTACGCAGGCACGCCCCCAGGTTATGTGGATCGGTGACGCCATCAAGGATCAAAAAGAAGGGTTGATCGAGCGTAGCAATCAGATCCGGCAGATCGTTTTCCTGATACTGACGACCCGGCTTCACGCGAGCAATAATTCCCTGATGTACCGCACCCTCGCTTTTCTCATCCAGGAACTGGCGATTAGCCAACTGAATGACAACACCCTGTGCTTCCAGTGCGTGGATCAGCGGCAGCAGGCGTTTATCTTCACGACCTTTGAGAATAAAGACGTCCTGGAAGCGCTCAGGCGCACGTTCCAGCAGAGCCTGCACCGCATGGATGCCGTAAATCATTTCACTCATGAATGTACTCGTTAATAGTTTATGCGTAACGCGGGCAACGCGAAGTTGCCCGGTTTACTGTTTATGGCTGTTACTGTGCGATTTTCTTTTTCGCCGCACGTTTAGCTTTGGTGGCGGCAGCGATTTTAAGCGTTTTAGCCGATGGCTTTTTCGCTTTTTTGTCGCCTTTCTTCTCAGTCGCATTCTTCTCCGACTGAGGTTTGGCTCTGCCTTTCTTCTCGCCGCGGAAAGCGCTGTCCGGCTCGAAATTCACCTTTTTGCCCATCTGACGACGTTTACCGGTATTTTTACCTGCATCGCCTTTTTTCGCTTTTTCGCGCGCGGTTTTACCTTCATTGCGCGGCGCACGTTCGCTGGAGATCAAACTGAAGTCGATTTTACGCTCGTCCATGTTAACCGCTTCCACGCGAACTTCCACGCGATCGCCCAGGCGATACATTTGACCGCTGGATTCCCCCGTCAGTCGCTGCCCAACCTGGTCAAAACGATAGTAGTCGTTATCCAGCGAGGAGACATGCACCAGACCGTCGATAAACAGCTCATCAAGACGGACAAAGAAGCCAAACCCGGTCACGCTGGCGATCACGCCTTTGAAGACATTCCCTACCTGATCCAGCATGAAGTCGCACTTCAGCCAATCAGAAACGTCGCGCGTCGC
The DNA here is from genome assembly GCF_030334545.1 of Citrobacter sp. Ce129. Taxonomy (NCBI): domain Bacteria; kingdom Pseudomonadati; phylum Pseudomonadota; class Gammaproteobacteria; order Enterobacterales; family Enterobacteriaceae; genus Citrobacter; species Citrobacter sp. Ce129. The sequence continues at coordinate 147,365 of NZ_JAOWDS010000060.1, forward strand.
TTCGTCCGCACGGCGCTCGGCCATCGAACAGTGCTGACCCAGTTGCAGCATCTCTTCCATCGAATAATGGTAGCCACCGGTTTCCGTGGTGTTACCTTTATGGCCCTGCTCCTGCGCCAGCAGATACTTAATCGCCCGGTGCAAGGAGAGGTCCGGATAACGACGGATTGGTGAGGTAAAGTGCGCATAAGATTGCAGCGCCAGACCAAAGTGCCCGCGGTTTTCCGGATCGTAAATAGCCTGCTTCATCGAACGCAGCAGCATAGTCTGCAGCATTTCAGCGTCAGGGCGGTCAGCAATCGACTCAAGCAGTTCAGCATAATCACGCGGTTCAGGTTTATTGCCGCCAGGCAGCTCCAGTCCCAGTTCCGCCAGCACCGAACGGAACGAGTTAATCGCTTCGGTCGTCGGCTTATCATGAATACGGAACAGCGCCGGCTCCTTGGCTTTCTCAACGAATCGCGCCGCGGAGATGTTCGCCATGATCATGCACTCTTCAATCAGCTTGTGCGCGTCGTTACGCTGCGTCTGCTCGATACGCTCAATACGGCGTTCAGCATTGAAGATAAACTTCGCTTCCTCACTCTCAAACGAGATACCGCCGCGCTCTTCACGGGCTTTATCCAGTACTTTGTAGAGGTTATGCAGCTCTTCAATGTGTTTAACCAACGGCGCGTACTGTTCACGCAGCTCCTGATCGCCTTGCAGCATATGCCAGACTTTGGTGTAAGTCAGACGCGCATGGGAGCTCATTACCGCTTCGTAGAATTTAAAGCCGGTTAAGCGGCCTTTCGACGAAATGGTCATTTCACAGACCATACACAACCTGTCCACCTGCGGGTTGAGCGAACACAATCCGTTAGACAGCACTTCCGGCAGCATTGGAACAACCTGCGACGGGAAATAAACAGATGTGCCACGGCTACGCGCTTCCTGATCCAGCGGAGTCGGCGGACGAACGTAATAGCTTACGTCAGCAATCGCTACCCATAAACGCCAGCCGCCGCCGCGTTTCTTCTCGCAGTAGACCGCATCGTCAAAGTCACGCGCATCTTCGCCATCGATAGTAACCAGCGGCAGGGAGCGCAGATCGACACGCCCGACTTTCGCCTCTTCCGGCACTTCTTCTTTCAGCCCGGCGACCTGCTTTTCAACCGCCTGAGGCCAGATATACGGGATTTCATGGGTACGCAGTGCCATATCCACGGCCATGCTGGTTCCCATGTTGTCGCCCAGCACTTCAACAATTTTACCCACCGCTTTGGTGCGACGAGTCGGACGCTGGGTCAGCTCAACCACGACCACAAAGCCCATGCGAGCGCCCATCACTTCTTCAGGTGGGATCAGGATATCGAAACTCAGGCGGCTGTCGTCAGGAACGACAAACCCGACGCCAGCGTCGGTGAAGTAGCGACCCACAATCTGGCTGGTTTTCGGCACCAGTACGCGCACAATACGCGCTTCGCGACGACCTTTACGGTCCGCGCCCAACGGCTGCGCCAGCACCTGATCGCCATGTATGCAGGTTTTCATCTGCTCACTGGACAGGTACAGGTCATCTTTGCGCCCTTCAACGCGCAGAAAGCCGTAGCCATCACGGTGGCCAATAACGGTACCTTTCAGCAGGTCGAGACGTTCCGGCAGCGCGTAGCACTGACGACGGGTGAAGACCAGTTGTCCGTCACGCTCCATCGCGCGCAGACGGCGACGCAGCGCTTCTTGCTGTTCTTCACCTTCAATGTTGAGTTCAGCGGCCAGCTCATCGCGGTTGGCCGGTTTTTCACGTTTAGTTAAATGTTCGAGGATAAATTCCCGGCTCGGGATAGGGTTCGCGTATTTTTCAGCTTCGCGTTCCTGGAAAGGATCTTGTGACATCGAGGTTCCTCCATTGTCATCTCTGATGGAATTCCTTCGTCTTTCACGACGCCTCTTTGTTGGCTGCCTTTGCTCCCCTCAGTCACTTACTTTTGTAAGCTCCTGGGGTCGCTCAGTTGCCGCCGCGATGCGACGCGAAATACTTTGGACTTCATTACTCCACCAGCAATAATTTATAAAGCGGTTGATTCTCTTCAACCAAATCAGCAAGTGTGTAGTTGTCCAGTTCCGTGAGAAAACTTTGCACTGCTTTAGAAAGCGCCTGTTTGAGTCGACAGGCCGGGGTAATGTGGCAAAACTCGCTGCTACAGTTGACCAACGATAAGGGTTCCAGCTCGCGAACCACATCACCAATACCAATATCCTTAGCGGGTTTACCCAGGCGGATACCGCCATTTTTTCCTCGAATAGCAGTAACAAAGCCCGCCCGGCTAAGTTGATTGATTATTTTGACCATATGATTACGGGACACGCCGTAGACTTCTGTCACCTCAGAAATACTGGTCATACGTCCTTCGGGAAGTGACGCCATGTAGATTAGCGCACGTAATCCGTAATCGGTGAAACTTGTTAACTGCACATCAACCTCAGGAAAAGGGATAAAACGGATAAACCTGGTGGTATTAATTACATTGATGATAAACCAGCCACCAGCCAGGTCGCTAATTTATTTCAGTTCGGGAAGGAAAAAAGCGAGGAACTTACGTGATTTTAAGCCGGATTCTGATGCAAAACGCCTCATCCGGCCTAAATTAGTGCAAGCGCAGCGCCGTTTGACGCTACGCTATAACCAGAATTATGCGTCGAACGGGTCGCGCAGGATCATGGTTTCAGTACGGTCTGGGCCAGTTGAGATAATATCAATCGGCACACCGGTCAGTTCTTCAATACGCTTGATGTAGTTCAGTGCTGCCTGCGGCAGACCGCTACGCTCCTTCACGCCGAAGGTAGATTCAGACCAGCCCGGCATGGTTTCGTAAATCGGCTCGATACCTTTCCAGTCGTCAGCTGCCAGCGGAGTAGTCGTTACTTCACGGCCATCCGGCATACGGTAAGCGACACAGATTTTCACCTCTTTCAAACCGTCCAGTACGTCCAGTTTGGTCAGGCAGAAGCCAGACAGGGAGTTAATCTGTACTGCACGGCGTACGGCCACGGAGTCCAGCCAACCGGTACGACGACGACGACCGGTGGTCGCGCCATACTCGTTACCTTGTTTGCACAGGAACTCGCCAACGTCATCAAACAGCTCAGTCGGGAATGGACCCGCACCGACACGAGTAGAGTAAGCTTTGATGATACCCAGAACGTAGTCCACATAACGCGGGCCCAGGCCGGAGCCGGTCGCCACGCCACCCGCGGTGGTGTTGGAAGACGTTACGTACGGATAGGTACCATGGTCGATATCCAGCAGGGTACCCTGCGCGCCTTCGAACATGACGAAATCGCCACGCTTACGCGCCTGGTCCAGCAGATCGGAAACATCAACAACCATAGCGGTCAGGATGTCGGCAATCGCCATTACATCATCCAGCACTTTCTGGTAGTCAACTGCTTCAACTTTATAGAAATTCACCAGCTGGAAGTTGTGATATTCCATCACTTCTTTCAGTTTTTCAGCGAAGGTTGCTTTATCAAACAGATCGCCAACGCGCAGACCGCGACGAGCTACTTTGTCTTCATAAGCCGGACCGATACCACGACCGGTAGTACCGATCGCTTTCTCGCCACGCGCTTTCTCACGAGCGTTATCTAACGCAACGTGATAATCAAGGATCAGCGGACAAGCTTCAGACAACAGCAGGCGCTCGCGAACCGGGATACCACGATCTTCCAGTCCTTTCATTTCTTTCATCAGCGCGGACGGAGACAGTACAACACCGTTACCGATGATGCTGATGACATTCTCGCGAAGAATACCTGATGGAATAAGATGGAGGACGGTTTTTTCACCGTTGATTACGAGAGTATGGCCTGCGTTGTGTCCACCCTGGTAGCGCACAACATATTTAGCCCGTTCAGTCAGAAGATCAACAATCTTCCCTTTACCTTCGTCACCCCATTGGGTGCCCAGTACGACGACGTTGTTACCCATTTTTCAAAATCACCGTTTGCTTAAAAATGGATTCTACCACCGCTTTTTCAGATATACAGCACTTTTTGCATGCGAAAATCCGCAAAATAGGCTACTTATTGATCAGCCAATCGTTTTCCTCAACATGTAGTAGACCACAACGCCCGCAACCACAAGACCTCCACCAAAACGACGCAAAGTATTTTCTGGAAGCTGGGCCATCGCGGAGATCATTTTCTTCCACGCATTGGGATAAAGCATCGGCCCCAGGCCTTCAAGGACCAAAACCAGCGCAAGCGCCAGCAAAATTGTTGAATTCATCCATCGCCCTTAAATAAAAAGAAAACCACCGCATCCCTGGAGATGCCGGTGGTTTTGCTGCTTTAAAACCGCTGGACTGCTCTTAGCGTGTTGCGGTATTCGGTGTCTTCATGTAGCGGAAGAAATCGCTGTCCGGGCTCATGACCATCACGTCCTGGTTGCCTTCGAAGCTCTTCTCGTAAGCACGCAGGCTACGGATGAAGGCGTAGAAGTCAGGATCCTGACTGAACGCATCGGCAAACAGTTTAGCCGCTTCCGCATCGCCTTCACCGCGCATGATGCGGCCTTGACGCTCAGATTCTGCCAGCGTTTTAGTCACTTCATAGTCCGCCGTTGCACGCAGTTTTTCCGCTTCTTCCTGACCTTGTGAACGATGGCGACGCGCTACCGCTTCACGCTCAGCGCGCATACGGTTGTAGATAGCCTCAGATACTTCAGCAGGCAGGTTGATTTGCTTAATACGCACGTCAACCACTTCGATGCCCAATGCCGCCATACTGTTCGGGTTGATGACCGGTACTTTACCGTTCGTTTCAGCCTGAACACGCTCAGCCGCTTCGGCAATCGCGCTATCTGCCGCCGGCGTCGCGACTTCATCTTCCGTGCCAGCAGAACCGGAGTTCAGCGCGTCACGCACTTCCAGGGTCAGACGACCGCGGGAGTCGGTAACGATGTCTTTGACGTCCAAACGACCAATTTCAGAACGCAGACGGTCAGAGAACTTACGTTTCAGCAGGACTTCAGCCTGAGAAACATCGCCACCGCCCGTTGCCAGGTAGTAACGGCTAAAGTCACTGATGCGCCACTTAATGTAGGAGTCAACGATCAGGTCTTTCTTCTCTTTGGTAACAAAGCGATCGGCCTGGTTGTCCATGGTCTGAATACGCGCATCCAGCATCTTCACAGATTCAATAAACGGAATCTTGAAGTGCAGGCCTGGTGCAACGACCAGCGGCTTGTTTTCATCGTCACGCAGAACTTTACCAAAGCGCAGAGTAATCCCGCGCTCGCCTTCTTTGACCACAAAGACGGACATGAACAGAACTACCAGAACGATGATGATAATCGCAATAACTGACTTACGCATCGTTATTCCCCCTGACGCTGGTAGTCGTTACGCTGCGCGTTCGCGCGGCGTTGGTCCATAATATCGCCCTGACTGGTGGACGAAGTGTTGCTTGCTCCAGAGCCGGAAGTCGTTGCTGGCGGCAGACGCAGCAGGTTTGAACTGCTGTCGCTCTTGGCTGCTGGCGCACTACCGCCTTTCAGCATTTGATCCAGCGGCAGAACCATCAGATTGCTACCCTTATCGTTAACCAGGACTTTGCGGGTATTGCTCAGCACTTTTTCCATGGTTTCGATATACAGACGCTCGCGAGTAATTTGCGGTGCGGCTTTATATTCCGGCAGAATTTTTGCGAAGCGAGCCACTTCACCCTGAGCTTCCAGGATGGTTTGCGTTTTGTAAGCGCGCGCTTCTTCCAGAATACGCTGCGCCTGACCGTTAGCACGCGGCTGAACTTCGTTGGTGTACGCTTCTGCTTCACGGATGTACTGCTGCTCGTTTTCACGTGCGGCAATGGCATCGTCAAACGCGGCTTTTACTTCTTCCGGCGGACGTGCTGCCTGGAAGTTGACGTCCAGCAGAGTGATCCCCATGTTGTACGGGCGGATCGTTTCTTCCAGTTCACGCTGGGTATCGCTACGAATAACGGTACGCCCTTCGGTCAGGATACGGTCCATGGTGTATTTACCGATAACCCCGCGCAGGGCGCTGTCGGTAGCCTGACGCAGACTGTCATCCGCGCTGGTTACGCTAAACAGGTAACGCTGCGGATCGGTCACGCGGTACTGCACGTTCATTTCAACGCGCACGACGTTTTCGTCAGAGGTCAGCATGACGCCGGATGCGGCAAGTTCACGCACGGCTTCCACGTTGACCGGAGTCACTTCGTCGATAAAGGTCGGTTTCCAGTTCAGACCCGGTTCAACCAAATGGCTGAATTTACCGAAGCGTGTCACCACGCCGCGTTCCGCTTCTTTAATGGTGTAGAAACCGCTGGCCGCCCAGATAATGACAATAGCTGCCGCTGCGATAGTAAAGACTCGACCACCCAGTTGCGGACGCGGACCTTGCGATGAACTACCGCCGCCGGAACCCGTACCTTTACCGCCACCCAGACCACCGAGTTTTTTACTCAGTTTACGGAAAATATCATCCAGATCGGGAGGTCCCTGATCGCGACCGCCTTTGTTTCCATTTCCCTCAGGGTTGCCGCCAGGTTTGCTGCTTCCCCACGGGTCGCGGTCTTGTCCGTTATTACCGGGCTGATTCCACGCCATGTTTGTGCTCCATATTTGTTATGCGATGCTATACCTGCGTCTTTTGCGCTGCAGATGCGTTGGCTACGTTCCTCACCCCCGTCACATAGTTGACTATGCTTCGGGATATTTCAGAACTTGCCGCCTTCCTGCCGCACAAAACCACAAGGAATAGAGGCGAAAAAATCTTCAGGCCATATCCGTCAGGTCAGACAACATAGTCTTCCAGTGCCGGTTCTTGTTTACAGAGGCGACGCCAGTCTACGATCGGCATACGTACTTGCAGACCTACGCTACCGTCTTCCTCCATCCACTCTTTTTCTATTGCCTGAAGTTGGTAAAACCGGCTTCTCAGACGCCCTTCCTGCGGCGGCAAACGCAACGTATGCTGCGCAACCTCACCGGAAAGACGCTCTGTCAAAGCCTGAAAAAGCTGTGGTATGCCAATACCCGTTTGCGCTGAAACCCAAACGCGAATGGGTTTATTCTCTTCATCTCTGTCAATACGCGGTTCAAAATCATCCAGCATATCGATTTTATTCATCACCAGCAGGGTCGGGATCTCGTGTGCATCGATCTCTTCGAGCACCGTGTCGACGGCCTCGATGTTTTCCTGCACACGAAAATCTGCAGCATCAATAACGTGCAGCAGCAATGTCGCCTGACGTGTTTCCTGCAGGGTGGCTTTAAATGCCGCCACCAGGTCGTGCGGCAAATGGCGGATAAACCCTACGGTATCCGCCAGCACGGTTTCACCAACGTCCGCTACGTCTATGCGGCGCAGCGTTGGATCCAGGGTCGCAAACAGCTGGTCCGCTGCGTAAACCCGGGCTTCGGTGATCTGGTTGAACAGGGTGGATTTTCCGGCGTTGGTATATCCCACCAGTGATACGGTTGGGACATCCGCTTTCTTGCGCGACTGCCGCCCCTGCTCACGTTGCTTTTCAACTTTTTCCAGGCGCGACTGTATTTGCAAAATGCGATTACGCAGCAAACGACGGTCGGTTTCGAGCTGGGTTTCACCCGGACCGCGCAAACCAATCCCGCCCTTTTGCCTTTCAAGGTGGGTCCAGCCACGGACCAGACGCGTAGCCATATGGCGCAACTGCGCCAGCTCAACCTGCAATTTACCCTCATGGGTGCGCGCACGCTGGGCAAAAATATCTAAAATAAGACCGGTCCTGTCGATAACAAGACACTGGCATAATTGTTCCAGGTTACGTTCCTGGGCGGGGCTTAGAGCATGATCAAAAATCACCACCGCAGCGCCAGTCGCTTTTACGGCTTCGGCAATTTCGATTGCCTTACCTTCACCAACAAAATACTTCGGGTGCGGTGCTTTACGGCTCCCGGTAATCACCTGCATTGCTTCGACACCGGCGGAAGAAACCAGAGATTCAAACTCCTGGAGGTCTTCCATATCTTTGTCTTGCGAAAAATAGATGTGTACCAGTACCGCCTGCTCACCGGCATCATAACGGTCAAACAAGCGTCAACCCCTTAATATATATCAACGGGGAACGCAGGATCGCTGGCTCCCCGTGGGTAAAACAGCTAACAACCTTATTCGGTTTCTTCGCTGTCCTGTTGCGCAGATGAACCTTGCGCGTTGCTACCGTGATGGTAGTTGCTGCCAGTGCCGCCGGTGGCATTATTGCTGTGATGAGAAACCGGGCGAGACGGGACAACAGTAGAAATCGCGTGCTTATAAACCATCTGGCTGACCGTGTTTTTCAACAGGATCACGAACTGATCAAAAGACTCGATTTGACCTTGCAGCTTAATACCATTCACCAAATAAATAGAAACTGGAACACGTTCCCGACGCAGTGCGTTCAGGAACGGATCTTGTAAAGATTGCCCCTTAGCCATTCTCTCTTTTCCTTATATGCTTATTTGTACTTTGAACCTTTCGATTCTGAAAAATTGCGCACGATACGTTTCAATTGTACACATTCAGTTCGCGATAGCACCAACAACCTGTAATACTTCGTTTCGCGCCTGGTCAGGCTTTTCACTGTCAAGCCAGTGCACCCCTTCCCAACCACGCAACCAGGTTACCTGTCGCTTCGCCAACTGCCTCGTGGCGCAAACACCTCTATAAACCATTTCATCGTATGAAATTTCGCCTTCAATGTATGACCACATCTGGCGATACCCTACACAACGAATGGAAGGCAAATCCGTATGCAAATCTCCACGGGCAAAAAGCGCCCGGACTTCTGCTTCAAAACCTGAAGCCAACATCTGATGAAAACGCTGCTCAATTCGCTGATGGAGCAGTTCACGGCTCGCCGGGGCGATTGCAAACTGATGCACCTGATACGGCAAAGCATCTCCTGACGTTTGCGTCAGCTCCGTTAAAGTTTTACCCGAAATGAAAAAAACTTCCAGTGCCCGGGAAAGTCTTTGCGGATCATTTGGATGAATACGCGCCGCAGCCACCGGATCGATTTCCTGAAGCTGTCGGTGTAACGCGTCCCACCCGAGCTCTGCCGCCTGCTGCTCAATTCTGGCCCTGACTTGCGGGTCCGCCGACGGTAACGGCGACAGCCCTTCAAGCAAGGCTTTGAAATATAACATTGTGCCGCCCACCAGCAGCGGGATACGCCCCGCAGCGGTGATATCGGCCATCTCGGCTAACGCATCGCGGCGAAAATCAGCGGCGGAGTACGCTTGCGACGGATCGCGGATATCCAGCAATCGGTGCGGCGCGGCCTGTAATTCATCTGCATCAGGCTTGGCAGTACCGATATCCATCCCCTTGTAAATAAGGGCGGAATCAACGCTTATCAACTCTATGGGCAAAACTTTACGCAATTCAATTGCGAGAGCCGTTTTACCGGAGGCCGTTGGCCCCATCAAAAAAATCGCCTTTGGCAGGCTCGCCTTACGGGTATCACTCATGTTTCAGGGCATTCATTACCGAATGTAAATCAACAGATTGTAACAGACCACCCGGCGGTGCCTTCACGAGTTGTGGGCAGAGCCGCTCAACATCCGCTAACAGCGTAATCGCCTGAGCCATGCTCCACTGCGGATGCTCGCTAATCAGGTTACGTGCAATCCACTGTGCAATATTGCCCGGTTCGAATACGGACTGCTGCGCCAGGTAGCCTATCAGTTCAGGAATCAAGATTTGTAAATTTTGTTGGCGTAAGGGTAAAGGCACCGCCCGGATGGTCACATGCTGCGCATCCAGTTGAAATTCAATGCCCAATTCAGCCAGTTGGCTCTGCCCTTTTTGCAGGGCCGCTTTTTCATCAGCGGTCACTTTTAGACGTAAAGGAATCAGCAACGGCTGGGCGCAAACGCCTCCCTCGCCCGGCGTTAACTGCGCCTGACGTAGCCAACGTTCCGCCACTGGTAATGCCAGCAACCGAATCTGGCCATCGCACTCAAGCAACGCGCAGTCCGTACCGACAATCGTTAACACTCGCCCAAAGCCCTGGCCGTTGCCACTCAGAGGTGCCGATGGCGTTTCAGTGGCCGGCGTTTTACGCGGCGGAACCGGCGTCTGCAGCAGTTGCTGATAAATCTCACCCTGCTGCTTTTGATATCCAGGTTGGGCATGAGGCCAACCGGCCCCCGCCTGACGCCCACCACTGCTGCCGCTTCCAGCGCCAGCGGATGCTGAGTACCGCGGTGTCGCAGGTTCACGCGCGGGAGCCGGATCGGCAAAATGGTTACGTCCGGCAGCAACGCGGTTTTCCGGGATGTGCCTTGGGGCGGGCTCGTCGTCGTCAGCCAACGACAGCGGCGTTTCAAGCTGCTGCTGTAGGACGCTCAACACGCCCTGGTAAATAAAATCGTGCACCAGGCGAGATTGATGAAAACGGACCTCATGTTTGGCGGGATGTACGTTAACATCCACCTGATGTGGGTCGATTTCCAGATACAGCACAAAAGCGGGCTGCTGATCGGCCCCCAGCTTATCTTCACAGGCCTGACGGATAGCATGGTTGATCAGGCGGTCGCGCATCATTCGACCATTCACATAGCAATACTGGATTTCCGCCAGCGCCGCCGTCGTATGATTAGGATCGGCCACCCAGCCGCGCAGCGTTAAATCGCCATGCTGCCATTCAATCGCCAGCGCATGTTCCAGAAACGGCGTACCGCAAATCGCGCCCAGTCGGCGCTCTTTCTGCCCATCCGCAGCCACTGCGCGATACTGGCGCACCGCTTTGCCGTTGTGGGACAAATTAATCGTCACATCAAAACGCGCCAGCGCGATGCGGCGGATAATCTCATCGATATGATTAAATTCGGTTTTCTCGGTGCGCATAAACTTGCGCCGTGCCGGGGTGTTGTAGAACAGATCTAACACCTCCAGCGTGGTTCCCACCGGATGCGCGGCAGGTTTGACCGTCACATCCATGTCGCGCCCTTCGGCATAGGCTTGCCAGGCTTCGGGTTGTTCTTGCGTCCGTGACGTCAGGGTTAAACGAGAAACGGAGCTGATACTGGCCAGCGCTTCGCCGCGAAACCCGAGGCTTACGATAGCCTCAAGATCGTCAAGCGAAGAAATTTTACTGGTGGCATGACGCGCCAGAGCCAGCGCCAGCTCGTCTTTTTTAATCCCGCAACCGTTGTCACGAATACGGATAAGCTTCGCGCCGCCGCGCTCAATATCAATATCAATGCGCGTCGCACCGGCATCGATACTGTTTTCCACCAGCTCTTTCACCACTGACGCAGGCCGTTCTACCACCTCGCCTGCGGCAATCTGGTTCGCCAACTGTGGCGGTAGAACCTGAATCGGCATGGCTAATCCTTAATTTGTTAACGTGTTTCCAGGTGATACCGCACTGGCGGTTTGCGCCGGTGCGCCCTGCGGCCCGCTTTGCATCGGGTGCGCCTGGAAATAGTTACGCAATCCTTTGTAAATTGCCTCGGCCAGTTGCTGCTGGTAGTCATCACTCGCCAACAGACGCTCTTCGCTGTTGTTACTGATAAAACCGGTTTCGACCAGTACTGACGGAATATCAGGCGAACGTAATACCCCAAGGCTGGCGTGTTCGGGGCGACGCTTATGCATCGAGCCAATACGTTCTAACTGGCCGATCATGCTGGTCGCCACATCATACCCGACGCGTTGCGAATGACCGAACTGCAGATCCAGCACAGCCTGGCTGAGATAAGGATCGGACTGACTGTTTGCCAGCACATCGCCCGCCCCGCCCAACAGCTCCGATTGCTTCTCGTGCTGTTCCAGCCAGCCGGCCATCTCACTGTTTGCCCGACGGTTTGACAATACCCAGACGGAAGCGCCTGTGGCATCCCGGTTTGGCGCGGCATCCGCATGAATAGAGACCAGGAAATTAGCGTTTTGTTTACGCGCGACGTCTGAACGCCCCATCACCGAGATAAAGTAATCACCATCACGGGTGAGTACGCCTTTAAACATCGGATCATCATTGAGCAAACTGCGCAGTTTGCGCGCCACGGCAATCGTGACGTTTTTCTCACGCGTGCCGCCAGGACCAATAGCGCCAGGATCCTGTCCACCGTGACCGGCATCAATAGCGATTACCACTTTTTCGCCGCTACCTGTGCTGGCGCGCGCCGCAGGTCGTGTGGAGGTATTACTGTTGGTCACCACGGTAGTGCGATCGTTTTCCGCTTTAAACGGGTTACGCGCAGGCTCGGCAGGACGCGTGGCGATAACCGGCGCCTCAACACGTTTCGCAACCACTGGCGGTGGAGGCGGCGGCGGTGGCGCATCGGCCTTGATGGTAAACACGACGGTATAATTGCCGCCGTTCTGGCGTTTTACGGCATCGGCTTTGCCATTCTCGGTTAAATCCACCACCAGGCGCAGAGACTGCGCATCCTTTGGCGTGCCGGAACGGATAGATTTCACCAGATTATTGCCGCTAAACAGCAGCGGTAATCCCTGAATCACACCGGTTTGTTTAATATCCAGCGCGACGGTTCGTTTCCCGTCCTGCGAAACGGCGTATTCAGGATCGCCAATAAAGCTCAGCGTAATCCGCGCCTGTTGATCGCCATTAGATACCTGAAGATCGGAGAGGCTGGCAGCCCCTGCCTGCGCGCACAGCAGGACCAGGGTTGCCATCAGCCAGTTTCTGATGCGATAAATCATCCCGCCACCCTTAAGGTTAATCGGCTAAACGCGCCAGCAATAAATCACCCGATGAGGAGACTGCGCTTACGCGCGCCTCTCGACCTTGCGCCTGGTATTCAATGTGTATTTCGACGTCCGGGTCTGGCAGTACACCTTTACCTTGTTGCGGCCATTCCACCAGGCAGATGGCATCATTGGCAAAATAATCGCGGATCCCCATAAACTCCAGCTCCTCCGGGTCCGCAAGTCGGTACAGATCGAAGTGATATACCATCAAGTTATCGAGCGAATAGGGTTCAACCAGCGTGTAGGTGGGGCTTTTTACATTACCTTTATGACCTAACGCTTGCAGGAATCCCCGGCTGAAAGTGGTTTTACCCGCCCCCAGGTCGCCGTACAAATAAATTACCGTCGCGCCATCACAGGCTTTGGCTACCCGCAGTCCCAGGTCTAAAGTCGCCTGCTCATCAGGTAGTGGAATTACTCGATTCATCATGATAAACGTCAATCACATCAGGGTTAACAATACGCTGTAGCGTGGTAAAGAGATCTGTCGCCAGCATGCCGCGCGTACCAAAACGCGCCGCCAGTACATCCGCCGCCGCACCGTGCGCAACACATCCCGCACATGCTGCATCATACGGGGTAAGCTTCTGTCCGAGCAATGCGCCAATAATACCGGAAAGCACATCACCCATTCCGCCGCTGGCCATTCCTGCATTGCCGGTATCAATAATACCCAACTCAGCCTGTTCAGCGGCAACAACCGTACCCGCGCCTTTCAGCACTACGACGCCTCCGTACCGTTTTACCAGACGTTGTGCACAAAGTAAGCGATCGTCTTCAATTTCTGCAATGGAACAGCCCAGCAGTCGCGCGGCTTCACCCGGATGCGGCGTGATCACGCGATTGTGACGTTTATCGGGATTGATTGCCAGCAGGTTCAACGCATCCGCATCCCAGAGCATCGGTTTGCGAAAATTCTCGACCTTTTGCAGCGCTTTTTTACCCCACTCCTGCTGACCAAGCCCAGGCCCTATCACCACAACATCCGCCCATGCCAGGCTCTCTTCCAGCGTCTGCGGCGTCAGCGCATCAACCATCAGTTCCGGCCTGGCAGTCAGAATAGGCGCAATGTTTTCACTGCGGGTCAGCACTTTGACCAGCCCGGCTCCTGCACGCAGCGCCGCTTCACCGGCCATGCGTATTGCGCCTGCCGTACCGTGGTCACCGCCGATAATCACCAGCCGACCGTGGGAGCCTTTGTGCGAGGTGGGTCGACGCGGCGTTAGCCAGTGCGCAAGCTGTTGAGCATCAAAACGCTGCAGCGGCGCGTTCTGCCCCGCCAGCCAGTCATCCAGCCCGAGTGCGTTAACATGCAGGCATCCGGTGACATCGCGCGCTTTACCCGTTAGCAGACCTGGCTTGAGCGCAATAAAGGTGACGGTGTGCGCAGCGTTGATGACCGCTCCCAGCGTCGCCCCTGTTTGCGCCAGCAGACCGGATGGAATGTCTATCGCCACAACAGGAGCAGGATGGCTGTTGGCACGCTCGATCACTGCCGAAAGGGACTCTCGCGGCGCATGTTTTAAGCCAGTGCCTGACAGCGCATCAATAATGACGTCCACGCTATCTGGCCAGTTGATATCTACAGCATGAATGACACCACCGGCGTTAAGCCAGGCGTCGTGGGCCTGCTGCGCTTCCCCGGGGAGCGGTTTATCGCTCTCCTGCGCCAGCAACGTAACATCAAGACCCTGCGCTTTGGCAAGCCTTGCCACTACGTATCCATCTCCGCCGTTGTTGCCATGACCACACAACACCAGCCAGTGTCGGGCGTTCGGATATGCCTCGCGGGTGACCTGAAACGCCGCCTCTCCCGCCCGTTGCATCAGTTCGTACAACGTCAGCCCTAAACTGTCTGCCGCCTCTCGCTCCATCCGCCTGATGTCATCGGCGTGCCAGATGGAGTGTGGTATACTTGCGGGGTTTTTCTTCATTGTATGGTCCGTCATGTCAGAGCCCCTCGATCTCAATCAGTTAGCGCAAAATATTAAGCAGTGGGGGCTGGAGCTTGGCTTTCAGCAGGTCGGTATTGCCGATACCGACCTCAGCGAAGCGGAACCCAAACTGCAGGCCTGGCTGGATAAACACTATCACGGCGAGATGGACTGGATGGCCCGTCACGGCATGATGCGCGCCCGACCTCACGAATTATTGCCTGGTACGCTACGAGTCATCAGCGTACGTATGAACTATCTTCCTGCCAAAGCGGCCTTTGCCAGCACATTGAAAAACCCTTCGCTGGGTTACGTCAGCCGTTATGCGCTTGGCCGCGACTATCACAAGCTGCTGCGTAACCGCTTAAAAAAGCTGGGGGAGATGATTCAACAGCACTGCGTTTCGCTGAATTTTAGACCTTTTGTCGATTCTGCGCCCATTCTTGAGCGCCCGTTAGCGGAAAAAGCCGGGCTTGGCTGGACAGGTAAGCACTCACTTATCCTCAATCGTGAAGCCGGATCATTTTTCTTCCTCGGGGAATTACTGATCGATTTACCCTTGCCGGTCGACCAATCAGTAGAAGAAGGATGCGGGAAATGCGTCGCCTGCATGACCATCTGTCCCACCGGGGCCATCGTTGAACCCTACACGGTGGATGCGCGCCGCTGTATCTCTTATCTCACGATCGAACTGGAAGGCGCGATCCCGGAAGAATTTCGTCCCTTGATGGGGAATCGAATTTACGGCTGCGATGATTGCCAGCTTATTTGCCCGTGGAATCGCTATTCGCAGTTGACGGCAGAGGATGACTTCAGCCCGCGCAAGCAGCTTCATGCTCCAGAGTTAATAGAGCTGTTTAGCTGGAGCGAAGCGTGGTTTTTAAAAGTCACAGAGGGGTCTGCCATTCGTCGTATTGGCCACCTGCGTTGGCTGCGAAATATCGCCGTTGCGTTGGGTAATGCCCCCTGGGATGACGCTGTTATTCACGCGCTGGAAAGTCGCAGAGGTGAGTACACACTTCTCGACGAACACATAGACTGGGCGGTTGCTCAGCAAATCGAGAAGCGAAATGCCTGCGTAGTTGAGGTGCAGTTACCGAAGAAACAACGTTTGGTCAGGGTCATTGAAAAGGGTCTGCCGCGCGACGCTTAAGTCATCCACAGCTTGTGTATAAAAATAAAAACACATTGATATTCAAGAGGGAAAAAATCGTCAAGTGATCGCATTAACAATTTGAAATGATAATTAAACCAATAATTTCAAGCAGTTAAAATGATACTATTCACCCATCGAAGTTTTTTGCATTCCAGGAATAATACCCGAACCTGTGGATAAGTCTGTTTACAAGAGTATGTCAATGACAAAACAAAACGTCCCCAACGCGATTATTCGTTGTGGATATTTTTTATCGAGGTAAGAATTTGGAGCGGGAAACGAGACTCGAACTCGCGACCCCGACCTTGGCAAGGTCGTGCTCTACCAACTGAGCTATTCCCGCATAATCTTCGTCTTTCGAACCGCTACTGCGTTGGCTGCCTTCATTCGCCTGAGTCACTTACTTCAGTAAGCTCCTGAGTCTCATTCAGTTGCCGCCTTGTCGCAATTCGAAATCCTGCGATTGGTGGTCTGTGCTTAACAAGCACTTTCAAATTTTGGAGCGGGAAACGAGACTCGAACTCGCGACCCCGACCTTGGCAAGGTCGTGCTCTACCAACTGAGCTATTCCCGCA
>NZ_JAOWDS010000061.1:0-2699 GCF_030334545.1 Citrobacter sp. Ce129
CCATCGGCTGACCTGGCGGGCATAAAAGACGGCGATGCCAGCGTGCAGGTGAGCGTGACCAACGTCAACGGCAACAGCGCGTCTGCGGGCCGCGAGTACAGCGTGGATGCGACCGCACCGTCCGTGACCATAAGTACCCTTGCGGCTGACGATATCCTGAACGCCACGGAAGCGCAGTCAGACCTCGCCATCTCCGGCACCAGTACCGCCGAGGCGGGCCAGACGGTGACCGTGAGCCTGAACGGTAAAAACTACACCACCACCGTAGGCGCTAACGGCAACTGGACGCTGAACGTTCCGGCGGCGGACCTGGCGGGATTAACCGACGGCAGCGTGACCGTCACCGCGAGCGTCAGTGACAAGGCGGGGAACCCGGCGTCGGTTGACCACAACCTGACGGTGGACGTGACCGTGCCTGCGGTGACGATCAACACCATCGCGGGCGATGACGTCATTAACGTGGCTGAACACAATCAGGCACAGATTATCAGCGGCTCCGCCACCGGCGCGGCAGCGGGGGATAAAGTCACCGTCACCATTGGCGGCCAGACTTACACCACCGTGCTGGACGCGGCGGGCAACTGGAGCGTGGGCGTTCCGGCGAGCGTGATTGCCGGCCTCAGCGATGGCAGCGTGACCGTCACTGCGTCAGTGACCGACGCGGCGGGCAATACCGGCAGCGGTACGCACAATGTAACCGTTGATACCGGGCTGCCGTCAGTTGGCTTCGACACCCTCAGCGGCGATAACGTGCTGAATGCGGTGGAGAAAGGCCAGGATCTGAGCGTGAGCGGTACCAGCGCCAACCTGGCGGAAGGCACTCTGATCACAGTGACGCTGAACGGTAAACAATACACGGCGACAACCGCTGCAAATGGAAGCTGGAGCCTGACGGTACCGGCAGCCGATCTGGCGGGCCTGGGTGAAGCTAACTACACCCTGAACGCCGCGGCGACCAACGCGGTGGGTAACAGCGTGAGCAATACCGCAAACCTGCTGGTCGATACCGCGCTGCCAACCGTCACCATCAATACCGTGGCGGGCGATAACGTCATCAACGCGGCGGAAGTGGCTGCGGGGCAGACCCTGAGCGGTACCGTGGCCCATGCGGAAGCGGGCAACACCGTAACCGTGACGATTGGCGGCAACACCTATACCGCGACGGTGCAGGGCGATCTGAGCTGGTCAGTGAATGTGCCGTCTGACGTGCTGACGGCGCTGGGCAACGGCAGCCTGAGCGTGACCGCCACCGTGACCAACGGCCACGGTAACACCGGCTCCGGCGAGCGTGATGTGACTATCGACGCCAACCTCCCGGGTCTGCGTGTCGATACCGTGGCGGGTGATGATGTGGTCAACAGTATTGAACACAATCAGAACCTGATCGTGACCGGTTCCAGCGACGGTCTGACCCCCGGCACCGCGCTGACCGTGAACGTGAACGGGAAAGACTATTCCGCCACAGTACTGGCAGACGGCACCTGGAGCGCAGCGGTTCCGGCGGCAGATGTGGGCGCGTGGCCGGAAGGCACCGTGAAAATCAGCGTCACCGGCGACAGCGCGGCGGGTAACCCCATCACCATCAGCCACGACGTGACCGTCGATCTGGCGAGCGTGGCGATCAGCATCAATGCCATCGCCACCGACGACGTGATCAATGCCGCTGAAAAAGGTGTTGATCTGGTGCTTTCCGGCGCGACGACCAACGTCGAAGCCGGGCAGACCGTGACCGTGAGCCTGAACGGTAAAATCTACACCACCACCGTTGATGACAGTGGCAACTGGACGGCGACCATCCCATCGGCTGACCTGGCGGGCATAAAAGACGGCGATGCCAGCGTGCAGGTGAGCGTGACCAACGTCAACGGCAACAGCGCGTCTGCGGGCCGCGAGTACAGCGTGGATGCGACCGCACCGTCCGTGACCATAAGTACCCTTGCGGCTGACGATATCCTGAACGCCACGGAAGCGCAGTCAGACCTCGCCATCTCCGGCACCAGTACCGCCGAGGCGGGCCAGACGGTGACCGTGAGCCTGAACGGTAAAAACTACACCACCACCGTAGGCGCTAACGGCAACTGGACGCTGAACGTTCCGGCGGCGGACCTGGCGGGATTAACCGACGGCAGCGTGACCGTCACCGCGAGCGTCAGTGACAAGGCGGGGAACCCGGCGTCGGTTGACCACAACCTGACGGTGGACGTGACCGTGCCTGCGGTGACGATCAACACCATCGCGGGCGATGACGTCATTAACGTGGCTGAACACAATCAGGCACAGATTATCAGCGGCTCCGCCACCGGCGCGGCAGCGGGGGATAAAGTCACCGTCACCATTGGCGGCCAGACTTACACCACCGTGCTGGACGCGGCGGGCAACTGGAGCGTGGGCGTTCCGGCGAGCGTGATTGCCGGCCTCAGCGATGGCAGCGTGACCGTCACTGCGTCAGTGACCGACGCGGCGGGCAATACCGGCAGCGGTACGCACAATGTAACCGTTGATACCGGGCTGCCGTCAGTTGGCTTCGACACCCTCAGCGGCGATAACGTGCTGAATGCGGTGGAGAAAGGCCAGGATCTGAGCGTGAGCGGTACCAGCGCCAACCTGGCGGAAGGCACTCTGATCACAGTGACGCTGAACGGTAAACAATACACGGCGACAACCGCTGCAAATGGAAGCTGGAGCCTGACGGTACCGGC
>NZ_JAOWDS010000062.1:0-298375 GCF_030334545.1 Citrobacter sp. Ce129
CCATCGGCTGACCTGGCGGGCATAAAAGACGGCGATGCCAGCGTGCAGGTGAGCGTGACCAACGTCAACGGCAACAGCGCGTCTGCGGGCCGCGAGTACAGCGTGGATGCGACCGCACCGTCCGTGACCATAAGTACCCTTGCGGCTGACGATATCCTGAACGCCACGGAAGCGCAGTCAGACCTCGCCATCTCCGGCACCAGTACCGCCGAGGCGGGCCAGACGGTGACCGTGAGCCTGAACGGTAAAAACTACACCACCACCGTAGGCGCTAACGGCAACTGGACGCTGAACGTTCCGGCGGCGGACCTGGCGGGATTAACCGACGGCAGCGTGACCGTCACCGCGAGCGTCAGTGACAAGGCGGGGAACCCGGCGTCGGTTGACCACAACCTGACGGTGGACGTGACCGTGCCTGCGGTGACGATCAACACCATCGCGGGCGATGACGTCATTAACGTGGCTGAACACAATCAGGCACAGATTATCAGCGGCTCCGCCACCGGCGCGGCAGCGGGGGATAAAGTCACCGTCACCATTGGCGGCCAGACTTACACCACCGTGCTGGACGCGGCGGGCAACTGGAGCGTGGGCGTTCCGGCGAGCGTGATTGCCGGCCTCAGCGATGGCAGCGTGACCGTCACTGCGTCAGTGACCGACGCGGCGGGCAATACCGGCAGCGGTACGCACAATGTAACCGTTGATACCGGGCTGCCGTCAGTTGGCTTCGACACCCTCAGCGGCGATAACGTGCTGAATGCGGTGGAGAAAGGCCAGGATCTGAGCGTGAGCGGTACCAGCGCCAACCTGGCGGAAGGCACTCTGATCACAGTGACGCTGAACGGTAAACAATACACGGCGACAACCGCTGCAAATGGAAGCTGGAGCCTGACGGTACCGGCGGCGGATCTGACTGCTCTGGGTGAAGCAAATTACACTCTGAGCGCGACGGCGACTAGCGCGGTGGGTAACAGCGTCAGCAACACCGCAAACCTGCTGGTGGATACCGCGCTGCCAACCGTCACCATCAATACCATTGCGGGTGACAACGTTATCAATGCCTCCGAAGTGGCTGCAGGCCAGACTATTAGCGGTAAAGTCGCCAACGCAGAGGCGGGCAGTAGCGTAACGGTTTCTATCGGTGGGAATGATTACATCGCAACGGTTCAGAGCGATCTGAGCTGGTCCGTTAACGTGCCGTCTGACGTGCTGACGGCGCTGGGGAATGGCGAACTGACCGTTACAGCAACCGTCACTAACAGCCACGGCAATACCGGTTCTGGCGAGCGTGATGTGACTATCGACGCTAATCTACCGGGTCTGCGTGTGGACACCGTGGCGGGCGATGATGTGATCAACAGCATCGAGCACGGTCAAAACCTGATCATCACCGGTTCCAGCGACGGTCTTGCTGTTGGTACCACGCTTACCGTAACGATCAATGGCAAAACCTATGCAGCATCCGTGCTGGCAGACGGCACCTGGAGCGCGGCAATCCCGGCGGCAGATGTCAGCGCCCTGACTGCGGGGACGGTAACCGTCACCGTAGAAGGCCAGAGCACGGCGGGCAACCCGGTGACTATCAGCCATGACGTCACTGTCGACCTGGCGACGGTAGCCATCAGCATCGATGCCATTGCCACCGACGACGTGATCAACGCGGCTGAAAAAGGTGCGGAACTGGTGCTTTCGGGCAGCACGTCCAACGTGGAAGAAAACCAGACCGTAACCATCACCTTTGGCGGCAAGTCTTACACCGCGAAAGTTGATGCCGACGGCAACTGGACGGCAACCGTGCCGCCCGCCGATCTCACCGGACTGAAAGATGGCGACGCCAGCGTGCAGGTGAGTGTCACCAACGTGAACGGCAACATCGCCTCTGCGGGTCGTGAGTACAGCGTGGATGCGACTGCGCCAACCGTGACTATCGATACGGTTGCGGGCGATAACGTGATCAACAGCAGTGAAGCGGGGACGGGTGTCACAATTTCCGGCTCGACAACGGCCGAAGTTGGTCAGACGGTGACCGTGACGCTTGGCGGAAATAGTTATACCGCGCAGGTTCTGCAGGGTGGTATCTGGAGCGTTAACGTGCCAGCGGGTGACCTGACGGCTATGGCGGACAACGGCTACACCGTACAGGTGAGCGTGAGCGATGCGGCAGGTAACACCGGCAGTGCGAATAAAGCGATTACGCTCGACACTACGCCGCCAACCGTCAGCTTTAATATCGTGGCGGGCGATGACGTGATTAACAGTCTGGAGCATACCCAGGCGCAGATTGTCAGCGGGACAGCAACCGGCGCGAACGTCGGCGATAAGCTGGTCATCACCATTGGCTCAAACCAGTACACCACCACCGTTGATGCCAGCGGTAACTGGAGCGTGGGCGTACCGGCCAGCGTGATTTCTGCCCTGACTGACGGCACCGTAACC
This sequence comes from Citrobacter sp. Ce129, assembly GCF_030334545.1. Lineage (NCBI taxonomy): Bacteria > Pseudomonadati > Pseudomonadota > Gammaproteobacteria > Enterobacterales > Enterobacteriaceae > Citrobacter > Citrobacter sp. Ce129. The sequence goes on from NZ_JAOWDS010000062.1 coordinate 2,437, forward strand.
ATCAGCGCAACTATCACCGACAGCGCGGGTAACAGCAGCACCCAGACGCACAATGTAGTGGTGAATACCGCCTCCGTGGCGCTGACCGTCAACACCCTCAGCGGTGATGACGTGATCAACGCGGCGGAAGCGGGCAATGCGCTGGTGATTAATGGCTCCAGCGCGCAGTTTGCCAGCGGCACGCAGGTGACCGTTACCCTGAACGGCAAGAACTACACGGCCACCATTCAAAACGACGGTTCCTGGAGCACAACGGTACCGGCTGCAGACGTGGGCGCACTGGCCGATGGCGCGAGCTATCAAGTCTCTGTTTCGGCGCGGGACAGCGCAGGCAACAGTGCTTCGGCAACGCATGGCATCAGCGTGGATACCACGGCGCCAGTCGTCAGCATTGCCACGATTTCCAGTGATGATGTTCTGAATGCGGCTGAGGTGCAGCAGCCGCTGACCGTACACGGCTCTTCCAGCGCGGAAGCGGGCCAGACGGTGACCGTGACGCTGGGTGGCAAAACCTATACCGCGACGGTCGCAAACGACGGCACATGGACGCTCAATGTTCCGGCAGCCGACCTTGCCAACCTGAGTGAAGGCGCGTTGACCGTCAGCGCGTCGGTGAACGACAAAGCCGGTAACAACGGCCAGACCACGCATACCCTGACGGTTGATACCGTGGCACCAACCGTCACCATCAGCACTGTGGCAGATGATGATATCGTCAACAACGCCGAGCAGTTGGCGGGCCAGACCATCAGTGGTACCACTACGGCGGAACAGGGCCAGACGGTGACGGTCTCCTTCAACGGGCATAGCTATCAGGCGACCGTGGCGGCGAACGGTGCGTGGTCGGTCTTCGTACCGGGCCGTGATTTCCTCGGCCTGACCGATGGGGATTACACCCTCACCGCGACGGTGAGCGATAAGGCGGGCAACCCGGGCAGCGCCACGCACGACGTGACGCTGAGCGGTGACGTGCCGACGATTGCTATTAACACCTTTGCTGAAGATGACATCGTTAGCGCGGCGGAGCACGGTACGCCTCTGGTCGTCAGCGGTACCACCGACGCACCTGCGGGTCAGACAGTGACCATTACGCTCAACGGCAAAACCTACACCGCAACTGTGCAGAATGACGGCACCTGGAGCTACACCGTTGGCAGCGCGGACGTGACAGCGCTGGCAGACGGCGGGTCATATGTGATTCATGCCGTGGTGAGCAATACCATTGGTAACAGCGCCAGCGCCGACCACACCGTGACAGTTGATTTGACCGCACCATCAATGGGGATCGGCATTGATTCGCTGCAAAACGACACCGGCCTGAGTGCGAGTGATTTCATCACTAACGACAGTAAGGTCATCGTTAACGGCTCACTGACCGCACAACTTGGTAATAACGAGAAAGCGCAGATCAGTCTTGATGGCGGTACGACCTGGATTGATCTGACCGTTACTGGTTTGCAATGGCGTTACACCGACGGCCGCACCCTGACAGACGGTACGTACCAGTACCAGGTTCGTGTGATCGACAATGCGGGTAACGTTGGCGCAACGGATAGCCAGGACGTGGTGGTTGACCTGACTGCGCCAGCGGCCACGACCATTACTGTGGATTCCGTTATTCAGGATACCGGACTGTCTGGCAACGACTTTATTACCAGCGACAACCAGATCAGCCTGAAAGGGACGCTCGGCGCGGCGCTGGGCAATGGCGACCACGCGCAGATAAGCCTGAATGGCGGTCTCACATGGACTGACGTCAGCGTCAGTGGTCTGAGCTGGACGTATGTCGATGGCCGTACGCTGGCCGATGGTGATTACAACTATCAACTGCGAGTTATTGATAACGCAGGTAATGTCAGCGCGACCACAAGCCAGGTGGTCACCATTGATACCGTCGTACCTGACGCCAGCAAAACGATCTCTATTGATAGCATCAGCGACGATACCGGCCTGAGCGGCAGCGACTTTATCACTAACGATACCTCGCTGACGCTGCACGGTTCGCTGGGGGCGACTCTGGCCGCTGATGAATACGTTCAGATCAGTATTGATGGCGGTGTGACCTGGCAGAACGTAATTGTGACTGGCAACAGTTGGTACTACGTTGATGGGCGCACGCTGAAAAACGCCACCTACGATTATTATGTGAGGGTAGTGGATGTTGCCGGAAACATCGGTGCTTCCGCGCATCAACAGGTGACCGTTGATACGGTCGCTCCTGACGCGGCTATCACAGTAACAGTGGATAACATTACTGTTGATACTGGCTTCGATAATAATGATTTCCTGACCAGCTCAACGTCATACACTCTGCACGGTACGCTGGGTGCGGAACCTGGCAAAAATGAGTATGTCCAGGTGAGCTTTGATGGTGGGTCTACATGGGCCTACGCCACGGTGAATGGAACAAGCTGGAGCTATACCGATACCCGCACGCTCAGCGATGGCGATCACCGCTATCAGGTTCGCGTGGTGGATCAGGCCGGTAACGTAGGGGCGACGACCTCTCAGGTAGTTACTGTCGATACCGTGGCACCGCAGAATGGCATCACTATTGACAGCATTAGCGAAGATACCGGGCAATCCAGCAGCGACTTCATCACCATGGACACCACGCTGACCATTAACGGTTCTCTGGGCAGCGCGCTGGCAAGCGATGAGCGCGTGCAGATAAGCCTCGACGGCGGCAATACCTGGGTTGACACAACCGTAACTAACCAGCGCTGGAGCTACACTGATACCCGCGATCTGGCTGACGGTGATTACACTTACCAGGTGCGGATCGTCGACCAGGCAGGCAACGTCGGCTCGACCTCTTCGCAGGTGGTGACGGTCGATACCACGCCGCCAGCCACGGTCGGTACAGTCGTCAGCTATACCGACGGAGAAGGCGAACGCCAGGGCAGTTTTGGCGCATCGGTGGCAACAGATGACAGTTCCCCAGTCATTAACGGGACACTTAACCGTGCGCCGGACAATGGCGAGATTGTGCAGTTGTATCGTGATGGTGTGCTGCTGGGATTGGTGACGATGAGCGGTGCCGCCAGTTGGTATTTCCAGGACAGTGGTCTGAATGACGGTAATCACACCTATACGCTGCGTGTCACCGATCTGGCGGGTAACCACACCGATTCAGATAATTTCGTGTTGAAAGTGGACACTCGCATCCCTACTACCACTGTGAGCATCACCGCCCAAACGACAACAGACACTACCCCCATTCTGAGTGGTTTGGTATCGGCGGAACTGACTAACGGCGAGTATCTCGTTATCAACGTGAACGGTAAAACTTACACCTCTGAATCAGGCGGTGCGGTAGTGGTCGATCCGGATAATAACACCTGGTATTTGCAGATCCCCGACAGCGATGCGCTGAGCGTGAAGAATTATGATGTCACCGCACAGGTGAAAAGTAGCGCAGGCAACGGAAATACTGCTGATTTGACCACCGGCAGCCTGGTCGTGGGTAATGAAGCCTCATTGACACCAGCCTGGTCATTTACCGCCGCGAATTATTCCTATTCTTCCAGTTATATGCTGGATTCGGATGGGCTGTGGACGATTATCGCTAATCAGCAGTTCGCCTCGGCGAACTCCAGTAGCCGTAACTCTTACACCGTTTCAGGTAATTTCTCTATGACGGGGAGTTACACCACGGGTACTTACGCAGATATCAACCGCGACGGGCTGGCAGACGTGCTGGCTGAAGGGACAAGTTACTCGTACATGGTGCAGCTAACTAACAATGGTGATGGTACATACACCTCCAGTACGCTGACCAATATGGGCGCTGCGGTGTGGTATGGCGCGGTGGTCGCCATTGATATTCAGGGAGATGGTTACACCGATTTCGTTATTGGCGATGCGGGGGGGCCTGACTCCAGCACCTTCATGCTCAATAACAAAGGTGTGCTGACCGGTAGTTCTAAGTCCGTGGCATACACCAACTTTGTATCAGGCTCGACGGTAGGTAACTACGTCAGCCTGATTGAAGCGTCCGGTGTGGATTTGAATAACGACGGAAAAGTGGATATTGCCCAGCATACGACCAATGGGGTGAACAACTATGCGCTGTCAACCATGTTTAACCAGGGCAATGGTTCTTTCACATGGGGGCAAAATTTTACCAATACCATGTACAGCGGCTATGGTTCTGGCGCGGCTTCCAGTGCGGTAAGTATGACCTGGGCCGACTTTAATGGCGATGGTTACATGGACCTGTATATGAGCATGTCCCGTACCTCCAGCGGAAGCAGCCAGGGCGGCGTGTTAATGCTGAACGATGGTAGCGGTAACCTTCTTGCCGGTACTGCGGTTGGAACAGCGACCACGGATAAGTTTGTGGGTAACGTCAGCGTGGCGGTGGACTGGAACCTCGACGGTAACATGGACATCATCAAACTGGCGAACAGTGGGCAGTCCTATCTTTACACCAACGATGGACTGGCGGGGACAGCAAGTTTTACAGCTTCAAAGTTCAGTACCGCTACGTCAACCCAGGTATCCGGAGCGGCTCTGCTGGATTACGACTGGGATGGTGCACAAGACCTGCTGATTTTCCGTCAAAACGGTACGGTTTTACTGGAGCGTAATACCAATACGGTTGCGCCAGGAACCGCATTGCATTTGAAGATCGTCGACAGCGAAGGCATTAACGCCTTCTTTGGCAACACTGTCCAACTGTACAACTCGGCAGGTCAGTTGGTCGCCAGCGAAATCATCAATGCTCAGTCCGGGATCGGCATAAATGATTCTTCGTCACTCATCAGTTTTTACGGTTTAGACCCCAGTGAAACTTACCGTGCGGTGCTGGTTCGTGCCATTAACGGTGTTTCAAGTAATGCAACCTGGGATGGACTGACGGCAGGAGACGGTAAAGAGAGTTATTCCCTGACGGCTGATGCTGCCACAGGCGGACACCACGGAACCCTGACAGGTACTGGATACAACGATACCTTTATAGCTGAGGCGGGTACTTATACCTACAACGGTTCTGGTGGCTGGACGACAACCTCTGAACACGACACGTGGAGCAGTACAGGCGGCATGGATGTCGTGGATTATCGCCATGCTACTTCCGGTGTAACCGTCGATCTTGGTCGGTCTACGGCCCAGAGTACCGGGTTCGATACCGCGACGCTGGTTAACATTGAAGGGATTAATGGTTCCAACTACAACGACGTTATTACCGGCAACAGCGGCGATAACCAGTTCGAAGGGCGTGGCGGTAATGACACTTTCAATATCGGCAGCGGCGGTCACGATACGTTGCTTTATAAGCTGATCAACGCTTCGGATGCCACGGGGGGCAATGGCAGTGATGTGGTCAACGGCTTTACCGTCGGTACCTGGGAGGGGACGGCGGATACTGACCGTATTGACCTGCGCGATCTGCTTTCCGATAGCGGCTATACCGGCACGGGATCGGCGAGCTATGTGAATGGCGTGGCGACGTTGGACAGTGGGGCGAGCAATCTCACTGACTATATCCGGGTGGTACAAAATGGGAGCAACACTGAGATTCAGATCGACAGAGATGGTACGGGTAGCCAGTTCGACCCGACCACCGTCGTGACGCTTAATGGTGTGCAAACCGATTTGGCCACGTTGTTGGCAAATCATCAATTGTTATTAGCGTAATCAAATGAGCTGCGAGGGGAGAAACTCTCGCAGCTATTCATTTCTTTACATAAAAATTGATAACAAACAGAAAAATAAAGATTTTTTTCATTTTTATTAGGATTCTGTTCGTATTGATATATCAATTAAATGACATAATTTCGATGCGTGACAATGTTGTTGGATAGGAAGTAGCACTATGAAGACTCATCCGCTTTATGAGCCATGGTTACAAGCCATGCTTATTATTGCGAAACATTACCGGCTTGATTTTTCGTTAGAACATGTCCGGGTGGTGATTAATCACGAAAGCCAGTCACCGCGTCAACTGGTCCTCGAAGATATGGCTCGCCATTTGGGATTAGGATTGAGGAAAGTTTCGGTGAATGCCGAATTACTCGATCCCTGGCGTTTGCCGTTGATTGCTGAGTTTACTGGCGGTCAAATTGCAGTTATCAACCGGATGGATAAAGAGGGGAATGTTAGTCTTCAATTCAGCGGTGATAGCGGTCTCGAAACAGTATTAACGCGAGAGGAGCTTGCGACGCGCCTGCTAGGGGGGTTCGTGCTTCGCCCTCTTGAGTCAACGCCGGACGCACGCGTTGATGACTATATCAAACCTTATGAGAAAAACTGGTTCTGGCAGCTGGCGCTGAAAGACTGGCGCCGTTATGGCGATATCATGCTGGTGGCGATGATCGCGAATGTACTGGCGCTTTCAGGCATGGTGTTTTCTATGCAGGTGTACGATCGCGTAGTACCGTCACAGTCGGAAGCAACTCTATGGGTCCTCTTTGGTGGGGTCATGGTGGCTATTACCTTTGAGTTCATCATGCGTATGCTACGCGTCCATCTTTCAGATGTAATTGGTAAACGCGCAGACCTGCGGATCTCTGAACGCGTATTTGCTCATGCTCTGAGAATTAAAAATGGTGCGCGGTCAAAATCCACGGGCTCTTTCATCGCTCAAATCCGCGAGCTGGAATCAGTGCGAGAGTTGATTACCTCCACGACTATTGCGGCAATTTCCGATCTCCCCTTTTTCCTGTTGTTCGTTTTTATCCTCTGGATGATCGGCGGGCCGCTTGTGCTGGTGGTATTGCTGGCCGTTCCGCTGCTGCTAATTCCTGGACTGCTGGTACAACGTCCATTAGGACGGCTCTCCAGCGAAGGGATGCGCGAGTCGGCGATTCGTAACGCCACATTGGTAGAGGCGGTACAGGGCCTTGAAGATATCAAACTGATGCGTGCTGAGCAGCGTTTTCAAAATCAGTGGAATAACACCAATGATGTCGCCGCTAATGTGGCGATGAAACAGCGTTGGCTAACGGGGTTACTCCTGACCTGGACCCAGGAGGTTCAATCCATCGTTTATGCTGTGGTGCTGCTGATAGGTTGTTATCTGGTGATTAGTGGAGATATGACTACCGGCGCGTTAGTGGGTACCTCTATCCTTGCATCGCGCACAATTGCTCCACTTTCGCAAATTTCCGGCGTGCTTTCACGCTGGCAGTCAGCGAAAGTTGCACGCAAAGGGCTTGATGATCTGATGCAACGGCCAATTGACGATCCGCAATCCGGCAAGAAAGTCCATAAAGCCCATCTGCGTGGAAATTACGTCATGGAAGATGTGAGTTTCTATTACGATGAGGAAGAAAAACTTGATGTATTAAATATATCACGTCTCCAAATTCAAGCCGGGGAACGTATTGCCCTGCTGGGACGTAACGGCTCAGGAAAAAGTACGCTTCTGCAACTTCTTGCGGGTATGCAGGAACCCCAGCAAGGTTCCATCTTACTTGACGATATCTCACTCAATCATCTTGATCCTGCTGATTTACGCCGGGACATGCAGCTACTCAGCCAGCAGGCTCGTCTGTTCTTTGGCTCAGTGCGCGACAATATTATAATGGGCAATCCCTTAGCGACTGATGAGGAGATCCATCAGGCGCTGGCGATAACAGGAGCATTGGATTTCGTTCGTAAACAGAAAATGGGTCTGAATTACATTGTAAATGAAGGCGGGGCTGGTCTGTCTGGCGGTCAGCGACAGGCGCTATTGCTCACTCGCGCACTCTTAACATCACCTAATATTTTGCTGCTTGATGAACCGACGGCCTGGCTAGACGAGGTGAGTGAGAAACAGTTTATCGGCAGTCTGAAAGGCTGGTTGGGAAAAACGCGCACACTCATTGTCGCTACACACCGCTTACCTATCCTTGAACTGGTTGACCGCATCATTGTGCTGGATAACGGCCGAATTGTTATGGATGGACCACGAGATAGCATTCTTCGTGAACATGGTATGGCTCCACAAAAAGCGGGCCAACGTACGGTAACAATGAAAAAAGCCACTTCTCAAAAAACGGTAGTTAATGAGGAGGGCGTATGAGCGATTTCAGTCGTTTTAATAGTCGTCTTCAGGAACCCCATCTTCCTCGCTCGAGTCTGGTGGTATGGAGCGTGGTGTCTATGCTTGTTGTTTTCATCGCATGGGCGGGGTGGTTTCAACTTGATGAAGTTACAACCGGAAGCGGTAAAGTAGTGCCTTCTTCACATGAGCAGGTTATCCAGTCGCTGGAAGGTGGAATCATCCATAAATTGCTTGTTCAGGAAGGCGACATCGTTGAACGCGGGCAGCAGGTTGCGCAACTGGATCGCACAAAAACAGAATCCAGTGTTCTGGAAAGTGAATCCCGGTTAAATGCGGCGCTGGCAACTGCTTCACGTTTGACTGCCGAAGTGAATGGTACAGAACTTACTTTTCCGGCTGAACTGGATGATGATGTCGACCTGGTCAGACAAGAGACAGCACTTTTTACTTCACGCCGCGAAAGTCTGGAAAAGGGGGTTGCTGGATTGCGTCAGGGGATGGCGTTGATTCAAAGAGAGTTGGCTCTCACCCAGCCTTTGGTAAAGCAGGGCGCTGCCAGTAATGTGGAAGTTCTTCGTCTGCAACGGCAAAAGAACGAATTAGATAATAAAGTGACAGAAATGCAGAATCAATACGTTGTGCGCGCACGCGAAGAATTAGCTAAAGCGAATGCCGAAATTGAAGCGCAACGTTCTGTAATGAAAGGCCGTGAGGATTCATTAACCCGACTGACTTTCAATGCACCGGTGAGAAGTATTGTTAAAGATATCGATGTGACGACAGTCGGTGGTGTTATTCCGCCGAATGGAAAACTGATGACTCTGGTTCCACTGGATGACCAAATGGTTATTGAAGCAAAAATCTCTCCCAGAGATGTTGCATTCATTCACCCAGGACAGAAAGCGTTAGTTAAAATTACCGCTTATGATTATTCTATTTATGGTGGTCTGCAGGGTGAAGTGACGATGATTTCACCGGATACAATCCAGGATGATGTAAAACGTGATGTCTATTTTTATCGTGTCTATATCAGAACAAACACTAATCATCTTGAAAATAAGCAGGGTAAAGAGTTTCCTATATTTCCTGGCATGATTGCAACTGTAGATATAAAAACAGGTAGTAAATCGATTCTTGATTATTTGTTAAAGCCATTGAACAAAGCAAAAGAGGCGTTACGCGAAAGATAAAAAAAAGCGATCGACGCAAATCGATCGCTTGTAACTTACCACAAGCTAGCACGAAAGAATGGGGGGTGATTTAACTATTTTTCAGGATGTATATTCAGATAGTGCATGACATAAGCAAAATACAGACCTGCATAGTTTTCGACAAGCTGAATAAATGAAGGATAAATCTCAATCAATCCGTCTGCTCTTTCTCTCAGGTAACCAGTGTCCTGGGCAACCTTTATAATCCTGCTGACATGAATCCGTGACACAAAGAATTCTTTGGCCAGTACATTTGATGAATAATTAATGACTGCACCACGACTGGTCAGTTTTTCTATAGCTTGCAAGTAAAGATAAAGCATAATCATTCGCCCACCATCTTTTTCAATAAATATCCCGACTTCAGGCAGGATTTTTTTGAAGGTTACTCCGCGAAAAAGATATTGGGATGCGCGTTTGAAAAAATCATACCGTGGCGCTTCATCATCCAGTGAATCTACTGAAATATTATATTCAGGGTAGAGCAGATTCAACGGCGAAAACGCGCCAGACATATATCTTTTAAGTTCATCGATTCCTTTTTGCGTTGGCGTGATCAGGATTTTCCTTCTGTCTTCCTGGCTACGCCATGTTTTAATTCTGTTCGTTGTTTTTAATAGCGTAATGATTGCAATAACGCTATTAGGACTGGCGATTTGATATCTGGAGCAGAGCTCTTTAATCTCTGATATACATGATGCCTGGTTACCAAAAACAAAACAACACATTGAGAGTGCGATGTTGAATCTTGATTCCTGAAGCATTACTTTGTAGAACAAAGGTTGTTTCTTATAAATTTTATCATTGATTTGATAGTGTTCTCTTATGGCTTCTTTAAATTTAGGGTTAGCTTTTATAAGGTTTCTTCGATGAAGCAATGCCTCTGGGGAAATTTTTGTTTCCATATGGTAGCCCCTATGTTTAATTATTTAAATAACGTTGGTATATTGGTCCTTTCAGATGGTTAGTCGCCACTTATTATACATTGAGAATAATAATAATACTTTTAATATCTAATCATATTCTGATCATAAGGTGATATTTTATACGGGAAACACGAAGTCTGGTATGCTAACTTTCCAAAAATGGGCTGTAGATTATTGGGTTTATTTTGCAGCGAAATAAGATCAGAAATGTACATGGCAAATAATGATAAATGATGTGATCTTTATTATCTTTTATACTAAGGGTTAAAGGTAATGGATTTTTTTGATGTTTTTTGTTGATAATTGTGTGGTCCTCTTGTTTTATATTTGTTATGCTTGAATTAAGTTTTAAAGCATTGCTTTGTTACATTTATTAGAAAAAGGTAACATTTTTATTATTGGGTAGATTCCTGGTCAATTTTTCATTATAACTATTATTATAGGGAATGAATATGATTTGTAATTCATCTTTTCCTTCAATTAAAAAATATAATCACTATTATATCATCTCTTGTTGTAGTTATGCTTGTGAAGGCGCCACAGCACTTTTCATGCATGAGAGTGAGGCACCTAAGAGAATATCCTGTGACCAGGAGTATCTCTCCGGTGATGAATTGCTATTGTTTCCAGAGAGTGGTGAAGTATGCATTTTTGTGTATCTGAATGGTAATATTGATACTATTCTTAGTGCGCTGAAAAAAACAGCGAGTATTATTTGCAACACAAAGTGTAGTTCATCAGTATATATTATTTCTGATTTTCCTCCTGCATGGGTTAGCTTTATTTTAAGCCCGCTGATTAATAATGAAACCCTTTTGTCAAAAGTTTTTTGCACGGATGCTAATTTATCCTGTGAACAGCTCCTGAGTCAGGACTTTATCAGAGTTGAGTCAATTCTCAGTGAAGGGATTAAATATAAAAACAGAAAAATCAAGAGGTTATCTTTAAGGGAGTTGGCTGTCGCCATCCGTTACTACCGAGGAGAGACAGTGAAAAATTTTTCTCAAACTTTGGGACTCCCGGCAAAGTCTGTATACGTCTATAGAAGAAATGGTGTGGCTAAGCTTACAGCGCTTAAGCAATGGCTAAATAATGAACGTGCTAAACAAAGTTTCAAATAATATGAATGCCTGGTGTCACACCATGGTCCTGTTTGTTTTGTCTACAAATTCAGATTCTATCAATTTTTTTATCTGAGATGATAGAGCGCTGGGCTTGTAATCACGATTATATATGCACCAAAAATAATATCAGATAGATATTATTTTTGTGAATCCCCTACGTCCATTACCGGAGCGTAATGATTTTTCACGCTGAGATCCCGTAGGAATAAATCTGACGGCCTGCAGATCATAGAACAATCGCTGGCGTTGCTTCCGTTCACCCGACGACAGATTATTCTTCAAAGTATTCATGTATGAGCCGGCAGAAGCCGGGGCCATCAACGTACCGATCGATAAACTGCATGACATCATCGCCCTGCACTTTACGCGAACGCTGGCAGCGAGATGAACAGGACTCGGAGGCAATAACTTTCCTGACCCAAATGGCACCCAAAGAAAAAGGACCTGCGATTTCTCGCAAGTCCTTGAAGTTTGGTGGCCCCTGCTGGACTTGAACCAGCGACCAAGCGATTATGAGTCCCAACCTAAACTCATATAAAACAATAAATTACTATTTTTTCAATGAGTTGCACCTTCGAATAGTGGAGGATTTTAAAGTATAGTGACTAGGTGTGCTGCCATTTTGCTGCCACTTCTTGATAACCCTCAATCAAGCAACTGAGAGAGCTGTGTTTTGAACATTCTTTGGGACTTAAAGTTGTTGTCCTCATCAAATAAGACATGACAATCATGAGTAGACTTCAATGGAAATAAGTCTTCAGGTATTTCTTTTAAATTGAATGGTGCAAGGTATCTGTGGTGAAAATCAGAGTAAGAATAGTATCTTTTGAAGGTAAGTTGTTCTGCTGACGGTCCCTGAGCGATGTTTGCGGAGCCGCTAATGGACTCGACATAATCTTCCGATACCCCACAGTATATCTTAGCGTGCGAATTTGTGTTTTTGATAGCCGAGGTTATAGCTTTCGGAGTAAAGTCAAACTTTTCAAGGGTTTTATAATCCAGATATTCAGTTGTAACTGCTTTTTTAAAGCTGTTTAAGGTTTGTGTCTTGGTTACAATACTTAATTTTGGTGAGTGGCTTTGTGATAGTATTTCCTTCCATAAATTTAATGTCTTATCAGCAGGAGATTTATAATAGCCAACATACGGGAATATTAAATAAGTTTTATCAAAGAAAAGTTCCCATCTGACTATTATTTTCTTTAAGATTTCAAGTGAGTCACTTTTTGTTAGAGTGCCATCAATCTTGTCATTTAGATCTTGGGTATTAGTTATGTTTGCGAGTAAGAAATCGTCTGATGTGAAGCTACAATGATTGTAGTCTTTATAAAATAAGGCTTTATGCTCTTTTCCGCAAGAGCACTTGAAATTGATTGCTACGAGTGCTTTTTCAGGTAGGAATCCGTAACCTTTGATGTCAATTATTGTATAATTATGTATTTCACTAGCAAAATCATAGAATTTTATATCCATTTCTTGGTGGGCCATTAACTCTAGATTATCATCACAAGTTTCACAATTGTACAATGATATTGTATTTGAATTATAACTCGGAGCGTCTTTAAATATGTCTCCGTTATATTCAAACATTGTATCTATTTCTGTGAGATAAGATGGGGCCTCGCAACTGTAATCTAGAGCGTAATCTTTTTTAGCACCACTAATAATATATGATTCTTCTGGGTTGAGGCACGAAATGCTTAATTCTTCACCGCAGGCATCGCATGTACAGACCATTTCTCCGTCATCATTATCAACAGGAAAAATTGTTACGTGATACTCTATAACTTCTTCACAATGAGGACAGCAGCCTTTGTATTTTCTTTTGTTAAAATACACTTATGTTTTCCTTTTATGCTCAATTATCATTAATAATTGCTAATGGATTAAGGCGTATAGCTTCAGATAAGTGGTCCGGAGCCAAATGAGCATAGCGCATAGTTACCTTAATATCCGTATGCCCAAGAATACGCTGTAGTACCAAAATGTTGCCTCCGCGCATCATAAAATGACTTGCAAATGTATGTCGTAATACATGTGACAACTGTCCGTCAGGTAGTTCTATCCCTGCTCGCTTAACAGCTCCGCGAAAAGCAGAATAGCACCCAGTAAAGATTGGTTTTGAAGTTCTTACTTTTGGAAGTATTTCGTAAAGTTCATCACTTATTGGAACGGCGCGATTTTTTTTGCCTTTGGTTTTGATGTAAGTGATCAGTCCCGTGCTGATTTGCTTGCCTGTTAGTGATTCTGCTTCGCCCCATCGAGCGCCGGTTGCAAGGCATATTTTTACGATAGTTACTAAATCTTCCGCTTTGCTTTTTTCGCACTCAGCAAGTAGTTGCTTAATTTCATCAACTGTCAGCCAGGCAAGCTCAGTTTCATCAATTTTAAATTCCCTTACGTTTTCGAGCGGATTGGAGGAGTTCCAGTCATCCAGCCTTTTTAGTTCGTTGAACATGGCTCGGAAATACGCCAGCTCAAGATTGACTGTGCGGGGAGTCACTGCTTTTACCCGATCAGAACGTGTGATTTTTCCGCTCAAACGTTGTTCACGGTAGGTTGCAAAAAGCTTGGCGTTAAATTCAGTTGCAAGAGGGTTGCCCATGGCAATGCAGGCAAATTCCATTGCACTCTTACGCTTGAGACCATCAGAGAGTGTGACTCCATGTGCATTGAACCAAGTTTCAACAAGGTCAGTCACTCGTCTCTTGTCTGCTTTTTCTCCTAACCAGGGCTTGTCCTGCGCTTGATCCTTAATGTGGCGCTCAAAAGCTATGGCTTCCCCCTTGGTGGCGAATTGGCGACGGATGCGCCGCCCATCCCTACCGTTAGGGAAGACCTGAGCCTGCCACTTACCATTAGCTAACTTTGAAACAGCCATAATCAGTTTTTAGAGCAAATTCGTTTTGATTTACTGATAGTGCCGTCATTGCATACAAACTTGCCATCAGATGTACAGTGTGAGACGCCACCTTTTTTCCCTGAGCATGGATAATTGCGTGCATATGAGGGCTGTGTTGCCAAAAACACTAAACCTAACGTTACGATTGCCATTAATTTTTTCATGCTAGTAGCCTCAACTCATTTCCATATAAAGTCGTATTCGATCATTCTATAAATGCTGTTTTACTGATCACTCTACCGTTAACTTCAATATCCGATGGGGTGCATTCAAAGGATGCTGGGCCATTCTCTACACGTAAGCGCCCGCCTGGAAGGCGATAAACTTGCCTGATGCTCAGAAAACCATCTAATTTAATCAACCAGATTCCATCATTGATTTCTCCCTTGAACTCATCCACAAGATAGAAAGCCTTTTCAAACTTCACCAAGAAAGGAGCTGTTGAATCTGCGGGGATAAGGCAGGCGTCATAACGGACCTGTTCAGATGATGAGTAAATCCCGTTTGAGATTTCTTTTAATTGCAAAAGCAATCCACTGTCATTGATTGTTTTTGTGGCGGGACTGCCTTGCCCTGTAGTAAGCCAAAGCATAGATGCGCCAGTATCTAGGTGACATGCAATAAGCCAGTCGTGCGGAAAAGTATCGCGCATCCAACGGTTTGCCATTGTACTTTGAGATACTCCTAGATGATCGCACAAAGCCTGTCTTGTACTGAATCCATAAGCCTGAAGGATGCGAGTAATTGCTTCTTTACCTCCACTTTGAGATGTGAAGTTGTAAGGCGAGATCGCTTTAGGGGTTTCTTTTGTGTTTGACATATTTAAAATGCGATCCTATCATCGGTTTTGTGGTGTTCGGAATGATTGCGAATAGTTCCGAATAGTGAAGTTTTAAAACACAAACTGAGGAATAGTGCATCATGAATCGTAATTTTTCAATGCGCCCCAGCATCAACCTTGTGGTATCTGAGCCATTCATCACACTGGATGAGTTCTGCCGACGCACTGGTTACAAGCCTAGCTATGCCCGCCAGATGATCCGCGAAAACCGCCTACCCATCAGGAAAAAAGCCGGAGTTAACAGCCTTATCGAAATCAACATGTTCGCGTTGACGATGGAAGCGGCCCAAGGCTGCGAAGTCACAATGCAAGCCTGATAGTTCCATTTTGGGATAGAAAAGGATTTACATCATGTTTGATTATCGTGTTTCCAAACATCCACACTTTGATGAAGCCTGCCGTGCTTTCGCATTGCGTCACAATATGGTGAAGCTGGCAGAGCGCGCAGGAATGAAGGTCCAGACCCTGCGCAACAAGCTTAACCCTGAGCAGCCCCATCAGCTCACACCGCTGGAAATTTGGCTGCTGACGGATATCACTGAGGACTCCACGCTGGTTGATGGTTTCCTGGCTCAGATTCATTGCCTGCCGTGCGTACCTACGAACGAAGTGGCAAAAGAAAAACTCCCGCATTACGTCATGAGCGCGACAGCTGAAATCGGTCGTGTGGCTGCAGGTGCTGTGTCCGGCGAAGTAGGGACTACAGCTGGCCGCCGTGATGTGATTAGCAGCATCAACTCTGTCACCCGCCTTATGGCGCTGGCTGCGATCTCCATGCAGGCGCGCCTGCAGGCTAACCCAGCCATGGCTAGCACAATTGATACGGTTACAGGTATCAGTGCGACTTTCGGGTTTATGTGAGGTGGTCATGCTGAAAAACGAACCCTCTTTTGCCTCGCTCCTGGTAAAGCAAAGCCCGGCAATGCACTACGGCCACGGCTGGATTGCAGGAGATAACGGCAAGCGCTGGCATCCGTGCCGCGATCAGTCCAAATTATTAAACGGGCTGAAAACAAAAACGGCAAAGCCGTCAGCTTTTTTAATTATTCGCATTGCTCGTTTAATTATTAAAGGAGTGAAACATGTCTCGTAATGAGCTGAGAATTATTCTAGGCGTGATCATCCCGAATATGGCGGAAGGTTTTGAAATTAAAACCCGTGATGGTGCTGTTTTGCGTGTCGACCCTGAATGGGAATGCTGCAAAGAATTTAAAGAAGGTTTGCAGGCTGAAATTATTAACCAAATTAAAAGTAAGCCTGTCCCTGTTTCTGGTTATATCTAAGTAATTAACCCGTTTTTTATGGCGTAAACCCGCCGGGCATTTTTTTGCCCGAGTTCTGAGGAAATGAATATGAAAAATACTAAAACCCACTCAACGAAAACAGGCCCAGACGATGCTGGTCTGTTCGCTTTGTTAAATGAAACGCGCCTGGATGAGCGCCGTTGCCGTGCTGATGCAATGGCGGCTCGTCTGGATAGTCTGGCCGTGCGTATCGTTTCACGTCAGTTGAGCCATATCGAGGCGGCTGAACTGCTTCGCGTTGAAGCGGTACGAATCCAGAACGAAGCGCAGGAGTTGTATTAATGGCTGATTCAATGGACCTCGCCCAGCAGCGCGAACAGGAAGATCGTGAGCGCCATATTAACAATGCCCGCGCCAGAGTGCCGGGCGTTTCCCGTGTTCTCTGTGTGGAGTGTGATGCTCCCATCCCGCAAGCTCGCCGCCGCGCTATTCCGGGCGTGCATTGCTGTGTGACCTGTCAGGAAATCGCAGAACTTAAAGGCAAGCACTACAACGGAG
Source organism: Citrobacter sp. Ce129 (assembly GCF_030334545.1). Lineage (NCBI taxonomy): Bacteria > Pseudomonadati > Pseudomonadota > Gammaproteobacteria > Enterobacterales > Enterobacteriaceae > Citrobacter > Citrobacter sp. Ce129. Next base: position 19,236 of record NZ_JAOWDS010000062.1, read on the forward strand.
GTGTTGTATGAGCACTATCCTGAAATGGGCGGGAAACAAAACCGCCATTATGTCCGAACTGAAAAAACACCTTCCCGCTGGCCCGCGATTGGTTGAACCTTTCGCGGGTTCCTGCGCTGTGATGATGGCAACAGACTATCCTCATTATCTTGTCGCGGATATTAACCCTGATTTAATAAATCTATATCGGGACATAGCAACAGACGCATCTGCTTTTATTGAGCGTGCCAAACATCTGTTTAAAATCTTCAATAGTGAAGATGGTTATTATGATAGCCGTGATTCATTCAATTACGATAAAGAACCTGAATGGCGCGCACCGCTTTTTTTATTCTTAAATCGTCACTGTTACCGTGGGCTATGCCGTTATAACAAAAAGGGTGGGTTTAACGTCCCCTATGGTAATTATAAAAATCCTTATTTCCCGGAAAGCGAAATCCTCGCTTTTGCAGAGAAAGCCATTCGTGCAACGTTCATTTGTGCCAGCTATAACGAAACGTTGGATTTATTGGTGCCCGGCGATGTTGTTTATTGCGATCCGCCTTATGACGAAACATTTAATGACTATCACACGGAGGGGTTCACCGAATGTGACCAGTATCGTCTGGCCTCAATTCTTGAGCGTCGGTCATCAGAAGGTTATCAGGTGGTGGTTTCGAACAGCAGCACGTTGCTGACTCGTTCTCTTTATCGTGATTTTAAGCACCACAAAATCACAGCTCCGCGCAACATGAGAGTTAAGGGAGGTGCAGGAAAGTCTGCGGCAGAAATTATCGCTGTATCGAAACCGTCCAGAAATGACTGATACAGTTTTCCCCTACGCATGGAATGCCCCGCGTCCTGCAATCGGCGGTTTTAAGCAAGCCGATGCGGCGCCAGGGATCATGTATCTGACGCCGGATGGCAATCGCAAGCGTTTGTCGATTGCCGAACTGGCAGAAGCGGATGAAGCACCAGATCGGGGCCGGGCGGTTCGTCGTCGCCTGGCTTCGCTGCCTCATTTTGTCCGCCGTATGTATGCTCAAAAGCTTGAACAGGTAGATCGTAAAGGCAAACAAGCGGCTGATGCCTGGCTTATCAATACCTTTGAGCGATTCGTTCTGAGTCGTATAGATCAGGTCAATGAGCAGTATCTGCCGCAGGGGGGGATGCCTGCGGCTTTGTTGCCTTTGCGTGAACAATTCTGGCGCCTGCTTTGGGCTGGAAAAAAAGAGCTGAAACGGCTGGCGCATAATCTTGCTGACCTGTTGGGTAGCGAGTTTAACCGCGAGTTTGATTTCCAGATGGCCCGCACGTCCGATCCTCATTTCGCCACCCTGTCAGGTTATGGCCGCATGGGGTTTCTTGCCAATCATCTCAAAACACCGGTTCCGTGCTGGACGGCCTACTGCAAAGAAGAGCTGGAGGCAGAAGACGCACTGAAAGCAGTGGCCCGCCTGCAGTCACCGCAGTGGTGGCTTAATCGTCTGCGCCGTATGCATGCTCGCTGGCGTGAGCATCTGATGGTTGCGGCCGGGTATGTACACAAAAAATCCGCACCGTACTGCAGTGATCCATGCTTGCAGGAATGGACGGCGCAAAAGAAAGCCAACCGCGAATTTCTGAAAGCGATGGAGCTGGAAGATGAGGACACCGGCGAACGTGTATCGCTGATTGATAAAGTGGCCGGCAGCGTTGCTAACCCAGCTAACCGTCGTCGTGAGCTAATGGCGCGCATGCGTGGTTTCGAAGATTTAGCGAATGAGGCCGGGCTGGCCGGGGCGTTCTTCACGCTTACCGCTCCATCCAAATATCACTCAATGCAGTACGACGGGCGCCGGAACAACAAATACAGCGGCGCGTCACCGCGTGAAACGCAGAAATATCTTTGCAAAGTATGGGCGCGCACGCGTGCGGCCTGGCTGCGCAATGGTATTCGCGTGTTTGGCTTTCGCGTTGTTGAGCCTCACCACGACGAAACCCCGCACTGGCACCTCCTGCTTTTCATGCGCCCGGAGCATATCGAACCGGCAACAGCAATCTTTCGTAAGCACGCCATGCGTGAGGATGGGAATGAGCCTGGCGCCGCTGAAAACCGCTTCGAAATGAAACCCATCGAGAAAGAGAAGGGCAGCGCAACGGGCTATATCGCCAAATACATTTCAAAAAATATTGATGGCTATCAGCTTGATGACGATCTGGATGATGAAACCGGCAAGCCTTTGAAAGAGATGGCGCGCCGCGTAAGTGCCTGGGCGTCTCGCTGGGCGATCCGTCAGTTCCAGCAGATAGGCGGCGCACCGGTAACAGTGTGGCGTGAATTACGCCGCCTCGGTGATCGTGAGCTGGTCCTGCACCCCGAAATTGAACCAGTGCGTCAGGCCGCCGACAGCAGCGCGTGGGATTTGTACGTGAGTGCTCAGGGTGGCCCGCTGGTTCCCCGCGATCTCCTGCGCGTGCGCCTCAGCTATGAAGTCACCGAAAACGGCAACCTCTACGGGGATGACGTCTCCAAAATTTCCGGCGTTTACTCTCCGAGCCGTGGGCCGGAATCGCTGATTCATACGCGCACTACCAAATACAAAATTGTGCCGAAACGTCAGGCCGACGGCGTTTCCGGTTTTGACCTTGATTTTTCAGGCGGCCCCGCCGCCCCTCGGAGTTCTGTCAATAACTGTACGCGGGAGCCGCGGGAGGTTGAAAAACGCGCCGATCCTGACGGCACGGTCATTAATGACTGTGCCAGCTGGGCGGATATTGGCTCTTTATCCCGGAAAGAAAAACGGGTGATAGCGCAGCGGCTGAGCGACGCGGCAAGGGTAACTAACAAGCGCGTCAAAGTGAGGCCAAAAGCCAGCCCTATGACGGAGCAGGAAAAGCAAATTAGTGAGCTGCTGTCTCTGCGTGGTGTGGATGCCAGTGCCGGAATGGTCCGTTCGTTGATTTCTGGCGCGGTGGTTGCCTTTGGCGATCAGGTGTTAACGGTTGAAGAAGGGCGCCTTACTGTCCGAAACCGTACTGCGGCAGGTGTTCAACGTCTGCCGTCCCAGATTGTGGAGATTAAACAGCAGGCGGATGACCTTTTGAACCGAATGAAGCGTGCATTTTCAGCGCGTGAATAGCCCGTGATCAACATGGTCAGGTCTGACGGTGTGGTACCGCGTTCCGGCATTCACCGTCAGAAATGACAGTGCTGGCCATTCATCGAGTAACGTCATTTTCGACTGTGCTGCAGGTGAATTAAAACGAAATCAGGAGTTGAGGAAAACAGAAATGACCTATCTGGGAAGCAAGGCCGCAAGCGGTGTTTTTCAAAAGATTATTGCGGAAATGCCGCCGCATGATACCTACATTGAGACGCACTTGGGCGGTGGCGCTGTCATGTTGCGTAAGCCACCGGCCCGCCGCAATTGGGGCATTGATATTGATCCCCTGACGGTTGAGGCGTTCTGCCAGGGCAATGCTGATTTCCTTGATACCGTGGGCGATAGCCTTTTTATCGATGTTGCCGATGCGGTGCAGTTTTTAAGGGGCTTCGATTTTTCCTCTGCCGGTCGTGTGCTGGTTTACGCAGACCCTCCCTATCTGCATGAAACGCGCACCAGTGCCGCGCGTTATCGCAATGAATATACCGTTGCCGATCATGAGCGGCTGCTGGCCTGCCTTAAAAGCCTGCCAAAAAATGTCAGTGTAATTTTGTCCGGCTATCCGTCAACGCTTTATGACGAACTGTTAACGGGCTGGCGCCAGAAAGAATTTCAGGCAATGACGCGCGGCGGTGTGCGCACAGAGAAAATCTGGATGAATTACCCGGAGGGGAAAGCCTACTCGCACACTTTCGCGGGTAAGGATTACAACGACAGGGAGCGCATCAAACGTAAGGCGAAGCGCTGGCGCGAAAAGTTCGCAGCTCTGCCCCATGCTGAGCGACTGGCAATAATGACGGCGCTGAGTGAAGTTAATGATTAACCTCAGCAAACAGACTCATCTGATTGATTGATAAAAAATATTTTACAACCCCTAAATCCTTCTATACTGTATATATAAACAGTGGATATACACACAGTTGTCAGTGTCTCTTCCTGGGGATGCTGGCTGGTTTATCCCGTAGTGAGGATAGGAGGGAAAATGCAGGACTATCTTTTGGAGTCGTTGAAACTCCAGCGTATTGATTTCTTTATCAAGCTTGTAGCGGCTAGTGAGTGTAGCGAAGAAGAGAAACGCCTTGCGATCCAGTGGGTGTCGGAACTGACGGACGAGCTTATGGCGAAAATTCGTAACCATGATTATGGCCAGGCAATGGACGTTATCAATTAAAGGGGGCTTTATGCGCATTGAAATAATGATCGATAAAGAGCAGAAGATAAGCCAGGCAACACAGGAAGCCCTTGAATCCGAGCTTTACCGAAATTTGCGCCCTCTTTATCCAAACACGGCAATCCGCATACGTAAGGGAAGCGCTAACGGCCTGGAGCTGAGCGGCTTAAAACTGGACGAAGATAAAAAGCGGGTATTGGAGATTTTGCAGCAGGTCTGGGAGAGTGACAGTTGGCTGCATTGATAAATTTTTTAGACCAGTTCGCTTAGAGCAGCCCGCTTGCTTTTCGTATCAATTTTGGTCTAAAGACTCGAGATTCTATGCAAAGAGCTGTATACTGACTGCAGTTGAGATGTGGAGCGTATGATGACTGTTAAGGTGATAGACCTTTTTTGTGGGGCGGGCGGGTTGACTCATGGCCTGCAACTTGCCGGGCTTGATGTAGTTGCTGGTATTGACCTTGAGGGGGAATGTCGATTTCCCTATGAAAAAAACAATAACTCAGTCTTTATTGAGCAAGACATAGCGAAGGTCACAAAAGAGCAGCTTCTTGAACTTTATGGTGATTCATCCGTTAAAGTTCTCGCTGGGTGTGCTCCCTGCCAGCCTTTTTCCAAATATACTCAAGGTAAGGACAAAGCAGAAGATAAAAAATGGCCGCTATTATATGAGTTTGAGCGCCTGATTCGCGAGGTTTCTCCTGAAATTGTAACTATGGAGAACGTTCCTGATGTAACGAAACATAAAGTTTATGATGATTTTTATAACTCATTAATAGACTTGGGCTACCAAGTGTGGGCTTCAAAGGTTGACTGTGTAGAATATGGCATTCCACAGAATCGTGCTCGACATGTGCTGTTGGCATCTAAACTTGGAAAAATTGAGTTAGTAAAATCTGAAAATATTCCTCGTAAAACTGTCGCAGATGTTATTCGTGATTTACCGCCATTAGAATCCGGTGAGGCTGATCCACATGATTTTTTACATCGTGCAAGCAAGTTAAGCCCTATTAATAAGAAGCGTATCATTCATTCAGTTCCCGGTGGAACTTGGAAAGATTGGCCTGAGGAATTGGTGGCTGCCTGTCATCTTAAATCCAGTGGTAAGGGCTATGGGAGTGTATACGGCCGTATGTCTTGGGATAAACCAAGCCCAACGATTACAACTCTTTGTTATGGTTTTGGTAATGGTCGGTTTGGTCATCCAGAACAAAATCGTGCGATCTCTTTAAGAGAAGCGGCATTATTGCAAACATTTCCAATGAATTATTCATTTGTTGAAGATAACTCAAAATTCAACATGAGAAATATTGGTAAAATGATTGGTAACGCTGTTCCTGTCGAGTTGGGGCGAGTTATTGGTCAAGCTATTAAAAATCATTTGAATTAAAACTAAAGCCTGCGATGCAGGCTTTTTATTAGGATGCTAAGTAACCATCGGAATGAATATAATCTTCAATATTGGTTGCTATAGCGTCAAGATATGCAATTACTTCCAATGAAACATTTTCTAAATCTTGATACGATACGTTTTTGCCTATTTCGGAAAATGAAACGTTACCATGCGCAAGATCGTTACGATGCTGTTTAATTGTGCTTAGTTTTTCTCCATGCTTAGTATGAATGTAATCAGATGATGTTGAAAAACCGTAAATTGTGGCTTTTTCCTTAATTTCATCACGATCTATATTGCCTGAGAATAATTTTTTCTTATTAAAAGTACCATAAGAAATTCCACAGGATATACCTTTCGTAAGACCATTTATGAAATTTTCCACGCCTACAGAATCGCTTTTTAAACGTTTAACTATTTCAGTGCGCAGGTTTTTTTTGAGATTGTCAAATTGAACGTTTTTATCATGCAAGGAATCATGAATAAAACAAATCGCTTCCCTCATAGTGGATTCAATTAAATTATATAAAAGAATGTATACCGCGCCCTTTAAAGTTTTACGAGATTCAGAAGTAATATTGAATTTGTTTTCAGGGTCTTCTATTGAAACCAATTCAGAACCTGCATGCTCAATGAACCTCAAAAGATCTAAATAGGCCAGTATTTCTCCTGACCTAATATCAAAGTCCTCGCGAAAACTTTCCATGTTAAACCTCTAACAATTTATCACGCACATACTCAATTCGCTCTTTTACTTTGACTCGGCTATTCGCACCGTCAGAGGTTGTTAATATTTTGAATTCGTCAGAACTTAACCAGTCAAGATTCTGAGGCACGAGTGTAGAATCTTCTCTTAATGCTAATGCGACACCTACTGCTAAGGACTCATATCTGACCCTAGGGGTGGACTTCGCAGTAACTGTTTTTTTGAAACCTGCGGGGAAGTACTCATTTACGAAGTTTAACATCCTGGTGAATTCTTCTTTCATAGAATCCTGTTTGTGAGAGTCTACCTCTCCATTTTCCCGCATGTAATCATTGAGAAAATCACGGACTGAGTGATCAAAGTTCTCATAGTTCTCTAAATATGCAAAAAAGCGTAGTGCGAATTCTAAACGTTCATCACGTTTTTCTTTTGCTTCAGATAATGGAGCTAAATCTTTAAATAGAGGAATGGCAGAGCAAGGCTTAATAACCTGCGTATAAAGTGAAGTTGAACCAAGTTCTGAGCCTTTTCTGACTTCCATATCCTTAAGAATGTCACTACCTGAGTTAATTCTTTCAAAAAGGTCTCGGCGTGTCTCCTCGTTGCATTTTGAGCTTAATTCAATCACCCTTACAGGTATGCGCATAAAGCGACGCTGTCTAGATAGTGGCAAGTCTTGGAAAGTAAAACCATTTAGAGAATCTAAAGATTTCAAATCTTGTAAGGTTAACTCATTATGAATGAAAGCATGGATGGTTCTGACACGTTGCGAACCATCTACAATCTCGATCCTACCATCCAGTTCAGGGTCTTCTGAAAGAACATCAGCGGTGAAAATGTACGGAATAGGAAATCCGAGAATTAAGGATTCAATTAAACGTGATTGTCTTTTTTCGCTCCAAACGAAGTCCCTTTGGTAGTCAGGAACAAAAAGTTCGTTAGTATCATCTTCCAAACCGCTATGATACTTATTTACCAGTAACTCGACGGTAAACTCCTTCGTCTCGAAATCTACGTCTTTTTGCTCAGTGCGTATTTGTTCTTCTGCATTCTGTTTAGAAACTTCTAACTGAGCGAGTAAATCAGCTCTTCTCTTCGCGTCAGCTTCTTTTTCTAGCAGAGCTTTTAGTTCAACGAGTTCCATTTGCAGTCCTTTAACAAGTGTGGGTATTGGGTTTAGGGTAGCATAATGGATCAAGTGTCAAAACATCATTAGCCGCATGAAATCGCGCAAAATCGCATGATCGTTTGATGCTCTCGTTTGCTTAGGACCGCCAGCTATGGCGTGCTTTTGCTTATGTCCGGCAGGTGCATGAAAACCACTACGCAAAGCGGGCAGGCGTGGCGGGGCTACGAGCGCGCGCAACGGGGTGAAATAGCAAAAATCCGGCGCAGCCTCCGGCCCGCTGGCGGCTTCAATCGGGTAGGGTGAGTGAGCGGCAGCAAAAAAGAAGCGCCCCGCAGAATGCTGCTGGGGCGCTGTGAGAGGTGGTCTTGTTGTCGCGGTGCGGTGCGTCAGTCGTAGCGATTGTCTTCTGTCAGCCCTAGCGTGTACGGCTCAAAGCGGATCACTTCTTCGCCCAGCCAGTCATTAAGCTCCCGCAGTCGCTTCTGCAGCGGCATCAGCTCATTGCGCACAAAGACGCGGCTGGCCTTTTCCACATCACCAAAGCCGCCGGTATTGTTGGGAATGATGCCCATCATCTGCGGCGGTACACGGTGCGCCGCCATCATGTCGTCCCGGCTGACGTTCTTAATGTTCAGAAATTCATCCTTCGCCGCCACCTCTGACAACGGGATGATCTGAATCCCGTCTTTTTTGCCGTTGGGCGAGTACATGAACAGGTTGCGGAAGTTGCCCGGGCCCTTGGCGCTTTTCATGGCCTGGCGGATGTTGTTCACGTCCTCCTGGTTCTGCGCGGCGTCGGTCATGTACATGATAAAGCCCGCATGGCTGCCGTTAATGTAATACTTCCGGCGAAACAGCGTGGCGGACTCGTTGAGCAGGGTTGAAGGTATGGCCGAAAGGTAGCCGGGCAGCCCGTAGATTTCCTGGTTAATATCAGGCTCAAGAAGATGGAAAATGCTTCCCGGCGTGAATTCGTAGGGCTGCGTAGTGAATCCGTACTGCACAAACCAGTAAGTGTCCAGGTCAACGCCGCGGCGTGTGTACTTCGCCAGTGCTGGCTCCAGTGAGAGAATGCCGCCGAGCCGGTTGGTGCGTTTTTCCAGATAGGCGTTACCGAACACCAGATAATCCTGGACGAAACGGGTAAAAGCCTGCTGGCTGAGCAGGCGGTGCGGGATGTAGGTACTGCTGAGAATGTCACGCTTTACGCCCATCGGTGAGCTGTGATGCACGGCGGCGCGGTAGGTGCGCGCCAGCCCGTCAAAACTCACCGGCGGCTCATACCAGCGGTCCATCTGCACGCACTCCATATAATCCAGCAATTCGCGTCGGTCTAACACCGGCACCGGGTCGCCAAAGCTGAACGCCTCCGCTGCAGCGCCGCCTGATTTGGAGTTGTGATCTACCGCTGCGCGGTTGTTCTTGTGTTTACGTTTGCTCATGCCGCCTGCTCCTTGTCAGCCTGGGGCCATTCGCACATAAACAGCATTTTCCAGTCCTCCGCTGATAACTCTTTTTTCATGTCATTCAGCCATTCATCATCAAAGAGCGCGGCTCCGGTTGCGAGCGTTGCCCCGGATGCTGCAGCGTCATCAGCGGTAAAGGTCATGCAGGTAGTGCTGTTGCGGGCAATCAGCTTCTTGTATTCCTGCCATGCTTCTGGGTTGGGGCTTGGGGTGGTGTAGTAGGTAGCGTGATAGCGCGCGTGCATGGACAGGCTTTTGGCGAGCGCAATCATATTTCTTGGGGAGTCAGCCCATGCATACTCTGACACGTAGACGTTTCCGTGGAGCGCAGCGGCGAGACTTTTCGGCCCGATAAAATAAATGAACGCACCGTTTGGTAGTTCCAGATGCGCTTTACCTGATTTTATTTTCCCAAGATGCGTCCAGGCTGCTGCCTCACTTAAAAAAGCTGATATATAGGTTTTGACAGTCAGGGCTGATGCCGGGGTGCAGCCCAGAAAAATCTGGTTGCGTCCGGTATGCAGTGCATCGTTCAGGGCTTCGTAGGCGAAAAAGAAATCCGCGCCAGCCTGACGCATTTTTGTAAGCACGCGGTTTCTGCTGCGTGCGCCACTGTTCCATTCATGCTGGTAAGCAAAGAAAGGGCGATCTACAGGCAGGCTGGCGGTGGTCATGAGGTTAGTTGGGGTTGAGTGCATCAGAAAATCTCCACAATGTTGCTGGTATTGGCGGCTTCGCCCTGCAGTGGTTCGTTAAACAGTGCGTGCATCGTTGCCCAGGCCAAATCTGCGTGGCTGGCTTCTTCGCTGCGGCTGGCTTCGTAGGTAGGGCGGTTGCCGCTGGCGGTGGTGGCCCGGCGGATTGCCATAAAGGACTGCGCGATGTCGGTGTGCCCGGCGTCGAACTCCAGGCGGCGGTGGCTGATAATGTCGTATGCCTTGAGGACCAGGGCGTTTTTGACGTTCGGGTTATAGACGAACTCGCGGACGGCGGGGAAAAAGGCTTTGACGTTCTCATAGACGCCGTGGCCCACGCCGGTCGAGTCGATGCCGATATAGGTCACGTTGTATTGCTGCGTGAGAGCTTTGATAGCGTCGGCCTGTGCGCGGAAGTCCATTCCGCGCCACTGGTGGCGCTCCAGAATACGGAACTTGCCGCCCGAAACTGATGGTGGGGCAATGACGACGCACCCGGCGCTGTCACCGTTCTGCGTACCTTTCGCCGGGTCATAACCGATCCAGACTTCACGCCAGCCAAACGGACGCAGCGCCAGCGCCTGAAAATCAGACCAGACTTCCCAGCTGTCCACCATGCAGGCCTGCAGCTCGCTGAGCGGGAAAACTGACGCCAAATCGTCAATAAATTCACACATCAGCAGGTTCTGGTATTCGTCCGGGCTGTATTCCATGCGCAACTGGTCGAGGTCGAACAGGTTACAGCCACCGCGCACGGCATCCTCAACGGTGACGATCTGGCGGTATTGTCCATCCGGGCAAAGCACGCCGCGCGCCAGATTGGCGTGGGTCAGGTCAATATCTACCTTGTCAGCTTTTGCTCGGCCCCGATTGAACAGGGTGCCCGACCAGAACGGATAGGCGCTGTGGGTCAGGCTGGACGGCGTGGAAAAATAGGTTTGCCGCCATTTTTTGTGAATTGCCATCCCTGATGCCACTTTGCGAAGCTCCTGGAATTTCGGTATCCAGAAATATTCATCAAGGTAAAGGTTGCCATGGTAGCTCTGCGCGGTGCGGGCGTTTGTGCCGAGGAAATACAGTGTGGCGCCGTTGCTGAGCGTCATCGGGTCGCCTTTCAGCTCCACATCAACCTCTTTGGCAAAGTCGATGATGTATTGCTTAAAGACGTGCGCCTGCGCCTTGCTGGCTGAAAGGAAGATTTGGTTGCGCCCGGAGGTGATGGCGTCGATCAGTGCCTCGCGGGCAAAGAAATACGTTGCGCCAATCTGACGGGATTTAAGCAGGTTGCGGATGCGGTGCTTAACGCCTGCCTGCCACCAGTGGCGCTGATATTCGAACATGCCGTCACGGAAGATTTCTTCCAGCTTCTCGATCTGCTCGTCGGTGAACACATTCTTTTCAGGCTGGCGGCGCGGGCCTTTGTTGCGGTTGGCAACTTTTGGATTTAAATCGGCCTCGTTCCCGCCATCGTTGAATTTACCGATCCGGGCGTGACGTTCTGACTGGCGCGCCAGCAGGTCAATTTCCTTAAAGTCTTTACCTTCTTTGTGCTCCTTCATGATGAGCTGGCAATAGCGTGCTGCGGTGGTGAGCTGCATCTGATCCAGTGGGCCATACTCGCCCCACTTATCGCGCTTTTTCCAGCTGTGAACGGTTGCGACTTTCTCGCCCAGCATTTCAGCAATGCGGGCTACGCGGTATCCCTGAAAATACAGCAGCATTGCCTGCCTGCGGGGATCGAGGTCTGCGGGGGTCATGGTTTCCATGGCTCAAACATACGGCCTTGATTGCTGCCTTTCCCTGACTGCGTTTTGTGTGGTTTATCGCACAAGGCGCACGCGTTGTTTCACCCCCTCCATCACAGCAAACATAAGGCTCTAGTAAGTTTTTTCTAACGGAGCACAGCTCATGACAGTGAAAGCAAAGCGTTTCCGTATCGGGGTGGAGGGCGCCACCACTGACGGACGCGAAATCCAGCGTGACTGGCTGATTCAGATGGCTGCCAGCTATAACCCGACGGTGTATACCGCGCTGATCAACCTTGAACACATTAAGTCTTACATGCCGGACAGTACTTTTAACCGTTACGGCAAGGTAGCGGCGCTGGTTGCAGAGGAAATCAGTGATGGCCCGCTGGCGGGCAAGATGGCGCTTTATGCCGATGTGGAGCCAACGGATTCACTGGTGGAACTGGTAAAAAAAGGCCAGAAGCTGTTCACCTCCATGGAGGTCAGCCCGAAATTTGCGGATACCGGTAAAGCCTATCTGGTGGGGCTGGCAGCAACTGACGATCCGGCAAGTCTGGGCACGGAAATGCTGGCTTTCAGCGCCAGCTCTGCGCATAACCCGCTGGCGAACCGCAAGCAGAACCCTGAAAACCTGTTTACCGCCGCTGCAGAAACGGTGATCGAACTGGAAGAAACCCAGGACGAAAAACCGAGCCTTTTTTCCCGCGTTGCTGCGATGTTCAGCAAAAAAGAACAAAGCGACGATGCACGATTCTCTGATGTGTATAAAGCCGTGGAGCTGCTGGCAACTGAGCAGCAGAGCCTGGGCGACAGCACGCAAAAATCCTTATCTGAGCAGGGCACGCGCCTTTCTGAACTGGAAACAGCGCTGCAGGCGCAAACCACGGCATTTGCCGAGCTGCAGCAGAAGCTGAGCCAGGAAGATAGCCGCAAAGATTTTCGCCAGCGCACGCCGGGTGGCTCTGCGCCTGCTGGCTCTCTGACCAATTGCTGATGGAGCATAAAACCCGATGAAACAGAAAACTAAATTTGCATTCAATGCCTACCTGCAGCAGCTGGCCCGCCTGAACGGTGTGGAGGTGGAGGAGCTTTCCAGCAAGTTCACCGTTGAACCGTCCGTACAGCAGACGCTGGAGGATGAGATCCAGCAGTCCGCTGCATTCCTAACGTTGATTAACGTCTCGCCGGTTGATGAGCAGTCCGGGCAACTTCTGGGGCTGGGCGTAGGCAGCACCGTTGCCGGAACCACCGACACCACCAAACAGGACCGCGAGCCTACCGATCCGATGGTGATGGAGGACGTGGAATATAAATGCGAGCAGACCAACTATGACACGGTGCTGACCTACGCGAAGCTGGACCTGTGGGCTAAATTCCAGGACTTCCAGGTGCGCGTGCGTAACGCCATCATCAAGCGTCAGGCGCTGGACCGCATCATGATTGGCTTTAACGGCGTGAACCGCGCCAAAACCTCTGACCGTTCCGCTAACCCTCTGCTGCAGGATGTGAACAAAGGCTGGCTGCAGAAAATCCGCGAAGATGCGCCGGATCACGTTATGGGTAGCACCACCAAAGACGGCGTAACCACTAAAGGCGCGGTGAAAGTGGGAAAAGGCGCATCGGGGCTGGATGTAAAAGGCTACGAAAATCTGGACGCCGTGGTGATGGATGCCGTCAATGAGCTGATCGATGTGGTGTACCAGGACGATGATGAACTGGTGGTGATCTGTGGTCGTGAGCTGCTGTCCGATAAGTATTTCCCTCTCGTCAACAAAGACCAGGAAAACAGTGAAAAGCTGGCTGCCGATCTCATTATCAGCCAGAAACGCATGGGTGGCCTGCAGGCGGTCCGCGCGCCGTTCTTCCCGGCAAATGCCCTGCTGATCACACGTCTGGATAACCTGTCCATTTACTGGCAGGCAGATACCCGCCGCCGTTCTGTCATCGATAACCCTAAACGCGATCGCATTGAAAACTTTGAATCGGTCAATGAGGCGTTTGTGGTGGAGGACTACCGCTGCGCGGCCCTGGTTGAAAACATCGAGTACGGTGATTTCAGTACTCCAGCACCAGATGCCGGGGAGTAATGCATGAGCCTGAGTCCCGCACGGCAGCACCGCCTGCGCGTTCAGGCTGAACAGGCCGCCCGGCAGGGCGGCAGTGTTCGCCACGCGTCAGGTTATGACCTGATGCTGCTGCAGCTGGCGGAGGACCGCCGCCGCCTTAAAGGCATTCAGTCCACGGTAACAAAGGCGCAAATCAAGGTGGAACTGCTGCCGAAATATTCCGCCTGGGCGGAGGGCGTGCTGGCTGCCGGAGGTGCGCAGCAGGATGACGTGCTGATGTACGTGATGCTGTGGCGTATCGACGCCGGTGATTATGCCGGTGCGCTCGAAATCGGGCGCCATGCGCTGCGCTATGGCTGGGTGATGCCTCTGGGCAACCGTAACGTGCAGACCGTGCTGGCAGAAGAAATGGCGGACGCGGCGCAAAGCGCTCTGCTTGCCGCTGCCGGTTTTGATGCCGATCTGCTTCTGCAGACGCTGGACCTGACCACCGATCTGGATATGCCGGACCAGTCGCGGGCGCGCCTGCATAAAGCCATCGGCGCTGTACTGAGCGAAAGCAACCCGGCGTCTGCCCTGAATCACCTTAACCATGCGCTGCAGCTTGATCCCCGCTGCGGTGTGAAAAAAGAAAAGCAGCAGCTGGAGCGCAGACTGCGCAATGACAGCCGCTAACGAACGTGCCCCGCGCACGGGCGGCACGGGATGGCGAAAGGCACTGCCACATCAAAATTCCGTCCACCGCCCACTTATTCAGGAGAAAGCCGCATGAAGTTTGTTGCGCCAGAACAGGCACCGGAACAGGCGGAGGTCATCAAAAATACGCCGTTCTGGCCTGATGTGGATCTGTCGGAATTTCGCAGTGTGATGCGCACTGACGGCACGGTGACGCAGCCGCGTTTAAAGCAGGTCGTGCTGACGGCAATTTCTGAGGTTAACGCTGAGCTGTTCGACTTCCGCAACCGTCAGCAGATGCTGGGCTGGCGGACACTTGCTGAGGTTCCCGCAGAAATGCTGGACGGCAAAAGCGAGCGTATCCGGCACTACCACAACGCCGTTTTTTGCTGGGCGCGCGCCGTGCTCAATGAGCGTTATCAGGACTATGACGCCACGGCGTCAGGCGTGAAGCGAGGGGAGGAGCTGTCGGAGGCCAGCGGCGATCTGTGGCGTGATGCCCGATGGGCTATCAGCCGGGTGCAGGATGCACCGCACTGTACGGTGGAGCTTATCTGATGAAAGTGCGTGCGCATCAGTATGACACGGTGGACGCGCTTTGCTGGCGTCATTACGGGCGCACGCAGGGTGTCACTGAGCAGGTTCTGCAGGCAAATCCGGGGCTGGCTGAGTACGGCCCATTATTACCGCACGGGCTGCAGGTGGAGCTGCCGGACATTACGGCGTCAACCACGGCGCAGACCGTCCAGCTATGGGACTGAATTATGACGCTTGAACGAATCAGCGCCTTTATCACTTACTGCATCGCCGTGCTGCTGGCATGGCTGGGCGATCTGTCGCTCAAGGATGCGTCAACGGTTGGCGGCGTACTGATTGGTGTGCTGATGCTGGCTATCAACTGGTACTACAAACACCAGTCTTTCAAATTGTTACGTGGCGGCAAAATTTCGCGGGGGGAATATGAATCCTTCAATCGTTAAGCGCTGCCTTGTCGGGGCGGTGCTGGCTATCGCCGCCACGCTGCCCGGTTTCCAGTCGCTTCATACCTCCGTCGAGGGGCTGAAACTGATTGCCGATTACGAGGGATGCCGCCTGCAGCCTTATCAGTGCAGCGCGGGCGTATGGACCGACGGGATCGGCAATACATCTGGTGTGGTGCCGGGCAAAACCATCACGGAACGGCAGGCGGCGCAGGGACTTATCACCAATGTGCTGCGCGTAGAGAGGGCGCTGGATAAATGTGTGGTGCAGCCGATGCCGCAAAAGGTCTATGACGCGGTGGTGTCGTTTGCTTTCAACGTGGGCACCGGCAACGCCTGCAGCTCCACGCTGGTTAAGTTGCTGAACCAGCGGCGCTGGGCGGATGCCTGCCATCAACTGCCGCGCTGGGTATATGTCAAAGGTGTGTTTAATCAGGGGCTGGACAACCGCCGCGCGCGGGAAATGGCCTGGTGCTTAAAAGGAGCATAACGGAATGAAAAAGAAAGTCATGAGCGTTTTTTTCCAGCTGGCATGGGCTGCGTTGTTGGTTATCAGCCTGCTGTATCCGCGCAGCGGTGCGCCGGTTCTGGTTGGTGCGTCTGTCTGGGTGTCATGCTTCCTAGCCTGGCTGCTTGCTGCGCTGTGCGCTGTCGGGTGGTTCGCCGGAGATCGGGCGCGCGATGAGGTCAGGGCGGCATTGCTGAAATTCAGGGCGCACCCCGTAAAACCCGTGCGTACATGGGTAATCAGGCTGCTTATTGTTCTGTGCCTGGCATTTTCTGGATGGGTGATCACCCTGGTGTTTTACCTGCTGACGCTGGTTTTGTATCAGATTGCCCGCGCGCAGCTTCATGAGCCGATGGCGGCCTGATGCGTGCGCTGGCGGTAGTGCTGGCGCTGGTACTTGCGGCGCTGGGCTGGCAGTCATGGCGGCTTAACAATGCCAGCCACACCATCGAAACGCAGGGCGCGGCGCTGAAAAGCAAAACGCAGGAGCTGACGAAGAAAAACAGCCAGCTGATCGGCCTGTCCATTCTGACCGAAACCAACAGCCGGGAGCAGGCGCGGCTTTATGCGGCAGCGGAACAGACCACCGCACTTCTGCGCAGCCGCCAGCACCGGATCGAGGAACTGAAACGTGAAAATGAGGATTTGCGCCGCTGGGATGATACTCCTTTGCCTGCTGACATTATCCGGTTGCGGGAGCGTCCGGCCCTCGCCGGAGGTGCAGCTTACCGTGAGTGGCTGTCCCAGAGTGACGCAGTGCCGTCTGGAAAGGTCAGCGCCGCGCAGTAACGGCGATCTGAACGCGGTGCTGGATGAAACCGAGGCCGCCTGGGCGGTCTGTGCTGACAAAGTGGACACGATTATTGCGTGTCAGGAGCGAGACAGTGAACAAACCGCAGTCCTTACGCAGCGCCCTGAATAAAGCGGTTGCTTATGTCCGCGACAACCCGGACAAGCTGCACCTTTTCGTTGATAACGGCTCACTGGTAGCAACCGGTGCCAGCTCCATGTCATGGGAATACCGCTACACCCTGAACGTGGTGATCGAGGATTTCAGCGGCGACCAGAATCTGCTGATGGCTCCTGTGCTGCTGTGGCTAAGTGACAACCAGCCGGATGCTATCAATAACCCGGAGCTGCGCGAAAAACTGTTCACCTTTGAAGTGGATATTCTGCGCAACGATGTGTGCGATATCAGCCTGAACCTGCAACTGACGGAGCGCGTGCTGGTTAGCACTGACGGTAGCGTGTCAAGCGTTGAAGCGGTGCCGGAGCCGGACGAACCCGAAGAAATGTGGACGGTGAAACGTGGATGAACTGCAGAGGGTGGATGACTGGCTGACGGCGCTACTGGCGAATCTGGAGCCTGCCGCGCGCAGCCGTATGATGCGGCAACTGGCGCAACAGCTGCGCCGGACACAGCAGCAGAACATCAGGCTGCAGCGTAATCCTGACGGCAGCGGTTATGAGCCGCGCCGGGTGACAGCCCGCAGCAAGAAGGGGCGCATCAAACGCCAGATGTTTGCAAAGCTTCGTACCACAAAATACCTGAAAACAACCGCCAGTGCGGACTCCGCCAGCGTGCAGTTTGATGGCAAGGTGCAGCGCATTGCCCGTATTCACCATTACGGCCTGCGGGATCGCGTCAGCCGAAAAGGCCCGGAGGTCCGCTACGCAGAGCGCCGCCTTTTGGGCGTGAATGATGAGGTGGAAACCATCACCCGTGACACTCTGCTGCGCTGGATGGCGGGGTGATCTTTGTGCCACCGCTGGCACAAGCGCCCGCGCTGCCTCCCTTTTCCCTCTGATGGCAACCTTTCGTTATGAATGCACAACTGACCGAAATAATGCGCCTTATCACCAACCTGATCCGCACCGGCACCGTGACCGAAGTGGACCGGGAAAACTGGCTGTGCCGGGTGAGAGTGGGCGAGCTTGAAACCAACTGGATTAACTGGCTGACGCTGCGTGCCGGTGGTGCCCGTACATGGTGGTGCCCGTCGCCGGATGAGCAGGTGGTGGTGCTGAGCATGGGCGGCAATCTGGAAACTGCTTTTGCGTTGCCTGCCATCTACTCCAATCAGTTTGCACCGCCGTCGGACTCCGTGGACGGTTGCGTGACGGAGTACCCGGACGGGGGCTGGTTTGAGTATGAACCCGCCACCGGGCGGTGGCATGTCCGGGGTATCAAATCCATGGTGATCGAGGCGGCGGACAATATCACCCTCAAAACCGGTGAGTTTGTGGTGGAGGCTGATACCACGCGCATTAACAGCGAGGTGGTGATCAATGGCGGCGTCACCCAGGGCGGCGGCGCAATGAGTTCTAACGGGATCGTAGTTGATGACCATGAGCATACTGGCGTTCTGAAAGGCGGCGACAACACGGGGGGGCCGGTATGACGCTGTATATCGGCATGAGCCAGGGCAACGGCAAGGTCATTACTGATACGGACCATCTGCGCCAGTCAGTGCGGGATATTCTGCTGACGCCGCAGGGCAGTCGGATCGCCCGCCGAGAATATGGTTCCCTGCTGTCTGCCCTGATTGACCAGCCGCAGAACCCGGCGCTACGCCTGCAGGTCATGTCTGCGGTCTATGTGGCGCTGAGTCGCTGGGAGCCTCGGCTTACGCTGGATTCCATCACCATCAGCAGCAATTTTGACGGCTCTATGGTGGTTGAGCTTACCGGGCAGCGCAATAACGGCGCGCCGGTTTCCCTTTCCGTATCAACAGGAGCAGAGAATGGCAGTGATTGACTTTTCCCAGCTGCCCGCGCCGCAGATAGTGGACGTACCGGATTTTGAGACGCTGCTGGCTGAGCGCAAGGCCGCCTTTGTGGCCCTTTACCCGGCATATGAACAGAAGGCTGTTATGCGAACATTAGCGCTGGAATCTGAACCCGTCACCAAGCTGCTGCAGGAAAGCACCTACCGAGAAATCCTTTTGCGCCAGCGTATTAACGAGGCAGCGCAGGCGGTCATGGTGGCATATGCCATCGGCGGCGATCTCGATCAGCTGGCAGCCAACTACAACGTGAAACGCCTGACGGTAACGCCTGCCGACAACGACGCGGTGCCGCCAGTCGCGGCAGTAATGGAAAGCGATGATGCGCTGCGCCTGCGTGTTCCGGCTGCGTTTGAGGGGTTGTCCGTTGCGGGGCCTACGGCGGCCTATGAGTTTCACGCCAAAAGCGCGGACGGGCGTGTGGCAGACGCCAGCGCAACCAGCCCGGCACCGGCGGAGGTGGTGCTTACCGTTCTGAGCCGTGAGGGTGATGGTACGGCAGAGGCTGATCTGCTGGCGGTGGTGGAGCAGGCGCTTAACAGCGAGAATGTGCGTCCGGTGGCAGACCGCCTGACGGTGCGCAGCGCCGAAATAATCCCGTACAGCGTGGATGCAACGATTTTTCTTTATCCGGGGCCGGAAGCTGAGCCGGTGATGGCGGCGGCAAAAGCCAGCCTGCAGAAGTACATCGCCAGTCAGACGCGGCTGGGCCGTGATATCCGTCGCAGCGCAATTTATGCCGCGCTGCATGTTGAGGGCGTCCAGCGTGTGGAGCTGGCCTCCCCGTTGGCAGATGTTGTGCTGGATAAAACACAGGCGGCGTCCTGTACGGAATGGAGCGTGACCAACGGGGGAACGGATGAATAGCCTGCTGCCGCCCGGTTCATCGCCGCTTGAGCGCCGACTGGCGCAGACCTGCAGCGGGATTTCCGATCTGCAGGTGCCACTGCGCGATTTATGGAACCCGGCAACGTGTCCGGTCAGCTTTCTGCCGTATCTGGCGTGGGCGTTTTCCGTAGACCGCTGGGACGAAAGCTGGACGGAGAGCGTCAAGCGCCGTGTGGTGCAGGATGCTTTCTATATCCATCAGCACAAGGGGACAACCAGCGCCGTGCGGCGCGTGGTGGAGCCGTTCGGCTTTCTGATCCGCATCATTGAGTGGTGGCAGACCGGCGAGCAGCCGGGCACGTTTCGCCTGGATATTGGCGTGCAGGACCAGGGCATCACGGAAGAAACGTATCTGGAACTGGAGCGACTGATCGGTGACGCCAAGCCGTGCAGCCGCCATCTGATCGGTATGTCCATCAACCTGCAGACCAGCGGCCCTTATTTTGTGGGCGCAGCCACCTACACAGGCGAAGAAATCACGATCTACCCGTATATCAACGAAACCATTATTTCCGGCGGCACCGCTTATGAGGGCGGGGCGGTCCATGTTATTGACACAATGAGAGTGAATCCATGAGCGCAAAATTTTATACTCTGCTGACGGATATCGGCGCGGCGAAACTGGCAAGCGCCGCCGCGCTCGGTGTTCCGTTGAAAATAACCCAGATGGCTGTGGGTGACGGTGGCGGCGTGCTGCCGACTCCAAGCGCGCAGCAGACAGCGCTGGTTGCTGAAAAACGCCGCGCTTCCCTCAATATGCTGTACATCGATCCGCAGAACAGCAGTCAGATTATTGCTGAGCAGGTTATCCCCGAAACTGAGGGCGGTTGGTGGATTCGTGAGGTTGGTTTGTTCGATGAAACCGGCGCACTGATTGCCGTGGGCAACTGCCCGGAGAGCTACAAGCCGCAGCTGGCGGAGGGGAGCGGACGCACGCAGACAGTGCGAATGGTGCTAATTACCAGCAGTACCGATAACATTACCCTGAAAATTGACCCGTCAGTGGTTCTGGCAACCCGCAAATATGTGGATGACAAGGTGCTGGAGCTTAAGGTGTATGTGGATGATCTGATGGCTAAACACCTTGCCGCAGCGGACCCTCATACTCAGTATGCCACTAAGGAAAGTCCTACGCTGACGGGGACGCCGAAAGCACCAACTGCACCGGCAGGAACCAATACCACGCAGATTGCCAGCACAGCGTTTGTGCAGGCTGTGGTCACGGCGCTAAATAACGCACTGGCGCTGAAAGCTCCACTGGCAAGTCCTTCCCTGACCGGAACGCCAACGGCTCCTACTGCAGCGCAGACCGTGAGCAATACGCAGATTGCAACTACTGCATTTGTGAAATCAGCTATTGCGGCACTGGTTGCATCATCCCCGGCGGCGCTGGACACGCTGAATGAGCTGGCGGAAGCGTTGGGTAATGATCCGAACTTCGCCACCACCATGACAAATGCGCTGGCAGGCAAACAGCCACTGGATGCCACGCTGACAAGCCTCAGTGGCAAAAGTATTTCAGGCCTTCTCCAATACCTTCAATTGGGAGAAGCGGCAAAAAGGGAGGTGGGAATGTGGCCGAACCAGATCCCCGATATGGGATTTTTTCAGGCGATAATTGCTACAGGAAACACATTGCTTAAATTCCCTTTCATTGACCAATACGGCAACGCCAAAACAATTATGGTGCAGTGTGTCACCATTCAAACAAGAGGTGGTGTAGATGGGGGTTATCAGCTTCCCTATGCTTTTCCTAATGCCGGTCTTTTTGCAACAGGAAACCGTGCAACATCTGGCTACAATGCTGCTATGAACGTGCGAATCGCCAGTAATACTACCGTTAGCATACAAAACTGGGCTCCTTCTGGAGCTTTAGAAGATTGCTGTTTGATTGTCGTAGGTTGGTGAAAATGAATAAATTTTATAATGGCTCCTTTTATCTCTTCTCCATGAAAGAATCGTATGAAAAAGCGGGGACATGGCCTGTGAACGGGGCTGATGTTGATGATGAAACAATGGCAATTTATACGGGAGTTGCACCGCAGGGTAAAATCCTCGGTTCAGATAAAGAGGGTAAACCGGTCTGGGTGAATATCCCGCCACTATCCGCAGAACAACAGATTGTTCAGGCTGAACAGAAAAGAACAACATTGCGTTCAATTGCTGATAAAGAAATAGCCTGGCGGCAGGATGCCGTTGATTCAGGAATTGCGACGGAAGGAGAAACCGTTGCTTTGTCCGAATGGAAGAAATACCGGGTACTTTTGATGCGTGTTGATTGCAGTAAAGCCCCGGATATTAGCTGGCCTGAACCACCCAAAGATTAATCCCATCCCCGCACCTGCGGGGATTTTTTTGTCCCTTCCATTGTGCCATTCCCCACACACAGCACGGCGCGTGCGCCGCGCGCATATCAACCAGAACATAGGCATACCCCCTGTAAACCGGAGAGACTGCCTTATGGCTCAGGATTACCACCACGGGGCGCGCGTTGTTGAAATCAACGAGGGCACCCGAACTATCACCACGGTGAGCACCGCCATCGTGGGCATGGTCTGCACCGGCGATGATGCTGATGCGTCCATGTTTCCCCTTAATAAGCCGGTCCTGCTGACCGATGTGCTGACCGCCAGCGGTAAAGCGGGCGAATCTGGCACGCTGGCCCGTTCGCTGGATGCCATTGCCGACCAGGCTAAACCCGTGACCGTCGTTGTGCGTGTGGCGCAGGGCGAAACCGAAGCGGAAACCACCTCCAACATTATCGGCGGCGTGACTGCTGACGGTAAAAAAACGGGCATGAAAGCGCTGCTTTCAGCGCAGTCGCAGCTGGGCGTCAAGCCTCGTATTCTCGGCGTGCCGGGGCATGACACGCAGGCGGTTGCCACTGAGCTACTGAGCGTGGCGCAGAGTCTGCGCGGGTTTGCCTACCTGTCCGCCTATGGCTGTAAAACGGTGGCGGAAGCCATTGCCTACCGCGCTAATTTCAGCCAGCGCGAGGGGATGCTGATCTGGCCTGACTTCATCAACTTTGACACCGTGCTGAATGCAGATGCGACGGCTTACGCCTCCGCCCGTGCGCTCGGCCTGCGCGCCAAAATTGACGAACAGACCGGCTGGCATAAAACCCTGTCCAACGTGGGCGTGAACGGCGTCACCGGCATTTCCGCTGATGTGTTCTGGGATCTGCAGGACCCGGCAACCGATGCAGGACTGCTCAACCAGAATGACGTTACCACGCTTATCCGTAAAGACGGCTTCCGCTTCTGGGGTTCCCGCTGCCTCAGTGACGATCCGCTGTTTGCCTTTGAGAACTACACCCGCACGGCGCAGGTGCTGGCTGACACCATCGCAGAAGCGCACATGTGGGCGGTGGATGGCGTGCTTAACCCGTCGCTGGCCCGTGACATTATCGAAGGTATCCGCGCCAAGCTGCGCAGCCTGAAAACGCAGGGCTACATCATCGGCGCAGACTGCTGGCTGGATGAGTCGGTGAACGACAAAGACTCCCTGAAAGCCGGGAAACTCACTATCGACTACGACTACACGCCGGTGCCGCCGCTTGAAAACCTGATGCTGCGCCAGCGCATCACCGATCAGTACCTGCTGGATTTCTCCAGCCAGGTCAGCGCGTAAGGGGACACCATGGCTTTACCACGCAAGTTAAAACACCTGAACCTGTTCAACGACGGGAACAACTGGCAGGGGATCGTTGAGTCTCTGACCCTGCCGAAATTCACCCGCAAGTTTGAGAAGTATCGCGGCGGCGGTATGCCGGGCGCGGTGGATGTGGACATGGGGCTGGATGACGGCGCACTGGACACGGAATTTTCAATCGGCGGCACCGAACTGCTGTTATTTAAGCAGATGGGCAA
This sequence comes from Citrobacter sp. Ce129, assembly GCF_030334545.1. Classification (NCBI taxonomy): domain Bacteria; kingdom Pseudomonadati; phylum Pseudomonadota; class Gammaproteobacteria; order Enterobacterales; family Enterobacteriaceae; genus Citrobacter; species Citrobacter sp. Ce129. The sequence goes on from NZ_JAOWDS010000062.1 coordinate 42,444, forward strand.
GGCCACGGTTGACGGAATCCAGCTGCGTTTCACCGGCTCCATTCAGCGTGACGATACCGGCGAAGTGCAGGCCGTTGAGCTGGTTGTGCGCGGGCGTCATAAAGAAGTGGATTCCGGCGAGTGGAAAACCGGCGAGAGCAGCAGCACCAAGGTCAGTAGCACCAACAGCTACGCGAAGCTGACCATTAACGGCGAAGTGCTCTATGAGGTCGATCTGGTCAACATGGTTGAAATCGTTGACGGCGTGGACCTGATGGAAGAACACCGTAACGCCCTCGGCCTCTGATTAACCTTAACGGCGCGGGCAGCCGCGCCAGTAGTTTATTAACAGGAAACGAACATGAGCGACAAACTGACTGAAAAGACCGTAAAACTGGATACCCCCATCATGCGCGGTAAAACTGAAATTACCGAAATTGTGCTGCGTAAGCCGCAGTCCGGCGCACTGCGTGGCACCCGTCTGCAGGCCATTATGGATATGGACGTGGGCGCGATGATGACTGTGATCCCGCGAATCTCCTCCCCGACGCTGACCGCGCAGGAAATGGCAGAGCTGGACCCCGCCGATCTGACAGCAATGGCTGTAGAGGTGGTTACTTTTTTGTTGCCGAAGTCGGTGCTTGCCGATTTGCCGACAACCTGACGGTTGATGATCTGGTGGCAGATATTGCCACCATCTTTCACTGGTCGCCGTCCATCACTGACGTTATGCCGCTGACTGATGTGCTGGAGTGGCGGCATAAGGCAATTCAGAGAAGCGGGGCCAGCGATGAGTGATAATAACCTGCGACTGCAGGTAGTTCTGGGGGCGGTGGATAAGTTAACCCGCCCATTTAAAAATGCACAGGCTGGCTCTAAGGAGCTGGCATCAGCTATTCGACAAACCCGCGATCAGATTAAAAAGCTGAGTGATGCTGGAGGTCAGCTTAAATCTTTCGATAAGCTAACTCAAAGTGTTAGCCGTACTGGTGCCGAACTGGATCAGGCGAGGCTACGCGCTCAAATGATGACGCGCGAAATGTCTTCTTTGGAATCCCCGACAAAAAAACAAACGCAGGCGCTTGAAGCTCAGTGGCGTGCTGTTTCACGTCTTGAACAAAAACAGCAACAGGAAACTCGCCAGATGGCGGCAGCCAGGGCTGAGCTTTATCGGCTGGGGTTATCTGCTGGGGGCGGAGCGCGTGAGACGGCACGGATTGCACGAGAAACTGAGCGGTATAACCGACAGTTGGCTGAGCAGGAGCGCAGGCTGCGTGAAGTTGGCGAGCGTCAGCGAAAGCTCAACGCCATCAAAGCCAAGGCTGAAAAGACCCGCGAGTTAAGGAACTCTCTGGCAGGTAATGGTGCAGGGGCGATGGCGGCTGGGGTAACTACTGGCATGACGTTGCTGGCTCCAGTAAAAGCCTATTCAGAATCAGAAAATGCAGCGAATCAGCTCGCCGGTTCAATGATGGGGCCGGGCGGAAAGGTAGCGCCTGAATTTGAAAAAATTAACCGGCTTGCAGTTGCTTTGGGCGATAAGCTGCCGGGAACAACAGCCGACTTTCAGAACATGATGACTATGCTACGCCGTCAGGGTATGTCGGCGCAGGTCATCCTGGGCGGCTTGGGAGAGTCAGCAGCTTATCTTGGCGTGCAGTTACAGATGGCTCCCACTGCAGCAGCTGAGTTTGCGGCTAAGTTACAAGATGCTACTCAGACCTCCGAAAAAGACATGATGAATCTGATGGACGTGATCCAGAAAGGATTCTACGCAGGGGTAGATTCAGGAAATATGCTGCAGGGGTTCTCAAAAATCAGCAGCGCGATGGATATTATTCATAAAAAGGGATTGGACGCGGCTAAGACATTTGCTCCTCTATTAGTTATGGCTGATCAGGCTGGTATGGCTGGAGAGTCAGCTGGTAATGCCTACCGAAAAGTATTTCAGTCCGTCATGAATACGGAAAAAGTGAAGGATGCTAATGATGAACTAAAAGGCACTGGCGTTAAGTTCGATTTTACGGATGGCAAGGGGGAGTTTGGCGGGCTGGAGAAAATGTACACGCAGTTAGCTCAACTCCAAAAGCTTAATACTGAGAAAAGGTTAGCTACTCTAAAAGGTATTTTTGGGGATGATGCGGAAACGCTGCAGGTGCTAAATATTATGATTACCAAAGGCATCTCAGGCTATCGTGAAACGGCTTCAAAGTTACAAAATCAGGCTTCTCTACGCGAGCGTGTTGATGCCTCCTTGAATACTCTTGGTAATAAATGGGAAGCCGCTACAGGTTCCTTTACCAATGCTATGGCTAGTATCGGTGAAACAGTTGCCCCAGCATTAAAGAAGCTGGCTGACTGGTTGGGTGAACTGGCTTCGCGTCTGGATGGTTTTGTTAAACGACACCCACAATTGACCTCTGCGCTGTTTAAGTTGGCAGCTGGTTTTGCCATTGTTGCCACCGCCGCTGGGGTTGTTTCACTGGCGCTGGCGTCCGTGCTAGGGCCGATGGCAGTAGTGCGAATGAGCGCAGGGGTGATGGGGCTAAAATTTTCATCTGCATTTGGGCTTATTGGGAAAGTAATAAGTTCTGTTGGCAAGTCAATTATATGGCTGGGCCGATTGATGTTTGCAAACCCTATACTGGCTGTCATTGGGCTGATCGCCGCTGGTGCTATTTATATCTGGCAGAATTGGGACACGCTTGGGCCAAAGTTCAAGGCCATGTGGGATGCCGTATGTAATGCCACAGGTACGGCATGGGATTGGATTAAAGAGAAGGCCAGCGCCGCATGGGAGGGGATTAAATCACTGTTCTTTAATTATACCTTGCCGGGATTAATAGCTAAAAATTGGGATGCAATAAAATCTGGCGTTTCTGAGGCGTGGGCTAATATCAGGCAATCTATTAGTGATAAATGGAATTCGATCCTGGCTGATGTTGCCGCGCTTCCTGCGAAGTTTCAGGACATGGGCAGCGCCATTATTGACAGTATTCTTAATGGAATTAATGCCAAATGGGAGGCACTAAAAAGCAAGCTTTCCTCAGTCACCGATTATCTGCCTGACTGGATGACCGGAAATAATAAAACACAAGGCAAAGCACAGGTGCAGGTGGTTGGTGGAGCAGCGGCTGCTGCGGTTCCGTTTGCAGGCATGTATGACAGCGGTGGCACGATCCCGCGTGGTCAGTTTGGCATCGTTGGGGAGAACGGCCCCGAAATAGTGAACGGCCCCGCAAGTGTGACCAGCAGACGGCGCACTGCTGCGCTGGCTTCCGTCGTTGCAGGCGTCATGGGCGTAGCGGCAGCGCCTGCAGAGGCTGCTCCACTACATCCTTACAGTCTGCCTACTGTGGCATATAAACAAAGCCAGCCAGCGAAATCTGGCAGCGCGCCGCCTGTGATGCACTTTGAAACTCACGCGCCGATCACTATCTATGCTCAGCCAGGGCAAAGTGCGCAGGATATTGCCCGTGAAGTTGCCCGACAGCTTGACGAACGCGAGCGCAAGACCAGGGCTAAAGCACGCAGCAATTTCAGTGATCAAGGGGGATATGAATCGTGATGATGGTACTGGGGTTATATGTCTTCATGCTGCGCACAGTGCCATATCAGGAGCTGCAGTATCAGCGAAGCTGGCGACACGCCGTCAACAGTCGGGTGAACCGGCGACCATCAACGCAGTTTCTTGGCCCGGATAATGACTCGCTGACGTTATCTGGCGTACTGCTGCCGGAAGTCACCGGGGGCAGGCTGTCATTGCTCGCGCTGGAGCAAATGGCAGAGCTGGGAAAAGCATGGCCCCTGATTGAGGGAAGCGGGACCATTTACGGCATGTTTGTGATCGAGAGCCTGAGTCAGACAAAAACGGAATTTTTTGAAAGCGGAATGCCTCGCCGTATTGAGTTTACGCTGACCCTGAAAAGGGTTGATGAGTCGCTGTCCGATATGTTCGGTAGTCTCAGCGATCAGCTCAGTAACCTGAAGGACTCTGCAACGTCTGCGATAGGTAATATTAAAAATACGGTTGGAGGGTTGCTGCAGTGAATTTTAGCTCTGGTTTTTTTAACCTGAACAGCAAAAGCCCGGCTTTCAGTATCACCATTGAAGGTAAGGACGTGACTACCGCGCTGGATGCACGCCTGATAAGTCTGACGCTGACCGATAACCGGGGTTTTGAGGCTGACCAGCTTGATCTGGAGCTGGACGACACCGACGGGCAGATCGTTTTGCCACGACGTGGTGCCGTTATTCAGCTGGCGCTGGGGTGGAAGGGCCAGCCGCTTTTCCCAAAAGGGGCATTTACGGTGGATGAGATTGAGCACAGCGGTGCTCCTGATCGTCTGACTATCCGTGCCCGTAGCGCTGATTTCCGTGAAACCCTCAATACCCGGCGCGAAAAGTCATGGCACCAGACAACCGTTGGCGATGTGGTAAAGGAAATTGCAGCACGGCATAACCTCAAAATGGCGCTGGGTAAAGACCTGACGGACAAGGCGCTGGATCACATGGACCAGACCAATGAAAGCGATGCCAGTTTCCTGATGAAGCTGGCGCGCCAGTATGGGGCGATTGCTTCCGTTAAGGATGGAAACCTGTTGTTTATCCGGCAGGGGCAGGGAAGAACGGCGAGCGGCAAGCCGTTGCCGGTTATCACCATTGAGCGTAAAGCCGGTGACGGTCATCGTTTTACCCTGGCTGATCGTGGTGCTTATACCGGCGTAATTGCCAGTTGGCTGCATACCCGCGACCCCAAAAAAAAAGAAACAACCAAAGTTAAGCTCCGTCGGAAGAAAACCTCTGCGCCAAAAGAGCCGGAAGCAAAACAGGGTGATTATCTGGTGGGAACGGATGAAAACGTGCTGGTTCTTAATCGTACTTACGCAAACCGCAGCAATGCTGAGCGTGCGGCAAAAATGCAATGGGAGCGCCTGCAGCGTGGTGTTGCGTCATTCTCCCTGCAGCTCGCTGAGGGCCGGGCAGACCTCTACACCGAAATGCCAGTAAAAGTGAGCGGCTTTAAGCAGCCTATCGACGATGCCGAATGGACCATTACAACTTTGACGCATACGGTCAGCAAGGATAATGGTTTCACTACCAACCTTGAGCTTGAAGTAAAGATAGATGACTTAGAGATGAAATAATTTTGTTCACAAAATGGATGCCTGATGTATCATTGTGTGATTAATTAAATCGGCGGGGAGACAGGGATATGATGAATTGTCCGAAATGTGGACATGCGGCACATACCCGTAGCAGTTTTAGAGTTTCTGATAACACAAAAGAACGATACTGCCAGTGCCAGAATATCAACTGTGGCGCAACTTTTGTTACTCATGAAACTGTTGTGAGATACATCGCTACCCCCAACCTAATTGACCACGCCCCGCCCCACCCATCAATGGGAGGGCAGGGCCATATGGGCTTTTAAAGCCACTGATAAGGTTTACATTTTTTCGATTAAACTGGTTCTGTATTCTTCAGCTTGCTTGAAATCCATGGAGCCAGTTTTTTTACACTCAATCCCACCGCCATTTATTTTGTAGCCCTGATCTGATGTGACGTTCCATAGAGTGATTTTTTTGATTGTCTCTGGATTCCACTTGTTCATAAAGTAGTCGTCACATATCGCACTGAACATGGATTTAGCAGCGTCTATCATTAGTGCTTGCTTGTTATATCTGATGGTCAGCTCACCACCTTCCAATACCTGAGTCCTGGTATCATAACCAGCTATCAGATTTTCTATGGAGTTGGGTATTTTGTCCGCGAATGCGCTCTGAGATGTGATTAGTAACAGAGCTACTAAAGGTTTTTTCATGCGAGATCGTCCTTTAAAAGTAAGAGTACGTGAAAAACCTGCTGCCATTTTGCTGCCACTGGCTCTAAAGATAAGAAAAAGCCACCTAAAAAAGGTGGCTTAACTTGATGATTTTAAAGCTAAAATTTGGTGGCCCCTGCTGGACTTGAACCAGCGACCAAGCGATTATGAGTCGCCTGCTCTAACCACTGAGCTAAGGGGCCGTGGCGGTGGATTATAAAGTAACTCTGCGTTGCAATCCAGACATAAGCGTACGGATGCTGTTTTTATAAACAATGTATTTTCAGTCCGTTATACTTGTTCCCTTGATGTATTGTTCGGAGTAATTATGGTTAAGGACATACTGGCGCCGGGGCTACGGGTGGTGTTTTGCGGCATTAACCCAGGGCTGTCTTCCGCAGGTACAGGATTCCCCTTTGCACACCCCGCTAATCGCTTCTGGAAGGTCATCCATCAGGCGGGATTTACCGATCGTCAGCTAAAACCTGAAGAGGCACAGCACCTGCTGGACTTCCGCTGCGGCGTGACTAAATTTGTCGACAGACCAACGGTGCAAGCCAATGAGGTGAAGCTGCAGGAGATGCGTAGCGGCGGTCGTCTGCTCATTGAGAAAATTGAGGAGTATCAGCCTGCGGCGCTCGCTATCCTTGGCAAGCAGGCATTTGAGCAGGGTCTTAGCCAGCGTGGGGCGCAGTGGGGGAAACAGACGTTGACCATTGGCGCGACGCAAATATGGGTATTGCCGAATCCCAGCGGGTTAAGCCGGATCACGCTGGATAAACTGGTGGAGGCGTATCGGGAAGTGAATGACGCCTTGCTCAGGCGAGGACTATAAAGAAAAACGCCACCTTGCGGTGGCGTTTATGCTTATGCGGCGAGATTAATCGTCGAGGAAGCTACGCAGTACTTCAGAGCGGCTCGGGTGACGCAGTTTACGCAGCGCCTTCGCTTCGATCTGACGGATACGTTCACGGGTAACGTCGAACTGTTTACCCACTTCTTCCAGCGTGTGGTCGGTATTCATATCGATACCGAAACGCATACGCAGAACTTTCGCTTCACGGGCGGTCAGGCCAGCCAGCACGTCGTGAGTTGCGGCACGCAGGCTCTCGGTGGTCGCAGAGTCCAGCGGCAGCTCGAGGGTGGTATCCTCGATGAAATCACCCAGATGCGAATCTTCATCGTCGCCGATCGGCGTTTCCATGGAGATAGGCTCTTTAGCGATCTTCAGCACTTTACGGATCTTGTCTTCCGGCATTAGCATGCGTTCAGCCAGTTCTTCCGGCGTCGGCTCGCGGCCCATCTCTTGCAGCATCTGACGGGAGATACGGTTGAGCTTGTTGATGGTCTCAATCATATGTACCGGGATACGGATGGTACGCGCCTGATCCGCGATCGAACGGGTGATCGCCTGACGGATCCACCATGTTGCATAGGTGGAGAACTTGTAACCACGACGGTATTCAAACTTATCAACCGCTTTCATCAGACCGATGTTACCTTCCTGAATCAGATCCAGGAACTGCAGACCACGGTTGGTGTACTTTTTGGCGATAGAGATAACCAGACGTAAGTTCGCTTCAACCATCTCTTTTTTCGCACGACGGGCTTTCGCCTCACCGATGGACATGCGACGGTTGATATCTTTAACCTGCTCGATGGTCAGGCCGGTTTCTTCTTCAATCTGCTGCAGTTTCTGCAGGCCGCGGTGAACGTCATCTGCCACGTCGTGCAGTTTTTCAGACCACGGTTTGTTCATCGCGATGGCCGCGTTGAACCACGTTTCGCTGGTTTCGTTGCCAGTGAACAGAGTGATGAAGTTTTTCTTCGGCATTTTGCACTGCTCAACGCAGAGCTTCATGATCAGACGTTCCTGAGTACGCACGCGGTCCATCATGACGCGCATGCTGTTTACCAGGTAGTCGAACTGCTTCGGCACCAGGCGGAACTGTTTGAACACTTCAGACAGCTTCTGAATTTCTTCCTGCGCGGCAGCATGACTGCGGCCTTTCGCTTTGATGGTGTCGCGAGTGATTTCGTACTGAGTACGCAGTTCACCAAATTTTTCACGCGCTAATTCAGGATCGATGCTGTTGTCGTCATCGCTGCTGTCGTCGTCTTCTTCTTCATCTTCGTCTTCATCGTCATCCAACTCTTCCTGAGAGAGTTCAGAACCGACGTGCGTCGCCGTTGGCGCCATGTCTTCTTCCGCGTTCGGATCGACAAAGCCGGTGATCAGATCGGAAAGACGCGCTTCTTCAGCTTCTACGCGATCGTATTGCTCAAGCAGGTAGGTGATGGCTTCCGGGTATTCGGCAACGGAGCATTGAACCTGGTTAATCCCGTCTTCGATGCGTTTAGCGATGTCGATTTCGCCTTCACGGGTTAACAGTTCAACGGTACCCATTTCACGCATGTACATGCGAACCGGGTCAGTTGTACGACCGATTTCGGACTCAACGCTGGACAGAACCTGGGCAGCCGCTTCTTCCGCGTCTTCATCGGTGCTGTTGGAGGTTTCAGCAAGCAGCAGATCATCGGCATCAGGTGCTTCTTCCATCACCTGAATACCCATGTCATTGATCATTTGGATGATGTCTTCGATTTGATCTGAATCGACGATATCTTCCGGCAGATGGTCATTGACCTCGGCATAGGTCAGATAGCCTTGCTCCTTACCACGTTGGACAAGAAGCTTCAGCTGTGACTGCGGGTTTTGCTCCATAAGACGGTATCCACACTTAATTCGTTTGATTGGTGTTGGGCGGTAAAACCGCCAACGGCAAAACGAGGGCATACTTATATTTTGCCGCTGCCTCTCCGTGCGGCTGTCGGGGGCTTCCCGATCGATATTCGGCAGTTAAGCCGTTAAATACTTCATCTTTCACGTTGTTTCTGCGTTAGCTGCGTTCGTTACTCGGCTCATCCTGAGCCTCGCCCCTTACGGGGCCGCCGCAAGCAGCGTTCAAATCCGCTCCCGGCGGATTTGTCATCCTGGTCATGTACTTATGTACACTCCCAGGCGTTCGTTCACTTGCTGCCTTGATACAACGCGAATGATTTTGTCTTTGTTTTGTCTTTCGCTTATTTCTTGGCCAGTTCCTGGTTCAGCGTCCAGAGTTCCCGGCGTTCTTCGCTGCTTAAACCGTGTGTGCGCTCACGAGCTATCAACTCTTCCTGGCGCAGTTCAAGCATCGAATCAAACATATGGTTGAGTGAGTCGGTGAAGGTTTTTTCTGCGATATCTTTATCTGCTATATCGTCCCACATCGACAGTTTTTCAAGGGTCGCAGCATCATTTGTGCCACGATAGTGTTCTAAAAGTTGCCCGGTGGTCAGACCTGGCTGAGCCAGACAAGTGTTGACCAGTTCTCTGAATAAGCCAAGACCAGGCAGCTTATTGCTATCCAGTGCGCCTAACGGTGGAACCAGCGGGGCGAGGCCCGGATTCTGCACCAGCAACCCTATAAGTATACGCATGGTCGTACGTTTTAGCTGTGGAACAGGACGGGAAGCTCCATTTTCTGCCAGTTTTGGCATTAAACGTTCAAGCTGGCTGTCATCCAGAATGCCGAGCTTGTTTCCCAACTCCTGTCGCAAATAAATGCGCAACGTTTCGCCTGGTACCTGAGTAATCAGCGGTAATGCCAGCGTGCTGAGCTGTGCGCGTCCGTCCGGGGTACTCAAATCTACCTGCGGCAACAGGCTGTTAAATAAAAACGCGGAGAGCGGCAGCGCCTGCTCCATCCGGGCTTCAAAGGCCTCTTTCCCTTCTTTACGCACCAGCGTATCGGGGTCTTCGCCGTCAGGTAAAAACATAAAGCGTAGCTGGCGTCCGTCTGTCATATAGGGCAGTGCGGTTTCCAGCGCGCGCCATGCTGCATCGCGTCCGGCACGGTCGCCGTCGTAACAGCAAATTACGTTGTTCGTCGCGCGGAACAACAGCTGGATGTGATCTGCGGTGGTTGACGTCCCAAGGGATGCCACGGCGTAGTTAATGCCGTATTGCGCCAGCGCCACCACATCCATATAGCCTTCTACCACTAACAGGCGCTGCGGATCGGCGTTATCCTGCTGGGCTTCATAAAGGCCATATAGCTGGCGACCTTTATGGAAAATATCGGTTTCCGGGGAGTTGAGATACTTCGGCAGGGCATCGCCCAGCACGCGTCCACCAAAACCAATGACCCGACCGCGTTTGTCGCGGATGGGGAACATCACCCGTTCGCGGAAGCGATCGTAACTGCGTCCTTGATCGTTGGTGACCAACATCCCCGCATCGACCAGCGATTTGCGATTCTCAGCATTGCCGCCAAACCGTTTCAGGACGTTGTCCCAGCCGGGGGGCGCAAAACCAATAGCAAAACGGGTGATAACGTCGCTACTTAATCCTCGCTTTTCCAGGTACTGGCGCGCGGGGGTAGCGGCGGGTTGCATCAAAGACTGTTGATAAAAAGTGTTCAGGCCGTCCATCAATTGATAAAGGCTTTGCCGTTGATGGCGCTCTATCTGACTGGGGCCACTGCCTGCTTCATAGGGCACTTCAAGGTTGTGCATTGCGGCCAATTCTTCGACGGTTTCCACAAACTCGAGCTTGTCGTAGTTCATGAGAAAGTCGACGGCGTTGCCATGCGCGCCACACCCAAAGCAGTGATAAAACTGTTTTTCACCGTTTACGGTGAAAGAGGGGGTTTTTTCGTTATGGAACGGACAGCACGCGTGATAATTTTTGCCCTGCTTTTTCAGCTTTACCCGTGCGTCGATGAGATCGACGATGTCGGTTCTTGCCAGCAGGTCATTAATAAAAACGCGAGGAATTCGTCCAGCCATAAGCCCCTGTTTTTTGATGACTCATATACACAAAATCATTCAGGATGCATCAAGGCGGCAATGGAGCGAATCCTCAGGAGCGTACATAAGTACGTGACTGGGGTGAACGACTGCAGCCAACGCAGAGGCAGCTTGAATGATGACGTGTATAAACGAAAATAAGCCGCGCATTCCTTCCGGAAGCACGGCCTTACAACTACAACTCAGTCTGAATTGAGAGCTTTAGCTCTCAATGGATTAGTACAGACGAGTACGGCGTGCGTTTTCGCGAGCCAGTTTCTTCGCGTGACGTTTCACAGCAGAAGCTTTAGCGCGCTTACGTTCGGTAGTCGGTTTTTCATAGAACTCACGACGACGAACTTCCGCCAGAACACCTGCTTTTTCGCATGAACGCTTGAAGCGACGCAGTGCTACGTCGAACGGCTCGTTTTCACGTACTTTAATTACCGGCATGTAACTCTCACCTTTAATAAATTCGGTTTGCCGCTGGCATCAACGCCAGCTTATTTCAAAATGGTGCGGAATTTTACTGCAATTGCTGCTGCTTTGTAAAGCACCGACGCGATTTTGAAAGGGACTTTTATAAGGACAAGGAGTATACACGAGCGAAACTCCTGGGGCGAACAAAGTTTTACATCAACCCGCATTGGTCCTACACTGCGCGGTAATAAAGCGAGGTAAAACAAGTCATGCGTGTACTGGGTATTGAAACGTCCTGCGATGAAACCGGCATCGCCATTTACGACGATGAAAAAGGTCTTTTAGCCAACCAATTGTATAGTCAGGTGAAATTACACGCTGACTACGGCGGCGTAGTGCCAGAACTGGCCTCGCGCGATCACGTACGTAAAACCGTACCGCTGATCCAGGCCGCGCTGAAAGAAGCGGGGCTGACGGCAAAAGAGATTGATGCGGTAGCGTATACCGCAGGTCCTGGTTTGGTTGGCGCGCTGCTGGTTGGCGCAACCGTAGGACGTTCGCTGGCGTTCGCCTGGGGCGTACCGGCAATTCCTGTGCACCATATGGAAGGGCATCTGCTGGCGCCGATGCTGGAAGATAATCCTCCTGCTTTCCCGTTTGTCGCGCTGCTGGTTTCCGGCGGTCACACGCAGTTGATCAGCGTCACCGGTATCGGTCAGTATGAATTACTCGGCGAATCGATTGATGATGCCGCAGGCGAAGCGTTCGACAAAACAGCCAAGCTGTTGGGGCTGGATTATCCTGGCGGCCCAATGCTGTCAAAGCTGGCTTCGCAAGGCGTTGAAAAACGTTTTGTTTTCCCGCGTCCAATGACCGACCGTCCGGGGCTGGATTTCAGCTTCTCCGGTCTGAAAACCTTCGCTGCGAATACCATTCGTAATAACGAAAATGACGATCAGACGCGCGCAGATATCGCCCGTGCGTTTGAAGATGCGGTGGTTGATACGTTGATGATCAAGTGCAAACGCGCGCTGGATCAAACCGGTTTTAAACGTCTGGTGATGGCGGGGGGCGTGAGCGCGAACCGTACGCTGCGCGCAAAACTGGCAGAGATGATGCAAAAACGTCGTGGCGAAGTATTTTATGCGCGTCCGGAATTTTGTACCGATAACGGGGCGATGATCGCCTACGCGGGCATGGTGCGTTTTAAAGCGGGCGCAACGGCGGATCTTGGCGTGACCGTGCGTCCACGCTGGCCGCTGGCGGAATTACCGGCAGCATAAGCTCACAATATCGTAGGCCCGGTAAGCGTAGCGCCACCGGGCAATACGCTACATCCGCAGCATTCCTTTCTCTTCCAGAAACGCGATAATTTTTTCCAGGCCATCTCCGGACTTTAAATTACTAAACGTCCATGGACGCTCGCCGCGCATGCGCAAGGTATCGCGCTCCATCACCTCCAGCGAGGCGCCCACATAAGGGGCCAAATCGGTTTTATTGATCACCAGAAAATCGGATTTGGTGATCCCCGGCCCGCCTTTACGCGGGATCTTCTCGCCTTCAGCAACGTCGATCACATAGATCGTCAGATCCGCGAGTTCCGGGCTGAAGGTGGCGCTCAGATTATCGCCGCCGCTTTCCACAAAAATCAGATCCAGATTGCCGAATTTCTCACTCAGCGCTTCTACGGCAGCCAGATTCATCGAGGCATCTTCACGGATGGCGGTATGCGGACAGCCGCCGGTTTCCACGCCGACGATCCTGTCCGGTTCCAGTGCGCCTGCCTCGGTGAGAATGCGCTGATCTTCTTTGGTGTAGATATCGTTGGTCACCACCGCCAACTGATAGCTCTTGCGCATGGCTTTGCATAACGCTTCCAGCAGCGCCGTTTTGCCCGAGCCAACCGGGCCGCCAACGCCCACACGCAGGGGATGCTTGTTATTACTCATTTTTTCTCCTCAGGAGCGGAATAATCGGGAATATTGGGTTTCATGCCGGGCAGACGCGATAGCGGCCAGCGGCGTTGCGGAGCCGAGGCTGGCGTCAGGACACGCCAGCGCCTGCGCCAGACCCTGCGCATAGCGATCGCAGAGCGCAATAATCAAACGCTGGGCCGCCTGTTGTCCATAGGGAACCAGCTTGACGCCGGCCATGACAGCGCTCTCAATCCAGCTGTAGCCGAGGCTTAACGCCAACTGCGTCAGGGGGATTTTCCAGCGCACGCCCAGCCAGGCCATGCCGCAGAGTTGGCTGTCGATAAAGAGCGCGCGCCACTCCCGCGAGCAGTCCGCTTCCCAGTCGGTGACCAGCCGTGTAAACGCCGCGCCCCGACTGCGTTCTTCATCTCGTAATTCGCGGGTTTCGCGACAGGCCAACAGGTAAGCGCTCCAGCGGCGTGCGGCGGCGAGATCGTCCTGCTCGCAGGCGCGATACAGTCTTGCCAGCAGCGGCAGGTCGACGGTAAAAAAGTTCTGCTCCATCTGCTGGACTTGCCAGGCAGAGAAGTCATCGACGCTTTTCACCCAGCCGATTTCCACTGCCCATTCCAGGCCCTGGGACCAGGTAAACGACCCCACCGGGAGAGCGCTGCTGGCGAGCTGCATCAGACGTAGCTGTTGGGTGTTATGCATCAGTGCGCATGGCCATGATGATGCCCATGTGATTCGCTGGCATAAGCGCCTGCTTCAGGTTCAAACGGCAACTGGGCGAACGTCACCTCAAGATTGAACTGGCGCAGCATGTCGTCCAGCACATGATCGTGATGGTAGCGTAGTTGGTCGGGGAGAATTTGCAGTGGAACGTGACGATTGCCGAGGTGATAACAGGCTTTGGCGAGCAGAAAAGGATCGGCGCAGCTCACCACGGAAACCGACTCCGGCGCGGCGATCACTTCGATCACTTCGCTGCCATCTTCGGTACTTAGCAGATCGCCGCCGCGCAGCAGCAAACCACGCGGTAGCATTAGCCCGGCTTCGCGACCGTCGTTCAGCGCCACTCTGGCGCGACTTTTAACCCGAACATCAATGGGTAGCGTGACGCTTGCGGTGGCGCGGTGGGCGTGGTCAAGGCGTTGGGTCAGGTAGATCATCGTCACTCCTCAAAACAGAAAATAGCGTTGCGCCATCGGCAAAACGTCCGCCGGTTCGCTGGTGATAAGTTCGCCATCAATACGCACCTCGTAGGTCTGAGCATCGACGGTGATATTGGGTTGCAGGCCGTTGTGGATCATGTCGGCCTTTTTCACCGTCCGGCAGCCTTTGACGACGGCGATAGTGCTTCGCAAACCGAGCTGCTGCGGGATGTTTTGCGCGTCAGCGGCTTGCGAAATAAAGGTCAGCCGGGTGTGATGCCGTGCTGCGCCAAGTGCGCCGAACATCATGCGGTAATGCACCGGCTGCGGGGTGGGGATCGAGGCGTTGATGTCGCCCATCGGCGCGCAGGCGATCATCCCGCCCTTGACGATCGTCGCCGGTTTTACGCCAAAAAAGGCGGGCGACCACAGCACCAGATCGGCCAGTTTGCCAGGCTCAACGGAGCCGACTTCATGGGCGATACCATGGGTTAACGCCGGGTTGATGGTGTATTTAGCAACGTAGCGTTTAACGCGCTGGTTGTCGTTGTCGCCGGTTTCTTCTGCCAACGGACCACGCTGAACTTTCATGCGATGTGCCACCTGCCAGGTGCGCAGGATCACTTCACCCACGCGCCCCATCGCCTGTGAATCGGACGAAGTCAGGGAAAACGCGCCAATGTCATGCAGAACATCTTCGGCAGCGATCGTTTCCCGGCGAATGCGTGATTCGGCAAAGGCTACGTCTTCGGCAATATCTGGGTCGAGGTGGTGGCAAACCATCAGCATGTCGAGATGCTCGTCGATGGTGTTGACGGTATAGGGCAGCGTCGGGTTAGTGGAGGAGGGCAGAATATTCGGATGTGCGCAGGCGGTGATGATATCCGGCGCATGGCCGCCGCCCGCGCCTTCGGTGTGGAAGGTATGAATGGTGCGATCGCCAATCGCCGCCAGCGTATCTTCAACGAAACCGGACTCATTGAGCGTGTCGCTGTGCAGCGCTACCTGGATGTCCATTTCGTCGGCCACGGTTAGCGCGCAGTCGATAGCGGCAGGCGTGGCGCCCCAGTCTTCATGGATTTTCAGGCCAATTGCCCCCGCGCTGATTTGCTCGCGCAGGGCGTCAGGATTTGAGCCGTTACCTTTGCCCAGCAAACCGATGTTAACCGGCAATGCGTCTGCCGCCTGCAGCATACGCGCGATGTACCACGGGCCCGGCGTGCAGGTGGTGGCGTGAGTTCCTGCCGCCGGACCGGTGCCGCCGCCGATCATCGTCGTCACGCCGGAAACCAGCGCCTCCTGGGCCTGCTGTGGGCAGATCCAGTGAATATGCGTATCTACGCCGCCCGCAGTGACGATCTTGCCTTCCCCGGCGATGACTTCAGTTCCCACGCCTATCGGGATCGTGACGTTGGGCTGAATATCGGGATTACCCGCTTTGCCGATGGCGAAGATCCTGCCGGCTTTGATACCGATATCCGCTTTCACGATCCCCCAGTGATCGACGATTAGTGCGTTGGTAATCACCAGATCCACACACGCTTGCGCGCGCATTTGGCCCTGGCCCATGCCGTCGCGGATCACTTTTCCGCCGCCAAATTTGACCTCTTCGCCGTAAGTGGTGAAGTCTTTTTCCACCTCGATCCACAGGTCGGTATCCGCCAGGCGCACTTTATCGCCGGTGGTTGGGCCAAACATGTCGGCATACGCTTGCCGGGAAATTTCACTCATTATCTGCCTCCAGCGCGCCCATCACTTCGCTGCGAAAGCCCACGATCCTTTGTGCGCCGGCTACATGCACCAGTTCGACTTCGCGTTTTTGCCCCGGCTCAAAACGCACCGCTGTGCCCGCCGCAATGTTCAGACGAAAGCCGCGTGCGGCCAGCCTGTCAAAATGTAGCGCCGGGTTCACCTCGTAAAAGTGATAGTGCGATCCCACCTGGATGGGTCTGTCGCCATGATTTTCCACCACGATCGTGCAGGTCTCCCGTCCCTGATTGAGCGCGATAGTGCCTTTTGCGATCTGATATTCACCTGGGATCATTGCCGCTCCTTAGACGATCGGATTGTGGACGGTGACCAGCTTCGAACCGTCCGGAAAGGTGGCTTCAACCTGAATATCCGGGATCATTTCCGGCACGCCTTCCATCACCTGATCGCGGCGCAGGACGTGACGCCCGTCCTCCATCAACGCGGCCACGGTTTGCCCGTCGCGTGCCCCTTCCATGATGAAAGCGCTAATCAGCGCCACCGATTCCGGGTAGTTCAGCTTAAGCCCGCGGGCCAGGCGACGTTCCGCCACCAGCGCGGCGGTAAACAGCAATAGCTTGTCTTTTTCTCTGGGGGTCAGTTCCATAAGGATTCTCTTAGGTTTGCCAGATTCGCGGTAGTACGGGGGCTTTGTGCGTCAGCAGCGGGCGCAGAAATTGCCAGATGTCACGCATAACGCGCTGAACAACCAGGTTGTCGTCGGCAAGAAAGCGAATTGTCAGCAGCGAGTCGTTAAGCGTTGCCCCGGCGTAATCGCCAAGTGACGTAAGCCGCTCGCGGGTGCCCTCCAGCATGAGTTCGCTGGCCGGATAACACAGTAACGTGCCGACCCAGGGAAAGTGCGCGACGCCGCTCAGATTCCCCTCTCGCAATTGCAAGCGTTCTATCAGCAGCGGCTGCCCATCCCGCCACACTTCCAGACGGTTTTGCAGCGTGCCGTGGCTGAAGACTTCCTGCATAACCGGTCGCCCAAGACACAGCAGATCCCAGGCCAGCAGGTGGCTTGCGGATGTCAGATGAAAGACGGTCTGAATAGCGGCGTTGGCACCGGGAAAGAGGATCGTATCCTGCGGCAGCCACTCCAGCGTGGCGTGTGAGGCAAGCGTGAAATGCTGGCGCAACAATGCCTGTGGTCCGCGGCTGCGATAAAATTTTCCCGCGCCTGGCTGGGTGATTAACGCGTGGCTGTTTTCGTCGAGCGTTACGGCGATATGGAGCTCATCCCCGCCGACGATCCCCGCCGGTGGATGAAGCAAATAGAGATGGCAAACGTCCTCTTCCGGGTAAAACGGGCGCTGAACCGTCAATGGACCCTGATGGCGCGCCGAGACGAGCACCGTTTTGTGCCCGGTGCGGGTAAAATGCAGATCCAGTTCGGCCTGCCAGCCCCGTGTGAGTGTCTCGTGCGCAACCGTGTCCAGAGCGTTTCCCTTATCAGCATGAGGGTGTTTGCATACAAAAAAGTATGCCTCAGCGCATCGGGAAATCGATCATATGAGAAGCTTATGGATAAAGGGGCGGCAATACGCCGCCCCACCAGAGTCTTACAGTAAAACGAGGGGCATCCAGACCAGACCGGTAATCACCAGCAGCACGAGGAAAATCAGGCCAAAAATAGCACCGAGTCGCCAGTAATCCGCCGTTGGCAAGTAGCCGCTGCCATAGTAGATAGGGCTGGGACCGGTGGCGTACGGGGTCAGAATGCTTCCGAGGCCAATGGCTGCGCCGACCATCAGGCAGAAGACCGGAAGCGGGATTTCCGGCATTGCCAGCGCGGCGGCAATCATCATCGGCGCCAGGGCGGAGGTATACGCTGTGGCGCTGGCAAAGAAGTAGCGCAGCAGATAGAAAACCACGATCAGCGCCACCATCACCATCATTGGCGAATAGCCGCTCAGCCCGTTTGCCAGCAGCTTGCCAAACCAGGTAATAAAACCGGTGTTATTGAGCCCGGTGGCCAGCGTGATCAGCGAGGCCAGCCAGAAAAAGACGTTCCACGCGGCTTTATTGCTGATAATGTCATCCCAGCTAATGATGCGCAGTACCAGCATCAACGCCACCACGCTGTATCCGACCATCGCAGCGTCAATGTAATCGCCGCCGAAGATCCACAGCACCAGCGCGCCGACCATCAGCACCAGCATCTTTTTCTCGCGAGCGCAGAGCGGTCCCATCGCTTTTAGCTCCGCATCCGCCCAGCGCGGAACCTGATCGCCGGATTTCAGCACTGGTGGATACAACACGTACGCCAGCCAGGGCACAATCAGCACCAGTAAAATGCTCAGCGGCAGCATGCCTAAGAACCAGTCGCCCCAGCTCAGCGCCGTGTGGGAGGCTCCTTTCATCAGGCCGATCAACAGCAGGTTCGGTGCCATCGCCGTTAAGAAAATAGCGCTGGTAACGCAGTCGGCGACAATGCCCATCCACATGATATATGAGCCAATGGAGCGTGAACTGGCGCTATTGGGCTGTGAGTTATACAGCGGCGGCAGGTTGCGGATAATCGGGTAGATTATTCCGGCTCCGCGCGCGGAGTTGGAAGGCGTGACGGGGGCGAGGATAAGCTCAGAGAACATCACCGCATAGCCGAGAAACAGCGTCCGGTGCCCCATCTTTTTCACCAGCATCAGCGCGATACGCCGCCCAAGCCCGGTTTTCTCATAGCCGGTACCAAACATAAAGGCCGCGAAGATCAGCCAGATGACCGAGTTTGAAAAGCCAGATACCGCCCACGACAGCGATTTGGCGGTAAATTTAAAACCGTCCTGCGCGAGTTGCTCCGGGCTGAACAGCAGCCATGGCGAAAGGACGGCGATGATCGAAATACCAATCATCGCCACCACCGCGCCCGGTACAGGTTCCAGAATAAGCCCGACAATCACACCGGTAAAGACGGCAAAATAGAGCCAGGTGTGGCTCTCAAGACCGGTGGGAACGGGCAGAACAGCAATAATGGCGATGACCACCAGCGGAGCCAGGTATCGCCACCAACCAGCTAAAGGTGCCATTGTTGTATCCCTACGAAAGGGGAGAGGCGCAGCGCCTCTCCGGGAGGGTTATTTGATGTAGTGCACGTGCTCGCAGATTTCATCGACGATAGGATCGCGACGTTCAGCGAACAGTTTTTTGTTTTCGGCGATCAGGTTGTTACCGTGGGTATCGATGGAAACGATCAGCGGGCCGAACTCTTTTACCCGACACACCCACAGGGACTCCGGCATGCCGAGTTCCGTCCAGTGAACCTCTTCGATCTCCTCAACCTGGGTTGCCGCCACGACCGCACAGCCTGCCGGGAAGATGACGTGTAGCGCTTTAAACTGCTTGCAGCCTTCTTCTGTCAGCGGTCCCATGCCGCCCTTGCCGACCACCAGCTTGACGCCAGTCTGTTCGATAAAGTCTTTCTCAAACGCTTCCATACGCATGCTGGTGGTTGGGCCGACGGAGACCATCTCCCATTTCTCACCGTTCTTACGTACGATTGGGCCTGCGTGGAAAATGGCTTTGCCGTTCAGGTCATAAGGAATCGGGCGCTTCAGTTCGATCAGGCGACGGTGGGAAACGTCACGGCAGGTCACCAGCGTACCCGTCAGGTAAATAACATCGCCAACGCGAATGTCTGCCAGATCTTCGGCTTTGATCGGGGTTGTGAGGATCTTTTTCATAACGCGCTCCGGGTGTGAGACAGGTTTTCGAAGGAGAGGTCTGCATGAACCAACAGCGTGCCGCGGCGGTGCGCCCAGCAGCCGGTAGAGACGGCAACGCCGATAGTCGACGGATGGCGTGCGGCGGATTCGATATGCACGCCCATTACCGAGCTATTCCCGGTCAACCCTTGTGGACCAATACCCAGACGGTTAAGCCCTTCTTCCAGACGCAGTTCCAGTTCGGCCGCTTTCGGATTCGGATGACGTGATCCGATAGGGCGCAGCACCGCTTTACGAGATAGAACAGCGGCGGTTTCTACGGAGGTGGCAATACCTACGCCCACCAGCACCGGCGGACAGGCGTTGACTGCCAGCGTGGAGATATTTTCGAAGACAAATTTCACCACGCCTTCGTAACCTTCAGAAGGCATTAACACTTTCGAGCGTCCCGGCAGCGTACAGCCGCCGCCTGCCATGTAGACTTCGATTTCCGCGTCATCATTATCAGGAATGATGTCCCAGGTGACCCACGGCACACCGGTACCGGTATTTTTGCCGGTATTCACTTCATCAAAAATCTCGACAGCGTTATGGCGCAACGGCGCTTTTACCGTGGCGTCTTCAACGGCCTGCTTCAGGATGCTTTGCAGTTCGCCGAGGAGTGGAAAACGGGAACCAACCTTCACAAAAAACATAATCTCGCCGGTGTCCTGACAGGCAGGACGGTTCAGGTCGATAGCCTTCTGCATGTTGTCAAACATGGTGTGGTAGATGATTTTACCCATCGGCGAGGTTTCGCCTTCACGCAGCTGCTTTAATTTATCCACGACGTCGTCGGGCATGCGGGTAGAAATCATGGCGGTAAAGTCCGCGACAATGTTCGTCAGCGTAGTTATCGCATTTTGGTTATTTTGATTGCTCATCTTGTTAACTCCAGTTCTTTTATTTGTCTGGAAATAAATTCTCCGTCACAAACTACCATTAAAAGTGTGGTTTTATATTATTTGCCACTGTGAATATCCAATTAACAGTTCGTGAATGATGTCCGGATAAGACAATAAAAATTGCGCAAAGGCAGGGTTTAATACGCATGAGGGAATTACACTGCGGTTAACAACATTACGGATCTACCGATCATGCTGAACACGTATCCCCTGGCGAAAGACCTGCAGGTGCTGGTCGAAATTGTGCGTAGCGGCAGCTTCAGCGCCGCCGCAGCGACGCTTGGCCAAACGCCGGCGTTTGTGACGAAACGCATTCAGATCCTTGAGGCCACGCTGGGAGCGACGCTGCTAAGCCGCTCTGCGCGCGGTGTGGCATTAACGGAGAGTGGTCAACGTTGCTATGAACATGCGCAGGCTATTCTTGCGGGCTATCAGCATCTGGTCGATGACGTCACGCAGCTCAAAACACGCCCGGCAGGGATGATTCGTATCGGCTGTAGCTTTGGTTTTGGGCGCAGTTATATTGCACCGGCAATTACCGAATTGATGCATAGCTATCCTGAATTACAGGTGCATTTTGAACTTTACGATCGGCAAATTGATTTGGCACAGGATAATATTGATTTGGATATTCGTATTAATGACGAAATTCCTGATTATTATATTGCGCATTTGTTAACGAAAAACAGAAGAATATTATGTGCAGCACCGATGTATTTACAAAAATACGGCAAACCGATGACGCTACAGGAATTAAGCCGGCATGATTGTCTGGTTACCAAAGAACGCGATATGACTCACGGGGTGTGGGACCTGGATAACGGCAAGGAGAAAAAGTCGATCAAGGTAGCGGGTCATCTTTCCTCTAACAGCGGTGAGATTGTGCTGCAGTGGGCGCTTCAGGGGAAAGGGATTATGCTGCGTTCCGAATGGGACCTGCAGCCGTTTCTGGCAAGCGGTGAACTGGTGCGTGTGCTGCCGGACTATGCGCAAAGCGCCAATATCTGGGCGGTTTATCAGGAGCCGCTGTATCGCAGCGTGAAGCTGCGCGTGTGCGTGGAGTTTCTGGCGACGTGGTGTCAGAACCGATTAGGCAAACCGGTGGAGGGGTATCACATCCCTCACGCCGGATAAGACGCCGTCGCGTCGCTATCCGACATCGAAATCACTCGGGATCTCTTTCGCGCTTTTTCTTCAGCTTGGTCCAGATCTTTGGTTCCTGACGACGCCACAGACGCTGAATGTTGTCATGGTGACGTAGCAGAATTAAGCACGACAGCATAGACACCGGGAACGTGAACTGGGGATTGAACCACCAGACGTAGAAGGGGGCGATCAGCGCGCTGACGATAGCGCCTAACGACGAATAGCCGCTTAATAAGACGGTCAGCAGCCAGGTTCCGGCCATCACGCCGGTTAAGTCCCAACCAATCGGCGCAATTGCGCCAAAGGCGGTGGCAACGCCTTTCCCACCTTTAAAGCCGAAGAATACTGGCCAGATGTGTCCCAGACAGGCGGCGATCGCGATCAATCCCAGCCAGAAGGGGCTGACGCCTAGCGCATAGGCACCCCAGACGGGTAACATACCTTTCAGGACGTCGAAAATTAGTACCGCGACGGCGGCTCCCTTGCCACCAATGCGCAATACGTTCGTCGCGCCCGGATTCCCAGAGCCGCTGTCGCGCGGGTCCGGCAATCCAGCAAGGCGGCATACCAGAATAGCACTGGAAATTGAGCCACAGAGGTACGCGAAGATAATCATTCCAGGCGCGATTGCACTCATAAGCTGTTCCGTTTTGAAAATGTCGTGTAAAACGCTACTTCTGTGGATAATACGCATATTTCGCCGGAAGTGGTATCCGGGTTAGCCAAAAAGCAGGCAGGTCGTGATGGATATTGTATTTATAGAGCAACTTTCTGTAATCACCACTATTGGTGTTTACGACTGGGAACAAACGATCGAGCAACGATTGGTGTTCGATATCGAAATGGCGTGGGATAACCGCAAATCGGCTAAAAGCGATGATGTGGCTGATTGCCTGAGCTATGCTGATATTGCTCAAACGGTTGTTAATCATGTGGAAGGTGGGCGTTTTGCGTTGGTAGAACGCGTGGCGGAAGAGGTGGCGGATCTGCTGCTTAGCCGCTTTAATTCTCCCTGGGTACGGATCAAACTCAGTAAACCTGGCGCGGTAGCCCGTGCGGCGAACGTCGGGGTTATCATTGAGCGTGGCAATAATCTGAAAGAAAATAATTAATTTAATAATTTCTAAAACAAACGGGTATAAAAGGGTCCTTTCGTCGGCTCTTTTTTGCCGTGGTTTCTCTATCTAGGGGTTTATTAATGAGTGATATGCACTCGCTGCTGGTGGCGGCAATTTTGGGTGTGGTCGAAGGGTTGACGGAATTTTTACCCGTTTCCAGTACCGGCCATATGATTATTGTTGGCCACCTGCTGGGTTTTGAGGGTGACACCGCAAAAACTTTCGAGGTGGTAATCCAGCTAGGTTCTATTCTGGCAGTCGTGGTGATGTTCTGGCGACGTCTGTTTAGTTTGATTGGCATTCACTTCGGCAAAGCCCCGCATGAAGGTACTGGCAAAGGTCGACTGACGCTGGGACATATTCTGTTGGGGATGATCCCAGCCGTAGTGCTGGGGCTGATATTCCACGACACCATCAAATCGCTGTTTAACCCGATCAACGTGATGTATGCGCTGGTGGTAGGGGGCGTGCTGCTGATTGCCGCAGAATGCCTGAAGCCGAAAGAGCCGCGTGCGCCGGGTCTGGATGATATGACCTATCGGCAGGCGTTTATGATCGGCTGTTTCCAGTGTCTGGCCCTGTGGCCGGGCTTTTCTCGCTCCGGGGCGACGATTTCTGGCGGTATGCTGATGGGCGTGAGCCGTTACGCGGCGTCTGAGTTTTCTTTCCTGCTGGCCGTGCCGATGATGATGGGTGCAACGGCGCTGGATCTCTACAAGAGCTGGTCGTTTCTCAGCGCATCAGATATCCCGATGTTTGCCGTCGGTTTCGTGACGGCGTTTATCGTGGCGCTGGTAGCGATCAAAACCTTCCTGCAGCTGATTAAGCGTATCTCGTTCATTCCGTTTGCGATTTATCGCTTTGTTGTAGCGGCTGCCGTTTACGTCGTGTTCTTCTGATGACTTACCGTGGTGCCGGATGGCGGCGTTCCGCCTTATCCGGCCTACGGGTTATATCCGTTTAGGTGGTGGGTTTAGGGCAACGCTGCTCCTTCCAACATGCCACTGCCGCGATGCGACGCCGGGTCAGCTCCTCGCGAATAGCCTGACCTTTGAATCCCGCCTCAACGACGTCTTTCGTTGGCACCGCCTGCGCAACCCGCCAGGCTTCGCGCAACAGTCTGCCTTGCGGGTAATCCGCCGCTTCAAAACCGGTTCGCCCGCGTACGTCGGCCTCGCTGGTCAGGGCGATTTGCTCCACGCGCTGCGGTTTACGCCAGGCATCGATGGAATCAAACAGCTTAACGATGGTTTTTGGCTGCAGGATCGGGAAGGTATGAATGAGGTCGTGGAACTCGGCCACCAGTTTGGCTAAATCACGGATGTCATTCGGCACGCGCAGGCGCAGACACAGTTGCTCGACCAGCTTAACGCCAGCCGGACCGTGGCCGTGGTGGCGCGGCCACAGCGCTTTTGGCGTCAACGCCTTGCCAAGATCGTGGCACAGCGTGGCGAAACGCACGTCGACCTCCGGACTTAACATGGCTGCCATCGACAGCGTCATCAACGTGTGAATACCGGTATCGATTTCCGGGTGCCACTGAGCGGGCGCGGGAACGCCGAACAGAGCATCCACTTCCGGAAACAGAACGCGCAGTGCGCCGCAGTCGCGCAGGACCTGAAAAAATACCTGTGGGTTGCGGGTGGTTAATGCGCCTTCTGTTTCTTTCCACACCCGCTCTGGCGTCAGGTGTTCCAGTTCGCCAGCGTCGTTCATGTCGCGCATCAGCGTCATGGTTTCGTCAGCGATACGAAAGCCGAGGTGCGCATAGCGGGCAGCAAAGCGCGCCACGCGCAGCACGCGCAGCGGATCTTCGCTAAAGGCAGGAGAAACATGGCGCAGCAGACGCCTTTCCAGATCGTCGCGTCCGTTATACGGATCGATAATCTCTCCATCGTCATCGCGGGCGATTGCGTTGATAGTCAGGTCGCGCCGCTGAAGATCGGCCTCCAGGGTTACATCCGGCGCGGCGTAGCAGGTGAACCCGGTATACCCCGAACCGGATTTACGTTCGGTACGCGCCAGCGCATACTCTTCCCGGGTTTGCGGATGCAG
Source organism: Citrobacter sp. Ce129 (assembly GCF_030334545.1). NCBI lineage: Bacteria > Pseudomonadati > Pseudomonadota > Gammaproteobacteria > Enterobacterales > Enterobacteriaceae > Citrobacter > Citrobacter sp. Ce129. The sequence goes on from NZ_JAOWDS010000062.1 coordinate 67,244, forward strand.
AAACACGGGAAAATCGCGGCCTACCTGCTGGTAGCCCGCGTCGAGCATCTCTTGCGGCGTGGCGCCGACAACAACCCAATCTTTATCTTTAATCGGTAGCCCTAATAACGCATCCCGAACAGCACCACCGACCAGATAAATCTTCACGCCACTTTCCTTTTGAAATTATGATCTCTTAATCATATGTCAGTGTGGCGGAGAAGGCGATTCAGTTCATCCAGCGATCTTTGCGTTTACGGCTTGGGATCATGTGCGGCAGAACCAGACCGAGCAGCAGACCAAGACCCAGTACGCCGCCGCCGTACATGAACCACTGCATAATGATGGTGCGCTGTTTGTCATCAAGCTGAAGGTTGGCTGCGCTGACCTTCTTTTGCGCCACAATAAGCTCGTTCTTCAGCTTCTGGTTTTCTTGTTTCAGACCGTCGATCACGCTGTCGCTTTGCGATACTTTTTGCTGCATATCGGCGGTGCGCTGATTCCACGTGGTATCGATATTATTGAGCTTATCGGTCAAGGTCTTAACCTGGTTTTCCAGATCGGGAACGCGGGTACGCAGGCTCGGCGTACTGTTCAGCTCTTTCAGCGGGATCCAGGCGGTACGACCGGTGCTGTCTTTCACCTGGCCGTAGTTAGTGTTGGCATCGGTCTGTAATAGCGTAACTTCCTCGCCGGCGTTAACCGTGCCCACGAGGCGATAATTATCTCCCGGACCGCTGCGGACCCAGGTGTTCAGTTCGTCAGAGACATAGCGCTTTTCTTCGGCATGAGAAACTGCAGTGGCGCTAAGTGCGAGTAAAGTTAATCCAATCAGGCGTAATTTTGGCATCAGGCTGTCGTTATTGTCATAGAAAGTGGAACGATAGTAGTGGCATCAGTGTCTCTACGCAAAGCATTCGACATCAATCGGAATCATCTGTGTCCTTTTAGCCACCACCCGAAACTTTTACGCCCGTCAAATTGCTCGTTGCATGGCAATTTGGCGCAAAATACTATCTACTGACCATAAAGAACGAACTTAGTTCGCAGTCAGTTTTCTCAACTGTGACATAACCCATAAGTACAAGACCATGGCCCAGGAAATCGAATTAAAATTTATCGTCAATAGTGATGCTGTAGATGCGCTACGTGAACGTCTGAATACGCTGGGGGGTGAGCATCATGCGCCCAGTCAGTTGCTGAATATCTACTACGAAACGCCGGATGCGTGGTTGCGTGGTCACGATATGGGGCTGCGTATTCGTGGTGAGAATGGTCATTACGAAATGACCATGAAAATTGCCGGACGGGTGACGGGCGGCCTGCATCAGCGGCCTGAATATAACGTTGCGCTAAACGCGCCAGAGCTGGATCTCGCTCTGTTCCCAACGGAAGTCTGGCCCGATGGCGAGCTGCCTGCTGAACTTGCCTCTCAGGTGCAGCCGCTGTTCAGCACCGATTTTTATCGTGAGAAATGGCTCCTTGATGTTGACGGCAGTCGAATTGAAATGGCTCTCGACCTTGGGGAAGTGAAAGCGGGCGAGTTTGCTGAACCTATCTGTGAGCTTGAACTTGAACTGCTAAGCGGCGATACCCGTGCGGTATTGAAGCTGGCAAACCAGCTGGTTTCGCAAGCCGGCTTACGCCAGGGCAGTCTGAGTAAAGCGGCGCGTGGCTATCATCTGGCTCAGGGGAATGCGCCGCGTGAACTCAGACCTACGCGCATTTTGAAGGTTCCGGCGAAGGCGAGCATTGAGCAAGGGCTGGAAGCGGCGCTGGAGCTGGCATTATCACAGTGGCAGTACCATGAAGAGCTGTGGGTGCGCGGCGTCAAAGGAGCGAAAGCCGAGGTGCTGGCGGCAATGGGCCTGGTGCGTCACATACTGATGCTGTTTGGCGGTAATGTGCCGCGAAAAGCGAGCGCTCACTTACGTGATTTGCTGACCCAGTCGGAAGCGGTCATGGCGTCGGATGTTTCTGCCGTTTCGGCGGTTTACAGCACGCAAACAGCAATGGCTAAACTTGCCCTGACCGAATGGCTGGTGACCAAAGGATGGCAGTCGTTCCTGGATGAGAAGGCGCAGGGCAAAATTGCCGACTCCTTTAAGCGTTTCTCAGATACTCATCTTTCGCGCCATGCCGCTGAACTGAAAACCGCTTTTGCTCAGCCGCTTGGCGATCAGTACGCCGACCAGCTTCCACGCCTGACGCGCAATATTGATAGCATGCTGATGCTGGCGGGGTACTACGACGAAAATGTTGCCTCGGAATGGATCGCCAACTGGCAGGGTCTGCGTCACGCCATTGCGGCCAACCAATATATTGAAATTGAACACTTCCGCAACGAGGCAATCGCGCTGGAACCGTTCTGGCTGCATAGCGGTAAACGATAATCAGGGTTGAGACCGGGATGCCTGATGGCGCTGCGCTTATCAGGCCTATAAGGCCATACCTTGGGCCTCAATACGCAAAGGATGTCCATAAATGAAGCAGCTCTCTTCACCGTTACAGCAGTACTGGCCGACCGTTGTGGGGCGGCTGCCAGCAGCAATATCTGAGTCCTCGCTTAGCGTGCAGGCGAAGTCAGTGCTTACATTCAGTGATTTTGTCCGCGACAGCATTATTGCCCATCCCGAATGGCTGGTAGATCTGGAAAGCGCGCCACCTCAGGCGGATGAATGGCAACACTATGCCGACTGGTTACAGCAAGCATTGGCCGACGTCAGCGATGAAAACACGCTGATGCGCGAGCTACGCCTGTTTCGCCGTCACATCATGGTGCGTATCGCCTGGGCGCAGACGCTGTCGCTGGTGGCGGAAGAGAGTATTTTGCAGCAGTTAAGCCATCTGGCTGAAACGCTGATCGTCGCCGCGCGCGACTGGTTATACGCCGCCTGCTGTCGCGAGTGGGGAACGCCCTGTAATCCTGAAGGTGTTGCGCAGCCGCTGCTGATTTTAGGCATGGGGAAACTGGGCGGCGGCGAGCTGAATTTTTCCTCTGATATTGACCTGATTTTTGCCTGGCCGGAGCACGGCAGTACGCAGGGTGGGCGTCGCGAACTGGATAACGCGCAGTTCTTTACCCGTATGGGCCAGCGGCTCATCAAAGTGCTGGATCAGCCCACAATGGATGGGTTTGTTTATCGAGTGGATATGCGCTTACGTCCGTTTGGCGACAGCGGCCCGCTGGTGCTGAGCTTCTCCGCGCTGGAGGATTATTACCAGGAACAAGGGCGCGACTGGGAACGCTATGCGATGGTCAAAGCCCGCATTATGGGCGATTCCGATGGCACTTACGTCAGCGAGCTTCGCGCTATGCTGCGACCTTTTGTCTTCCGCCGCTATATTGATTTTAGCGTGATCCAGTCTCTGCGTAACATGAAAGGGATGATTGCCCGAGAAGTGCGCCGCCGTGGCCTGAAAGACAACATCAAGCTGGGGGCGGGCGGCATTCGTGAAATCGAATTTATCGTACAGGTATTCCAACTGATTCGCGGTGGGCGCGAGCCGTCGCTGCAATCCCGCTCGCTGTTACCGACGCTTAGCGCCATCAATGCGCTGCACCTGCTGTCTGATACCGATGCGGAACAACTGCGAGCAGCCTATCTCTATTTACGCCGCCTCGAAAACCTGCTGCAAAGCATCAATGATGAACAGACCCAAACGCTTCCTGGCGATGAACTGAATCGCGCGCGGCTGGCGTGGGGGATGAACGTCGATGACTGGCAGCAGTTAACCGATGTGCTGGCAAATCATATGAACAACGTGCGCCGGGTATTTAACGAGCTGATTGGCGATGACGAAGCTGAAACCCAGGAAGAGTCGCTCTCAGAACAATGGCGCGAACTGTGGCAGGACGCCTTGCAGGAAGATGACACCACGCCGGTGCTGACGCATCTGGCTGATGACGATCGCCGGCGCGTGCTGTCTCTGATTGCTGATTTCCGCAAAGAGCTGGATAAACGCACCATTGGCCCACGCGGACGGCAGGTGTTGGATCATTTAATGCCGCATCTGCTGAGCGATGTCTGTTCGCGTGACGACGCCTCGGTACCGCTGTCGCGCATTACACCGCTGCTGGTGGGTATTGTGACCCGCACGACCTATCTGGAGCTGCTGAGCGAATTCCCTGGAGCGCTGAAGCACCTGATTTCGCTCTGTGCCGCCTCGCCGATGATCGCCAGCCAGCTGGCGCGGTATCCGCTGTTGCTCGATGAACTGCTGGATCCGAACACCCTGTATCAACCCACCGCGACGGACGCCTACCGTGATGAGTTACGCCAGTATTTGCTGCGCGTGCCGGAAGATGACGAAGAGCAGCAACTGGAAGCGCTGCGGCAGTTTAAGCAAACGCAGTTGTTGCGTATTGCCGCGGCTGATATCGCCGGAACGCTGCCGGTGATGAAGGTAAGCGATCACCTAACCTGGCTGGCGGAAACTATTATTGATGCGGTAGTCCAGCAAGCGTGGATGCAGATGGTTGCTCGCTACGGGCAACCCACTCATCTTAGCGAACGCGAGGGGCGCGGTTTTGCCGTCGTCGGTTATGGCAAGCTGGGCGGCTGGGAGCTGGGATACAGCTCGGATCTCGATTTGATCTTCCTGCATGACTGTCCGATGGACGTGATGACGGACGGTGAGCGTGAGATTGACGGGCGACAGTTCTATCTGCGTTTGTCGCAGCGCATTATGCACCTTTTCAGCACCCGTACCTCGTCCGGTATTTTGTACGAAGTGGATGCGCGCCTGCGTCCGTCTGGCGCGGCGGGAATGCTGGTGACATCAACCGACGCCTTCGCCGATTACCAGCGCAACGAAGCCTGGACATGGGAACATCAGGCGCTGGTACGTGCGCGCGTGGTATACGGCGACCCGCGGTTGACCTCTCAGTTCGATGCGATTCGTCGCGATATCATGACCCTCGTTCGCGATGGCAAAACCTTGCAGACCGACGTGCGCGAAATGCGTGAGAAAATGCGTGCCCATTTGGGCAATAAGCATCGCGATCGTTTTGATATTAAAGCGGATGAAGGCGGTATCACCGACATTGAGTTTATTACGCAATATCTGGTGTTGCGCTATGCGCATGAAAAACCGAAGCTGACGCGCTGGTCGGATAACGTGCGCATTCTGGAGTTACTGGCGCAAAACGACATTATGGATGAGCAGGAAGCGCTGGCGCTTACTCGTGCTTATACGACGCTGCGCGATGAACTTCACCATCTTGCGTTGCAGGAACTTCCGGGCCATGTGGCGCCGGAGCACTTCGACGCTGAACGTACGCTGGTGCGTGACAGCTGGCAGAAGTGGCTGGTTGCCGAGTGAAGTGTGCTATTATCGCGCGCAAATTTTAAGACCCTCAGAGAATCTCTCAGGAGACAGGAATGAAAGTAACGCTGCCAGAGTTTGAACGTGCAGGAGTCATGGTTGTCGGTGATGTGATGCTGGATCGCTACTGGTACGGTCCTACCAGCCGTATTTCACCTGAAGCGCCGGTGCCGGTGGTGAAGGTTGATACCATCGAAGAACGTCCCGGTGGCGCAGCAAACGTGGCGATGAACATAGCCTCTCTGGGAGCGAATTCGCGTCTGGTGGGCCTGACCGGCATTGACGACGCGGCGCGTGCGCTGAGCAAAACGCTGGCGGATGTGAACGTAAAATGTGACTTCGTTTCCGTGCCCACTCATCCGACGATCACCAAACTGCGCGTACTTTCCCGTAACCAGCAGCTGATTCGCCTGGATTTCGAAGAAGGCTTTGAAGGTGTGGATCCGCAGCCGCTGCACGAGCGTATTAACCAGGCGCTGGGGTCTATCGGCGCACTGGTACTCTCCGACTATGCCAAAGGCGCGCTGGCAAGCGTGCAGCAGATGATTGCGCTGGCGCGGAAGGCTGGGGTGCCGGTGCTTATCGATCCTAAAGGGACCGATTTTGAACGCTACCGTGGCGCAACGCTGCTGACGCCGAACCTGTCTGAGTTTGAAGCGGTAGCGGGCAAGTGCAAAAGCGAAGATGAACTGGTTGAGCGCGGCATGAAAGTGATTGCGGATTTTGACCTTTCCGCACTGCTGATCACGCGCTCCGAACAGGGGATGACGCTGCTGCAACCGGGCAAATCGCCGCTGCATATGCCGACGCAGGCGCAGGAAGTGTATGACGTGACCGGTGCGGGCGATACGGTTATTGGCGTGCTGGCGGCGACGCTGGCGGCGGGTAACACCCTGGAAGAAGCGTGCTATTTTGCTAACGCCGCAGCAGGCGTAGTCGTCGGTAAGCTGGGGACCTCCACCGTTTCTCCTATTGAACTGGAAAACGCCGTGCGCGGTCGGGCCGATACTGGCTTTGGCGTGATGAGCGAATCTGAGCTGAAACAGGCCGTTGCCAGCGCCCGCAAGCGCGGTGAGAAAGTGGTGATGACCAACGGCGTGTTCGACATCCTGCATGCGGGCCACGTTTCCTATCTGGCGAATGCGCGCAAGCTGGGCGATCGCCTGATCGTAGCGGTAAACAGCGATGCTTCGACCAAACGTCTGAAAGGCGAATCTCGCCCGGTCAATCCGCTGGAACAGCGTATGATCGTGCTGGGCGCGCTGGAGTCCGTCGACTGGGTGGTTTCTTTTGAAGAAGATACGCCGCAGCGTCTGATTGCCGGCATCCTGCCGGATCTGCTGGTCAAAGGCGGCGACTATAAGCCGGAAGATATTGCGGGCAGCGAAGAGGTGTGGGCGAACGGCGGTGAAGTGCTGGTGCTGAACTTCGAAGATGGCTGCTCAACGACCAATATCATCAAGAAGATCCAGAAAGACAGCGATAAGTAACACCTGGAAAGTTTGCCGGATGGCGGATAAAACGCGTCAGCGTTGCCATCCGGCAATTCTATATCTTATTCTTCAGTCGTTTTCTCAACAGGCTGTGGGCTGTTTTTCAGCGGATCGGCCAGCGCCGACAGCGAACCGCCGGACAAACCAATTTCATTTAACAGCGAGTCAATCAGCGGCGCTTGTGTACGATAGGCAAGAGCTGCGGATAATGCTTGCTCCGCCAGATTCCCACCGTTTACGTTACCTGCGGTCACTTCACCGACTGCACCGCCGCGATTGAGACCATCAACCTGAATAATCTTGATCCCATCGATAGACTTCATTGGCTCAACGGATTTCTCAATGACTGCTGGCAGGGACTGCAACAGGGCCAGCTTAAATTTCAGACTGGTCTGTTCGTCGGAAAGCACGTTGATGGCATCGTTCAGCGCGCGTTGTGCTTCTGCTTCCGCCAGACCTTTTTTCCGCGTGGCTTCAGCCAGTTCAACAATCGCGGCGGCCTGCAATTCTGCCGCTTCTTTCTCCGCTTTCGCACGTACGGTTAGCTCAACGGCCTGTGTTTCCGCATCCTGCGCGGCGGCAATCAACGCCACCTGTTTGGCACGATCCGCTTCTGCAGTCTGACGGGTGGTTTCTACGTTTTGCTGGGCGCGAACCGCTTCGGCCAGCGCATCGTTAGCGCGTGCTTCAGCCTGAGACTGCTGTTCGGACTTGGCGGCAATAGCGATGGACTTGGTCTGGTTGGCGATCTCCGTTGCCTGCTGCTGTTCGATCTCTTTGATGCGAACTTCACGCTCGGCCTCGACTTTTCTTGAACGCACCGCCTGTTCGCGCTCGATTTCTGTTTCCTGAATCTGGCGTTCAGCTAGGATACGCGTCTGTTCAGCTTCACGATGACGTTCGGCTTCAAAGGCGGCAATTTTGGCATTTTGCTCGGCCGTGCGGGTTTTCACCTGCTGTTCCTGCTCGAGCGTCATGAAGGCTTCCTGCTGTTCGATCTCCAGCTTGCGCGACAGCGCATCACGGTTTTTCTCTCGAACGGCAACTTCTACGTCCTGCTCGACTTCGTTACGTTCGCGACGACGACGTTCCGTTTCCTGGGTCAGCTTGGTCAGACCCTCGGCATCAAAGGCGTTATTGGGGTTGAAATGGATTTTTTCGGTCTGGTTAAAGTTGGTGAGTGAAACGCTCTCCAGTTCCAGGCCGTTTTTGGACAGGTCTTCCGCGACGGTATTTTGTACGCCCTGAACGAAGTTTTCACGCGTATCCTGCAGTTCATGCATGGTCATCTGCGACGCAGTGGCACGCAGGGCATCGACAAACTTATCTTCTATTAGCACACGTAAATCCTCTGGCGACAGCGTTCGCTGTCCCAGCGTCTGTGCGGCGGTAGCAATCCCTTCCACAGACGGTTTTACACGCACGAAAAAGGCGACGACGACATCCACGCGCATACGGTCTTTGGTGATGAGACTGTCGACAGTTGAACGGCTCACCTCAAGTTTGAGGGTGTTCATGTTGATAGGAATAATTTCGTGGAAGATAGGCATGACAATTGCGCCGCCGCTCATCACCACTTTTTGCCCGCCAAGGCCGGTACGCACAAACGCCTGTTCAGCAGACGCGCGGCGATACAGGCGGGCAAAAATAATCCCGATAATTACTAAGACGATCACCGCGACAATGGCGGTAAACATCCATGAAGGTAACATGCCTAAAACATCATCCATCTATAAGGTCCCTCTGTATAAAATTATAAAACAGTCGGCCAGGGGTTTAGCTCGGCCAGGTAACGCGTTGCAGAGAGTCGGCAAATAATCAGCACCTTGTCTCCTTTTTTGAATTCTTTGCCCGCTTCAGGCTCCAGCAGCACATAGTGGGTCTGCCCAAACTTGTCGGTAAATTTGCCTTCGCATGGGGTTCCGGCACTCGCAGAATGGCCGGTAATAATTGCCATGCTGCCGATAAACTCATCTTCAGCGAGGGCGGTGGTTTCATCCCGTGGCAACCAGGGGGCGATAATTTTCCCGCTGTAATGCACGGCGAAGACCGCAAAAATAAAGCTCACCGGCGCGAGCAGCAGATTGCTGAGCGGTGCTTGCCACAGCGTGACCCAGCCATGCTGAAGGAGGATACCGAAGAGTCCAAAGAAGCCTGCGAGTAAGCACAGTACGATCAGCGCCGGGATCCGCCCGATATTGAGATAGTGAAGCGCCTGGCCGATATTGCCGGAGGTCAGGGCATCGTAATGTTCGAGGTGAGCATCAAGCGCACCTGAAAGAAAATGGCCAAAAATCAGAGAGATGATTTCCAGTAGGCCAATCAGCAGTACAAATGAAATAGCAAACAGGTAGGGGTTGTTGTAATCCGTGAATAATACCAAGTTGTTTCCTCCTGTTACTGCGTTCCCTGTCAGTATCAAAAGTAATGGTTTTACCCCTTACTTTTACATGTCGTTACAATAACATGCGTCACCCTGACCTTAAATCCGAAAAGGGGGTCATCCCCCTCTTAGATTTCGTAGGAAACTGTGAAGCAGGCGGTTTTTTTGCGCACAATATGTACAGAATAACTTCGTATCCAGGGAAATACTGAAATTAGAAAAAGCATATGGCCTTAGCAGATATTCAATAACTGGAGGGTATGCTCATGAACAGCAATATGTATTCAATGAACAATTTCGATTTCCTGGCCCGTAGTTTTGCCAGGATGCAGGCTGAGGGCCATCCCGTTGATATCCAGGCGATAACTGGGAACATGGATGAAGAACATCGTAGCTGGTTTTGCAAACGCTATGCGCTGTACTGCCAGCAGGCTACAGAGGCCAGGAAGCTAGAACTGGAACACTAACAGAAAAACGGGCCTTGCGGCCCGTTGTCGTTTTACTCTTGCGGATCGACTGGCGGGATCGCGGGGGCTGGCTTAACTTCTGCTGTTTTTTCACGCGACTCCAGCTCAGTCAGACGTTGCTCAAGCAGCGCCAGTTTTTCACGGGTACGCAGCAAAACCTGAGTCTGTACATCAAACTCTTCACGGCTTACCAGATCCAGACGGGTTAGCTGTGACTGCAGCGTTTGACGAATTTTCTTCTCGACGTCTTCGCCAAACTCGCGGATCCCTTTCGGCATCGACTCGTGAACCTGACGAGCAATCTGCTCAATTTTTTTCGGGTCAATCATTGTGGTTTCCCTGAACTGGTACGTGTTGCTGCCTATTGTAGTGCGAACTGGCACAGGCATAAACCAGAATTGTGTGAAGCTAAGACGAGCAAAGGCGTTGATGAAGGTAATCAATAGCGTTATAGTTAACCCGCTTATTCTCAGGGCGGGGCGAAATTCCCCACCGGCGGTAAATCAACGAATGTTGAAAGCCCGCGAGCGCTTTTTGTTACGGCAAAAAGGTCAGCAGATCCGGTGTAATTCCGGGGCCGACGGTTAGAGTCCGGATGGGAGAGAGTAACGATCCAGTCGGGCATGGACCCGCTCACGTTATTTTTTTGCCGCTTAGACGGTACTCCTAAGACTGCCCTGATTCTGGTAACCATAATTTTAGTGAGGTTTTTTTACCATGAATCAGACGCTACTTTCCTCTTTTGGTACGCCTTTCGAACGTGTTGAACATGCGCTGTCTGCGCTGCGTGAAGGACGCGGTGTAATGGTGCTTGACGACGAAGATCGTGAAAACGAAGGCGATATGATTTTCCCGGCAGAAACCATGACCGTTGAACAGATGGCGCTGACCATCCGCCACGGCAGCGGTATTGTATGCCTGTGCATCACTGAAGACCGACGCAAACAGCTCGATCTGCCAATGATGGTGGAAAATAACACCAGCGCCTACGGTACCGGTTTTACCGTGACCATTGAAGCAGCAGAGGGCGTGACCACCGGTGTTTCCGCTGCGGACCGTGTGACTACGGTGCGTGCGGCAATTAAGGATGGCGCCAAACCTTCCGATCTTAACCGTCCGGGGCACGTTTTCCCGCTGCGTGCTCAGGCAGGCGGTGTGTTGACCCGCGGTGGTCATACTGAAGCAACCATCGACCTGATGACGCTGGCAGGGTTTAAACCGGCAGGCGTGCTGTGCGAACTGACCAACGACGATGGCACCATGGCGCGTGCGCCAGAATGCATCGAATTTGCCGGCAAGCATAATATGGCGGTGGTTACTATCGAAGATCTGGTGGCCTACCGTCAGGCGCATGAGCGCAAAGCCAGCTAATCGCAAGACGAACGGGTAAAACGCAAAAAGCCGATGCAATGTCATCGGCTTTTTTGCGCTTAGTTGTAGTTAATTTTAAATAATACCACCGTTTCGAAAGGGCCGGTCTTTACGGTATCGCCAGTCACCTGACTTAATTCAGCCTGATAACTTTTCTCTCTGGTCAGTAATTCTGTATCGAATTCGGCATACTCAGAGTAGGCGTTATAGGTTGAGAGCGTATTATCTTCCGTATTGCGTATTTTTAATTGTAAACCATTGCCGATTCTTAAGGATGTGTCATTTTCTGCCAATTCTTCTGTGGTATAGAATGATGATGAAACCTTAAACGTATCGGTACATCCACTGTCAGAATTCAGATTCTTGGTTGTTTTAATCGAGAACGCTTTTGTCAGCGTTTTGGCGTTAATCTCCATATTATTGAAGGTACCAAAATCAATAGTCTGATTTTCCGGGAAAATATTGAATTTAACGCTACAGTCCAGCACGCGAATTTGATCTAAGCCGGTGACGTGATATTTCAGGTTCGAGGCATCCGGGCTGACGTTAATCCCACCAACACCATCAAACTGCACCAGAATATAATCACCGATGCTACTGGCGTAGTCGTGGGGGGGCATCGAAATCACTTTTACGTACAGGCGCATGCGGGCAATGAACGTTCTTGAATAGTGCGTATCTTCTGCATTACCTGAACAGAGATAATGTTCCCAACCGCTGGCTTTGATTTGCGCGGCGGTATAGATCTTAAGCTTCTGATTATCAATGCACTGATGTGTATCAATACTCACTGCGCCTTGCGTGGCGTCATAATCAACGCCTTCATAGGTGACGCCCAGTTGATAATAGGTATCGTTGACTGAGGTGTAGGGGTTGACCCATGCGTAGACGTTTTCGCTGCTATAAGCATTTTCGGAGGTTGCGTTATCGCAGTAGACGGGGATTTTTATATCGTTGCTTTCCCAGATTTTGTCCCCGGGTTTGGCGTTGTTAGGGACTGCAAACGGCTCGATAGCGGTATAACCTTCAACAGGACCACCGGTGGCTCCCAGATAGCAGTGAACCGCCAGCGCTGAACGAAAAGGGAGCGCGATGAATATTAACAGCAGAAATAACCGTAGCGCGCGGATCATTTTCTGGCCTCCGGCACGATAAGATCGCATTGACCATGGCATTTCACGTTCAGCATGCGCAGTCCGCCATAATCATCCATATATCCTAGTGCGAACGCATTTCCGTTATAACCGCCGGCATTTAATGTGACAGAGGAAAAAGGGGCAATCATCTTACTGCTAAAGCCTGACAATTGGCTTTTGCTGTCTTTGCCAAAAAAAGCCAACGTAATGTAGTAGGCGGTAGGATTATTAACCAACAGCGTATTTCCCTGTTGGCTAACTTTGAGCTGAAGTTCAACTTCACTACCCGGCTTTTTCTTCAAAGCCGCTGGACGCCAGAATAATTTCAACTGGGATTGCAGCGCCATCTGCACGATGGCATTGTTGCCTTTATTTTCTGGTGCAGGTGGAATTTCCCGAACATTAAAATAAAACAGTGATTCCCGATCCTGAGGAAGCGAGCGTGCTTTATCTTGCTTAACAATTCTCACCTGCGAAATTGCCCCAGGGTTTAACCGCTGTATTGGGGGGAGGGCGACTAAAAAAGAGTCATCCTTATTACCTTTTTCATCTTCAATCCACGAGTAAGCCAGATAAGGTAACTGCTTGCTCTGGTTTTCAATTTTCAGACTGCTGGCCTTATCGTTGCCGTTGAAGATAATCCGCGTTCTATCAGGCTGAATTGCCGCCTGGCTGGTGAGCGATAAGGCGAGTAATACAATTGGTAATCCTTTGAATAATGCCATTTTTCATCCTTAATTAATGACAAGGTAAAATCAGGTACTGGGTGGAGATATCCAGCGCGTCTGGCAAAGTGATGGTGCAAGTCTGTTTGTCACCCCACATCACCGTAAACTGCTGTCCACTGTCGACGCCGCCAAGCCAGGCATGACCATCTTCGCTGACCATTCCTACTTCTGCGTTGTTTTCAATTTGACGTACGATCGCGCCGAGTGGCGGGAAGTCGCCATTTTCCATTCTGATAGCGACGGTAATATTTTTGCCTGAGCGTGATACCAGTGACTTGTAGCCAATGGCGCCTTCGGTCCAGGTCTGGCGGGTGATCGTTTCATCAACGGTAACGCCGTCAGGCAGATCGTTCATATTGACGGCGATGGTTGAGGGCTGATAACTGGAAATCATCGGCACAACGGCATAGCCAAAATGGTTTGTACGGTTGCTGTCGCCCTGCACAGGAATGTCGGCAACGCCGTCGGCCCCGACCATGACTCTGGGTTCATTGCCAAAGCTGCGGCGATGTAACGCGATGCCGTTGCCCGTCGCGGTCATTGAGCCGTTCCAGCTGGCGCTGGCAGAGGTGTAGTCGCTGGCGGCATAGCTTCCGGAGAACTGCAGTTCTCCGGCAGGGGTGGTATGTTGGTAATTTCCCCTGAACTGCGCGCCGTTGTTCGGCCTGTCAGTCGCGGTTCCTGCTGATACGCCCCAGGTGTTGTGTGGATCGGAGGAGTCATTCCACGAGAGAGTATTGGTAGTGTTGCTGCTATTACGCATGTCGTAATTCAACCGTCGACCATAGTCGAAAGGAACGGAGAGCGAAACGTAAACCTGCTTGTCGTTATCACTCTCCTCGTAGTGCGTTGTACTGAAGGATGTCGACAGCGATAAGCCTTTCCAGTCACCGAGATCGAAATTAAAACCGGCGGTCACCGACGCGGTAGTGGAGCTGTCACCATCCCACCATTGCTGGCGCAGTGCGCTGACGTACAGGTTCATCCGCAGCGGATCGATCGGCTGGTTGAAAGAGATGCTTACGGTCTGCTTTTCGTCCTGAGTATCCGCATTATTGAATTGATGGGCGACAAAGTTGGCATAGCTATGAAATTCGCGCTCGGAGAAACGATATGCCGCGAGTGAAACCTGACTGTTGGTCGCATCAAAGCGTTTACTGTAGTTCAGTCGATAGCTGAGGCCACTTTCTTCATGGCCGTCATCGAAGGTACTGCTGGAATGCGTAACATCCAAGGAAACGGCCCCCAGCCACAGCATGTTCTGCCCAATTCCTAACGCCGCAGAGCGGTAATCGCTGCCTGCCGCGAGGATCCCGCCATACAGCGAGGTATTGGATAACATGCCCCATGAGGCTTCGCCGCTGACGAAGGTATCATCAATTACGTGATGCGAGATGTCCGGGCGGGCACGACCCGCCGCGATTTTATAACGGACCTGTCCTTCACGAGTCAGAAAAGGCGTGGAGGCGGCAGAAACCTGAAACGTGTTGGTGCGGCCATCTTCTTCGGTGATTTTTACGTCCAGCGTTCCCTGTACGGATTGATTAAGATCGGTAATGACAAAGGGGCCTGGGGCCACTTTTGTTTGATAAATCACGCGACCGGAGTGGCTAACGGTGACGGTGGCATTGGTTTGCGCGATCCCGCTGATTTGTGGGGCGTAGCCACGTAATTCCCATGGCAGCATACGGTCGTCGCTCGCCATAGCCGCGCCATTATAAGAAAAGCCATCAAAGATATTGGAGCTTAAATCTGTCTCTCCCAGAGTGAGTTTGGCGCCCAGCGAAGGGAGAGGACGAAAAAGATAGGTGCGTGAAATACTCCGCGTTGTTTCGGTGCTTTCGTCGCTGCGGTTTTGGCTGACCTGATAATCGCTACGTAAGCGCCATGCGCCCATGTTCAGGCCCGCGGTGCCATAGGAGTTTAGGTTTTCTGTACTTCCACCTGCGTTGGGGCGGTAGGTGCTGGCAAACAGGTTGTAGTCGAACAGCAGACCGTTCACGCCGTGATCCCAGGTTGAGGGCGGCATCCAGCTTTCTGATTTCCAGGCCAATAGCGACTGAGGAATACTGATATCCAGACGTTGATTCGCCATATCTAAGGTAAAGGTAATATCAGAGTATTCAGTAAAATCGACGCACTCGTGCTGTACAGGCAGTGAACCTAAAATCTTTTCTTTTAATCCCAACTGCCCGGCGAGTTCAGATGGAATACAGGCGGCGACGCTCTCCCCCTGTTTTTCCCAGCTTATCTGGCGGCCTGAGGAGATTTGATTTTTATTTACGGCAACGGTAACAAAATAGCTTCCGGGAGCTATTGCGGAATCTTCTTTCAGCAAAGAGAGATCCACACTGTTGCGCATGGATTTATCCAGTACGTTCAGGTTGAATTCGACAGCCTGAGCGGAAAATGACAACAGCAACCCACATCCACAGGCCGCAATCTTGCAGGTATTCATGGCAATCCTTACCTATACCCAGTCGATGCAAGTGTTAGATGGTGGCCATCCGGCCACCATTGCGTGCTTACTTATAGGTAAGTCTGTAGGTTGCCGTTGCGGCGACGGCGCCCACGGTGACATCCGTTGCGCCCACTTTTTGCATATAGGCCATAAAGGGCAGAATTTGGGTCGCAGAACCTGCGCTTAAATCAATGGTCTTTGCGGTACCCAGAGTAATATTGGCACTCGTTTTATCGAGCAAACGTACACCAACATTCTGCGCGCCGCTGGCGAAAGTGTTGCTTAGCAGGCTGGTGTCTTCCGTTGTAACGCTGTCGCTGTTGAAGGTGACATCGACTTTGCTCACGGCTACGCCGCTACCGTTGTCTGAGTTTGGCAGGTCACAGTTGATTAAATGCAGGCTGGAATCTACCGCATCAGAATGCCCGTTAGCATTAATGTAGGAGGCAGGTACTTCACCCAGTTCGACCTGCTTATCAATATCTTCAGGCAGAATAGCGCATGGGGCATTGATGATAGTACCGGTGAAGGTGATTTTGCCGCTACCGCCATCAACATCGGCGAAGGCATAGCTGGAGGTTAGTGCGGTGATGGCCAGTGCTAACAGCGCCTTATTTGCTGATTTCATATACATTCCTTTAGTGATGAAAATATCCTTGATATACAAGTTAAGGCACGAGGCCTTTTAAAAAATTATATCATCAGATATTCCCAGAATGTTCGTGCTCGTACTGAATTCAGAATTTGACGCGCTACCAATTAAATAATCATATATAATATAAATATTATATTTGCTTTGGTATTAAGAAACGGAATGTGTGATGGTTTATTATGTTTTCTTGTATTAAGGGCAGAAAGACATTTTTTTAAAAATGTGAGTTGGATGCACTATGTTTCTGAAAATCAGAATATATCAATATGGAAAAATTATCGTTGATGTTGGGGGAATATATCTGTGAAATGTTTTTAACTCGAAGAAGCACTAACAGTTGAATTGTATAGCTATTGTGAGAAAAACAGAAGTCTGATTACAGACCTCTGCCTTGGTTTACTCTGCAGTTTGTTTGGCTTTGACCACTTCCCACTTCCCACTCCCCAGTCAGCGCTCATAACCAATAGCAACAATCTGGTTGCAGGTTATTCGTTCGCAAATACCATTTTTATCATGTTCTTATAATGTCGATGAAATCAAAACTATATTGATGAAACTAATTTGATGATAGGCGCATTAATTTTGACAGAGTGTATTATTTCACGTGCTAATATTCTTATATATTTGGATGGTATGTGTACCCTGGTTTAAGGGTTTATTTATTATTTTGAAGTATAGGTTTATCAATATTGGTCTATTTTTTTGGAACGCCATTGGCTATTGGCATAGCTGCTGGTTTATATGATCGAAATCATATATTTGTTTGAGGAATATGCCACTATAGGAGTATGTCAGAATAAGGTTGTGTAAAATTTTAACGTTAAATGTTTAATGATGTTAAATTTTAAGGGTAAAAGAATGTTTATTGCCTGGTACTGGATTGTATTAATTGCACTCGTTGCGGTTGGTTATTATTGCCATATGAAGCGTTATTGTCGGGCATTCCGGCAAGATCGGGATGCATTACTCGAGGCGCGAAACAAACTCTTTCGTCATTCTGGCGAGGATAACAGCGCGGTTAAGGAACAGGAATAGTCCTTCACGTTCTGCTATGGATGAGCGGATGCTGTAAATTAGCAGGGTGGCATCCGCCCTATGAATTAGCCGATTCCCATGGACTGGAGGATGACGAGACTTAACCCCATCACCGTCATGCCGCAAAGTACCCCATAACTGGGATTATTATTCGGGTCGATCTCTTTTGCCAACGGCATGAGTTCATCGACGGACAGCGCCACCATAATACCTGCAACTGCCGCCATTATTGCCGCCATCACCACCGGTGAGATTAAGCTCCCCAGAATTAACCACGCCAGTACGCCGCCCAGTATTTCCGCCATGCCCGAGATCCCGGCCCAGAATATCGCCGTACGTTTGGAGCCTGTAGCGGCATAGACCGGACCCGCAACGGCTAATCCTTCAGGAATATTGTGTAATGCGACGGCAAGGGCAATACCAAAGCCCAGCTCGAGGTTGCTGCTGGCGGTAACAAACGTTGCGATCCCTTCCGGAAA
This sequence comes from Citrobacter sp. Ce129, assembly GCF_030334545.1. NCBI lineage: Bacteria > Pseudomonadati > Pseudomonadota > Gammaproteobacteria > Enterobacterales > Enterobacteriaceae > Citrobacter > Citrobacter sp. Ce129. Next base: position 84,756 of record NZ_JAOWDS010000062.1, read on the forward strand.
GTTGTGCAGGCTGATGCCGAGCGTTAATAAAATTGCGGTTCGTTTAATAGAGCCGGGCAGAGGCTGCGTTGTTTTCTGTACCAGATCCTGAGGGTGCGCGTGCGGCAATAGACGGTCCAGGCCAAAGTAGCCCAGTAAGCCAACGATGAACATTCCGTAGCCTAATACCGGTGACATGCCTTCAGCGGCCAGCGCAGCTGGTAGCATCTCCATCAGTGAGATCAGTAACATAATCCCGGCGGCGAAGCCTAAAGAAAAGGCGAGAACGCGGTTGGAGGGCTTTTGCCCTAACACGCCGAGAAATGCGCCGATAAACGTGGCGGCACCTGCCAGTAAAGTCAGAAGTAAAGGTACTGACATCGACAAATAAAACTCCTTATCAATCTGCTTTGCGGATTAGATCGTCAAAATAACTGATGATCTTCATCATGGTTATCTGAGTTCTTCATCAACCGAATAAGCGTATTGTGGTGGTATCAAAATGACTCCCTCAGTAAGGATATCATCATGTCTTCAACTCGTATGCCAGCATTGTTTTTGGGCCATGGTAGCCCGATGAATGTTCTGGAAGATAACGTTTATACCCGTGCCTGGCAGCAACTGGGGGAAACGTTGCCGCGTCCGAAAGCCATTGTGGTGGTCTCGGCGCATTGGTTCACTCGTGGCACGGGCGTAACGGCCATGGAAGCGCCTAAAACGATCCACGATTTTGGCGGTTTTCCGCAAGCATTATATGACACCCATTACCCGGCTCCCGGTTCACCTGAACTGGCACAGCATCTGGTTGACCTGCTGGCACCGGTGCCCGTTACTTTAGATAAAGAGGCGTGGGGCTTTGATCACGGTTCATGGGGCGTGCTGATCAAGATGTACCCGAATGCGGATATTCCGATGGTGCAACTGAGCATTGACAGCACTAAACCCGCGGCCTGGCATTTTGAGATGGGTCGCAAGCTGGCGGCGCTGCGTGATGAGGGCATTATGCTGGTAGCCAGCGGTAACGTGGTACATAACTTGCGTACTGCGCGTTGGCACGGTGAAAACACGCCGTATCCATGGGCAACCTCATTCAATGATTATGTTAAGGCAAACCTGACATGGCAGGGACCGGTTGAACAGCACCCACTGGTGAACTATCTCGATCATGAAGGTGGATCGTTATCAAACCCGACGCCGGATCACTATCTGCCGCTGCTGTATGTACTCGGCGCGTGGGATGGCAAAGAGCCGGTGACTATTCCTGTTGATGGGATTGAGATGGGAAGTTTGAGCATGTTGTCGGTTCAGGTCGGATGAAGTATGCCCGCTGGCGCTACGCTTATCGGGCATTAAGTTCATGCTGAAGGCCGGGTAAGGCGGAGCCGCTACCCGGCACTCTCAATCATTCGACAAAAATATGCGGATAGAAACGCGAGAGATCCTGCGTGATCAACGCGCGGTCTTCGCGAATGCCGATACCCGCTGGTTGATCGTTGATCAGCCAGCTGCCGATCAGCATATAGCTGTCGCCAAACTTCGGTAGCTGATGGAACTGCTGGACGATCATACCTTCTTCACCGTACGGTCCTTCCACTGCTTCGATCGTTTTACCGTTTTCGATAATGGAAACGTTAGCGCCTTCACGCGAGAAGATCGGCTTGACGACGAATTTTTCCATCTGCGGATAGTCATCTTCGGCGAAATACGCAGGCAGCAGGTTCGGATGATCAGGGAACATTTCCCACAACAGAGGTAACAGCGCTTTGTTGGAGATGATGCTCTTCCAGGCTGGTTCCAGCCAGCGAACACCGGCATCTTCCAGCTTGGTGGAGAACATTTCACGCAGCATGAATTCCCACGGATACAGCTTGAACAGGTTAGCAATGACCTGATCCTGCATATCCGTGAACTGGCCTTTTTCACCAAGACCGATATCTTCGACATAGAGGAATTCAGTGGCGATTTCAGCTTCGGCAGCGCAATCCTGCAGATACTGGATCGTACCGCGATCTTCCACCGTATCGCGACAGCAGGTCAGATGTAGCAGTTGAAAACCATACTGCTCACGCAGCTCGGTGAAACGCTCGATCAGTTTTTCCTGCAAGCTATTGAACTGATCGCTGCCTTCCGGCAGATTGCCTGCATTGAGCTGATCTTCCAGCCAGATCCACTGGAAAAACGCGGCTTCGTACAGTGAGGTTGGCGTATCGGCGTTGTTTTCTAAAAGCTTAGGCTCACCCGTCCCGTCCCACGCCAGATCGAGGCGCGAGTAGAGCGACGGTTGCTGTGTCTGCCAGGACTGGCGGACAAAGCCCCAGGTATGCTTCGGAATGCGAAACTTCGTCATCAGCTCATCGCTGGCGATGACCCGTTCCACCACTTTGAGGCACATTTGATGCAGCTCTGCGGTGACCTCTTCCAGCTTTTCGACCTGAGCAAGCGTGAGCTTGTAGTACGCGTCTTCACACCAGTACGGCTCGCCGTACATCGTGTGAAAGTTGAAACCGTATTCGGTGGCTTTATCGCGCCAGTCCGGGCGCTCAACAATACTGACTCTTTCCATGACGGTCAGCCGCCCATTGAACGTGTGGTGGTACCGCTTGCGCTACGCTGCATGGTGCTCTGTTTAGCCACAGATTCGCCAAATCCACCGCGGGTTACGGTAGAGGTGGTGGCCGGTTTCGGCGCCAAGGCGGTTTTCGGTACGGTCATGGTGCGACCCGGCGTTGCTGCGCCGTAGTTTTTGCCGCCTGCATCCGTATATTTGCCGTATGCCGGGCTGGCCGGATTTTTCGAGCTGAACAGCGGCTGCTGAGCGCCCATACCGCCACCCATCATGCGGCCCATCATATAACCGGCCATCAGCGGCATCCAAAAGCTGCCGCTGCTTTGATTCTGCGCCTGAGCCTGACCTTCACCGGTCGGCGCCATACCTGCCTGTGCAGGTGCCTGCTGGCACTGGCCTTCGCCAAATTCAGCGATACAGTCTTCGCGAGTGGCGTATTTTGGCGCGGTGCGTTCAGCTTCTTTCAGCGCATTGTTAAACGCGGTGGTACATTCGGCGCTTTTACCCGGATTAGCTGCAGAGCAGTCGTCCGCGTTCTGATAAAGCGAAACCGTTTCGTCACTCTTTTCACAGCCCGCGAGCATAAACACAGCGGTAACTGCCAAAGCGACAGGAGTCAGGTGGCGTGCGCTCCAGCTTTTGCGGAACGAGGCGTGATGTATAGATTTTGTCCGTTTCATTTATGTCTTCCAGGACCCAGTGGTAACTCTGCTCAGAATAGAGGATGACTGGTCGAAATTGAAGCGGGAAGAGGCGAGAATGCGGAAGAAGAGGCGGATCTTTACGTTGTCTTACGTTCAGACGGGGCCGAAGCCCCGTCATCAGCATCAGTTACGGAACGGGTTGTTGCCGTTGCTGCTGGTTGAACGTGCGGCCGTTGGCTGAGCCGCAGGCATATTGCCCGTGCTGTTAAAGTCATTCACCGCGGCATCTTGCTGCGGATTTTGCGGTGCCACGCTATCCGGAGAAGTTGGGATCGGTTTACCCAGCGTATTGTTCAGCGCCACCAGATCCTGCTCGTTCAGCGTACCGAGCGCAGATTTAACGTTAAGCTGATTAATAAGATAGGTATAACGCGCATTCGCCAGTTGCTGCTTGGCGTTGTACAGCGTGGTGGTGGCATCCAACACATCCACGATGGTACGGGTACCTACGGAATAGCCGGCTTCCATCGCATCTAAAGAGCTTTGGGCAGAGACAACCGCTTGTTTGTACGCGTTAATGCTACTGATGGAAGCATTAATGTTGTTGAACGAAGAACGTACGGTTTGCACCACGCTGCGGTGCGCGCTTTCCAGTTGTTCGCTCGCGCCAACAAAGTTGTACTGCGCTTGTTTCACCTGCGAGTTAACCATTCCGCCCTGGTATAGCGGCAGCGAGAAGCTCAGACCGATTTTGTTCTGGCCCATGTTGCTGTCGTCATACTGGGAACCAGTTGCACCACGGGTTTTAGACCCACTGTAAGAGGTATCAGAAACGCCGGTAGAGGCAGTCAAATCCAGGGTCGGTAAGTGACCATCCTGCGCCTGACGAATCTGCTCACGCGCCAGATCCTGGCTCAAACGCGCCTGCAATAACGTCAGGTTGCGGTTTTCTGCTTCTTTCAGCAGTGCGTTTACCGCCTGCGGTTTGTTGGTTTTAAAGCCGTCAACGTTCAGAGATGCCAGTTCCGGATAATAGTTACCGGTTACCTGACGCAACTCTTCCACAGCGTTATCCAGATTGTTACGCGCGGTAACTTCGTTCGCCAGCACGGTATCGTATTGTGAACGGGCGTTTTGCACGTCAGTGATGGCGACCAGGCCAACGTTAAAACGCTGTGTGGTCTGATCTAACTGACGATAGACCGCATCTTTTTGCGCCTGAGTGTAAGACAGCACGTCAATCGCGTTCAATACTTTAAAATAAGCGGTAGCGGTATTCAGGATCAGCGTTTGCTGATCGGTCTGATACGTTACGTCCTGGATGCCGGCTGATTTTTCTTGCAGCGTCAGGGTGCGCCATTTAGACATGTCGAACAGCGTCTGAGTCAATTGTAATGACGCGCTGGTTGCGTTGGAGTTGACGCCATTTGCATCACGGTAGCCATTGCTGTAGGTGTAATCGGCACCTAAACCCAGTTGCGGCAGTAATGGGCTACGCGCTTCGTTAATTTTTTCGAATGCAGCATCGCGATCGGCGGCGGATTTACGCAATTCCGGGTTGCTCAGGCGTGCTTGCTGATAAACCTGCATCAGGTTTTCTGCCTGGCTCAAAGTACTGAACCCCGACAGGCTCAGGCCGATAAGGATGGGGAGCAATTTCTTCATTTGCATTCCTTGTTGTGAAGCAGTATTTAGCGCTGATCAAATTGTAAAAATATTTGCTGATTCTAGCAGAATCCGCCACTTCAAAAAGTTGGCGTTACGTGCCATACGGCGTTAATTTGCATCAATTTAACACAAGGGCGTTCAAACATCAGTCAAACGACCTTGAAATTCACATTTTAATCACTATTGGTTTCAGGACAGCACAATGCGTAAACCAGACAACTTGCCAATGACTTTCACTAAAAATGATGTAGAAATTATTGCACGAGAAACGCTGTACCGCGGTTTTTTTTCATTGGATCTTTATCGGTTCCGCCATCGCCTGTTTAACGGCGGTATGAGCGGTGAAGTAAAGCGCGAAATTTTTGAGCGCGGACACGCGGCAGTCTTGCTACCCTTTGACCCTGAGCGGGACGAAGTTGTGCTGGTTGAGCAGATCCGCATCGCGGCGTTTGACACCAGCGAAAGCCCGTGGCTCCTGGAAATGGTAGCCGGGATGATCGAAGAGGGTGAAACCGTTGAGGATGTTGCCCGACGTGAAGCGATGGAAGAGGCCGGGCTGGAAGTTAAACGTACGAAGCCCGTTCTGAGCTATCTGGCAAGCCCGGGCGGCACCAGCGAGCGCCTGTCTATTTTAGTTGGCGAAGTGGACGCCACGACCGCGAGCGGGATCCACGGTCTGGCTGATGAAAACGAAGATATTCGTGTTCATGTGGTGAGTCGGGAGCAGGCTTACCAATGGGTAGAAGAGGGGACAATCGACAACGCGGCTTCTGTCATCGCCTTGCAATGGTTACAGCTGCACTATCAAGAGTTAAAAACTGAGTGGAAAAAATGAAGCGTTACACACCTGACTTCCCTGAAATGATGCGCCTGTGCGAAACCAACTATTCGCAATTGCGCCGCCTGTTGCCGCGTAATGACGCAGCCGGTGAAACAGTGAGCTATCAGGTAGCAAACGCACAATATCGGTTAACGATCGTTGAATCGACCCGATACACTACGCTTGTCGCGATCGAACAAACGGCACCGGCGGTCACATACTGGAGCCTGCCGTCATTGACCGTGCGCCTGTATCATGACGCAAGGGTGGCTGAAGTGTGTTCGAGTCAGCAGATCTTTCGCTTCAAAGCGCGGTATGATTATCCAAATAAAAAGTTGCATCAACGCGACGAAAAGCATCAAATTAATCAGTTTCTGGCCGACTGGTTACGGTACTGTTTAGCACATGGAGCGATGGCGATTCCGGTTTATTAGCGTCGTGAAACCTAAGGACACCATTTGGAAAGCCTGTTAACCCTTCCTTTGGCTGGTGAGGCCAGAGTCAGGATCTTACAAATTACAGACACTCACCTGTTTGCCGAAAAGCATGAAACGCTGCTGGGTGTGAACACCTGGGATAGCTATCAATCCGTACTGGATGCAATACATGCAGAGTCGCCTGAGTACGATCTGATCGTCGCGACGGGGGATTTGGCGCAGGATCAATCCGCTGCGGCCTATCAGCATTTTGCTGAGGGCATCGCAAGTTTTCGTGCGCCCTGCGTTTGGCTACCGGGCAATCACGATTTTCAGCCAGCAATGTACAGCGCGCTTCAGGATGCAGGGATTTCCCCCGCTAAACGCGTCTTCATTGGCGAGCAGTGGCAAATCTTGTTGCTCGACAGTCAGGTGTTCGGCGTTCCACACGGTGAGTTAAGCGAATTTCAGCTCGAATGGCTGGAACGTAAACTTGCCGATGCGCCTGAGCGCAATACCTTACTGCTTCTGCATCATCATCCTCTGCCTGCGGGCTGTAGCTGGCTCGATCAGCATAGCCTGCGTAATGCCGCAGAGCTGGATAACGTGCTGGTGAATTATCCTCGCGCTAAATATCTGTTGTGCGGGCATATTCATCAGGAGCTGGATCTGAACTGGAACGGACGCCGCCTGCTGGCGACGCCGTCGACCTGCGTGCAGTTCAAGCCGCACTGTTCCAACTTCACGTTAGATACCATTAGCCCCGGCTGGCGGACGCTGGAGCTTTTTGCTGACGGGACGTTGCAGACTCAGGTACGTCGTCTGCAGGGTAATCGCTTCCACCCTGATACCGCTTCAGAAGGCTACTGATGTCTACGCTTCTCTATCTTCACGGATTTAACAGTTCTCCTCGCTCGGCGAAGGCGTGCTTGCTGAAAAACTGGCTGGCGGAGCACCATCCGCACGTTGAGATGATCGTACCGCAACTGCCGCCGTATCCGGCCCAGGCCGCAGAGATGCTGGAATCGATCATTCTTGAACATGGCGGAGAGTCGCTGGGCATTGTCGGTTCCTCGTTGGGAGGCTATTACGCCACCTGGCTGTCGCAATGTTTTATGCTGCCAGCGGTGGTAGTGAACCCTGCTGTCCGACCTTATGAACTGCTGGTCGACTATCTCGGTCAAAACGAGAACCCCTACACGGGGCAGCAATATGTGCTAGAGTCACGCCATATTTACGATCTTAAAGTCATGCAGATTGACCCGCTGGAAGCGCCGGATTTGATCTGGCTGCTTCAACAAACGGGCGATGAAGTGTTGGACTACCGCCAGGCGGTGGCGTATTACGCTTCCTGCCGCCAGACAGTTATTGAGGGCGGAAACCACGCATTCACGGGCTTCGAAGATTATTTCAACCCGATTGTCGATTTCCTTGGACTGCACAGTTTCTGACGATCAATTCGAATTGCTTATTTAAACCATGACGCAAACTTATAACGCTGATGCCATTGAGGTACTCACTGGGCTTGAGCCGGTACGCCGTCGCCCGGGGATGTACACCGATACCACCCGTCCGAACCATCTTGGACAGGAAGTGATTGATAACAGTGTGGATGAAGCACTGGCGGGCCACGCGAAACGCGTGGACGTGATCTTACATGCCGACCAGTCTCTGGAAGTTATTGATGATGGCCGTGGCATGCCGGTAGACATTCACCCTGAAGAAGGCGTTCCGGCGGTAGAGCTGATCCTCTGTCGTCTGCACGCGGGCGGTAAATTCTCCAACAAGAACTATCAGTTCTCTGGTGGTTTGCATGGGGTGGGGATCTCTGTGGTTAACGCCCTGTCGAAGCGTGTGGAAGTGAACGTGCGCCGTGACGGGCAGGTGTACAACATCGCGTTTGAGAACGGCGATAAGGTGCAGGATTTACAGGTTGTCGGTACCTGCGGTAAACGCAATACCGGAACCAGCGTGCACTTCTGGCCGGATGAAAGCTTCTTTGACAGCCCGCGCTTTTCCGTTTCGCGCTTAACGCACGTACTGAAAGCTAAAGCGGTGCTGTGCCCGGGCGTTGAGATCACCTTCAAGGATGAGGTCAATAACAGCGAACAGCGCTGGTGCTACCAGGATGGTCTGAATGACTATCTGAGCGAAGCGGTGAATGGCCTGCCGACGCTTCCTGAAAAACCGTTTATCGGTAATTTTAGCGGTGAGACGGAAACTGTGGACTGGGCGCTGCTCTGGCTGCCTGAAGGCGGCGAGCTGCTGACCGAAAGCTATGTGAACCTGATCCCAACTATGCAGGGCGGTACGCACGTTAACGGTCTGCGTCAGGGTCTGCTGGATGCGATGCGCGAGTTCTGTGAATACCGCAATATCCTGCCGCGCGGCGTGAAGCTGTCGGCGGAAGATATCTGGGATCGCTGTGCTTACGTGCTGTCGGTAAAAATGCAGGATCCGCAGTTTGCCGGACAAACCAAAGAGCGCCTCTCTTCGCGTCAGTGTGCGGCATTCGTCTCTGGCGTCGTGAAAGATGCTTTCAGCCTGTGGCTGAACCAGAATGTGCAGTCGGCTGAACTGCTGGCTGAGATGGCGATTTCCAGCGCCCAGCGTCGTTTGCGTGCGGCGAAAAAAGTGGTGCGTAAAAAGCTGACCAGCGGTCCGGCGCTGCCGGGGAAACTGGCGGACTGTACCGCTCAGGATCTCAATCGCACCGAACTGTTCCTCGTCGAAGGTGACTCGGCGGGTGGATCGGCAAAACAGGCGCGCGATCGTGAATATCAGGCGATCATGCCGCTGAAAGGTAAGATCCTCAATACCTGGGAAGTTTCTTCCGATGAAGTGCTGGCCTCGCAGGAAGTTCACGATATTTCGGTGGCGATCGGCATCGATCCGGACAGCGACGATCTGAGCCAATTGCGCTACGGCAAGATCTGTATCCTGGCGGATGCGGACTCCGATGGTCTGCACATCGCCACGCTGCTTTGCGCATTGTTTGTGAAACACTTCCGCACGCTGGTGAAACACGGTCACGTCTACGTGGCGCTGCCGCCGTTATACCGTATCGACCTTGGTAAAGAGGTGTATTACGCACTGACGGAAGAAGAGAAAGCGGGCGTGCTGGAGCAGTTAAAGCGCAAGAAAGGCAAGCCGAACGTGCAGCGCTTTAAAGGTCTGGGCGAAATGAACCCGATGCAGTTGCGTGAAACCACGCTGGATCCGAACACCCGTCGCCTGGTGCAGCTCATCATTGATGATGAAGACGATCAGCGTACCAACGCAATGATGGATATGCTGTTGGCCAAGAAGCGTTCTGAAGATCGCCGTAACTGGTTGCAGGAGAAAGGCGACCTGGCGGATCTCGAAGGATAATTGACCGTGAATGCCGGATGGCGGCGTAAACCGCCTTATCCGGCGTTACTGTTTATGCCGCTTGCGATACTGCAGCGGCGTCTCGCCAATGCCTTTGCCGAAGGCGCTGATAAAGTACGTCACCTCTGAAAATCCCACCTTTTGCGCAATCTCCCGCACGCTGATTTCACTGTGTAGCAGCGCTTCACAGGCTTTTCGCAGACGTAGAGTATTGAGATAGTCGAGAATGCTCTCGCCCGTTTCCATCTGGAAGCGGCGGGAAACATAGCTTTTTGATTTGCCCAGCTCCTGCGCCAGCGCCGCCAGACTAAATTTGTGGGTGTAATGCTCATCCAGCCAGAACATTACCTGACTGGCAATTCCACTGCTAATTTCTGGCATATTGCCGTTATCTTCGGGTAACAGGCTGAATAAATTAACTAACAGACAGGCAACCTGCTCAGTGTTCAGCGGCTTCTGTGCAGCCATTTTTTCATAACGGCTGAAAAGAAAATCAACATGGGTGTGGATATCCGCCGCGTCGACAACCCATGCTTCGCTGCCGCGCACGCTCAGATTTTGCAGATGCTGCTGAGTGTGCGGAAAGTCGCGTAGCACCTTCAGCACCGCATGTTGATCGAGATGAATAATGGTACGCCGATAACCATCCCGCGCCTGCTCGTCGACCCATATCTTGTGTAGGGTAAACGGCGGAAAAAAGAACATCCGTCCTGGTCGCATGGTGAACTGCTTATGGTCAACCGTGACCACGCCAAAGCCTTCTTCCACATACAGCACTTCCAGACACTGATGCCAGTGGTGGTAACGCACCGTATTGGCGAATAAACGGCTGAACGATGCAATCGCATCGTTGAGGGCGATCAATTCCAGATGTTCTTGCTGTGAGGATAAGGTCATAGTGCAATAAATTTAAACTTTTGCCGCCGAATAGTAATTTATAAACCCTATTTTTAAATTTCCTCAATCGCTGTTTTACTTTAATGCTGGTGGTGTGATTGACGTAACATTTCTGCTGCTCTGCGATTCACTATTCTTTAGCCACTTAATTCAGAGGGGCAGAGTATGTGGTCAACAACTGAAGAAAAATCAAATCCATTGTCATCACGTGAAGACGTAACGTGCGCTGTTAACGCCATTTTGCGTGCGCTGGATCAGCAGTTTCCGGCGGGACAGGCTCAGTTTTCACTTGGCAATACCTGTGCTCACTACAGCGTGGATATTGCCTGTATGGAAGGACTTTCCCGGGCGCTGTGGGGACTGTTTCCGCTGATGGCGGGCGGGGCTGATGCGCCGTATGCCGAAAAATACATTCAGGCGATAAAACTTGGCACCGATCCGCAAAGTCCTCACTACTGGGGGGATACCGGCCCGTACGATCAGCGCCTGGTCGAGATGGCTGCATATGGTCTGGGTCTGGCATTGTTACAGACGCAACTGACGGACTGCTTCTCCTTGCGCGAACGTGAAAATCTGCATTGCTGGCTGAACCAGATAACCGACGCGCAAATGCCGGACAGCAACTGGAACTACTTTGCGATTATCGTTCAGCTTGGCTTCAAGCGGGCGGGTCTGCCTTATGATCAGGCTGCTATCGATCGCCGTTTTGAACTGATGGAAGCCTACTATCTCGGTGACGGCTGGTATTCCGATGGTCCCGGGCGTCCGAAAGATTACTACATCTCTATGGCCTTCCATTTTTATGGCCTGTTATATGCCACCCTAAGCCCCGATGATGCCGATCGCGCCGCCACTCTGCGTGAGCGCTCGCGTCTGTTTGCCGAAGATTTCATTTATCTGTCCGCAGCAGACGGCGCATCGGTGCCGTTTGGCCGCAGCCTGACCTACCGCTTTGCCATGGTTGCGTTCTGGAGCGCAGTAGCGTTTGCTGAACTGGATGTCTTTTCGCCAGGCGTTATTAAAGGCGTGATCCTGCGCCATCTGCGTTGGTGGCAGAAGCAGCCGATTTTCGATCGTGATGGCATTCTGACACTGGGGTTTGCCTATCCGAACCTGGCGATGTGCGAAGATTACAACTCGCCGGGATCGCCCTACTGGGCATTGAAGGTCTTTTTGATCCTCGCTCTGCCCGAGAAGCATCCCTTCTGGCAGGCTGAAGAGCAGGCCTTACCCGTACTTGACGAAAAACGGGTGATTACGCATGCCGCGCAGATCATGCAGCACAGTGAGCATTCTGAACATGTCACGATGCTGACCTCAGGCCAGCTTGAACTGAACAACTACGTCAATACCGAAGCCAAATACACCAAATTCGCCTACTCCAGCCGTTTCGGTTTCACCATTGAGCGTGGTCGTTACGGCATCAAACATGCGGCCTGTGATTCTATGCTGCTGTTGGCAGACGGCGATGGCTACTATCGTGGCCGTCGTCAGTGCGATGACGTTCGGGTTGATGAGAATTTTATCTGGTCCCGCTGGTCTCCCTGGCATGACGTTACCCTTGATACATGGCTGGTCCCGTTTGGTGAGTGGCATCTTCGTTTGCATCGTATTCACAGCGCGCGAAGCCTGCAAACGGTGGAAGGGGGATTTGCGGTAATGAAAGCCGAGCCTCAGCTACGCGATCGCGGCTGTCTCATTGCGGCACGTAATGGAACCAGCGTTATCGTTGATCTTTCACCGTCCATAGTTCGTCAGCCAGACAACGTGGTCACGCCGCCAAACAGCAGCATCATGTTCCCTGAATGCGCCTCGATCCCTGTGCTTACCGCCGAAATCCCACAGGGCGAAAGCTGGCTTTGCTGCGCCGTGAGCGCCAGTGGACAGCAAAGACAGTACGCCGCCGTTCCGCTGCTTTCTATCAACAATAGCCAGGTTGTTATTCAGCAGCCTGAAAGTGCACGCCAGTTGTCGTTCTTTTTATAGCGAGGATGGTATGAAAAATAGTTCAATGGGAAATCGGACTGAATATTATAAAATAAGTAGTTTTATATTCCTCTATTTCTTTACGTGGTCTGCAAGTATTGGTCTGCTGGCTATCTGGTTAGGGCAAAAAGCGCAATTGAGTGGTACGGTGATCGGCACCGTATTTGCCGTGAATGGTATTTTTTCGGTTATTCTGAAACCTATTTATGGCTATATTCTCGATAAAATAGGGATGAGTAAATATCTGCTCTATTTTGTCGTGGTGATGTCTGCATTAATGGCACCCTTTTTTATTTATATCTATCAGCCATTATTACTGTCCCATACAATGCTGGGCATTATCGTTGGCGCGATTTACTTAAGCTTTGCGTGGTATGCCGGGGTGGCTGCCTGTGAATCGTATTCCGATCGCTACAGCCGCCTGAACGGCATGGAGTTTGGGCAAATCCGCATGTGGGGGTCACTTGGCTGGGCAGTGGCGTCATCGTTCTCTGGCCTGCTATTTAACCTCTCTCCGGCCTATAACTTTATGCTCGGCAGCGTGGCGTCGGTGGTGATGCTGGTCGTTCTGCTGAGTCTGAAAGTCAATGTCAATGCGGCCAACGCCTCGCAGGTGTTAACCAAAGAGAAAATCGCCCCGGCGGATGTGTACGCCCTGCTGCGAAATCGCAAATTCTGGGCATTCTGCCTGTATGTTGCAGGCGTAGCGTGGATGATGTTCATCGCTGAGCAGCAGTTCTCCCGCTACTTCGTCACTTTCTTCTCGGATGTGCATGAAGGGAACGCCGTGTTTGGCTATCTTGGGACCGTGCAGTCGGGAATGGAATTTGTCATGTACATGGTCATCCCGTTATTCGTCAATTATGTTGGCGCGAAGCGTGGCCTGCTGATTGTTGGGCTGCTGGTGGGCGCACGGTTGGTTATCTCCGGTCTGTGCGACTCTCATCTGCTCATTTCTGTGCTGAAACCGCTATACGGTCTGGAGATCTGTTTATTACTGGTTTCCGTCTTTAAATATATTGCCGAGCATTTTGATAAACGGGTAAATGCGACCATGTATTTACTGGGTTATCAGGCCATGCTGTATGTCGGTAACGTAGTAGTTTCATCACCTGCTGGATTAATGTATGACCGGATCGGTTTTGAGAAGACATATATCATTATGGGCATTGTGGCGCTGATCTTTACATTGATATCAGCATTTACTTTATCTGCCTGTCAGAGCAAACGAGGCAAAAATATCGCTCTCGATATTGCTGAAAATAATCCTGCAAAATAATTTACGTAAGAAGGAACCGAAATATGTTAAATCATATCGTTGAGGAATCGTTGCGCGTATTTCCTGGCAGCCCGGTTAATCCCGGTAGCTTTCAGGATCAAATGAGTAGCGCTCGAGAACATGTCCTCGAATTGATTAGCCGTCATTTAACGGAATTCGGTGAACAATTTCCTGCCGAAACCTGTGTGCAAGGTTATTACCCGCTGACAGAGAATGTGGAATGGACGACCAGCTTCTGGACCGGGCAGTTATGGCTGGCGTGGGAAATGAGTGGTGAGAGCAAATTTCGTGAGATGGCGGAGAAACATGTGCGTTCGTTTGGCTTGCGTATTGCCGGACGCCACGATACCAACACCCACGACCTGGGATTCCTCTACACGCTTTCCTGCGTGGCGGCCTGGCGATTGACGGGCAATCGTGATGCGCGAGGGTTTTCCCTGATGGCGGCAGAAGCGCTGTTGGAGCGTTTTCATGAAAAGGCGCAGATCATCCAGGCATGGGGCGATCTTCGCGATCCCGAGCAGGCCGGGCGGATGATCATCGACTGCAATATGAATTTGCCGCTGTTGTACTGGGCAAGCGAGCAAACTGGCGATCCGCGTTTTGCGAATGCCGCCAAAGCGCACGTTGCGCAGGCAGCAAAATACCTGATCCGCCAGGATGCCTCGACCTTCCACACCTACTATATGGACGTGCAAACCGGTGAGCCGCGTTACGGTAATACTCAGCAGGGCTATGCCGACGATTCTTGCTGGTCGCGTGGGCAGGCGTGGGGAATTTATGGTTTTCTGCTGAGCTATATCTACACCGGTGATACCCAGATGGTGCAGCTGTCGAAAAAGTTGGCCAACTACTTTCTTAATCGTTTGCCGGAAGATGCCGTTTGCCATTGGGATCTGGCATTAGTCGGGACCGATGCGCTGCGCGATTCATCTTCGGCAGCGATTGCCGTCTGCGGTCTGCTGGAGCTGATTAAACACCTGCCGGTGACCGATCCGGATCGCGAGCGCTATCAGCAGTGGGCGATGGGGATCATGTCTTCGCTGACCAGGCACTATCTGATGGGCAAAGATGAGCTGGGGAACGGGCTACTGAAACACTCGGTGTATCACCTGTCGAGCAACAAAGGGGTCGATGAGTGCGCAAGCTGGGGGGATTATTTCTACGTTGAAGCGTTAATGCGCTTCACTCAGAGCTGGAAGCTTTACTGGTAAAGAATGCCCGGTGGCGCTGCGCTTACCGGGCCTGGAGATTGCTGTGTAAGCCGGATACGTCTGTTTGTGGCGTTATCCGGCAAATCGACAATCTTAAATGCCAGATTCCAGAATACGAATATTCATCTCCAGCACATCACCTTTCACTGCTTCGCTATAGGCTTTCATGTGCGGTGTCTGCAAATGCGCTTCAAGATGCGCAATGCTTTCCCACTGTTCAATCATTACGATTGAGTCTGGGGCCGTGGTCTGAAAACTGACGCCAGCAGCATGATCGACCATCGGCGCGTAGCCGTGGCAGCCTTCTTCTTTCAGTACGGTCGGAACGATTTTAGCGAACTGATCCAGTACCGCCTGGCGGTGATGTTGACCTGGACGTGTACGGATTTCTGCAATAACGGTAAGCATGGTTAACTCCTTCTAATTCCAGGTTACCAGTTAACCAAAAATTTCGTTCAGATGCTTGCGATATTCTGCGATATAACGCGGGACGTCCGGCATTTTAATCACGTCATTGGTGATAAAGGTCGGCAGCGCTTCCATTCCCAGGAACTGGTTTGCTTTATGGAACGGGAGATAAACGCCATCAACGCCAACGCCATGGAAGAACTGATCTTTTTCTGTGAAGGCTTCCATCGGTGCGTTCCAGGTCAGAGACAACATGTATTTTTTGCCCTGAATCAGCCCGCCGGAACCGTATTTTTTAGAGGCATCTGAACGTGTACGGCCATCGCTGGCATACAGCGTACCGTGACCTGCGGTAAACACGTCATCGATGTATTTTTTCACGGTCCACGGTGCGCCCATCCACCAGCCAGGCATTTGCCAGATAACCGCATCGGCCCACACGAAGTTCTGCACTTCTGTTTGAACGTCATAATCGCTGTCTGCGCGTACGACTTTAACATCATGCCCGAGGTCGCGCAGGATACCGTCCGCGACCTCGGTCAGGGTGTCATTCAGTTGACCATTAGAATGGCCGAATTTTTTCGCACCATTGATAATCAGAATGTTGCTCATTTTGTGTCCTCAAGGAAATACGTTTGAGGACGATTTTACTCCCACCAGCGGTGCGGTGAAATTAGCAAAATGTGCAAAGTCTTTTGCTGTTTGAGCAATAATAACCCAGTTACCAACTGACCTTAGCTTCAAAGCCACCTTGCGGAGCGTTACCAAATGAGGCTGACATTCCATGCAAAGTCGCGATACGGCGGACAATCGACAGGCCGAGACCGCTGCCGGTCACGCTTTGTCCCGGAGGGCGATAAAAGCGTTCACCGATGTGGGTAAGGACCTCAGGCGCGATGCCAGGACCATTATCTTTGACGCTGAAATTGCGGGCGTTGAGCGTCACTTCCACAATGCTACCCTGCGGACTGTAGCGGATCGCATTATCCAGCAGATTTCGTACCATCAGGCTGAGTAACAGCGGCTGTCCCGTACGCGTAATGTCGTGCGCGTTAATCTGCAAACGCACATCGATGTGCGCCTGCTGGGCCGGGTGGTAGATATCCATCACCGCGGATTGCAGTAGCTCCTCCAGCGAGATTTCCGCTACATCCTGAAGATTGTCGAGGGAGTCGAGGCGCGAAAGCGTCAGGAGCTGATCGACCAGTCGGGTGGCGCGTTCAATGCCGGTTTGCATCTGCATTAAGGCTTTTTGCCTTGCCTGCGGATCATCGTCAGACAATTGCGCCACTTCGGCCTGTACTTTCAGCGCGGTGAGTGGGCTACGTAGTTCATGAGCCGCATCGGAAGTAAAGCGCCGTTCGCGCACCATGGTGGTGTGAATACGGATAAAAAGTTGGTTGAGCGATTCAACCAGCGGGCGAACCTCGCCGGGAATGCCTTTTAAACTGAGGGGATCTTCAGATTCCGGGTCGCGCAAACGTAACGCCTGCGCCAGTTTTTTCAGGGGTTTGAGCTCAAGACTTAACAATACGATCAGGATTAATAGCATCAATGGCAATGCGATAAGCCAGGGTACCAGTTGCGTTGTCACAATCGCCAGGGCCATGTCTTCACGGTATTCCCATTCCTGCCCCACAACGATGCGGTATTTTTTATCCGCCGACGTCAGCCAGACAAAGCGCCATTTATCGTTGTCGCCGGTTAAAAAGCCATCGTCAAAACCTTCCCGGCGATAGCTATAGGGAATGTACTGACCATTGTCGCCATCGTGGAGCACCATTTTCCCTTCTGGCGTATAGACAGCAAAGGTCAGCACATCGTCATCAATATGGCCATGTTTGAATTTTTTCGGCGTATGCGCAATGCGCTCTGAGGCTTTTAGCTCGTCAAGATCCAGCGTGCTGAGCCGTTTGGCGAACAGCATCAGTTGCGTATCAAACAGCTCATCGACGTTATCGGTAGTCTGCTTCCAGGCCACAAAGCTGGAAACGGCCCAGGTCGCTGATGCCAGAATCAAAAAAATAAGCGTTAGCCTGACGCGCAGGCTGAGGCGTTGTGTGAGTTTCATGCGTCACCCAGGGTGTAGCCAATGCCATGCACAGTACGGATAAAGTCGCTGCCGAGCTTACGGCGTAAGTGATGGACGTGTACTTCAACCGCATTGCTGGAGACGTTTTCGTCCCAGGTATACAGTTTTTCTTCAATCAGTTTGCGTGGCAGGACGCGACCTTTGTTGCGCATAAGTAGCTCCAGCAGCGCGAACTCTTTGGGTTTGAGAGACAAAGGCTCATCCGCCGCCGTGGCGACCAGCGCGCCGGGATCGAGCGTCACCTGACCATGGCGTAATATGCTGCTGGCCTGGCCGCTGGCACGGCGCACCAGCGCCTCCAGCCTCGCGGCAACTTCAATCAGCGCAAAGGGTTTGCACAGATAGTCATCCGCGCCCAGACGTAAGCCTTCAACGCGTTCTGCCAGCGCGTCGCGAGCGGTCAGGATCAGCACCGGCTCCTGCTTCCCGTTGGCTCGCCATTCGCGCAAGATGTCCCGTCCGTCAATGCCAGGCAGCGTCAGGTCGAGGATAACTGCATCATAAGGAGCGCTATAAAGCGCTTCTTTCCCCTGACGGCCTTCGCTAAACCAGTCGATGCTGAAACCCATTTTATTCAGACCCGTTTTCAGACCATCGCCAATCAATGTGTCATCTTCGATCAGTAAAATACGCATATGTTCTTCCCTGCCGCCGCTTTCTTTACCATCAGTAAACCTGTGGCTACAGCCTCTGTACAGCAAAAAAAGTATCTTTTTTTGCCTTAAGAACTTGTTAAGGATTAACTTATTTAATAGTCGTAAACCAACATGAAAGGGAGACATGACGATGAAAAAATTAGCTGCAATGGTTGCCGTAATGGCACTGTGTTCCGCACCTGTTCTGGCAGCTCAGCAGGGCGGCTTCTCTGGACCAACCACCACCACGCAAAGCCAAAACGGCGGATTTGTCGGCCCGAACGGTAGCAGCACAACGGTAGAAAGCGCCAAATCGCTGCGTGATGACACCTGGGTTACCCTGCGTGGGAACATCGTTGAACGTATTTCCGACGACCTGTATGTGTTTAAAGATGCGACCGGCACGGTGAATGTGGATATCGACCACAAGCGCTGGAACGGTGTAACCGTCACGCCGCAGGATGTGGTTGAAATCCAGGGCGAGGTGGATAAAGACTGGAACTCCGTTGAAATCGACGTGAAACAGATTACCAAAGTTGCCAAATAATCCCCATCAGGGCCGCATTCGCGGCCCTTTTCTTTGTGACTCAACACGCCAGATAGGGTAGTATCTGCGGCAATATTGCCCTTTCATTGAGGGGTATAAAGTTGAGGAACCACGATTAATGAGCGATATGGCAGAGCGCCTGGCGCTGCATGAATTCACGGAAAACGCTTATCTGAACTACTCCATGTACGTCATCATGGACAGGGCGTTGCCGTTTATTGGCGATGGTTTGAAACCCGTTCAGCGTCGCATCGTGTACGCGATGTCCGAACTGGGGCTGAATGCCAGCGCCAAATTTAAAAAATCCGCCCGTACCGTCGGTGACGTGCTGGGTAAATACCATCCACACGGCGACAGCGCTTGTTATGAAGCGATGGTGCTGATGGCGCAGCCGTTCTCTTACCGTTATCCGCTGGTTGACGGGCAGGGGAACTGGGGGGCGCCAGACGATCCGAAATCCTTCGCGGCGATGCGTTATACCGAATCCCGCCTGTCTAAATATGCGGAAGTCCTGCTGGGTGAACTCGGTCAGGGAACGTCAGACTGGGTGCCAAACTTCGACGGCACCATGCAGGAGCCGAAGATGCTGCCTGCACGTTTGCCCAATATTCTGCTGAATGGTACGACCGGTATTGCCGTGGGTATGGCGACGGACATTCCGCCGCACAACCTGCGTGAAGTGGCAAAAGCAGCGATTACTCTGATTGAGCAGCCGAAAACGACGCTGGATCAGTTGCTGGATATTGTACAGGGGCCGGATTACCCGACCGAAGCAGAGATCATTACCTCGCGTGCGGAGATTCGTAAGATTTACGAAAACGGACGCGGCTCCGTACGTATGCGTGCGGTATGGACGAAAGAAGACGGCGCAGTGGTGATTTCCGCGCTGCCGCATCAGGTTTCCGGGGCAAAAGTGCTGGAGCAGATCGCCGCTCAAATGCGCAATAAAAAGCTGCCGATGGTAGACGACCTGCGCGACGAATCGGATCACGAAAACCCGACCCGTCTGGTGATTGTCCCGCGCTCTAATCGCGTAGATATGGAGCAGGTGATGAACCACCTGTTTGCCACTACCGATCTGGAAAAAAGCTACCGCATCAACCTGAACATGATCGGTCTTGATGGGCGTCCGGCGGTGAAAAACCTGCTGGAGATCCTCACCGAATGGCTGGCGTTCCGCCGTGATACCGTGCGTCGTCGCCTGAACTATCGTCTGGAAAAAGTGCTTAAACGCCTGCACATCCTTGAAGGTTTGCTGGTGGCGTTCCTCAACATTGACGAAGTGATCGAAATCATTCGTCATGAAGATGAACCTAAGCCCGAGCTGATGTCGCGGTTTGGTATTTCTGAAACCCAGGCTGAAGCCATCCTTGAGCTGAAATTGCGCCACCTTGCCAAACTCGAAGAGATGAAAATCCGCGGTGAGCAGGATGAACTGGCGAAAGAGCGCGATCAACTGCAGGGCATTCTGGCTTCCGAGCGTAAAATGAGTAACCTGCTGAAGAAAGAACTGCAGGCTGACGCCGAGGCCTATGGCGACGATCGTCGCTCTCCGCTGACAGAGCGCGAAGAAGCGAAGGCGATGAGCGAGCACGACATGCTGCCGTCAGAGCCGGTGACCATTGTGTTGTCCCAGAGTGGCTGGGTGCGTAGTGCGAAAGGCCACGACATCGATGCGCCAGGATTAAGCTATAAAGCGGGCGACAGCTTTAAGTCGGCAGTGAAGGGTAAGAGCAACCAGCCGGTGGTGTTCGTTGACTCGACCGGGCGCAGCTATGCCATCGACCCGATTACGCTGCCGTCGGCGCGTGGCCAGGGCGAACCATTGACCGGTAAGCTCACTCTGCCGCCGGGTGCGACGGTTGAGCACATGCTGATGGAAGGCGACGATCAGAAACTGCTGATGGCTTCCGATGCGGGCTATGGTTTTGTCTGCACCTTCAATGACCTGGTAGCACGTAACCGTGCTGGTAAGGCATTAATTACGCTGCCAGAAAATGCGCGCGTGATGCAGCCAGTGGTGATTGAAGATGAAACCGATATGCTGCTGGCCATCACCCAGGCTGGTCGCATGTTGATGTTCCCGGTAAGCGATTTGCCACAATTGTCTAAAGGCAAAGGGAACAAGATTATCAATATCCCTTCAGCGGAAGCGGCGAAAGGCGAAGATGGCCTGGCGAAGCTCTACGTGCTGCCGCCACAAAGCACGCTGACCATCCACGTCGGTAAGCGCAAAATTAAACTGCGTCCTGAAGAGTTGCAGAAAGTAACCGGCGAGCGTGGCCGTCGCGGGACGCTAATGCGTGGTCTGCAGCGTATCGACAGCATTGATATTGACTCGCCTAGACGCGCCAGTCACGGCGACAGCGAAGAATAACGCTACCGTCCGGCTCTCCCTGTTTTAGCCCAGGGAGAGCCAACGTTAAAAATTCCCGTGAAACCGTTGTTTATTCGTGCGTTGCGATTAACAATACGCTTTTCCAGAGAGCCGCCCTTAACAAAGCCCTAACCTGATACTGCATGATGAATCAGGTGACGTAAAATGCCAGGCTCTTAGGCCTTAGAGGTTGTTATGCTATATATTTTTCGTTTAATCATTACTGTTATTTACTGCATTCTGGTCTGTATTTTCGGTTGTATATACTGTCTGTTCAGCCCACGAAATCCAAAACACGTCGCAACGTTCGGTCATATGTTTGGCCGCCTGGCTCCCCTTTATGGCCTGAAGGTCGAGTGCCGCATGCCGGCAGACGCGCAGAACTATGGTAATGCTATCTATATTTGTAACCATCAGAACAACTATGACATGGTTACCGCGGCGAATATCGTTCAGCCGCCGACGGTGACGGTAGGTAAAAAAAGCCTGCTGTGGATCCCGTTCTTCGGGCAGTTGTACTGGTTAACCGGCAACCTGCTGATTGACAGAAACAACCGCGCAAAAGCGCACAGCACCATTGCAGCCGTGGTGAACCATTTCAAAAAACGTCGCATTTCTATCTGGATGTTCCCGGAAGGAACGCGCAGCCGTGGTCGCGGTTTGCTGCCGTTTAAAACCGGTGCGTTTCATGCGGCGATTGCGGCGGGTGTCCCGGTCATTCCAGTGTGCGTTTCAACAACCTCGAACAAGATAAAACTCAACCGACTCAATAATGGTCTGGCGATTGTAGAGATGCTGCCGCCGGTGGATATTAGCCACTTTGGGAAAGATCAGGTTCGTGAACTGGCAGCGCATTGCCGTACGCTGATGGAACAAAAAATCGCAGAACTCGATAAAGAAGTTGCTGAGCGGGAAGCCGCCGGTAAGGTTTAATCCGCGCAATTCGGGTTTTTTACAGGAAAAGATTTCCTGCGTGTTAATCGCCAGTTTTTCATGGAGTTTATATGTCATTCAGTCGGCGTCAGTTCATTCAGACATCGGGGATCGCACTGTGTGCAGGTGCTGTTCCGCTGAAGGCTAATGCTGCCGGTCAGCAACAACCGTTACCCGTGCCTCCGCTGCTGGAGTCCCGTCGGGGACAGCCGCTATTTATGACGCTGCAACGCGCGCACTGGTCCTTTACGCAAGGCACTCGCGCGCCTGTCTGGGGGGTTAACGGCCGCTACCTGGGACCGACGATCCGCGTCTGGAAAGGGGATGACGTCAAGCTTATCTACAGCAACCGTTTGACTGAAAATGTCTCAATGACCGTCGCCGGACTACAGGTGCCCGGCCCGCTGATGGGCGGCCCGGCGCGTATGATGTCTCCTAATGCGGACTGGGCGCCAGTGCTGCCGATTCGCCAGAATGCCGCCACGTTGTGGTATCACGCCAATACGCCAAATCGTACCGCCCAGCAGGTTTACAACGGTCTTGCCGGGATGTGGCTGGTTGAAGATGAAGTGAGTAAGTCACTGTCTATTCCAAACCACTATGGCGTGGATGATTTTCCGATCATTATCCAGGATAAGCGCCTGGACAACTTTGGCACGCCGGAATACAGCGAGCCCGGTAGCGGTGGTTTTGTTGGCGATACGTTACTGGTCAACGGGGCGCAAAGCCCATATGTCGAAGTCTCCCGCGGCTGGGTGCGTTTGCGCTTGCTGAACGCGTCAAACTCGCGTCGTTACCAGCTGCAAATGAGCGATGGCCGTCCGCTGCATGTGATTTCCAGCGATCAGGGTTTTTTACCTGCGCCGGTTTCGGTGAAGCAGCTCTCGCTGGCACCGGGCGAGCGCCGTGAGATTCTGGTGGATATGACAAACGGAAATGAGGTCTCTATCACCTGCGGTGAGGCGGCCAGCATTGTCGACAGGATCCGCGGATTCTTTGAGCCTTCCAGTATTCTCATCTCCACGCTGGTACTGACGTTGCGCCCGACAGGTCTTCTGCCACTGGTGACTGATAGCCTGCCAATGCGCCTGCTGCCAACTGAAATCCTCAGCGGTTCGCCGATTCGCAGCCGTGATATCAGTCTGGATGACGATCCCGGCATTAACGGTCAACTGTGGGACGTCAACCGTATGGATATTACCGCCCAGCAGGGCTCCTGGGAGCGCTGGACGGTAAGGGCGGATATGCCTCAGTCTTTCCATATTGAAGGCGTCTCGTTCCTGATCCGTAATGTGAATGGCGCGATGCCGTTCCCGGAAGACAGAGGCTGGAAAGATACCGTCTGGGTCGACGGTCAGGTTGAATTACTGGTTTACTACGGACAACCGTCATGGGCGCATTTCCCGTTCTACTTTAACAGCCAGACGCTGGAAATGGCGGACCGTGGCTCGATCGGTCAGATATTGGTGAACCCGGCGCCGTAACGTGTATTCCCGTGCCGGATGACGGTTTTGTCTTATCCGGCACGGACAGAGTAAAAAGCAGCAGTGCGGGCCAGCGAAGCGCCTTTAGAGATGAAATTTAACATCTTCACAATACTCCTTCATTTCCCCTGTTGATCCAGCGTATAATCCCCGGCCTTTGATTATTTTTTTACCATTTTTGGAAGCACTATGAGCGCAATATCCCTGATCCAGCCGGACAGAGACCTTTTCTCCTGGCCGCAGTACTGGGCTGCCTGTTTTGGCCCGGCACCGTTTTTGCCGATGTCACGTGACGAAATGGACCAACTTGGCTGGGATAGCTGCGACATCATTCTGGTTACCGGCGATGCATACGTCGACCATCCCAGCTTTGGCATGGCAATTTGCGGCCGTATGCTGGAAGCGCAGGGCTTTCGCGTTGGGATTATCGCCCAGCCGGAGTGGAACAACAAAGACGATTTTATGCGTTTGGGTAAACCGAACCTGTTCTTTGGTGTGACCGCAGGCAACATGGATTCGATGATCAACCGTTATACCGCCGATCGCCGACTGCGCCATGACGATGCTTACACGCCAGACAACGTGGCAGGCAAACGCCCGGACCGCGCCACGCTGGTTTATACCCAGCGCTGTAAGGAAGCATGGAAAGATGTGCCGGTTATTCTCGGCGGCATTGAGGCCAGCCTGCGCCGTACCGCGCACTATGACTACTGGTCTGATACCGTTCGTCGCTCCGTTCTGGTGGATTCCAAAGCCGACATGCTGATGTTCGGCAACGGCGAACGTCCGCTGGTGGAAGTGGCACATCGTCTGGCGATGGGTGAAACTATCGATCAGATCCGCGACGTGCGTAACACCGCGATTATGGTTAAAGAAGCGCTGCCGGGCTGGAGTGGGGTGGACTCCACGCGTCTCGACACGCCGGGCAAGATTGACCCGATTCCACATCCGTACGGCGAAGATTTGCCGTGTGCCGACAACAAACCTGTCGCCCCGAAAAAACAGGAAGCGAAAGCGGTAACCGTACAGCCGCCACGACCGAAACCGTGGGAAAAAACCTACGTGCTGCTGCCGTCCTTCGAAAAAGTGAAGGGCGACAAAGTGCTGTATGCGCATGCGTCGCGTATCCTGCACCACGAAACCAACCCAGGCTGCGCGCGCGCGCTGATGCAAAAGCATGGCGATCGCTACATCTGGATCAACCCGCCAGCCATTCCGCTCTCTACCGAAGAGATGGACAGCGTCTTTGCGCTGCCTTACAAGCGCGTGCCGCATCCGGCGTATGGCGACAGCCGTATTCCGGCCTATGAGATGATCCGCTTCTCGATCAACATTATGCGTGGCTGCTTTGGCGGCTGTTCGTTCTGTTCGATCACCGAGCACGAAGGCCGCATCATCCAGAGCCGCTCTGAAGACTCGATCATCAATGAAATCGAAGCCATTCGCGACACCGTTCCGGGCTTTACCGGCGTGATTTCCGATCTCGGTGGCCCAACGGCGAACATGTATATGCTGCGCTGTAAGTCACCGCGTGCGGAGCAGACCTGCCGTCGTCTGTCATGCGTCTATCCGGATATTTGTCCGCATATGGATACCAACCACGAACCGACGATTAACCTTTATCGCCGTGCGCGTGATTTGAAAGGTATTAAAAAGATCCTCATCGCTTCCGGTGTACGCTATGACATCGCGGTTGAAGATCCGCGTTATATCAAAGAGCTGGCGACCCATCACGTTGGCGGCTATCTGAAGATTGCGCCAGAGCATACTGAAGAAGGCCCGCTGTCGAAGATGATGAAGCCGGGGATGGGCAGCTACGATCGCTTTAAGGAATTGTTCGATACCTACTCTAAACAGGCGGGTAAAGAACAGTACCTGATCCCGTACTTTATTTCCGCGCACCCGGGTACGCGTGACGAGGATATGGTGAATCTGGCGCTGTGGCTGAAACAACGTCGTTTCCGCCTCGATCAGGTGCAGAACTTCTACCCATCGCCGCTGGCGAACTCCACAACCATGTATTACACCGGGAAAAACCCGCTGGGTAAAATTGGTTATAAGAGTGAAGACGTGGTGGTGCCGAAAGGTGATAAGCAGCGTCGTCTGCATAAAGCCCTGCTGCGTTACCACGATCCAGCCAACTGGCCGTTAATCCGCCAGGCGCTGGAAGATATGGGTAAAAAGCATCTGATCGGTGGTCGTCGCGAATGTCTGGTTCCGGCGCCTACGCTGGAAGAGATGCGCGAAGCACGTCGTCAGAACCGTCATACTCGTCCGGCGTTGACTAAACATACGCCAGTGGCGCATCAGCGCCAGACGCCTGCCGCGAACAAAAAACGTGGGAAAGTGGCGGGGCGCTAATCCGTCCTGCCTGGTAGTGAAATACTTATCAGGCCTACGAATAGCACGATTTTGTAGGCCGGGTAAGTGGCTTGCGCCGCCATCCAGTAGAGAGACTCAGTACTTACGCCTCACGAATTCTGGCCGCTAATGCGGCCAGTTTTGCATCATCCGCCCGTTCATGATCGTGTGACGACAGATACCCTTCATACTGCTCGAAAAATTTGTTCTGCCGCGCTTCAATCGGTTTCCAGTGGGTTAAATCGCCAGTACCGTGCATGGGGCTTAATTTACTGTGCACATGGTCTACGCCGAAACCTTCGAAAAACATCCCCGTACGGCTGACGTCCGGGAAAGCCTTATCCAGTTTCTTAGCCACTTTTTGGGTTGCCAGCATCAGGTCAGCCAACGCCTGCGGCGGCATATCGAAGGCATAGCTGGGGTAATGCTTTTTCGGGATCACCACGGTAAAACCGTCGGTGTTCGGGAAAATCGACAGAAAAGCCAGGTGATGCTCGTCTTCCCAGACCTTATGGCAGGGCGCTTTGCCTTCAACAATTTGACAGAAAATACAGGTCATTGCGGTGACTCTTCCAGGGGATGATGGACTCAGAGTATCATTCGCTCCTGGAAAACGTAAATGGACTTAATTCAAAGTGAGAGCAAGGATGGCTAAGTGGATAAGGTCAGCAGTGCTGCTGACGGTGATACTACAAAGCGGTTGTGTGGCACATCATCAGACGCAGCCCGCGGTGGATGGGCGACTGACAAATAGCGCTGGACAACCCGTTCAGGGTGCGGAAATTACCTTAAACAGTAACGCATCTCCAGTCAGTACCGTGTCCGATCGAGATGGTTTTTTTTCCTTTCCCGATAAGTACGAATGGACATTCTTTCTGCCAATTGGCCCCATGGACTGGATTTATCGCTCCGCGCTGCATATTTCCGCTGAAGGGGATTCGTACGAGGTTGAACTGGGCGGTCGTTTGGGCGGGGTGCATGCGGCAGATGGCGAGGCTTATCGCGTGACATGTTCCTTGCCGGATGCGTCGCATTCGATACCAAAAGCGGGGATTTGCCAGCCTGGTAGTGAGTAAGCCCGGACATCTGGCGCCGGGCTTAAAGGGGGAGTTAACCGCCGAACTGGTCCGGGTCTGGTCCCAGACGTTTGCCCTGATCGAGTTTCGCGATTTCGCCTAATTCATCTTTATCCAGGCGGAAGTCCCAGACGTTAAAGTTTTCTGCGATACGCGCAGGGGTGACCGATTTCGGAATCACCACCAGCCCGCTATCCAGGTGCCAGCGGATGACAATCTGCGCCGGTGTTTTGCCATATTTCTCAGCGAGGTCACGGATGATCTTTTGATCAAAGACGTCCTGCCCGCCCTGCGCCAGCGGGCTCCAGGATTCGGTCTGGATTTTATGTGTGGCGTTCCAGGCATGAAGCTGGCGCTGTTGCATCAGCGGATGAAGTTCTATCTGGTTAATCACCGGAGGTACGCCGGTTTCATCCATCAGCCGCTGGAGATGGTTGATCTGAAAGTTGCACACGCCGATGCTTTTAATCAGACCTTCTTTTTGCAGGTCGATCATGTTTTCCCACGCTTCAACGTAGTGATCGATCGCCGGAACCGGCCAGTGCATCAGGTACAGATCGAGGTAATCAACCTGGAGTTTTTCCATGCTTTCGAGCAAGGCTTCCCGGGGACGTTTTTGGTCATCATTCCACAGCTTGGTGGTGATGAATAACTCGTCCCGTGGTATGCCAGCATCGCGTATTGCTTTGCCGACACCTTCTTCGTTTTTGTACGCCGCAGCGGTATCAATTGAGCGATACCCCACTTCCAGCGCTTTATGAATGGCGGTAATGACTTCTTCGTTGCTTGCCTTCCAGACCCCCAGGCCCAGTTGCGGCATGACGTTACCATCCTGTAGTTTGATCATGGTTGGAGTGGTCATAATTCCCCCCTGAATAACTGTCACCGGAACATACTCCGGTGACATGGTGTGACTTAAGCCTGGTATAAATACCCAAAAACGAAAGGCGGAGGTCAAAAAACCTTAGCGAGCCGCTTCGTAAATCCGACGGCTGACCTCAAGCGTAATGTCCTGATGTTCGCCCAGTTTCGTACCGCCATGCGCTTGCAGTTTTTCCAGCAGCGCCGGGATAGAGCTACCGTCCAGGCCGTAGTCAGACAGGCGAGTCGGGACACCCATTTGCTCGAAGAACTGACGGGTGGCGGCAATGGCGGCGTCGATACGCTGATCGTCAGAACCCTCGGTGATATTCCAGATACGTTCTGCGTATTGCAGCAGTTTGGCGCGTTTGGTGTCGCGTTTTTCATTCCACAGCGCTGGCAGAACGATGGCCAATGTTTGAGCATGATCCAGACCGTGCATTGCGGTCAGTTCATGGCCCAGCATATGGGTTGCCCAGTCCTGCGGTACGCCTGCGCCAATCAGGCCGTTCAGCGCCTGGGTCGCCGCCCACATGACGTTCGCACGCACGTTGTAGTTTTCCGGCTCCTGCAATGCTTTCGGGCCTTCTTCTATTAGTGTCAGC
Source organism: Citrobacter sp. Ce129 (assembly GCF_030334545.1). Lineage (NCBI taxonomy): Bacteria > Pseudomonadati > Pseudomonadota > Gammaproteobacteria > Enterobacterales > Enterobacteriaceae > Citrobacter > Citrobacter sp. Ce129. Next base: position 112,976 of record NZ_JAOWDS010000062.1, read on the forward strand.
AGAATGCCTTCGGCAAAGCGATCCTGAATTTTCCCGTCTACCGGATAAGTCACATACTGCTCAACGGTATGCACAAAGGCATCCACGACGCCGTTCGCAACCTGACGCGGCGGCAGGGTATAGGTGTAAACCGGATCCAGCACGGCAAATACCGGCTGCACAAACGGGGTCATAAAGGCCAGCTTATCGCCGGTGGTTTTACGCGAAATTACCGCACCGGAGTTAGATTCAGAGCCGGTTGCAGGAAGGGTTAATACTGAGCCCATCGGGATAGCGCTTGTTACGTCGTTACCGTGGGTTTCCAGAATGCGCCATGGATCGATACCGTCAGCGTACTGTGCCGCTGCCGCGATAAATTTGGTGCCATCCAGCACAGAACCCCCGCCTACAGCCAGCAGGAACGTCACTTTTTCATCACGCACGATTTTTACTGCGTTCATCAGCGTTTCATAAGACGGGTTCGGCTCAATACCGCCAAACTCCAGCACATCCAGGCCTTTCAGCGCATCCTGAACCTGTGCCAGAACGCCGGTTTTTTTCACGCTGCCGCCGCCGTAGGTAATCAGTACGCGAGCATCCTGAGGGATTTGATCGCGCAGCTCAGCGATAGCGCCTTTACCAAACAAAATACGGGTTGGGGTATGGAGATTAAAGTTGTTCATTGCTCGTTCCCTTATGTGGGTAAAAAAAGAGGGCAGGAGGTGTCTGCCGGATGATGAACATTGTGGTCGCCCGCCGCGTTGCTCTCAATGCTCATTTCTGCCGATGTCTTGCCCATTTCTACAGACTGCTGGAGAAAACGGATAAATCTGCGCATTATGTCAGGGTCGAAAACCGATGATGAAATGGTGCTCCATGAACCGTGATGAGATCTGCCTTCTGCTGACAGATAAAATTAAACAGCTGAAAAACAATGAAAATAAACTCAGTGAATTGCTGCCAGATGTCCGCCTGCTGCACGGCACGGAGCCAGCGGCCCGTACGCCGGTCATGTATCAGCCAGGCATCATATTTCTCTTTTCGGGACATAAAATTGGTTACATCAATGAGCGTGTATTTCGTTATGACGCCAACGAATACCTGCTGCTAACCGTTCCTTTACCCTTTGAATGTGAAACGCATGCGACACCGGAGGTTCCCCTGGCCGGTATTTACCTGAATGTCGATATTCTGCAGCTGCAGGAGCTGTTGATGGACATCGGGGAAGATGAGCTGTTCCAGCCCGCCATGGCGGCCAGCGGGATCAACTCCGCGACGCTCTCTGACGAAATTCTTTGCGCCGCTGAGCGCCTGCTGGATGTGATGGAGCGACCGCTGGATGCGCGTATTCTGGGGAAACAGATTATTCGTGAGATCCTCTACCATGTGCTGACCGGGCCGCGTGGCGGCGCGTTACTGGCGCTGGTCAGCCGTCAGACGCATTTCAGTTTGATAAGCCGGGTGCTGAAGCGGATTGAAACCAAATACACCGAAAACCTCAATGTAGAACAGCTGGCGGCAGAAGCGAACATGAGCGTGTCGGCGTTTCATCATAATTTTAAAGCGGTGACCAGCACGTCGCCGCTGCAATATCTGAAGAGCTACCGTTTGCATAAAGCGCGGATGATGATGATCCACGATGGAATGAAGGCCAGTGCGGCTGCCATGCGCGTCGGCTATGAGAGCGCATCGCAATTTAGCCGGGAGTTTAAACGTTTCTTTGGTGTAACGCCGGGGGAAGATGCGGCCAGAATTCGAATGATGCAGGGGAGTTGATTTCATGTTGGCCTGACAGTTACTCCGCAGGCCTTAAAGCTGTGCGCCATCAGGCGAAATGCCGGAGATTATCCGGCCTCGGATGCGGCTCAGGCGCTACAATATTTTTTTTTAATTACCACGAACAGCGTTCCCAACAGACCTGCGGTTAACAGGGCAACCGGCAGGATCATTAAAAAGGTCATCACCTGATCTTCATGACGTTTGACGAACGGGATCATGCTCAGTGCATAGCCAAAGCTGGTGACGACGGTCACCCACAGCAGACCGCTCAGCCAGTTAAAAAACTGGAACCGACGGTTTGGAAGGCCAGAAATTCCCGCCATTGTTGGCAGCAAGGTGCGAACAAACGCCAGGAAGCGTCCTGCCAGCAGCGCCATCAGTCCGTGTTGGTCAAACATGCAGGTGGCGCGCTGATGGTATTTTTCAGGCAATTGCGCCAGCCAGCCTTTTACCGTCCGCGTGTTGCCCAGCCAGCGTCCCTGAATGTAGCTTAGCCAGCAGCCCAGACTGGCGGCGGCAGTCAGAATAGCTATGGTAGGTAAAAAACTCATCACGTCCTGAGCGATCAGCGCCCCTGCCAGCAATAACAGGCTGTCTCCGGGTAAAAAGGAGGCGGGTAGCAGACCATTTTCTAAAAACAGTGTGGCGAACATGACGAAGTAAACCACGCTCACAACGTGCGGATCCGCCAGCGCGGCAAAATCGTGTTGCCAGAGCGCGGAGACAATATCTTGAATGACTACCATGGACTTTCCTGTGGAACAGCGTTTATGTGTGGATTGTACTCCTGAATTGTCCGGGATGCCTTGATCCCGGACGCAACAATTGCAGACTTTTCCACCAGAAGTGTCTGCATATATGTCCATCTGTGGCAATTTTACTCGATTCGGGCGAATCCTGCGGCCAAATCGGCAATCAGATCGTCAACATTCTCTAAACCAATATGCAAACGGATGAGCGTTCCGCTGAAGTCCACCTCACCTTGCGGACGGATAGCGGCAATGTGTTCTGGCTGGTTAGCGAGGATCAGCGACTCAAAACCACCCCAGGAGTAGGCCATGCTGAACAGGCTGAAGTGATCCAAATATGCGGCAAGCTCCTCATGATTGAGTTTCTTATTCAATACAAAGGAGAACAGGCCGCTGCTGCCGGAGAAATCACGCTTCCAGAATTCGTGACCTTTACTGCCGGGCAGCGCCGGGTGATTCACGCGGGCGACCTGCGGATGGCTGGCCAGCCACTCGGCGACCTTTACGCTGCTTTCATGGTGCTGACGCAGGCGAACGCTCAGCGTACGCAGTCCACGGCTGGTCATATAGGCGGTATCGGCGTCCAGCATTTGCCCCATCAGATAGGCATTTTCGCGCAGTTGATCCCAGCAGCGGGCATTAGATACCGCCGTGCCGACCATGCCGTCGGAATGACCAATCAGATATTTGGTACCTGCCTGAATAGAAATATCGATACCAAAATCCAGCGCTTTGAACAGCACCCCGGCAGCCCAGGTGTTATCAATCATGATGATAGCATCCGGCGCGACGCGTCTGACGGCGGCAACAATAGCTGGAACATCATGCACTTCCATAGTGACCGAGCCGGGAGATTCCAGAAATACGACTTTCGTGTTCGGCTGAATGTGCTTCACTATACCGGCGCCAACCAGCGGATCGAACCAGCCGGTGGACACGCCGAGCTTGCCGAGAATTTTGGTGCAGAAATCCTGGCTGGGTTCATAGGCGGTGTTGGTCATTAGCACATGATCCCCTTGCTCCACAAAGGCGAGGATGGTGTTGGCAACGGCCGCTGCGCCGCAGGGGAACAAGGCGCAACCTGCACCGCCTTCCAGTTCGCACATCGCTTCCTGCAGGGAGAAATGCGTCAGGGTTCCGCGACGGCCATAGAAAAGCCCACCGTTAGCCCGGTTATGCGTAGCCTGCTTTTTGGCCTCGACGGTGTCAAACACCAGCGAAGAAGCGCGCTGGATCACGCTATTTACCGAGCCCAGCGTGTACTTTTTACTGCGTCCTGCGTGGACGAGTTTGGTTTCAAGTTGTTTATCTGCCATGTTGTCTGACCTGTTTTTATACGTCTGGATGTCTAAACTACCATGAATCAAAGGTGACGCATCCTGCGGAACGGTCATACAGTAGAAAATAATCTCAAAATGCTTCTGGTGACTTTTTTACTGCGTAAGCGCAAGGAAAAGAAACCAAAGGTGCGGCAATATGTAAATAGTAATGAGAACGACTATCAATTCGACGTCTTTTTGATATCATTACGCTCAGATTTTGTGATTTGCGTCCTGGAGATACAGAGTGGGTAATAATTTGATGCAGACGGATCTTTCCGTCTGGGGTATGTATCAGCACGCCGATATCGTGGTTAAGTGCGTGATGATTGGGCTGATTTTGGCGTCAGTGGTCACCTGGGCTATCTTCTTTAGTAAGAGCCTTGAGTTCTTTACTCAGAAACGCCGCCTTAAGCGTGAGCAGCAACTGCTGGCGGAAGCCCGCTCTTTAGATAGGGCAAGTGAGATTGCCGCAGGATTCGATGGCAAAAGCCTGGGCGCACAGTTGGTTTATGAAGCGCAGAACGAACTGGAACTGTCAGAAGGCAGCGACGACAACGAAGGTATCAAAGAGCGTACCGGCTTCCGTCTGGAGCGTCGTGTGGCGGCGGTAGGCCGTCATATGGGTCGCGGTAACGGATACCTGGCCACTATCGGGGCTATCTCTCCATTCGTGGGTCTGTTTGGTACCGTATGGGGTATCATGAATAGCTTCATCGGGATCGCACAAACCCAAACGACCAACCTGGCCGTTGTTGCGCCGGGTATCGCAGAAGCGCTATTAGCGACCGCGATCGGTCTGGTCGCGGCAATTCCTGCGGTCGTTATCTACAACATTTTCGCACGTCAGATTGGCAGCTATAAAGCGATGCTGGGCGATGTCGCGGCACAGGTGCTGTTGCTGCAAAGTCGCGATCTGGACCTGAATGCTAGCGCTTCTGCGCATCCAGTACGTGCTGCGCAGAAATTACGTGTAGGATGATGTTCCATGGCAATGAGCTTTAATGAAAACCTGGACGATAACGGTGAAATGCATGAAATCAACGTGACGCCGTTTATCGACGTTATGTTGGTTTTATTGATCATCTTTATGGTAGCCGCGCCGTTGGCAACGGTGGATGTGAAAGTGAATCTCCCTGCTTCCACCAGTACCCCGCAGCCGCGTCCGGAAAAACCGGTTTATCTGTCGGTAAAAGCCGATAAGAGTATGTTTATCGGCAATAATCAGGTGACGGACGACACCATGATTAGCGAATTAAATACGCTGACCGATGGGAAGAAAGACACTACGATTTTCTTCCGTGCGGATAAAACCGTCGATTATGAAACCATGATGAAAGTGATGGATACGCTGCATCAGGCGGGTTTCCTGAAAATTGGTCTGGTCGGTGAAGAGACCGTAAAAGCGAAGTAATCCTCGTTGCCGGGTAATGGTTGTCGCCTTACCCGGCCTGCAGCTCCTGTTCCAGCTCCTCCGCACGCCCTTATCTGTTCTCATCCAGTGCGACAGTCGTTATCCTGGTGGGTTCGTAGTTCCCCTCAGACAGTTTACGCGTCAGGCGTAAGGTGGCCGTTTCTCGCTTGAGTATATGCTGGTAAGTACTCTCCAGTCGGGCCATGATTTTGTCCCGCAGTTCTGGTTGCTGCTCCATAATGGCTTCAATCGCGGCGCCGTAGATCTCTTCCTTAGCCTGTAGTGCATAAATTTCACGGCGATTTTGCCATTTCATACGCACCAGTGCGGCAGGTATAGAAACTATTTCCTGGGCCACGCTTTCCAGCGTCGCGTTTTTATTGGCAATCAGCACGGCTAAATTTTGCTTTAAGACAAACTCATCGCTTTTATGGTCATCTAAAGCCAAATAAACATTATTATCCTCAACATCTTTCATTTTATTTCTCTTCCAGAGAATAAAAAATAGGATCGCTGGTTTCGCGGGTAATTAAATTAAGCCAAATTTTATTGCCCTGCTCATTAACGGTGGCTGTTTTTGTGGACAAAATTTTACTTAATTCTTGAGCGTTGATGTCACCTTCCGCTTGTAGTGAATTGAGCAGGCGAGTGAATGACTCAATTTTTGCGGCACGAAACAGGCGCTCTTTTAAATGGCGGTCGCACTCTTCAAATAACATATTGCGTGCCTGGCCGGTAGCGGCAGAGCTAATCAAAATATCGGGTTCGTAATCACTTAATGTTCTCTTCCCCTGAGTCAAATTTTCACTATTATCTGCGGGACTGGTATTGGATGAGGAGCTGGATAAGTGAAAACGCGAGGGAACAAGATGCTCGGGAAGCATGTTGAAATATCCTTTGATGCCAATGAGATGTTGTTTTAATTAAACCAGGCCGCGTTGACAATAGCATGGCGTAATTTTAAAATCAAAAAAAATGGAGCCAGTATATGAACAGTATATTTTATTCTGTTATTACCCTGCTATTGCTTACCTGCGGGGTACTTTTGTTGATGCGCAGTGCAAATAAAAACCGAGAAACAGAAAATGGGTACTCTGAAAATCAGCCGGAAATGCTGAGTAAAGAAGAGGGGGAGGATCATTTTTCGCTACTGATGAATTCGATTACCCCGGTATGGTATTGGCGCGTTAATCACGAATATATCGATTTTATCCATTCGACGATCAAACGGATGACAATGGTAGAGTTGAATGAGACGCCAGGTCTATTTGATGCACAGCGGCGTTGTAGCGATCTCAACTCTGCGGTGTATAAATATTACGACAATATTAAAAAGCGCTGTCTGAGCGGTGAGAAAGTCCCGCATGCCGATCTGGACGTGCTCAACTTACGCCAGTGTTTCAGGGAGTTCAGCCTGGAGGCTTATCCTGCGCTTGTCGCGCTGGTGTGGCCGGAATTTCAACGTCCAGAGATTAAAGCGGAAGAGGTGTGAGGGACTTGCTGGCCCGTATTACGTGCCGGGGAGGCTAACGCCGCTACCCGGCACGAAGTGGCATACGGCTACTTGTCAGATGAGGCCTGCCACAGGTTCAGCTTACCGTCCGCAACGTGCTTATCGATCTGCGCCAATTCTTCGGCACTGAACGTCAGGTTAGCCAACGCCTGAACGTTCTCCTCCAGTTGCTCCGGTCGGCTGGCGCCAATTAATACCGAAGTCACCCGGTTATCTTTTAGCAGCCAGCTTAAGGCCATTTGCGCCATCGACTGTCCGCGCTGTTGCGCCATCTCATTGAGCAAACGCAGGCTGGTAAGGTTTTCTTCCGTCAGCATGTTTTCCGTCAGCCCTCGAACTTTTTTCCCTTCACGCTGCATGCGGGAACCTTCCGGAATGCCGTTGAGGTATTTCCCCGTCAGCAGCCCCTGGGCCAGCGGCGTAAATGCGATACAGCCCATACCGTTGGATTCCAGCGTATCCAGCAGACCACTACTGTCTACCCAACGGTTAAGCAAGTTGTAGGAAGGCTGGTGGATTAGCAGCGGAATTTTCCATTCCCGCATCAGCTCGGCCATTTTCTGCGTACGTTCCGGGGAATAGGATGAGATGCCGACATACAGCGCTTTGCCGCTTTGCACCGCATGGGCCAGAGCCGAGGCGGTCTCTTCCATTGGCGTATTTTCGTCAACGCGGTGCGAATAAAAGATATCGACATAGTCGAGGCCCATGCGTTTCAGGCTTTGGTCGAGGCTGGCGAGCAGGTATTTCCGCGAACCGCCAGAACCGTATGGGCCTGGCCACATGTCATAGCCTGCCTTGGTAGAAATGATCAGTTCATCACGATAGTGTGCAAAATCCTCGCGCAGTAAGCGGCCAAAATTTTCTTCTGCGCTGCCCGGAGGCGGCCCATAGTTATTGGCTAAATCAAAATGCGTGATGCCTAAATCAAATGCTTTACGCAGCAGGGCGCGCTGGGAATCCAGCGCCTGAACGTGCCCAAAACTGTGCCACAAACCTAGCGACAGCGCGGGTAAGCGTAAACCGCTGCGCCCACAGTAGCGATAGAGCATCTGCTCGTAACGTTCAGGATTGGCAAACCAGGCCATGAGATCTCCTTAGTGCAGGTGAATTTCGAAACAACGTTTCTATTCTAGCGGGTTCACGGCGAATATCCCGTTCACCAGGTCACACTGGGATGAAAAACTGGGCAAAAACAGACCACTGTGCTTTGCTTAAAAAAACATCAGCCAGGAGTCCTGCCATGTCGCGTCTAACTGCCAAAGACTTTCCGCAAGAACTGCTCGACTACTATGACTATTACGCTCATGGAAAAATAACGAAACGCGAATTTCTCAGTCTTGCGGCGAAATATGCAGTCGGAGGTATGACGGCGCTGGCGTTATTCAACATGTTGAAACCCAATTATGCTCTCGCAACGCAGGTGGAGTTCACCGATCCTGATATCCTGGCGGAATATATTACCTATCCATCACCCGAAGGGCATGGCGATGTGCGGGGATACCTGGTTAAACCCGCTAATGCGACGGGGAAAGTTCCGGCGGTTGTGGTGGTGCATGAGAATCGCGGGCTGAATCCGTATATTGAGGATGTGGCGCGACGGGTGGCGAAAGCGGGGTATATTGCACTCGCGCCTGATGGATTAAGTTCGGTGGGGGGATATCCTGGCAATGATGATAAAGGCCGGGAGTTACAGCAGCAGGTTGACCCGGTAAAGCTGATGAACGATTTTTTTGCCGCCATTGAATATATGCAGCGTTTTGCCGGCGCGACGGGAAAAGTGGGGATCACTGGTTTTTGCTATGGCGGTGGTGTGTCGAACGCCGCAGCCGTCGCTTTCCCTGAACTGGCCTGCGCGGTGCCTTTCTATGGTCGACAGGTTCCTGCGGCTGATGTCCCCAAAATAAACGCGCCTTTATTACTACACTATGCGCAACTAGATACCCGAATTAATGAGGGATGGCCTGCTTATGAAGCGGCACTGAAGGCTAATAAGAAAGTCTATGAGGCATATATCTATCCCGGCGTTAATCATGGTTTTCATAATGATTCGACACCGCGTTATGATAAAGCAGCTGCTGATTTAGCCTGGGAGCGTACTCTTGCATGGTTTAACAAATATTTACGATAGAAAACAAAGGATTATTTAATGCTTCAGGTTAATCATCTGAATAATAATGCTAGCTAATTTCATTAGCATTCATGTTGATATAGTGTAAATAGATATTGAATGTACTTAAGAAAGTAAAAAAATAAAGAACGCATTATATCTTCTCTGTTGCCTGCCGATAACAAGGATAAGTATCGCCTGATGGCGAATTCCTCATCAACGGCAAGGAAATTATTATGCGTTTGCTGAAAAACTTCACTATTCGTATTGTCATGTTGGCAATACTGGGACTTTTTTGCCTGCTCTGGTCGGGCGTGGGTTTATTCAGTCTTCATTCTTTATCAAAAATATCTGAAGGCAATGATATTGACCGTCATCTCGTCCATCAGATGACGGTGCTCAGCCAGGGGAACGATCAGTACTTTCGTTTCGTCACGCGCTTGAGTCGCGCCATGGATGTCAAAATGAGCGGCGGAACGCCTGATTTTGCGCCAGCGCAGCAGTCCCTGGAGAACATGAGCAAAAAACTCCAGGAGATGAAAACGTTGTCTCCAGGACCAATGGATCCGGAAGTGGCCGCGGCGGTACTGACGAAGTGGCAGGCGCTGCTGGACAACGGCGTGATCCCGCAAATGCAACTGGCGCAGCAGGGCACGCTTACGGCCTTTGCGGAACATGCCAGCACCGTTACGCCAGCGCTGAGCCGGGAGTTTGGCGCCAGTGCAGAACGCTTTAACACCACGGCAGGCGAGCGGCTTGATACCACGCGCGTCATGGTTGATGGTAAAACGTCTATCATCCGGACGCTAATCATTACCGCCGTGATCCTCGGTATTGCTCTCCTGTTTTTCACTGACCGTTACCTCGTCGCCATGATGGTGAAGCCGTTGGGGCGTATCCGCCAGCAGTTCCAGCAGATTGCACAGGGCGACCTCAGCCATCCAATTGAAGATTTTGGTCGTAACTGCGTGGGCCAACTGGTGCCGTTACTGTGCGCGATGCAGGACAGCCTGCGCGAAGCCGTCAGTACCATCCGTTCAGGTAGTGACAACATCTGGCGAGGTGCTACGGAAATTTCCACCGGCAACAACGATCTCTCCTCGCGAACTGAAGAACAGGCCGCTGCGCTGGAAGAGACCGCTGCCAGCATGGAGCAACTGACCGCCACGGTAAAACTGAACGCTGAAAACGCGCGTGAAGCCAGCCAGCTTGCCGACACGGCGACAGAAACGGCAGGTAAAGGGAGCACCCTGGTTTCAGAAGTGGTTGAGACGATGGATGGCATTGCCGCCAGCTCTAAACAGATCGCGGAAATTACCTCTGTTATTAATAGCATCGCTTTCCAGACCAACATTCTGGCGCTGAACGCGGCAGTTGAAGCCGCCAGAGCAGGCGAACAGGGACGTGGTTTTGCCGTCGTTGCCGGTGAAGTGCGTAACCTTGCCAGCCGCAGCGCCGGGGCGGCGAAAGAGATTGAGACGCTGATTGGCGAGTCGTCGCGTCGCGTCGATCAGGGCGCTCGTCTGGTTAAAGAGACGGGATTAACCATGGAGGCGATTCTGCGCGGCGCCACCGAAGTGACCGTCATCATGAAACAAATTGCCTCTGCCTCGGAAGAGCAGAACAAAGGCATCTCGCAGGTGAGCGTAGCGATCACCCAAATGGACAGCGTAACGCAACAGAACGCGGCGCTGGTAGAGCAGGTTTCCGCCGCGGCTGTGGCGCTGGAACGACAAACGGAAGAACTGCAACGCTCGGTGCAACAGTTCCGCCTCTCAGCGAATGATGTGCAGTACGCCGCCGCTAATACCGCTTCCCCTTCAGCAGACAGCAAAACGTCTGCGGCAGCTAAAACGGATGAATGGGTGTCCTTTTAAGCTGACATAAAAAGTTCGTGATACCTCTGGTCTTTGCTTAAAAAATCGCTATATAATTTATTATATAGCGATTGGAGGTTATGCATGGACAACCATTTTGGAAAAGGCCTGATGGCCGGATTAAACGCGTCAAGCGCGGATAGCGCGCGCTCGGTAGCCAATTTTTGTGCTGATTATAAACGCGGCTTTGTACTGGGATTTTCTCATCGAATGTTTGAAAAAACGGGCGATCGACAGCTCAGCGCCTGGGAGGCGGGGATCCTCACGCGCCGCTATGGGCTGGATAAAGAGATGGTTATGGATTTCTTTAAAGAGAACCAGTCCAGTACAACAATTCGTTTTTTCATGGCTGGCTATCGTCTCGAAGCTTGATCCGAAAGGGGTATTATCTTGCTTTAATTAATTACACTATTGACCTACGCCTTCGTTTTGTTGCTCCGCCGAAGTATTATAATGCACATAACCATATAAAAAGTGTGGTAATGGCGCGCCGATCGCAATATGCAACATGCGAATGGTGCAAAATAAAAGCCAGGTCTTCGCAACGGAATAACTATAAAATGACTGGAGATAACTCTCTCATCAATTCGAACGGCATTAATCGCCGTGATTTCATGAAGCTTTGTGCAGCACTGGCCGCTACCATGGGGCTCAGTAGCAAAGCCGCCGCAGAAATGGCCGAATCAGTTTCTCGTCCTCAGCGCCCACCGGTTATCTGGATTGGGGCTCAGGAGTGTACGGGTTGTACTGAATCGCTACTTCGCGCGACACACCCTACAGTGGAAAACCTCGTTCTGGAGACCATCTCTCTGGAATACCATGAGGTGCTCTCCGCCGCCTTCGGCCATCAGGTTGAAGAGAATAAACATAACGCTCTGGAGAAGTACAAAGGGCAATATGTTTTGGTTGTAGATGGTTCTATCCCACTGAAAGACAATGGTATTTACTGCATGGTTGCCGGTGAGCCGATCGTGGATCACATTCGTCGGGCCGCAGAAGGCGCAGCCGCTATCATTGCTATCGGCTCTTGCGCCGCATGGGGTGGTGTTGCTGCTGCTGGCGTTAACCCAACGGGTGCCGTCGGCTTGCAGGAAGTTCTGCCAGGCAAAACCATCATCAACATCCCCGGCTGTCCGCCGAACCCGCACAACTTCCTCGCCACGGTCGCGCATATCATCACCTACGGTAAGCCGCCGAAACTGGATACCAAAAACCGTCCGACATTCGCCTATGGCCGTTTGATTCACGAACACTGCGAGCGTCGCCCGCACTTTGACGCAGGCCGTTTTGCGAAAGAGTTTGGCGATGAAGGTCACCGTGAAGGTTGGTGCCTCTACCATCTCGGCTGTAAAGGACCAGAAACCTACGGCAACTGCTCAACGCTGCAATTCTGCGATGTTGGAGGCGTATGGCCGGTGGCTATCGGTCACCCTTGCTATGGCTGTAACGAAGAAGGTATCGGTTTCCATAAAGGTATTCACCAGCTTGCTCATGTGGAAAACCAAACGCCGCGTTCCGAAAAACCTGACGTCAATATGAAAGAAGGCGGCAATGTTTCTGCCGGAGCGATTGGGCTGCTTGGTGGCGTAGTAGGACTGGTTGCCGGCGTCAGCGTGATGGCGGTTCGTGAACTGGGTCGTCAGCAGAAGAAAGATAACGCTGACTCACGGGGAGAATAACCGTGAACAGACGTAACTTTATTAAAGCAGCCTCCAGCGGGGCATTGCTGTTGGGCGCTGCGCCGTCCATCAGCCATGCGGCTGCAGAAAACCGTCCGCCGATCCCTGGTTCTTTAGGGATGCTCTATGACTCAACGCTGTGTGTAGGCTGCCAGGCTTGTGTCACCAAGTGTCAGGATATCAACTTCCCGGCGCGTAATCCGGAAGGCGAGCAAACCTGGTCAAACAACGACAAACTGTCGCCGTATACCAATAACATCATTCAGGTGTGGCGTAGCGGAACAGGCGTTAACAAAGACCAGGAAGAAAATGGCTACGCATACATTAAGAAACAGTGCATGCACTGTGTCGATCCGAACTGCGTCTCCGTTTGCCCAGTCTCTGCGCTGAAGAAAGATCCAAAAACCGGCATCGTCCACTATGACAAAGATGTCTGCACAGGCTGTCGTTACTGCATGGTCGCCTGCCCATACAACGTGCCTAAGTACGACTACAACAACCCGTTTGGTGCGCTTCACAAGTGTGAACTGTGTAACCAGAAAGGGGTTGAGCGTCTGGACAAAGGCGGTTTACCGGGTTGTGTTGAAGTATGCCCTGCCGGTGCGGTGATTTTTGGTACGCGTGAAGAGCTGATGGCTGAGGCGAAAAAACGTCTCGCGCTGAAGCCGGGCAGCGAATACCACTATCCGCGTCAGACGGTGAAAGCAGGTGATACCTATCTGCATACGGTACCGAAGTATTACCCCCATTTGTACGGCGAGAAAGAGGGTGGTGGTACTCAGGTAATGGTTCTGACAGGTGTTCCTTACGAGGATTTGGATCTGCCTAAACTGGATGATCTTTCAACCGGTGCGCGTTCCGAACATGTTCAACATTCCCTGTACAAGGGCATGATATTACCCCTGGCTGCGCTGGCGGGCTTAACCGTGCTGGTTCGTCGTAATACGAAAAACGACCATCACGATGGAGGAGACGATCATGAGTCATGATCCTAAACCGCTGGGCGGAAAAATAATCAGCAAACCGGTCATTATTTTTGGGCCGCTTATCGTCCTGTGTATGCTCCTGATCGTGAAACGTCTGGTCTTCGGATTGGGCTCAGTCTCCGATCTGAACGGCGGTTTCCCATGGGGTGTATGGATCGCGTTTGACCTGTTGATTGGTACCGGCTTCGCGTGCGGCGGTTGGGCGCTGGCGTGGGCGGTGTATGTTTTCAACAGAGGACAATACCATCCGCTGGTACGTCCGGCGCTGCTGGCGAGCTTGTTTGGCTACTCGCTGGGTGGTCTGTCGATCACCATTGACGTTGGTCGTTACTGGAACCTGCCGTATTTCTACATTCCGGGCCACTTCAACGTGAACTCGGTACTGTTCGAAACGGCGGTCTGTATGACCATCTATATCGGCATCATGGCGCTGGAATTTGCTCCGGCTCTGTTTGAACGTCTGGGATGGAAAGTTTCTCTCAAGCGTTTGAATAAAGTGATGTTCTTTATTATTGCCCTCGGCGCGCTGCTGCCAACCATGCACCAGTCTTCAATGGGTTCATTGATGATTTCTGCGGGTTATAAGGTGCATCCGCTCTGGCAAGCTTATGAAATGTTGCCGCTTTTCTCCGTATTAACCGCTTTTATTATGGGCTTCTCGATCGTCATCTTTGAAGGCTCGTTGGTACAAGCCGGTCTGAAAGGTAACGGTCCGGACGAGAAAAGTTTGTTCATCAAGCTGACGAATACCATCAGCGTGCTGCTGGCGATTTTCGTGGTACTGCGCTTTGGCGAACTGATCTATCGCGACAAGCTGTCCTATGCGTTCTCAGGCGATCTTTACTCCCTGATGTTCTGGCTTGAAGTCGTGCTGATGGTCTTCCCGCTGGTGGTGCTGCGCGTCACTAAGTTGCGTAATGACTCGCGCATGCTGTATCTGTCTGCGCTGAGCGCATTGCTGGGTTGTGCAACATGGCGTCTGTCCTATTCGCTGGTGGCGTTCAATCCTGGTGGTGGCTACCACTACTTCCCGACCTGGGAAGAACTGTTGATTTCTATTGGTTTTGTGGCTATTGAGATTTGTGCATACATCGTACTCATTCGTCTACTGCCGATACTTCCTCCTTTAAAACAAAACGATCAAAATCGTCATGAGGCGAGCAAAGCATGAGCCAGAGAATTACTATTGATCCGGTAACCCGTATTGAGGGTCATTTACGCATCGACTGCGAAATCGAAAATGGCGTGGTATCTAAAGCATGGGCTTCCGGTACCATGTGGCGCGGCATGGAAGAGATCGTGAAAAACCGCGATCCGCGCGATGCCTGGATGATTGTGCAGCGTATCTGTGGCGTTTGTACGACCACTCACGCTATCTCTTCCGTTCGTGCAGCAGAAAGCGCGCTGAATATTGATGTTCCGGTAAACGCACAGTATATCCGTAACATCATTCTCGCTGCGCACACCACGCATGACCACATTGTTCACTTCTATCAGCTGTCTGCGCTGGACTGGGTGGATATCACCTCTGCTCTGAAAGCTGACCCTGCGAAAGCGTCTGCCATGCTGAACGGCGTGTCCTCCTGGCACCTGAACAGCGCAGAAGAGTTCACCAAGGTTCAGAACAAGATCAAAGATCTTGTCGCCAGCGGTCAGTTAGGCATTTTTGCCAACGGTTGCTGGGGTCATCCGGCAATGCAGCTGCCGCCGGAAGTAAACCTGATTGCGGTCGCTCACTACCTGCAGGCGCTGGAATGCCAGCGAGATGCCAACCGCGTTGTGGCGCTGTTGGGCGGTAAAACGCCGCACATCCAGAACCTGGCGGTAGGGGGGGTTGCTAACCCAATTAACCTCGACGGCCTCGGCGTGCTGAACCTTGAGCGTCTGATGTACATCAAGTCCTTCATCGATAAGCTGAGCGACTTCGTTGAGCAGGTTTACAAGGTAGATACCGCGGTTATTGCGGCGTTCTATCCTGAGTGGCTGGAACGTGGTCAGGGGGCGGTTAACTATCTGAGCGCGCCGGAATTCCCGACTGACGGTAAAAACGGCAGCTTCCTGTTCCCTGGCGGTTATATCACCGATGCCGATCTGTCGACCTATCGTCCGATCACCTCTCATTCCGATGAATACCTGATCAAAGGGATTCAGGAAAGCGCGAAACACGCGTGGTACAAAGACGAAGCGCCGCAGGCTCCGTGGGAAGGCACAACGGTTCCTGATTACACCGGTTGGTCAGATGACGGCAAATATTCCTGGGTTAAAGCGCCGACCTTCTACGGTAAAACGGTTGAAGTGGGTCCGCTGGCCAACATGCTGTGTAAACTGGCGGCTAAACGCGAGTCTACCCATGCCAAGCTGAATGAAATCATCGCGATTTACACCAAGCTGACCGGTAAAACTATCGAAGTGTCACAGCTGCACTCTACGCTGGGCCGTATTATTGGCCGTACCGTTCACTGCTGTGAACTGCAGAACGTTCTGCAGGATCAGTACAACGCGCTGATTGTGAACATCGGTAAAGGCGACCACACCACCTTCGTGAAACCGGATATTCCGGCAACGGGCGAATTCAAAGGTGTTGGTTTCCTCGAAGCACCGCGCGGTATGCTGTCTCACTGGATGGTGATTAAAGACGGCATTATCAGCAACTACCAGGCGGTTGTTCCGTCAACCTGGAACTCTGGCCCACGTAACTTTAATGATGAAGTGGGACCGTATGAGCGCTCGCTGGTAGGTACGCCGATTGCCGATCCAAACAAACCGCTGGAAGTGGTTCGTACCATTCACTCCTTCGACCCTTGTATGTCATGTGCGGTGCATGTGGTGGACGTTGACGGGAACGAAGTGGTCTCAGTTAAGGTTCTGTAATGCGGATATTAGTCTTAGGGGTCGGCAATATTTTGCTGACCGACGAAGCCATCGGGGTGCGTATCGTTGAGGCATTAGAGCAGCGGTACATCCTGCCAGACTTTGTTGATGTTCTGGACGGTGGTACGGCTGGGATGGAGCTTCTCGGCGATATGGCGAACAGAGATCATCTGATCATTGCTGACGCCATTGTGTCGAAGAAAAGCACGCCAGGAACGATGATGGTCCTGCGGGATGAAGAGATCCCGGCGCTGTTTACCAACAAAATCTCACCGCACCAGCTTGGCCTGGCCGACGTATTGTCGGCCCTGCGTTTTACCGGCGAGTTTCCGAAAAAGCTGACGTTAGTCGGCGTTATTCCGGAATCGCTGGAACCGCATATCGGGCTAACGCCAACGGTTGAAGCGATGATCGAACCTGCGCTTGAGCAGGTTCTTGCCGCGCTTCGCGAATCAGGCGTTGAAGCGATCCCTCGGGAGGCGGCTCATGTCTGAGGAGTTTGTCGGTTTTCAGACGGCCCCGAAGATGCAGATTCAGGCAGCGTTTGAAGAGGTTGCCCGGCGTTCAATGCACGATCTCTCTTTCCTGCATCCGAATATGCCGGTATATGTCTCTGATTTTACGCTGTTTGAAGGACAGTGGACGGGGTGTGTTATCACGCCCTGGATGCTGAGCGCACTGATTTTCCCCGGACCGGACCAGATCTGGCCGGTGCGTAAAGTCAGCGAAAAAGTCGGGTTGCGTCTGCCGTATGGCGAGATGACCTTTACCGTGGGTGAACTGGACGGCGTATCGCAATATTTCTCCTGCTCACTGATGTCGCCGCTTTCGCACAGTATGTCGGCGCAAGAAGGCGTCCGTCTGACTGACGATTGCGCGCGCATGCTGTTATCGCTGCCGGTGAGCGATCCGAATGCGCCGCAGCTAAATCGCCGCGCGCTGCTGCTGGGTCGTCGGAACTGCGAAAATGCATGAGCTGTCCCTTTGTCAGAGCGCGGTTGAGATTGTTCAACAGCAGGCAGAGCAGCACGGTGTCAAACGTGTAACCGGCGTTTGGCTGGAAATCGGGGCGCTCTCCTGCGTTGAAGAGAGCGCCGTTCGGTTTAGTTTCGACATCGTCTGTCAGGGAACGCTGGCCCAGGGGTGTGAACTGCATATTGATTACAAACCAGCCCAGGCGTGGTGCTGGGATTGCAGTCAGGTTGTGGAAATCACCCAGCATGACGCGCAGTGTCCACAATGTCAGGGCGATCGTCTGCGGGTTGATGCTGGCGATTCACTGAAAGTGAAAAGTATTGAAGTCGAATAACCCATAGTTGCTATGGGGCGGAGTCAGATATGTGTATTGGAGTCCCTGGTCAGGTTCTGGCCGTTGGTGAAGATATTCACCAGCTTGCGCAGGTTGAAGTGTGCGGCATCAAACGTGATGTCAATATTGCCCTGATTTGTGAAGGTGATACGGCTGAGCTTGTCGGGCAATGGGTGCTGGTGCACGTAGGGTTCGCCATGAGCATCATTGATGAAGATGAAGCTAAAGCCACGTTAGACGCACTTCGCCGCATGGAGTACGACGTCACCAGCGCGTGATTTTATGCCGGATGGCGCAGCGTTTATCAGGCCCGCGCCTTATATGTAGGCCGGATAAGGCGTTAGCGCCGCCATCCGGCATCTTACGTTAACCCTGGCGCTTATCTTCGGTATTGGTATCGAAGTCGCTGGCGTCATGGCGTTCATGAAGTTGCTCGTTCAGCGGTCCATTAGTGCGGTTTACAATACGACCACGCTTAACCGCCGGGCGCGCTGCAATCTCTTTTGCCCAGCGCTGCACGTGCTTGTAACTTCCTGCGTCGAGGAACTCTGCCGCGTCGTACACGTTGCCCAGCACCACATTGCCAAACCACGGCCAGACCGCCATATCGGCAATGGTGTATTCATCTCCGGCCACAAACTGATGCTGCGCTAACTGCTTATCCAGCACGTCGAGTAAGCGCTTGGCTTCCATCGTGAAGCGGTTGATCGCGTACTCGATTTTTACCGGCGCATAGTTATAGAAGTGGCCAAAACCACCGCCGAGGAACGGCGCCGCGCCTTGTAGCCAGAACAGCCAGTTCAGCGTTTCGGTACGTTTTGCCAAATCTTGCGGCAGGAAATAACCATATTTTTCAGCCAGATAGAGCAGAATTGCGCCAGATTCGAATACGCGAACCGGTGGGTTTTGCGAGTGGTCGCGCAGCGCCGGGATCTTCGAGTTCGGATTCACTTCAACAAAGCCGCTGGAAAACTGATCGCCATCGCCGATGCGGATAATCCAGGCATCGTATTCTGCGCCTTTCACGCCCTGCGCCAGCAGCTCCTCCAGCATAATCGTCACTTTCTGCCCGTTTGGCGTACCCAGCGAATAGAGCTGCAGCGGATGCTTGCCAACCGGCAGCGTTTTTTCGTGGGTGGCACCGGAAACAGGACGGTTGATATTGGCGAAAGCGCCGCCGTTCGATTTTTCCCACGTCCAGACTTTCGC
Source organism: Citrobacter sp. Ce129 (assembly GCF_030334545.1). Classification (NCBI taxonomy): domain Bacteria; kingdom Pseudomonadati; phylum Pseudomonadota; class Gammaproteobacteria; order Enterobacterales; family Enterobacteriaceae; genus Citrobacter; species Citrobacter sp. Ce129. The sequence continues at coordinate 131,770 of NZ_JAOWDS010000062.1, forward strand.
GGGCTGATAGGTATTGTCTGACATATTGACCTGCCTTCTGAGTGGTTGTGTTGATGCAGTGTAGCAGTTAGGTAGAACTCAATTTAACAGATTGGGACTTTATGTCGCTTTGTGCTGAAAGGGGAAGATAAATCTAACCCGTTCATTGTACCCGGTCCGTACTCCATGAAGAGGAAATCAATGTTGGACGGAAATTGCTACCGTATTCACCATCAAAAATTGGCGGTGAATAAGCAGTAATAATGAAAAATGGTGTTCCAGGAGTAAGCGGTTATCAGGGCCCGGCGGGTGGGTGGGGCGCGGTAAAAGCCGTCACTGCTTCGGTGTTTTCGCAAAAGGCTGTCGCCCGTGACATTATCGCGATGTTCAAAATGAACCAGGTGAAAGGGTTCGATTGTCCGGGCTGTGCGTGGCCGGATCCAGGGCACCGTGCGCCAATGGAGTTGTGCGAAAATGGCGTTAAGGCGGTCTCCTGGGAGACAACCAGCAAGAAAGCGTCACCGGAATTTTTCAGCCGTCATCCGGTTTCTACACTCTGGCACTACAGCGATTATGAACTGGAAAATATCGGTCGTTTGACGCATCCAATGAAATACGATGCCTCAACAGACACCTGGCAGGCGGTGGATTGGGATATCGCCTTCCAGGAGATCGGCGAGCGTCTGCGCGGCTATGATTCAGCACAACAGGTTGAGTTTTACACCTCCGGCAGAACATCAAATGAAGCGGCGTTCTTGTATCAGCTGTTTGCCCGCGAATATGGCAGCAGCAACTTCCCTGATTGCTCAAACATGTGCCACGGACCGACCAGCGCAGGGCTAACTCCTGCCATTGGCCTTGGGAAAGGGACCGTTGAACTGGAGGATTTTGACCACTGCGATTTGGTGATTTGTATCGGGCATAACCCCGGCACTAACCATCCACGCATGCTGACCACCTTACGCGACGTTGCCAGGCGTGGCGCTAAAATTATCTCCATCAATCCCCTGGCCGAGCGGGGGCTTGAGCGCTTTAGCTTCCCGCAAAGCCCGAAAGAGATGTTCACCGGTCAGGCAACGGAGCTAAGCAACGACTACTACCAGGTAAAAATGGGCGGTGACGCTTCGCTGCTCAAAGGCATCATGAAAGCGCTGATCGAAATGGACGAAGCGCGGATCTTACTGGATCAGCAGCCGACGCTCGATCATGCGTTTATCGAAGAGCATACCGCGGGATATGCAGCGCTGTATGACGACTTACGTCAGCATAACTGGGCGGAGCTGGAGCAGGACTCGGGTCTGACGCGTAGCCAGATGGAAGATCTGGCGCACAGCTACAGTAAATCCAGTGCCACTATCGTTTGTTATGGACTGGGCATCACCCAGCATAAAAACGGCACTGAGAACGTCCAGCAACTGGTAAACCTGCTGCTGCTGAAAGGCAATATGGGTAAGCCGGGCGCGGGGATCTGCCCGTTGCGCGGTCACTCTAACGTGCAGGGCGATCGTTCCGTGGGGATCAACGAAGCGGCGTCCGAAGAGTTCCTGCAACGCCTTGAGACGCATTTTTCTATCCGCGTTCCGCGCAAACATGGCCGCTCCAGCGTGGAGAGTATTCGCGCCATCGAGCGGGGAGACGCAAAAGCGCTTATCTGCATGGGCGGCAATTTGGCGGTGGCGATGCCGCAACCGCAGCGTACCTTTGCGGCGATGAAAAATCTGGATCTGCAGGTCCATGTGGCGACCAAACTGAACAGGTCGCATCTGCTGCTGGCAAAGCATAACTACCTGCTACCTGCATTAGGCCGAACGGAGCGCGACATGCAGGCAACGGGGATCCAGTCGGTGACCGTCGAAGATTCTATGTCGATGGTTCACGCTTCCTGTGGCGCGCTGAAACCGGCTTCCCGCTGGTTAAAATCGGAGCCCGCGATTGTGGCGGGTATGGCGCGCGCTACGCTGCCGCTTTCGCCGGTAAACTGGGAAGCGTTAACCGGAGATTACACGTTGATCCGTGACGCCATTGAAGCCGTGATTCCCGCATTCCACAACTACAACGCACGTATTGCCGAGCCGGGAGGATTTCGCATGGATACGCCTGCTTCGCACCGTGAATGGCGAACGGAGAATGGCAAAGCCAACTTTATCGTCAGCCATCAACGGGCGGTTGAGCGGGAAAATCAGCCTGCTGATGCGCTGGTACTGGCAACGCTGCGTAGTCACGATCAGTACAACACCACTATTTATGGTATGAACGACCGCTATCGTGGCATTGCCGGTCGTCGGGATGTGGTGTTTTTAAGCGCCGAAGAGGCGGCGAGCCGTGGCCTGGACCAGGGCGATGTGGTCAATATTCAGGCGCTGGACGACAACGGCCAGCCCTGCGCGGATCGCATCATGTACGGCTTAACAGTAGTGATTTACAACATGGCGGCGGGCTCAATAGGCGCTTATCTGCCTGAAGCGAATGTCCTGCTTTCGCTGGAAGCGGTAGACACACAAAGTTTGACTCCGGCGTATAAAAGCGTACCGGTCACCCTGACAAAAGCGTAGTTCCTGCTGTGAATTTTTCGCCTCTGAGCGCCAGTCGCTGCGTTGAGGTGTATGATGATATCGACCTCTGTCCGGTTAGTGTCGCAGAGCAGGTAATCAGAGCGAAAAATTCACGCCAACCTGCTCAGGCTGTATTGTTTTGAGGTAAGGTGCATGAGCAAAGGAACGACCAGTCAGGATGCCCCATTCGGGACATTATTGGGCTACGCCCCAGGCGGTGTAGCAATTTACTCTTCAGATTACAGCTCCCTCGACCCACGGGACTACGACGATGATGCGGCATTTCGCAGCTATATCGATGATGAATACATGGGCCACAAATGGCAGTGCGTAGAGTTCGCACGCCGCTTTCTCTTCCTTAACTATGGCGTGGTCTTCACCGATGTGGGCATGGCCTGGGAGATCTTCTCCTTACGCTTCCTGCGCGAAGTGGTGAATGACAATATCCTGCCGTTACAAGCATTTCCGAATGGTTCGCCCCGCGCTCCGGTAGCAGGCGCTCTGCTTATCTGGCAAAAAGGCGGTGAATTTAAAGATACCGGGCATGTGGCGGTCGTTACCCAGTTGCTGGAAAACAAAATTCGTATTGCCGAACAGAACGTGCTCCATACGCCGCTACCTCCCGGACAACAGTGGACCCGTGAACTGGAAATGGTGGTTGAAAACGGTTGTTACACCCTGCGTGATACCTTTGACGACACCACCATTCTTGGTTGGATGATCCAGACCGATGACACGCGTGACAGTTTGCCGCAGCCGGAGATTGCCAACGACTCGCTGAAAATTGGCGGCGCACGACTGGAAGATAACGGGCAGTTTGACGGTAAATGGCTGGATGAACAGGATCCGCTGCAAAAAGCCTACGTGCTGGCGAACGGTCACGTCATCAATCAGGATCCGCATCAGTACTTCACCATTACCGAGAGTGCCGAGCAGGAACTGATCAAAGCCACCAACGAGCTGCACTTGATGTATTTACATGCGACTGACAAGGTGCTGAAAGACGATAACCTGCTGGCGCTGTTTGATATCCCGAAAATCCTCTGGCCGCGTCTGCGCCTTTCCTGGCAGCGTCGGCGGCATCACATGATCACGGGGCGTATGGATTTCTGTATGGATGAACGCGGACTGAAGGTGTATGAGTACAACGCCGATTCCGCATCGTGCCATACCGAAGCCGGTTTGATCCTCGAAAGATGGGCAGAACGGGGTTACAAAGGGCAGGGACACAACCCGGCTGAAGGGTTGATCAACGAACTGGCGGGTGCCTGGAAGCACAGCCGCGCGCGTCCTTTTGTCCACATCATGCAGGATAAGGATATAGAGGAAAACTATCACGCGCAGTTTATGCAGCAGGCGCTGCGTCAGGCTGGGTTTGACAGCAAAATTCTGCGTGGCCTCGATGAGCTACGTTGGGATGACGCCGGTCAGCTGATTGACGGTGACGGTCGTCTGGTTAACTGTGTCTGGAAAACCTGGGCATGGGAAACCGCGATTGAGCAGGTGCGAGAGGTCAGCGAAACGGAGTACGCTGCGGTGCCAATTCGTACCGGGCATACGAATCAGGAAGTGCGTTTGATCGACGTGCTGCTGCGCCCGGAAGTGTTGGTCTTCGAACCTCTGTGGACGGTGATCCCTGGCAACAAAGCAATTCTGCCTATTTTGTGGCAACTGTTTCCGCATCACCGCTATCTGCTTGATACTGATTTCACTGTTAATGAAGAGCTGGCGCAAACCGGTTATGCGGTGAAACCTATTGCAGGACGTTGTGGCAGTAACATCGATCTGGTGAGCCATCAGGAAGAGCTCCTGGATAAAACCAGCGGTAAGTTTGCCGAGCAAAAGAATATTTATCAGCAACTTTGGTGTCTGCCAAAGGTTGCCGGTAAATATATCCAGGTTTGCACCTTTACCGTAGGCGGTAACTACGGCGGTACCTGCCTGCGCGGCGATGAGTCACTGGTAATAAAAAAAGAGAGTGATATTGAACCGTTGATTGTGGTTAAAGAGTAATTGCGTACCCCTGTGGTGGTGATGCCGCCATCACGGGGGCTTTTGACCTGCGCTGATTTTAACCCATGTCAAAGCGATAGCACTGGAAATACGCCAACTTAGTATCATCAAAAAAGTCAGCGCTTATATTAACTTAGTTGATGATCCTCGCGATAAAATCATGCGAAAGAGTCAGCGCTTTCGCTGATTCAGGCTGATTGTAAGCCTTATTATAAGGGTCGCAAAATCCGTGACGGCTGTTGAATATATGAAACGATACTGATGAATACTGACTGAGTTTATGCTGGAGAAAGTAAGGATCATAGGCTTCTTCATATTTTGCCTGGATAACCAACGTTGGGCAGTTTGGCATAATATCAGTATAATCACGTATACGGCTTCCGTAGAAGCTGACGACACCATCGCACTGAGTATTCTCCGAACAAAGCCATGCTAATGTCCCTCCAACACTGAATCCGACGATTATTATTTTTTTATAATTCTCACGTATTCCTGTCAGTAAATCGAAGACCATTGATGTATCGAATCCGCAGAACTTCATAAAATAATCGTATGCCTGGCTATGTTGATCGTATTTGAAAGGTTCTTCGCGGTTCAAGAAATTTGGGCAATATACATCAAGTCCTGAGTTATGCAGCTCTTTACATGTTTGCTTGATATGATTATTAAATCCATAAATTTCATGTAAAACTATCACAGCATTTTCATTTTTAGATAATAGAGTAAACATCAGCCATCTCCAATAGTACTTAACTATTTTTTAATAATAAATTCGTCAGGGATTATCGTCAGGCGTAAATTTTACAACTTCCCTGAAGATCTCATTGCCAAGAATCTCAAGCTGATTCATTACCTCATCACTGGCCTGTTCCATTCTTTTTAACGCCAGGGACATATGCTCATGGTCGCCCGAAACCGAATACTCGATTGCAAGAACGCCGGAATTATGTAACATCTGATGAGGCGCTTCCAGGTTTTTAAATCCCGCTAAATGAGTGAAACATCTACCAGTATCTCCGTAATACCATTTCCCCAGTCTGCACTGACTGTATGATGTTAACGTATCATCCAATTTATTCTCGGTAAGCTTTTTATATAGATCTATTTTCCAGATAACATGATCCATTTTAATAATGCTTAAAAATAGTAAATTTGATATGTAGTCAATAATTGATTTCATCGCGGCTGATTTTTCAATTACACTCTTAATAGAAAAAACAACTTCGTTTATATGTTGAGTTATTTTTGTGATTATTGCTAGCTGTGCTTCGATGGAGATATCAACCGTGGAACCATTATTCTGGAGGGTTTCTGTTTGCAAGAATATATGGTTAGTGCACGTTTTAACGTTTTCAGCCAGTTGTCTAACTTCTTTTGAGATAACGCTAAATCCTCTTCCTGCCTCACCTACACGGGCAGCTTCAATTGCTGAATTTATTGCAATTAAATTTGTATGATTGGCAATTTTCTGTATATCTTTAATTGCATCATTAATTTCAATCAGTGATAACTTAAGCTGAGTCATTTGTTTTTGAATTTCTGCTGATTCTTTACCTGCCTCATTGATCTCAATAACGAGTGATTCAAGAGAATGCATGGCTTTATTATTTTGTGCATTTAACTCAGTTATTTTATCTTTTTCTGTATTTAGTTGTTCATGAGTCGAAATTAACGATGTTCTTATCAAGTTCAGTGTTGATATGCCAGAAGTGAAATGATGGCAGATTATTTTATTGTAATTATCTGTTTTTTGTTCAGCGATGAGGGCTTCTGCCTCGATGATGTCGGAAGACGTGTCGTAATTATAACTATTATACCTTTTGGTTATCTTAGCGATAATTTTCCTGATCATCTTATCAATCCTTTTTCGATAATAATTTCTGGAGGTGATTATTTTATATATTTATCTCCTATATTATAGATTACGTCAATATGTTTTTGGTTAGTATTGCTTGATATATTATAATCTCTTGATAATTGTTTTATTGAATTATTGTGCAGGGGAGGGGGTATTTTAATGGATTTATTCTAAATGTGAGTGTAATACTATTCAGATAAAGATTATATATCAGTTTGCTATTACAGATGATGAATTTTCAGGGGGGGGAAGATTTCTATCTGTTAGCTTTATATTTTGGCTTAACCTAAATATTCCTGTGTTATCACTCTGCAGCCTGAATGTGTAGTTGGATTACATCATTTATGTATGTATTGCAAAATTCAGAAAGCGGTCAGGTGTATCACTATTTATCGAGTACATAAGCAAAATTGAGAATGTGATAACCGCCGGTTAAAATGCAACATTATTAATGTGTCTTTAATAATAGCGGTGCCAGAGCACGGACTCACGCCGCAGGCGTTGAACAGCGCGCTTGTCGTGCTGGCCCCGTAGGTGAGAGCCGCTGGCGATGAATAATCGAACGGTGCTTGATGGGAGTCCGTTTCTCCAAAAGCAAAAACCCGCCTCTAGGGCGGGTTCTTTAAATAGTGGTGCCCGGACTCGGAATCGAACCAAGGACACGGGGATTTTCAATCCCCTGCTCTACCGACTGAGCTATCCGGGCAACGAGGCGCATTAAACCCGATTCGCTTCGCTTCGTCAACGAAATTTCTTCAAATCAATGCAGACTGCACAATCTATCACCACATTGCTGCAATTGCACGCATTCTCAGGCAAAAAATGCCGTCCACGCGGCGGAGAGCGGCATGGCCAGCAGCAGGGCGGGCAGCATATTCACGACGGCGAACATTTTGATGCCGCAAATACGTAAGCCCGTTGCCAGCAACAGCAGACCACCTACGGCGCTAAAGTCAGCCATCATGGATGGTGTCGTCAGAGGCAAAATCAGTGCTGCACAAGTGGCAAGCGTTAATTGGATTACCAGCATTGGTACGCAAATGGCAGATACCGCAATTCCCAGCGAACAGGCAAAGATGATGGCCGTGAAGAAATCAAGAAACGACTTGGCGATTAAAATATTAGGATCGCCGGTCATCCCTTCGTGTATCGCGCCGAAGATCCCGGTACCACTGGCGCAAAACAGCACGATTATGGCCACATAGCTTTGAATAAAAGACTCGTGCGTTACATTGGCATCCGAGCGGGTGAAAAACTGTTGTGCTTTGGCAACCGCGGTATTGATTCCTTTTTCCAGATGACAGAACTCGCCAATTAAAGCACCGACCAGCGTTGCCAGAACCATCACCGGCAGGTTAGCGCATTTGATAACCAGCAAAATACCAATCCCCAAAGAGCACAGTCCGAATATGGAGGTCATGGAGGCACGAATGCGTTCTGGTAAATGTTGGCTGAGCAGCGCGCCGAGAACGCCACCAAATAAAATGGCGCTGGCATTAATAAAGGGTCCGATTACCACGTTTGCTCCTGCATACCCATTATCGTCTTGATACTAAAGGCAATTGGCTGGGTGAAATTATGTTTCAGATTGCATTATTATGCCGCTAATTTCAGACAAAATGTTTGTTTATCTGTGAGGTTTTCGCACCGGATTTTATCTTGCGCCTGTAAGTGAAAGGTGCCATGATTGCGCGAATTTTCTCCTGTCTGAATGGGGCTGCCTGGGATGAAATTACTCCCCCTACATCGCCTTCAATATCGCCTTTTTGCGCGACGTTTGCCCCTTCCTGCGACTTATCTTTACCCTCCCACCATGCGGTGAGGGCAGCGCACGCTCACTGCAGGATAACAGTAAAATCAGAGGCTATCTGCTTTTACTGATGTCTGGCGGTCGGGGCTGGTAACCAGTTTGACCTGTCATTTCGTGGGCAAAGCAATGTGGCTTTGTCCGGGACTTTTGATTTTCCCGAAACGGGTTATTGCGCTTATGAAATCAATGAAAATTGCCGCCAGTAGTGAACTGGTTTCTCGCCTGTCCAGCCATCGTCAGGTGGTGTCACTGGACAGTACCGATTTTACTGACGTTGCGGCAGTCGTCATTACCGTTGCGGACAGTCGCAGCGGGATCCTGGCTTTGCTGAAACGCACTGGTTTTCATATACCGGTGTTTCTGTTCGCAGAATCTGATGTCGATGTGCCTGCGGGTATTAATGCGGTTATTCGCGGTCAGGCTCAGGACTGGCTGGAACTGGAGTCTGCTGCCTGTCAGTATGAGGAAGAGTTGCTGCCACCGTTCTATGACACGCTCACCCAGTATGTCGAGATGGGGAACAGCACATTTGCCTGCCCGGGACATCAGCACGGTGAGTTTTTTAAGAAGCATCCGGCGGGCCGACATTTCTACGAGTTTTTTGGCGAAAACCTGTTTCGTGCGGATATGTGCAACGCCGATGTTAAGCTTGGCGATCTGTTGATTCATGAAGGATCAGCGAAACATGCGCAGAAATTTGCCGCGAAAGTTTTCCACGCGGATAAAACCTATTTTGTGCTGAATGGGACCTCTGCGGCCAATAAAGTGGTAACCAATGCGCTGCTGACGCGTGGCGATCTGGTGCTGTTTGACCGCAACAACCACAAGTCAAACCACCACGGCGCGCTGATCCAGGCGGGCGCTACGCCAGTCTATTTGGAAGCTGCGCGTAATCCGTTTGGCTTTATTGGCGGCATTGACGAGCACTGCTTTGATGAGGCGTATCTGCGTCAGCAGCTTCGTGAAGTTGCGCCACAAAAGGCCGAACGATCTCGTCCGTTTCGTCTGGCGATCATTCAACTCGGTACCTATGACGGTACGATCTACAACGCCCGGCAGGTGATCGACAAGATCGGTCATCTGTGCGATTACATCCTGTTTGACTCCGCATGGGTCGGTTACGAGCAATTTATTCCGATGATGGCCGATGGGTCACCGCTGCTGCTGGAGCTCAATGCTAACGATCCGGGGATCTTTGTCACTCAGTCGGTACACAAACAGCAGGCAGGATTCTCGCAAACCTCGCAGATCCACAAAAAGGATAACCATATTCGCGGCCAGGCGCGGTTCTGCCCGCATAAGCGTCTGAATAATGCATTTATGCTGCATGCTTCCACCAGTCCGTTTTACCCGCTGTTTGCGGCGTTGGACGTGAACGCCAAAATTCATGAAGGCGAGAGTGGCCGTCGGCTATGGGCGGAGTGTGTGGCGCTGGGCATTGAGGCCCGTAAAGCGATTATTGCCCGCTGTAAGATGATTCAGCCTTTTATTCCTCCGCTAGTCGATGGCAAACCCTGGGAAAGCTACCCGACGCAGGTGATTGCCAGCGAACGCCGCTTCTTTAGCTTTGAACCGGGTGCTAAATGGCATGGTTTTTCCGGCTACGCGCGCGACCAGTATTTTGTCGACCCTTGCAAACTGTTGTTAACCACCTCGGGCATTGATGCGCAAACCGGGCAATATACTGAGTTTGGTATTCCGGCGACGATTCTGGCGCATTACCTGCGTGAAAACGGTATCGTGCCGGAGAAATGCGATCTCAACTCGATTCTGTTCCTGCTGACTCCGGCAGAAAGCACTGAAAAACTGGCGCAACTGGTGGCGATGTTGGCGCAGTTTGAGCAGCATATTGAGGACGATACGCCGCTGGCAGACGTGCTGCCCACCATCTTCAACAAGTATCCGGTACGCTACCGGGATTACACGCTGCGTGAACTGTGTCAGGAGATGCACTCACTGTACGTCAGCTTTGATGTGAAAGATCTGCAAAAAGCGATGTTCCGTCAGGAGAGTTTGCCTGTCGTGGCGATGAACCCACAGGATGCCAACAGCGCTTTTATCCGTGGTGATGTTGAACTGGTGCGTATTAGTAACGCTGCTGGCCGCATTGCGGCGGAAGGTGCGCTGCCTTATCCTCCGGGCGTGCTGTGTGTGGTTCCGGGCGAAGTATGGGGCGGGGCGGTGCAACGGTACTTCCTGGCATTGGAAGAGGGCGTAAACCTGTTGCCAGGCTTCTCGCCGGAACTGCAAGGTGTTTACAGTGAAACGGATGCAGACGGTATTAAGCGTCTGTATGGATATGTTGTGAAGTAAGCGCAAAAAAAGCGGGTTACCTTTTGGCAACCCGCTTTTCTCTGCGTAAACGTTAGTGCGCGATAGTTTGAGTGCCTGCCGGAACGCGTACGTGTTTGTATTTAAACAGCGCAACGAAGGCAAAAGCCAGAACTAGCGAGTAACCTGCGAAGATTAGCCACACGGTCTGCCAGTCGGTAATACCGTTCAAGGTATAGTATTCAACGACTTTACCGCTCACCAGACCGCCCAGAATACAACCGAAGCCGTTGGTCATCATCAGGAACATACCCTGTGCGCTGGCGCGGATCTCAGGGCGAACTTCTTTCTCTACGAATACGGAGCCAGAGATGTTGAAGAAGTCGAAGGCACAGCCGTAAACAATCATCGACAGAACCAGCAGCACGGTACCGAACGGCGTTGGATCGCCGTAGGCAAACAGGCCGAAGCGCAGCATCCACGCCACAATACTGATAAGCATCACGTTCTTAATACCGTAACGGCTTAAGAAGAACGGGATGGTCAGGATAAACAGGGTCTCGGAAATCTGCGAAATCGACATCATCACCGATGCGTGTTCAACGATGAAGCTACCGGAGAACAGCGGGTTATTATCGAAGCTGTGCAGGAACGTATTACCGAACATATTGGTAATTTGCAGCTCTGCGCCCAGCATCATCGAGAAGATGAAGAAAATCGCCATACGTTTGTTTTTAAACAGCGCGAAGGCATCCAGGCCAAGCATTGACGTCCAGCTCTGGTTTTTCTGCTGGTTGGCGACCGGAATATGCGGCAGCGTCAGGGTGAACAGCGCCAGTACCACGGACAGCGTTGCACCGATATACAGCTGCATATGGCTCAGTTCAAAGCCGGAGAAGCTTACTGCCCACATCGCCATAATAAAACCGATGGTGCCCCAGATACGGATTGGCGGGAAGTCTGTAACGATATCCATTCCGGCCGACTGCAGGCGATAGTAAGAGATAGTGTTGATTAACCCCAACGTTGGCATATAGGCCAGCGAGTTAAGCAAGATCACAAAGAACATGGCGCCTGGCGTGGTGACCTCGGCTGCGGCGAACAGCGTTGCAGCGCCGACCAGGTGACAAATGGTGTAAACCCATTTCGCACTGATCCATTTGTCGGCCACGATCCCTAACAGCGTCGGCATAAACACGGCGGCGATCCCCAGCGAGCTATAAACTGCGCCAATGGATGCACCATCGAATTTAAGGGTGACAAACATATAGGAGCCGAGGGTAGTGAGCCAACTACCCCATAAGCAGAACTGCAGAAACGAGAGAACTTTCAGCTGCAGCTTAAGATTCATGTTAATTTCCTCACACCGTAATGCGGATGAATGTTTTAAAAGGCACATTTGCCGTGGCTATATGATGTGATTCTATCAACGAGAGGCACTCTTTTTTTGTTACCTGTGACAAATATTTGCAAACAATTTCTGATTGCAAAGCAAAAGAGTGATGGGGTTAACATTTTACCCTCTTCTGGACCCCGTTTAGCGGGGCAGAAGAGGGATACATTAGTGGCGTCGATATGATTTTTGAGCGGAATTGACCTTGTAAAGATATCGGCGTGATTCAGCAGACGGATGTCGGCTGGTCAGCGTTTGATAAACGTCCCCAGGGGACATGCTGTTAATGATATTTGCGGCCTGAATTTTATCGTTCGAGAACACGCGCAGCACGCTGCCTGCACCGCCGTTATACGCGGTGATCACCGCATAGCGACGCGAGGTCGGATTATCGATGCCGCCCAAATAGACATTGTTGAGCATTGCCAGATAGGCGGTACCGGTATCAATGTTGCTGGCTGGGTCAAACAGGAAGCTACGGCTCGGCGTGCCTGAGCGCCCCTGCGAGCGGAACACATCTTTCCCGGCGCTGTGCTGTACCACCTGCATCAGCCCCAGCGCATCGGCATGGCTGACCGCATACGGGTTAAATGAGGATTCGGTTTGCATGATGGCCAGAATCAGCGACTCGTCGACGCCATACTTACGTGAAGCCTGGCGCACCATGCCAACGTATTTATGCGCGCGCTTATCAAGGTGGTTCGGCACCAGATTGATCGTCACGCTATAGATGATACGCAAGCCATTGCTGCGGCTTTTTAGTCGCGTTTGCAGCAGGTAGTTGGCAAAGTTGGTGGCGCGTCCCTCCCAACGAATGGGCTGGCCGGTATTATCGACCACCTGTCCATACAGGAACGGCTCTTTGGAAATCTTAATGTCATCGACATCGGAATAGAGATCAATAGAGCCCGGATCGTCGCCCATCAGCAACGTCTTGATAATCGCCCGACGCAGGTGTCCGGCGGGATCTGTCCCGGCAATGGTCTCGACGGTTATCGTACCGTCATCAAAGTTGATATGGCTGCGGGTCTGGTACTGATCGGTATACTTTACGTAGTCCTTCGGACCCGCAATCAGCACTTCCTTAAATCCCCACAGGTTCTCAATGTTATGGGCAAATTGCCCCATCAGAATATCAAAACCGTTGGTATCCTTGACCCAGGCTTCGTTATAGGAATCGCCTTTTTTGGTCGTACTGGAACAGGAGATGAGCAACGGCGCAATAACGGCAAGCGCGAGAAATTTTTTCATCATTCCGGGAGTGCGTGTTGTGTTTGTTATTTGCAAGGACCAGATTAAATCGTAGGCCGGATAAGCGCAGCGCCACCCGGCATCGGTTCTTATGACTCTGGCGTATAGCCTTCAATATGCACATCCTTACCTTCAAACAGGAAGTTAATCATCTCCTGTTCCAGTAACTTACGGTGTTCGACGTTCATCATATTGAGTTTTTTCTCGTTAATCAGCATGGTCTGTTTATGCTGCCACTGCGCCCATGCTTCTTTAGAAATCTCGTTATAAATACGTTTTCCCAAATCGCCCGGATACAGCTGAAAATCCTGTCCTTCTGCTTCGCGTTGCAGGAAAGTGCAAAAAATCGTTCTGCTCATAAAAAGTCCTCTCTATCGTCCGGTACATTAAACGTGTGTACCGGCACGTAATTGCTGTAACAAACGCTCCACGGGAGCCGCCAGTCCGACCGACGGCGGTTGCGCTAAGTTATACCAGAGCGCGTTGCCTTCATCCATGCATGAGCTGAATGAAGACACGGGAAGCCACATAGGCACAATATCTAAGTGGAAATGGCTAAAGGTATGGCGAAACGCATTAAGTTGGGTCAGATTATCTGCGTTAATTTGTCGTTGCGCCAGCCAGTTGCGTAGCCCATCTTCATCGTCAAACTGCGGAAAACAGTATAAACCCCCCCATAAGCCGCTGGGGGGACGCTGCGCGAGCAGCACCTCATCATCATGTTGCATCAGTAAAAAATAGCCCGTCCGTTCCGGTAACGTCTGTTTCGGTTTTTTACCCGGATACAGCGCCCAGCTTGCACTGGCGCTCGCCACGCAGCCATTTTCCAACGGACACAGGGAGCATTTAGGTTTTGAGCGCGTACAGACCATGGCGCCTAAATCCATCATCGCCTGATTAAACCGCTCAACCCCGTGGGCAGGCGTAACCTGCTCGCTCAACTCCCACAGTTTCTTTTCAACCTCTTTTTTACCCGGCCACCCGCTTACAGCATAACAGCGAGCCAGCACGCGTTTGACGTTACCGTCGAGAATCGGAAAATGCTGACCCAGAGAGAGAGAAAGGATCGCGCCTGCGGTTGAACGTCCGACGCCTGGCAGGGCGGCCACCTCATCAAAGGTTTGCGGGAATATGCCGCCATGCAGCGTCACAACCTGCTGCGCCGCTTTATGCAGATTTCGCGCACGGGCGTAATAGCCCAGCCCGGTCCATAAATGCAGGACTTCATCCAGCGGCGCATGGGCTAAATCCGTTACCGTTGGGAAGCGCGCCATAAAGCGCTCAAAATAGGGGATGACGGTGGCAACCTGAGTTTGTTGCAGCATCACCTCAGAGAGCCATACTTTGTAAGGCGTCTTGTCAATTTGCCAGGGCAGCGTTTTCCGCCCGTATTTGTCGTACCAGCTCAAAACCTGAGCCGAGAATTGAGACGCTTGCATGATTACCGTTTCATTATTGCCGGGGGCAAGATTGCAGCACAGCGGCAACGGGGTGTAAACCGGAACTTTCCGCTGCTCACTTTCTTCCTTTACTTGCATCCGGCAACTAACTTTGGATAATGCCCGTTTTCAGAACTCAATCACAGCAGACTAAACTTTTATGAAGAACGACGTCATTTCACCGGAATTTGATGAAAACGGCCGCCCGCTGCGCCGGATTCGTAGTTTTGTTCGTCGCCAGGGGCGACTGACGAAAGGGCAGGAACACGCGCTGGAAAACTACTGGCCGGTGATGGGCGTTGAGTTCAGCGAAGAGCCTGTGGATTTCGCAGTATTGTTTGGTCGCGACGCGCCAGTCACGCTGGAAATCGGTTTTGGTATGGGGGCTTCGCTGGTGGCGATGGCGAAAGCGTGCCCGGAACAAAATTTCCTCGGCATTGAGGTTCACTCGCCGGGTGTTGGCGCGTGTCTGGCTTCAGCCCATGAAGAGGGCGTCGAGAATCTGCGCGTCATGTGCCATGATGCCGTTGAAGTCCTGCATAAAATGATTCCTGACAATTCTTTATCTATGGTTCAGCTGTTTTTCCCTGACCCGTGGCATAAAGCACGTCATAATAAACGCCGTATCGTTCAGGTACCGTTTGCTGAGCATATCTTAAGCAAGCTGAAGCTGGGCGGCGTGTTCCACATGGCAACCGACTGGGAAGCCTACGCGGAGCACATGCTGGAAGTAATGTCCTCAATTGACGGGTATAAAAACCAGTCAGAGAGTAACGATTATGTACCGCGCCCACAATCGCGCCCGGTAACCAAATTTGAACAACGTGGTCATCGTCTTGGCCACGGCGTATGGGACTTAATGTTCGAGAGGGTGAAATAATGGCAAAGAACCGTAGCCGTCGTCTGCGTAAAAAGATGCACATCGACGAATTCCAGGAAATAGGATTTTCGGTTGCATGGCGTTTCCCGGAAGGTACATCCGGAGAGCAGGTCGATCAAATCGTTGATGACTTTATCAATGAAGTTATCGAACCGAACAAACTGGCCTTTGACGGCAGCGGCTATCTGGCCTGGGAAGGTCTGATCTGTCTGCAGGAAATCGGCAAATGCACCGAAGAACATCAGGCTATCGTGCGTAAGTGGCTGGAAGAACACAAACTTGAAGAAGTGCGTACCAGCGAACTTTTCGATATTTGGTGGGACTAAGTAGCACAGGGTCGGCAAATGCCGGCCCGATTTGTATTGAGGGAAAGATATGATGCGCAAAACGCTGCTGGCGGCAGTCCTAACGTTCACGGCGATGGCCGCACATGCCGATTATCAGTGCAGCGTCACCCCGCGTGACGATGTGATTTTGAGCCCACAAACTGTGCAGGTGAAGGGGGAGAACGGCGACCTGGTTATTACCCAGTCCGGTGATGTTACCTTTAACGGTAAACAGTACAACCTGAACGCCGCACAGCGTGAGCAGGCCAAAGATTATCAGGCGGCGTTGCGTAGTAGCCTGCCATGGATTGATGAAGGTGCCAGAGCGCGCGTGGAGAAAGGTCGCGTGGCGCTGGACAAAATCATCGCCAAAGAGGTCGGCGAAAGCAGCAACATGCGTGGCCGCTTAACCAAGCTGGATGCGCAGTTGAAAGCGCAGATGAACCGCATCATTGAGCATCGTACTGACGGCCTGACCTTCCATTATAAGGCGATTGATCAGGTTCGCGCGGACGGACAACAGCTGGTGAATCAGGCGATGGGCGGTATTTTACAGGACAGCATCAACGAGATGGGGGCGAAAGCCGTGCTCAAAGGCGGTGGTAATCCGCTGCAGGGCGTACTCGGAAGCCTCGGCGGTTTGCAGACCTCAATTCAGAACGAATGGAAGAATCAGGAACAAGACTTCCAGCAGTTTGGTAAAGATGTTTGCGCCCGCGTCGTGACGCTGGAAAACGATCGTAAAACGCTGGTTAGCGCTCTGAAATAATCTTCACCTCTTTTTAACGGCACAGAAACATTCTGTGCCGTTTTATTTTGTACTTTTCTGTTTTTTTGATATCCATCTCTAAGAATAACAATTTGATGGAGATATAAATCTGGTTAATTGGATGGCGTCACATTATTCATCTGTAAGATAGACATAATGCTGCAAATTCAAGTAACTGGAGAAATAACATGGAGTTTTTCAAGAGAACGGCACTTGCCGCACTGGTTATGGGTTTCAGCGGCGCGGCGCTGGCATTGCCAAACATCACCATTTTAGCTACTGGCGGAACGATTGCCGGCGGCGGTGATTCCGCGACAAAATCTAACTACACGGCAGGCAAGGTCGGCGTAGAAAATCTGGTTGATGCCGTACCTCAGTTGAAAGATATCGCCGTTGTGAAAGGCGAGCAGGTGGTGAACATCGGCTCCCAGGATATGAATGACGAAGTCTGGTTAACACTGGCGAAAAAGATTAATACCGAGTGTGATAAAACCGACGGCTTCGTGGTAACTCATGGTACGGATACCATGGAAGAAACCGCCTATTTCCTCGACCTGACCGTCAAGTGCAACAAGCCGGTGGTGCTGGTCGGCGCAATGCGTCCGTCTACAGGTATGAGCGCTGATGGCCCGTTCAATCTGTATAACGCAGTGGTTACCGCAGCAGACAAAGCCTCTGCCAACCGCGGTGTGCTGGTGGTGATGAACGACACCGTTATGGATGGCCGCGACGTGACCAAAACCAACACTACCGATGTCGCCACCTTCAAATCCGTTAACTATGGCCCGCTGGGCTACATCCATAACGGTAAGATTGACTACCAGCGTACGCCTGCGCGTAAGCACACCACGTCTACGCCGTTCGATGTGTCTAAGCTGACCGAACTGCCGAAAGTTGGGATTGTTTACAACTACGCTAACGCATCCGATCTGCCGGCAAAAGCGCTGGTGGACGCGGGTTACGCCGGGATCGTCAGTGCGGGTGTAGGTAACGGTAACCTGTATAAAACCATTTTCGATACGCTGGCAACTGCCGCGCACAAAGGTACCGTTGTAGTGCGTTCATCCCGTGTACCAACCGGCTCCACCACGCAGGATGCTGAAATTGATGATGCGAAATACGGCTTTGTGGCTTCAGGCTCTCTGAACCCGCAAAAAGCGCGTGTTCTGCTGCAGCTTGCGCTGACCCAAACCAAGGATCCTAAGCAGATTCAGGAAATGTTTAATCAGTATTAATCGATGAAGGTGGCTGCGCTTATCGCCCTAACCCTGTAGGTCTGATAAGCGCAGCGCCATCAGGCAATTTGTCGGATGGCGGCTCAAGGCCTTATACGGCCTACATCGTTACCGTATTACTCCGCCAGAAACAGCTCCAGCAGCGAATTCAAAAACAGCTTACCGTGTTGGGTGATCTGCCAGTACTCATCGCATTCAATCAGGTAGCCCTGGGCGATAGCCTCATCGATCTGCCGGCGAATAACGTCTTCGGTAAGCCCGGTATATTGCGTGAACTCTGCACGCGGCGCGGCTTCCAGTAACCGGAAACGGTTCATAAAGAACTCGAACGGCTTGTCGGCTTCGGCAACATCACGCTGGCTTTCCAGGTAACGCCCTTGCATGTAACCGCGTGGGTGCCGCGTTTTGGTGGTGCGCAGGATGCGTCCGTCCGGGAACGTGATTTTGCCATGCGCGCCGCAGCCAATACCGAGATAGTCGCCAAAACGCCAGTAGTTAAGGTTGTGCTGACACTGATAGCCTGGTTTCGCATAGGCTGAGGTTTCGTACTGCTGATACCCTGCGGCGGTCAGCAACTGGTGGCCTTGCTCAAAAATATCCCACAGCGCGTCATCGTCCGGTAACACCGGCGGTCGGGAACCGAACAGCGTGTTGGGTTCGATGGTCAACTGATACCAGGAAAGATGCGGCGGGTTGAGCGCGATGGCTTGCTGTAAGTCGCCCAAAGCTTCTTCCAGCGTCTGATCCGGTAAACCATGCATCAGGTCGAGGTTAAAGCTGCGTAGCCCCAGACCGCTCGCCAGGTTTGCCGCTCGTTTGGCTTCTTCCGGCCCGTGAATACGTCCCAGACGCTCGAGTTTGGCGGAGCTAAAGCTCTGTACGCCAATCGAGATGCGGTTGACACCAGCGCGTTGATAATCAACAAAGCGATCGGCTTCCACCGTCCCGGGATTCGCCTCCATCGTGATTTCTGCATCTGCGGCCAGATTCAGCCGTGCGCGTACGCCGTCGAGCAGCGTTTGCATTGCCGGGCCAGAAAGCAGGCTCGGCGTACCACCCCCGATAAAAATCGTCTTTACTTCACGTCCCTGGGCGTGAGCCACCTCAGTATCCAGATCGCTCAGCAGATGCTGCACATAGTCGTCATGAGGGACTTCGCCTTTTAGCGCATGCGAGTTGAAGTCGCAGTAAGGGCATTTCTGCACGCACCACGGGATGTGAATATAAAGACTTAGCGGCGGAAGCTTAACCATTACGCAGGGCATCCAGCAGCAGCTTCAGCGCCTGTCCACGGTGAGAAATCGCACTTTTTTCTTCACGGGTCAGCTCGGCGGCGGTTTTCCCTTCAGACGGTACAAAGAAGATGGGGTCGTAGCCAAAGCCACCGTTTCCGGCAGGTTCGCGGGTAATCACGCCCGGCCAGCTTCCGTGACAAACTAAAGGAGTAGGATCGTCTGCATGGCGCATATACACCAGCACGCAATGGAATTGTGCCTGACGCTTGTCATCAGGAACATCCTGCAGGGTGTGAAGCAGTTTTTCCAGGTTCTGCCGATCGGTCGCATCTTCGCCGGAGTAGCGGGCTGAATAGATGCCTGGCGCGCCGCCAAGGGCATTTACCGCCAGACCTGAGTCATCAGCAATGGCCGGTAAGCCGGTAATTTGCGCGGCGTGACGCGCCTTCAGAATGGCGTTCTCAATAAACGTCAGTCCGGTCTCTTCTGCAGAATCAACACCCAGATCCGTTTGGGCAACAACATCAAGACCGAAATCACTCAGAAGAGAGGCGAGTTCACGCACTTTACCGGCATTGCCGGTCGCGAGGACAACTTTTTGCATGGGATACCTAATCAGTTAGCGCCGCAATTTCGGGCGGGATCTGTTGCGGATGAATGATTTTAACCTGTTTGTGACGACCAAGCTCGCCCTTCTCAATGACGACCTGGCTTTTTGCTACGCGGAACTGTTTACCGAGAAACTTCACCAGATGGCTATTGGCTTGTCCATCAACCGGTGGGGCGGTAATGGCGACTTTTAGCTCGTCGCCATGTAAACCCACAATACTGTCACGGCTGGCTTTAGGCTGAATGTAGAGCCGTAAAACCAGACCGTCGTCGCAGGGTGTAACGGCACTCATAGCGCCATCCACAGCCCCGGCAGCAGCATGTTGCCTGTCGCCTGTAACACTTCTGCGATGCCCATATTAATGACATAGAGCAGCAGAACCAGAATCATTGGCGAGAAATCGATCCCGCCCATGCCTGGAAGTATGCGACGGATAGGGCGCAGCAGCGGATCTGCCAGTTGAATCAGCACGTACTCCACGGGGCTGCGGCCCTGGCTGACCCAGCTCATAATCGCCATCACCAACAGTACCCAGAAAATCAGCAATCCGATGGTCTTCAGGACAATCAGCACGGCGGCGATCCAGATGATCGGCTGGAACGTGACCACCTTAAACAGCACGATTGCTTTGATAAAGCTGAGAATCAGCGCCACTAATGCCGATGCGCTGTCGATCGGTCCCATCGGGGGAATAATGCGGCGTAACGGCCCAATAATAGGTTGAGTGATTTTCACTATAAACTGCGAGAACGGGTTGTAAAAATCGCAGCGAGACCATTGCATCCACACGCGCAGCAGCAGCGCCATGGTATACAGCTCAATTACCGTTGAGAGCAGGAAGGTCAACGTATTCATGGTGTTCCTTAGTTTTCCTTATTTTTTAGTGTAATCACGAGCACCAAAAATGGCAGTGCCGATGCGCACCATCGTGCTACCCGCCGCGATTGCGGCATCCATATCATCAGACATCCCCAGTGAGAGTGTGTCGATACTTGGGTAACGTGTTTTCAACCCGGCAAATGCTACCGCCATTTGCTGTGCAACTTCAAACTGCCTTACATAATCTGACTCTGGCGCCGGGATCGCCATCAAACCACGCAGGGTAATGCGCGGCAGTGCCGCGACGTCAGCGGCCAGTGCCTCAAGCTCTGCCAGCGGAATTCCTGACTTACTGTTCTCATCACTGATATTAATCTGAATCAGTACATTGAGCGGTGGCAGTTGTGCCGGGCGCTGTTCGCTCAGTCGGGCAGCGATACGCAGACGGTCGATCGTATGGCACCAGTCAAAATGTTCAGCGACCAGACGGCTTTTGTTGGACTGCAGCGGGCCGATAAAGTGCCACTGCAGATCGTTAACCCCTTTTTCCTGGAAGTAGCGGATTTTATCCACCCCCTCCTGAACATAGTTTTCACCGAAGGCACGCTGCCCTGCGGTAATGGCTTCTTCGATGGCGCTCGCAGGTTTGGTTTTGCTGACTGCAAGCAACATAACTTCTTCTGAAGACCGCCCGCAACGCGTCGCGGCGGCTGAGATTTTGTCCCGGACATGTGCCAGGTTATGCGCGATATCGTTCATTTTCCGAGGATGTTCATATGAATATGGAAGAAATAGTGGCCCTTAGTGTAAAGCATAACGTGTCGGATCTACACCTGTGCAATGCATGGCCTGCGCGTTGGCGCATACGTGGAAAAGTCGAAATCGCGCCATTTACTCCGCCTGACGTGGAGAATCTGCTGATGTGCTGGCTCAGCGAGCAACAACAGGTACAGTGGCGGAAACAGGGGCAGATTGATTTTGCTATTGCGCTGGCAGATTCCCGACGTCTGCGCGCCAGCGCTTTTGTTCATCAACAGGGTACGTCGCTGGCGCTAAGATTGCTCCCGCTTGATTGTCCACGTTTAGACGATCTCCAGACTCCCGAGGCCATACCTGAACTGCTGCACAGTGAACATGGATTGATTCTGGTCACGGGAGCCACCGGCAGCGGTAAATCAACGACCCTGGCAGCGATGGTGGAGTACCTTAATCAGCATATTGCGGGGCATATTCTGACGCTGGAAGACCCGATTGAATATCGCTACTCCAGCCAGCGCTGTCTTATTCAACAACGGGAGGTGGGCGTTCACTGTGCTTCTTTTGCCGCTGGCTTGCGCGGCGCGCTGCGTGAAGATCCCGACGTCATTTTGCTGGGCGAACTGCGCGACGTGGAAACCATTCGTCTGGCATTAACGGCAGCGGAAACCGGGCACCTGGTGCTGGCAACGTTACATACGCGAGGGGCTGCGCAGGCTATCGCACGGCTGGTGGATACCTTTCCCGCGCAGGAGAAGGATCCGGTGCGTAATCAACTGGCAGACAGCCTGCGGGCAGTGCTTTCGCAAAAGCTGGAGGAAGATAAGCTGGGAGGACGCGTGGCGCTATTCGAGCTGCTTGTCAACACGCCCGCCGTGGGCAATTTGATTCGTGAAGGGAAAACGCATCAGCTACCCGGCGTAATTCAAACCGGGCAGCAGACAGGCATGCAGACGTTTGCACAAAGTCTGCAGCAGCGACAGGCGCAGGGGCGGCTTTAGTAGCCCTGCTCGAAATAGCTTTCGAGGATGACCACGGCAGAAGCGGAGTCTACTTTGCCTTTATTCAACGCCCGGTATCCGCCTTGCTCAAACAGGCCAGAGCGGGCTTCGACGGTGCTCAAGCGTTCATCGTGCAGCGTTACGGTAACGCCAAAGCGACCGTGAATGCGGTTAGCGAACTTGCGCGCGCGCGCAGTAAGGGGTTGTTCGGTGCCATCCATGTTGAGCGGCAGACCTACGATAATTTCGTCCGGCTGCCACTCTTTGAGCAGACGTTCAATCAAACTCCAGTCCGGCGTACCGTCCTGCGCTTTGATGGCGGGCAAGGGTCTTGCCGTACCGGTAATGCGTTGGCCAACCGCGACGCCGATACTTTTTGTACCAAAATCAAAAGAGAGTAATGTTCCGCTCATCAGGCATGTCCCGCCACGCCAGGCATGGTCTGAATATCAATCCCGATAAGCTTCGCCGCATCGCGCCAGCGGTCGGCAATCGGCGTTTTGAATAAGATGTTGAGGTCTGCGGGGGCCGTGAGCCAGGCGTTATCCAGTAGCTCTTGCTCCAGTTGACCTTTTTCCCATGATGAATAACCCAGCGCAACCAGCACCTCGGACGGTTGCTCCTGCGTACCCAGAGTTTCTAATACATCGCGGGAGGTGGTGATGATGGTGTTATCTGAGATGCGGATACTGGATGCAAAGCGTGACGGCGGGGTATGCAGAATAAACCCACGGTCTTCCGCCAGCGGTCCGCCGAGCATCACCGGTTTATCCAGACGAATGGCCGGATCGCGTTCTTCTGGCGTTATCTTCAGCTTTTCCAGAATTCCTTCAATCTGTAAGTTTTCCAGAGGCTTATTAACGATAATCCCCATTGCTCCGTTCTCATTATGTTCACAGATGTACACCACGGAACGGCGGAAAATCGGATCCTGGAGAGCAGGCATGGCAATCAGAAAGTGATGCTGTAAATTCATTGTCAGAGGTTCTGTTTCCTGGTTCAAAAAAGCAACAGAGCCCAGTATGTGGGCAAAGCTCGAAGATGTCACCCTCTGAAGATAGCTTTGCCGGATGGCGGCTTCGCCTAATCCGGCCTACGGGGTGTAATTCCAGGCCGAATAAGGCGCGATGGCGTCGCTATCCGGCAACATATTTATTTCTGCAAACGCGCTTCAATGGCATCCATCAGCATACCGGTAATCGAAACCGGGAACTCCGCTTCAATTTCACGAATACAGGTTGGGCTGGTGACGTTAATTTCTGTCAGGCGATCGCCAATGATATCCAGACCGACAAAAATCAAACCTTTCGCTTTCAGCGTTGGCCCAATGCGGCGTGCGATTTCCCAGTCGCTGTCGGTTAATGGACGCGGCTCGCCACGGCCACCGGCGGCCAGGTTGCCACGGGTTTCACCGCCCTGTGGAATACGCGCCAGGCAGTACGGAACGGGTTCGCCATCGACCACCAGCACGCGTTTATCGCCATCTTTAATTGCTGGCAGATAGTTCTGCGCCATGCAGTAGCGGGTACCATGCTCGGTCAGCGTTTCAGCAATCACGCCGAGGTTCGGATCGCCTTCCTTCACGCGGAAAATAGATGCGCCGCCCATGCCGTCCAGCGGTTTGAGAATGATGTCGCTGTGTTTTTGCCAGAAGGCTTTCAGCTGCGCTTTGTTACGCGTGACCAGCGTTTCCGGCGTCAGGTCGGCAAACCATGCGGTGAACAGCTTTTCGTTGCAATCGCGCAGGCTCTGCGGTTTGTTGACGATTAGCGTTCCTTTCTCTTCTGCACGTTCCAGAATATAGGTCGCGTAGATGAACTCGGTATCAAACGGCGGATCCTTACGCATCAGAATGACGTCCAGGTCTGCCAGCGGGAGATCCTGCTCGCTCTTAAACTCATACCACTTGTCGTAGTTCTGCTCTACGCTCAGGGTACGCGTGCGGGCGCGGGCTTCACCGTTTTCCAGATAAAGATCGGCCATCTCCATATAATGAATTTCGTAACCGCGACGTTGCGCTTCCAGCAGCATAGCGAAGCTGGAATCTTTCTTGATGTTGATGCTTGCGATGGGATCCATCACGATGCCGAGCTTAATCATGTTCTTCTCCGTTTATGCCTTAGCCCAGATCGCCAAAACGCACTTGTAACGCGGTAATGGCGGTGAGCGCAGTTGTCTCAGTACGCAGAACGCGAGGTCCTAACAGAATATCAGTAAACTGATAGCGTGCGGTCATGGCAATTTCATCAGCCGACAACCCGCCTTCCGGGCCAATCAGCAAGCGGATGCGTTCCACCGGCAGCGGCAGCGTATTGATGCTGGCGCTGGCGCGCGGATGCAGGTTCAGTTTCAGACCTTCGTCCTGTTCCGCGCACCACGCTTCCAAATCCATTGCCGGGCGAATTTCAGGCACCCGGTTACGACCGCACTGTTCGCAGGCGGCAATAGCGATTTTCTGCCACTGCTGGAGCTTCTTGTTCAGGCGTTCGCTGTCCAGTTTAACGCCGCAGCGCTCAGAAAAAAGTGGCGTAATGAGGCTTACACCCAGTTCGATCGATTTCTGGATAGTAAATTCCATTTTTTCTCCGCGCGACATCACCTGACCCAGGTGGATGTGCAACGGCGATTCACGATCGTCGAGTTCGGCGTTAAGCACCTTCACATCCACGCTTTTTTTACTGGCGTGGGTGATTTCAGCGTCGAATACCTGATTGCTGCCATCAAACAGCTGTAGCGCCTGGCCCGGTCCCATACGCAGCACGCGGCCAATATGGTTGGCTGCATCTTCACACAGTGATATTTGGCTGCCGGAAGTGAGTGGCTCAGGGTGATAAATGCGAGGAATGCGCATAGTTTAACATCCGCGTCTTAGCCCTGGGCTACGAAAGGCCAGGGCATGGTTAAAAATATTGACGCTAGTGTAGGTTAGCTCTTTTGCGCCTGGCAAGCGCGTTGCACATATGGGTTATGGTTGCCCTGTACCTTCGCGATGCGTTCGTCGCGCTCACACTCCCAGTCGGTGACCGGATATTGCTTATTCCAGGCATTAAAAAGCTGAGTTTGCTGGCGAGAGAGCGTCAGGTCGTACTGGTCACGCATGTAAAAATAGGTGCGTGCGATGGCGCCGCGGGCGCGGGCTGGCGGTTCGGCAACTTTCTCTTTGAAATCAACCTTCATAGTGCATTGCCCATACTGACCTTCGCCACCGTTCCACTGGCTGTACATAAAGTTTGCGCGATCGCCATTTACTTCACCGACCGCAGGCTGCAGGTTATGCATATCGCTTTCCATTTTGCGATAGACCGGATCTTTGGCGCAGTTTTTGCGCCCTCCATCCTGCCAGCACTGGCGCTGATGACCAAATTGCCAGGCGGGGACAACGTGCTCCCATTCAATTCGGCTGGCGCGGTTTTCATTTTTTCGTACTTTATAGCCACATGATTCGAGGTCAACGACCCCTTTTTTGCCTTGCCAGTTAATTTTACAGCCACAATAGAAATCGCCCGGCGCATCGGCGTTAACTTTGACGCCCGCCGCTTTTGCCTGAGAAAAGCTGTTGATGCCTTCGGCTAAAACCGGACCTGAAAACGCTGCGGCTAACAGGGCCGCAGCAAAAGAAAGATTACGGTACATCACGAACTCCGTGTCAAAACGAGCCCGCAACGTAGCGAAAGTTTTTCCTGTATGCAATCAGTTAGATCAGAAAGGTTACTGATAATTCTGAAGATTATTCCGCAACCAGCGGTTCGCCACAGTGAACGCAGCGGTAGGTGGCCTCACCACGTACAACACGGTTATGTCGACGAACGGTCAGTTGGTGTTCCTGACACTTACAGCGGTAAGTAAAGGTCTTACGCTGCACCGATTGCAGTTCAAATTGATGCGTACGCCGGGCTGGTACGCCCAGTACGCTCTCCATCATCCATTTCCACTCTTTCCCGTGCGGCGACACGCGGCCAAAGTGCTTCCACACCAGTAAATGCGCCAGTTCGTGGGGCACCACTTCGTTAACGAACGCGTCGACGTTCTCCATCAGCAGGACGGGGTTGAGGCGAATTTCATAGGTTTGTAGCCACGCGGTACCCGCGGCGGTTCCGCGCTGTTGGTAAACCAGCTTTGGCTCCGGGTATTGGCGTTCCAGCTTGAGATTGGCCTGGGCGAGTTTTTCCCGCAGGCTGCGCATAACGGCTTGCTGGATGGCGATAGGGAGACGGGAGGTTTTCATAACGGCAGAGGATAGTGCGACAGGGAAGGGACTGCAAGAGGTAGGCTTCCTCCCGCTGGGGGAGAAAGCCTTTCGTGATTAGTCGTGTGCGCCAATTTCGCGCAGTTTACGACCTTTCATCAGGTTACGTTCAATGTGTTCCAGAGAGACGTTTTTAGTTTCAGGGATCAGCCACAGAGTCAGGAAGATGAACAGTACGTTCAGGCCACCGTAGACCCAGAAGGTGTTGGCGCTGCCCAGCGAGTTCAGCATCGTCAGGAAGGTTGCGCCGACGATCATGTTGGCAATCCAGTTGGTTGCGGTAGAGCAGGTGATGCCGAAATCGCGACCTTTCAGCGGCTGGATTTCAGAGCACAGTACCCAAATCAGCGGACCGGCGCTCATCGCAAAGCCAACGATAAACATCAGCAGCATCAGCACTGCGAAGTATTGTGCGGCAGCCGAGTGAATCCCCACGTGCATCATTGTACCCAGCACGCCCATACCGACGGCCATGACGATAAAGCCGAGGATCAGCGTAGGCTTACGGCCCCAACGGTCAACCAGGCCAATGGCGATAAAGGTTGCCAGCACGTTGGTCAGGCCAACGATAACTGTTCCCCACATCTGCTCGGTGGTGTTGGTATAACCCGCCAGTTCAAAGATTTTTGGCGCGTAATACATAATGACGTTCATCCCGGTGAACTGCTGCATCACCTGTAACAGCACGCCAAGGAACACTGCGCGGCGGAAGTTGCTGTTCTCTTTAAACAGCGCCCATCCGCTCTGCTTCACCTGCAGGCTTTCACGAATTTCATCCAGTTCGCGTTTGGCTTCAGCGCTGGTGTCACGCAGACGCAACAGTACGCGTTCGGCATCGACAAAGCGACGTTTAGCAGCAAACCAACGCGGGCTGTCCGGCAGGAAGATGACGCCAACCAGCAACAGCAAGGCAGGGATGATGATCACACCCAGCATCCAGCGCCATGCGCCGCTGTAGCTAAACGCTGTGTCGGAAAGATACGCACCTAAAATACCGATGGTGATCATCAACTGATACATAGAGATCATGCTGCCGCGAATTTTTTCCGGGGCAATTTCAGACAGGTACAGCGGCGCGGTATAAGACGCAACGCCTACAGCCAGGCCGAGCAGGACGCGGGAAACCAGCAGCACTTCAACGTTTGGCGCTGCGGCGGAGAACAGCGAACCGGCAACAAACAGAATTGCGCCGATCATCAGACTCTTTTTACGACCCAGCTTGAAGGAGAGCCAGCCGCTGCCGACGGCGCCCACTGCCGCACCAAACATCATGGAACTTACCACCCATTCCTGAGTGTGCGGGGTAATTTGAAACTCGTCGGTGATGAAAGGTAAAGCACCGGCAATAACACCGATATCCAGGCCAAAAAGTAATCCAGCCAGGGCTGCCAGGAAGCAGACAAAAAATGTCATAGCTTTGTTGGAACGCCCCGTTTTTTTATTGTCAGGCATGATGCCCTCCGGTTGGGTAGCTAGTTTTGTTGATGTTAAGGGTAGGTGAGTACGGGGTAAAAAAATGCGAATCACATCACATTAGTGTAATCGGTTACACTGGCATTCATACGGATTATTGATTAATTATTTGAAAGTTAACATTATTTATTTAGAGCTGGAAAGGTTGGTTGCCTGATTTTAAGACAATACTGAAATATAATGTAACGGTGATGCAGCTTTAGTAGTAAAGGTGTGTTAAGTCAAGGTGGATAGAAATACTGAGCTATGTAATCGCTTTCATTTGTTGTTTAATGCAATGGAAATCAGGGTTGTTTTAACAATGAGGTAGGAGAGAGAAAAGGACATAAAAAAAGACCAGCGCGAAGCTGGTCTTATAAGCGTTGAGCTGTGGGGGAAATTACTTCAGACCGGCAGCTTCACGCAGCAGAGCGGCTTTGTCGGTTTTTTCCCATGGGAAATGTTCGCGACCAAAGTGACCGTAAGCAGCGGTTTCTTTGTAAATCGGGTGCAGCAGATCCAGCATCTGAATCAGGCCATACGGACGCAGGTCGAAGAACTCACGCACCAGCAGGGTCAGCTGTTCTGAAGGCACTTTTTCAGTACCGAACGTTTCCACCATGATAGAGGTCGGTTCAGCCACGCCGATTGCGTAGGAAACCTGAATCTCGCAGCGGTCAGCCAGGCCTGCGGCAACGATGTTTTTCGCTACATAGCGGGCTGCATAGGCTGCGGAACGGTCAACTTTAGACGGATCCTTACCAGAGAATGCGCCGCCACCGTGACGTGCCATACCGCCGTAGGTATCAACAATGATTTTACGACCCGTCAGGCCGCAATCACCCATTGGGCCGCCGATAACGAAACGACCGGTTGGGTTGATGAAGAATTTGGTCGAAGCGGTCAGCCATTCAGTCGGCAGCACCGGCTTGATGATCTCTTCCATAACGGCTTCTTGCAGCGATTTCTGGTCGATATCTTCAGAGTGTTGAGTAGACAGAACAACTGCATCGATACCGACGATTTTGCCGTCATCATACTGGAAGGTGACCTGGCTTTTTGCATCCGGACGCAGCCAGGATAAGGTGCCGTTTTTACGCACTTCAGCCTGACGCTGCACCAGACGGTGAGCATAGGTTATTGGGGCAGGCATTAGCACGTCGGTTTCGTTGGTTGCATAACCAAACATCAGACCCTGGTCGCCTGCGCCCTGTTCCAGCGGATCGGCACGGTCAACACCCTGGTTGATGTCCGGAGACTGTTTACCAATCGCGCTGAGTACCGCACAAGAGTTGGCGTCAAAACCCATGTCGGAATGCACATAGCCAATTTCGCGAACTGTGTTACGGGTGATCTCTTCGATATCAACCCATGCGCTGGTGGTGATCTCACCGCCAACTAAAACCATGCCGGTTTTGACGTAGGTTTCGCAGGCAACGCGTGCTTTCGGATCCTGCTCCAGGATTGCATCCAGCACAGCATCAGAGATTTGGTCAGCGATTTTGTCAGGATGCCCTTCTGATACGGACTCGGACGTAAAAAGGTGTTTTGCCATATTTAATTTCACCTAAGGAGAATTTGGTTAGCTCAAACTGTCGAGTGGAATAGCCATGTGTAGAAGATTCTACCATGAGTCTGCAGATGACGAACACTGGCAGTCTGAGTGTTAATCGGTATAGATGGATTAACATCTGGACGGCTATTTTAGGACAGTTCTTCGCCTGATTTCCAGCTTTTTTTGATTGAGGTCGCATTGTACTGAAAATGAAACTGGAAATTTTTCCTGACGGTGCTGGCAATGTGCATATTTATCTTTTGCATTTTCGTACTGTTGTCGGTATAAAACGCGGCGCGCGGCTCATATCCGTCATAATTCAAGTTGCATGTGCGTTGGCAATACTCGCCCCGTCCCTGGGGCTCGCCCTATGGGCGCTGTGGACAGCGTTCAAATCCGTTCCTGACGGATTTGTCTCGCTCGCCCCAGTCACTTACTCATGTAAGCTCCCGGGGACTCTCTGCGTTGCCGCCTTCCCACAACTCGAATTATTTAGGATAGACAAAAGCACACGACGTTTTCATCGTGTCGCCACTTCCAGCCGGGTTAAAACTTTAGCTTTGGCTTGTGGGTTCGTTCCGTAAGGAGCAACCGTGGAGGTGATACGAGATAATGAACCGTTGTATTCTGCTGAATCTGTCGCACCGTTCTGGTGTACATATGTCCCCCGCAATCTGCATCTCTGCTTTGCATACCTGTCGATGTTATATACACAAAATCATTCATGCTGGTCGAGGCTGCATGAAGGATGAAGTGTGTACCCATCTCGGCGTATCTCAGGACTCAAGAGCCGGTAACGGTCACTAAGAACTGAACAAGGGCGCTCTTGGTAAACAAGAGTTTTCTCGTGGTTTCGCCGAACCGTCAGCATTAAGTTCGGTTACGTGTTTACATTGATATGAAAAAGAAACCGGTCGCACAGTCGGAGCGTCAGCACTATCTGCTGGAAATTCTGCCTGTATTTGGGTTGTTATCGCGTCTTCGGATTGCGATAGTAGTCAACTGTTTTACACTTGTTAATAAAATTTGAGGTTCGCTATGTCTGACGACATTTCTTTGGGTTCGCCTTCGTCAGCAGGCGAACACGGTGTACTACGCTCCATGCAGGAGGTTGCAATGAGTTCCCAGGAAGCCAGCAAGATGCTGCGTACTTACAATATTGCCTGGTGGGGTAATAACTACTATGACGTCAATGAACTGGGCCACATCAGCGTGTGCCCGGATCCGGACGTACCCGAAGCGCGCGTTGACCTTGCTGAGCTGGTGAAAGCCCGTGAAGCACAGGGCCAGCGTCTGCCTGCATTGTTCTGCTTCCCGCAGATCCTGCAACACCGTCTGCGTTCGATTAACGCCGCCTTTAAACGCGCCCGTGAATCTTACGGCTACAACGGTGACTATTTCCTCGTTTACCCGATCAAGGTCAACCAGCACCGCCGCGTGATTGAATCGCTGATCCACTCCGGCGAACCGCTGGGACTGGAAGCGGGTTCTAAAGCTGAACTGATGGCCGTTCTGGCCCACGCCGGAATGACCCGTAGCGTGATCGTGTGTAACGGCTATAAAGACCGCGAATACATCCGTCTGGCGCTGATTGGCGAGAAAATGGGCCATAAGGTCTATCTGGTCATCGAGAAGATGTCTGAAATCGCTATCGTGCTGGATGAAGCTGAACGCCTGAATGTTGTTCCGCGTCTGGGCGTGCGTGCGCGTCTGGCGTCGCAGGGCTCCGGTAAATGGCAGTCCTCCGGCGGTGAAAAATCGAAATTCGGCCTGGCGGCAAACCAGGTGCTGCAACTGGTAGAAATTCTGCGCGAGCGCGGCCGTCTGGACAGCATTCAGTTGCTGCACTTCCATCTCGGCTCCCAGATGGCGAATATTCGCGATATCGCCACCGGTGTGCGTGAATCTGCCCGTTTCTACGTTGAGCTGCACAAGCTCGGCGTGAACATCCAGTGCTTCGACGTCGGCGGTGGTCTGGGCGTGGATTACGAAGGCACTCGTTCGCAGTCCGACTGTTCCGTAAACTACGGCCTCAACGAATACGCGAACAACATTATCTGGGCCATTGGCGATGCCTGCGAAGAGCACGGCCTGCCGCACCCAACCGTTATCACCGAATCCGGTCGTGCGGTTACCGCGCACCATACCGTGCTGGTGTCTAACATTATCGGCGTTGAGCGTAGCGAACACACCGAAGCAACGCCCCCGGCTGACGATGCGCCGCGTGCCCTGCAAAGCATGTGGGAAACCTGGCAAGAGATGCACGAGCCGGGAACCCGTCGTTCGCTGCGTGAATGGCTGCACGACAGCCAGATGGATCTGCACGATATTCACGTTGGCTACTCTTCAGGCACCTTTAGCCTGCAGGAACGCGCGTGGGCAGAGCAGCTCTATCTGAACATGTGTCACGATGTACAAAAACAACTCGACCCAAGCAACCGTGCGCACCGACCGATTATCGACGAGCTGCAGGAGCGTATGGCGGATAAGATCTACGTCAACTTCTCCCTGTTCCAGTCGATGCCGGATGCGTGGGGGATCGATCAGCTGTTCCCGGTAATGCCGCTGGAAGGACTGAACCAGGCGCCAGAGCGTCGAGCGGTGCTGTTGGATATCACCTGTGACTCTGATGGCGCTATCGACCACTACGTTGATGGTGATGGCATTGCGACCACCATGCCGATGCCGGAATACGACCCGGAGAACCCGCCGATGCTGGGCTTCTTTATGGTAGGGGCGTATCAGGAGATCCTTGGCAACATGCACAATCTGTTCGGTGATACCGAAGCGGTTGACGTGTTCGTCTTCCCTGACGGCAGCGTAGAAGTTGAGCTGTCTGACGAAGGCGATACCGTGGCGGATATGCTGCAGTACGTGCAGTTGGATCCAAACACCCTGCTGACGCAGTTCCGTGACCAGGTGAAAAACACCGATCTGGATACCGAGCTACAGCAACAGTTCCTCGAAGAATTTGAAGCGGGTCTGTACGGATACACCTATCTGGAAGACGAGTAAAGCTGTGCGGGTTCGCTTGAATCCGTACAAATTAACGGCGATAATTCGGCAATACAAGTAGTCACGTAAATCAATCCCTTCCTCGTCGGGCTTAACGACGCGGAGGGGATTTTTTTTCATCGATTTTTAAAGAGGTCAGTACATGAGCACCTTAGGTCATCAATACGACAACTCCCTGGTTTCTAACGCCTTTGGTTTTTTGCGTCTGCCGATGAACTTCATGCCGTACGACAGCGACGCCGACTGGGTGATCACCGGCGTACCGTTTGATATGGCAACGTCTGGCCGCGCGGGCGGTCGTCATGGTCCGGCTGCGATCCGTCAGGTTTCCACTAACCTGGCGTGGGAGCACAACCGCTTCCCGTGGAACTTCGATATGCGCGAGCGTCTGAACGTGGTGGACTGCGGCGATTTGGTTTATGCGTTCGGCGATGCGCGTGAAATGAGTGAAAAACTGCAGGCGCACGCTGAAAAGCTGCTTTCTGCTGGTAAGCGCATGCTCTCCTTTGGCGGCGACCACTTCGTCACGCTGCCGCTGCTGCGCGCACACGCTAAGCACTTTGGTAAAATGGCGCTGGTACACTTTGATGCCCACACCGACACCTACGCTAACGGCTGTGAATTCGACCACGGCACCATGTTCTACACTGCGCCGAACGAGGGTCTGATCGATCCGAATCACTCAGTGCAGATTGGTATCCGTACCGAGTTCGACAAAGATAACGGTTTTACCGTGCTGGACGCATGCCAGGTGAACGATCGCGGCGTAGATGACATCATTGCGCAGGTTAAGCAGATTGTTGGCGATATGCCGGTCTACCTGACCTTTGATATCGACTGCCTGGATCCGGCGTTTGCTCCGGGTACCGGTACGCCGGTCATCGGCGGTCTGACGTCTGACCGCGCGATTAAGCTGGTGCGTGGTCTGAAAGATCTGAACATCGTCGGGATGGACGTCGTTGAAGTGGCTCCGGCCTATGATCAGTCGGAGATCACCGCGCTGGCGGCGGCTACGTTAGCACTGGAAATGCTGTATATTCAGGCGGCGAAGAAAGGCGAATAATAGTCGGACTATTTTACTCGTCATTTTGGGTCCGGGCAGTGCTCGCCATCCTCACGTACTACGTGTACGCTCCGGTGGCTGTGCGCTGGCCGGGCCCAAACTGACTTCGCCAATTACGTCCGATAATGGGATGAAATCTGTAGGCCGGATAAGGCATTCACGCCGCCATCCGGCACTGTTTGAAGATTACTTAATTCCGTCTGCGCTCATGCGATCGCGAATATGTTGCGCACGTTCTGCGGAAGCCGGGTGATCGTCAAACATTGAGCTTTGACGTCCCGCTTCCAGTTTTGCCAGTTTCTCAAAGCTGGTGGCTAAGCCTGCCGGACTGATCCCTCGTTTGCGCAACAAATCATACGAGTAATCATCCGCCTCGGATTCCTGACGCTGGGAGAACTGCGAGTTCACCAGTTTCTCGCCAAGATCGCCCAATTGCGACTGTGACAGGCTGCCGACAATGCCGCCAGCTGACGCCGCCGCTGCACGTACGGCGTTTGTACCCAGCGCAACCTGCATGCCTTTTTTCACGTGGCCCAGCGCAACGTGGCCCATTTCATGGCCGATCACCGCTTCAACTTCGTTGTCGGTCATCATATCCATCAAGCCGCTGTACACGCGGATACAGCCGTTCGCCATGGCAAAAGCATTCACATCTTTCGCCATATAAACTTTGTAGTTCACCGGCTGGCCGTTAATGTTATCGCCAAGCGCGGCGGCGATTTTACCCAATCGCGTTGCGTACTCGCTTCCAGCCGGGGCGATGGTAGCTTTGCTGTCCATATCCTTACAGGCCTGATCGCTCAGCGCTTTTACCTGCGCATCGCTCAGGCTGTAGGCCTGAAAAGCCTCTGCGCCAGAAGAAAGCAGTCCGTTAGAGTCCATGTTCTGGCAGCCGGTCAATGCCGCCGCCATGCTCGTAGCAAGCAGTAAAGCGCGAATTTTCATTTTTTCTCTTCCGCACAAAGTCAGGATTATTCTAAAAAATGCGTCGTTTGCAGGTGAACCGACGCCCGGCCTAAGTATAAAGAAAAGAACAATAAGCGGGCGAGAAGATTGCGCAACTTGCGCGCACGATCCAGAGATTTCTGAAGCGGTAAAAGGATGCTCCATGTACATGACACGCGGCTTGGGTTACATTGTTGGCACTTTTTTCCGGCGTAGCCCAAAACGCGCTGTCGTCAAGTCGTTTAGGGCGTGGCCTTCATTATCCGATCTGGAGTCAAAATGTCCTCACGTAAAGAGCTTGCCAATGCTATTCGTGCGCTGAGCATGGACGCAGTACAGAAAGCCAAATCCGGTCACCCGGGTGCCCCGATGGGTATGGCTGACATTGCCGAAGTCCTGTGGCGTGATTTCCTGAACCACAACCCGACTAACCCGTCCTGGGCTGACCGTGACCGCTTCGTGCTGTCTAACGGTCACGGCTCCATGCTGATTTACAGCCTGCTGCACCTCACCGGCTACGATCTGCCGATGTCCGAGCTGCAGAACTTCCGTCAGCTGCACTCCAAAACTCCGGGTCACCCGGAAGTGGGTTACACCGCGGGTGTTGAAACCACGACCGGTCCTCTGGGTCAGGGCATTGCGAATGCAGTGGGTATGGCTATCGCTGAAAAAACGCTGGCGGCGCAGTTTAACCGTCCAGGTCACGACATCGTTGACCACTTCACCTACGCTTTCATGGGCGACGGCTGCATGATGGAAGGTATCTCTCACGAGGTATGTTCCCTGGCCGGTACGCTGAAGCTGGGCAAACTGGTTGCGTTCTACGATGACAACGGCATCTCTATCGATGGCCACGTTGAAGGCTGGTTCACTGATGACACTGCTAAGCGTTTTGAAGCTTACGGCTGGCACGTGGTTCGCGGCGTTGATGGCCACGATGCTGACGCGATTAAACGCGCAGTTGAAGAAGCACGCGCTGTGACCGACAAACCGTCCCTGCTGATGTGCAAAACCATCATCGGTTTCGGTTCCCCGAACAAAGCCGGTACCCATGACTCTCACGGTGCGCCGCTGGGCGATGCAGAAATCGCACTGACCCGTGAACAGCTGGGCTGGAAATACGCGCCGTTCGAAATCCCGTCTGAAATCTACGCGCAGTGGGATGCGAAAGAAGCAGGTCAGGCAAAAGAAGCGGCATGGAACGAGAAGTTCGCTGCTTATGCGAAAGCCTTCCCGCAGGAAGCGGCTGAATTCACCCGCCGTATGAAAGGTGAAATGCCGGCTGATTTCGACGCCAAAGCGAACGAGTTCATCGCTAAGCTGCAGGCTAACCCATCCAAAATCGCCAGCCGTAAAGCGTCTCAGAACGCGATTGAAGCGTTCGGTCCTCTGCTGCCGGAATTCCTTGGCGGCTCTGCTGACCTGGCACCTTCTAACCTGACTCTGTGGTCGGGTTCTAAAGCGATCAACGAAGATACCGCTGGTAACTACATCCATTACGGTGTGCGTGAATTCGGTATGACCGCTATCGCTAACGGTATCGCGCTGCACGGTGGTTTCCTGCCATACACCTCTACCTTCCTGATGTTCGTAGAATATGCCCGTAACGCGGTGCGTATGGCTGCGCTGATGAAACAGCGTCAGGTGATGGTCTATACCCACGACTCAATCGGTCTGGGCGAAGATGGCCCGACTCACCAGCCGGTAGAGCAGGTTGCTTCTCTGCGCGTGACGCCGAACATGAGCACATGGCGTCCGTGTGACCAGGTTGAATCTGCCGTGGCATGGAAATACGGCGTAGAGCGTCAGGACGGCCCGACCGCGCTGATCCTCTCCCGTCAGAACCTGGCACAGCAGGAACGTACCGAAGAGCAGCTGGCGAACATCGCTCGCGGTGGTTACGTGCTGAAAGATTGCGCCGGTCAGCCGGAACTGATCTTCATCGCTACCGGTTCTGAAGTTGAGCTGGCTGTGGCTGCATGGGACAAACTGACGGCTGAAGGCGTTAAAGCGCGCGTGGTTTCCATGCCGTCTACCGACGCGTTCGACAAGCAGGATGCCGCTTATCGCGAGTCCGTACTGCCGAAAGCGGTTTCCGCTCGCGTTGCAGTGGAAGCTGGTATCGCTGACTACTGGTTCAAATATGTGGGCCTGAACGGCGCTATCGTCGGTATGACCACCTTTGGTGAGTCTGCTCCGGCAGAGCTGCTGTTCGAAGAGTTTGGCTTCACCGTCGACAACGTTGTCGCAAAAGCAAAAGAACTGCTGTAATTTCGATTACAGGTAAAAACGGGTCGCTCAGGCGACCCGTTTTTTAATCAGAGGATGTTTATTTATCCCTGTGCAACCTTTCATTGTAGATCTGAGTCACAAATATGATATTTATCCTTGTTTGGTATTTGCAGGCGATGTCACATAATTAGTATTGATTTTTATTTTTAACTCCTTAACCATCTGTTTTTAAAGGCCTCATCAAAAAACATTCTGCGCTGACTGTATTTTTCTCCTCAATTGATTTCATTTTGCCGTGCGCGTATTTTATTTTTAACGCTAACTCGTACCCTAAAAATAAAATAAGGAAAATGTATGCGGCTGATTGATTACTTTCCAGAATCATCTATCTCAATAAAAAATTCAGCAAAGAACTGGCAGGAGGCAATTGACTTTTCTATGTCATCCTTACTCGCCAATCATTATGTCAATTCAGATTATATTCAGGCCATTAAAGATTCAACGGTTAACAATGGACCTTATTATATTTTAGCCCCTGGCGTTGCCATGCCACACGCTCGCCCAGAGTGTGGTGCATTAAAGACCGGAATGTCATTAACGCTTCTCAAACAGGAAGTAAAATTTGCCGAAGATGATGAAGGTATCAGATTATTAATCGGATTATCGGCAGCAAATGCTGATTCACATATTGGTGCTATTCAGGCTTTAAGTGAATTGTTATGTGAAGAGGAAGCGCTAACCGCTTTGTTATCAGCTAAATCAGAAAAACAACTGGCGGATATTATCGCCCACGCATAATTCACAGTTTCCTTTCAGGACATTATTATGGAAAACAAGTCTGCTCGTGCCAAAGTCCAGGCTTTTGGTGGGTTTTTGACTGCCATGGTCATTCCCAACATCGGCGCGTTTATTGCCTGGGGTTTTATAACCGCATTGTTTATTCCTACCGGTTGGATGCCGAATGAGCATTTCGCCAAAATTGTCGGTCCGATGATTACCTATTTACTGCCCGTCATGATTGGCTCCACAGGGGGACATCTGGTAGGCGGGAAACGTGGCGCAGTAATGGGGGGCATTGGTTCTATTGGCGTTATCGTCGGCGCGGATATCCCGATGTTCCTTGGCGCGATGGTGATGGGACCGCTTGGTGGCTGGGTGATTAAGCATATCGATCGTCTGCTGGAAAAACGCATTCCTGCAGGTTTCGAGATGGTTATCAATAACTTCTCTCTTGGTATTGCGGGAATGCTGTTATGCCTGCTGGGGTTCGAAGTCATTGGCCCGGCGGTCCTCATTGCTAATAATTTTGTGAAGGAATGTATTGAAGCGTTGGTTCATGCGGGTTATCTGCCGTTGCTATCCGTAATCAATGAACCGGCGAAAATCCTTTTTCTGAATAATGCTATCGATCAGGGCGTATATTATCCGCTGGGAATGCAACAAGCTTCAGAAACGGGAAAATCGATTTTCTTCATGGTGGCATCTAACCCAGGTCCAGGGTTAGGTCTGTTACTTGGCTTTGCAATCTTTGGCAAAGGGATGAGTAAAAAGTCTGCGCCAGGCGCCATGATTATCCACTTTCTCGGCGGTATTCATGAACTGTATTTCCCGTATGTGCTGATGAAGCCTCTGACCCTGATTGCGATGATTGCCGGGGGAATGACCGGGACGTGGGTATTCCACCTGCTGGACGGTGGGTTAGTTGCGGGTCCGAGCCCTGGATCAATATTCGCCTATCTGGCATTAACGCCCAAAGGTTCTTTCCTCGCGACCATAGCAGGAGTCACTGCGGGTACAATAGTGACTTTTGTTATTACCTCTGTAATCCTGAAAATGGAAAAGAGCGTCGAAACGGAAAGTGAGGATGACTTTGCTGAGTCAGCCAGAGCCGTCAAAGCGATGAAGCAGGAAGGTAAATTCTCTTATAAAAATATTAAACGCGTTGCTTTTGTCTGTGATGCGGGAATGGGTTCCAGCGCGATGGGGGCAACCACGTTTCGTAAACGTCTGGAGAAAGCGGGATTAAATATTAACGTGACACATTATGCCATCGAAAATGTTCCACAAGATGCCGATATTATTGTCACCCATGCCAGTCTTGAAGGTCGTGTTAAACGTGTAAGCGAAAAGCCATTAGTGCTGATTAAGAACTATATTGGTGACCCACTGTTAGACGATTTATTTAAACGCATTACGGCGAACTAGCCTTATTCTATTTTATGGAGTGAATATGAAAACGAAAGTTGCTGCCATTTATGGCAAGCAGGATATTCGTATCCGCGAGTTTGAGCTGCCTGCAATTACAGATAATGAATTGTTAGTAAGCGTAATATCCGATAGCGTTTGTTTATCTACCTGGAAAGCGGCGGCATTAGGGAGCGATCATAAACGCGTACCGGATGACCTGGAAAACCATCCGGTTATTACCGGGCATGAATGTGCAGGTATCATCGTTGAGGTTGGAAAAAACCTGACGGATAAATATAAGAAAGGCCAGCGTTTTGTTTTGCAACCCGCGATGGGATTGCCAAGCGGTTATTCAGCGGGATACAGCTACGAATATTTTGGCGGTAATGCGACATATATGATTATCCCGGAGGTGGCGATTAATCTGGGTTGTGTTTTACCGTACCACGGTTCTTATTTTGCCGCAGCATCCCTGGCGGAGCCGATGTGCTGCATTATTGGCGCTTATAACGCGAATTTTCACACCACGCCTTACGTTTATGAGCACCGTATGGGGATTAAGCCGGGGGGAAGCATTGCGCTTCTGGCCTGCGCCGGGCCGATGGGGATTGGCGCTATAGATTATGCCATTAACGGCAACATTCAGCCGTCACGTGTGGTG
Source organism: Citrobacter sp. Ce129 (assembly GCF_030334545.1). Taxonomy (NCBI): domain Bacteria; kingdom Pseudomonadati; phylum Pseudomonadota; class Gammaproteobacteria; order Enterobacterales; family Enterobacteriaceae; genus Citrobacter; species Citrobacter sp. Ce129. Next base: position 171,323 of record NZ_JAOWDS010000062.1, read on the forward strand.
GTGGTCGACATTGACGAAGCGCGGCTGGCGCAGGCTAAAAAACTGTTGCCGGTTGAGTTAGCGGCAGAAAAGGGGATTGAGCTTATCTATGTGAATACTACAGGCATGGATTCTCCGACCGCGATGCTGCGTGCTCTTACCAATGACGCAGGTTTTGATGATGTCTTTGTGTATGCGGCAGTGCCAGCCGTCATTGAAATGGCTGATGATTTACTTGCGGAAGATGGCTGCCTGAATTTCTTTGCCGGCCCTACGGACAGTAACTTCAAAGTGCCGTTTAACTTTTATAACGTGCACTACAACAGTACTCACGTTGTCGGAACGTCCGGCGGTTCCACGGATGATATGAAAGAGGCTATTGCGCTCAGTGCAACTGGCCAACTGCAACCGTCGTTTATGGTGACGCACATTGGCGGCCTTGATGCGGTTCCGCACACCGTATTGAACTTACCTGCGATCCCCGGCGGTAAAAAGCTGATATACAACGGCGTTACCATGCCACTGACCGCCATTGCTGATTTTGCGGAGAAAGGGAAAACGGACCCATTATTCAAAGAACTGGCGCTGCTGGTGGAGGAGACGCACGGTATCTGGAATGAAAAGGCAGAAAAATACCTTTTAGCACACTTTGGCGTTGATATCGGGGAGGCGGCGATATGATGTCGCTGGCATGGCCGCTATTTCGTATCACGGAACAGGCTGCGCTGGCAGCCTGGCCGCAAACCGGGTGCGGCGATAAAAACAAGATTGATGGTCTGGCGGTGACGGCAATGCGTGAAGCATTGAACAGTATTGCCATCCGTGGACGAATCGTCATTGGCGAAGGGGAGATTGATCAAGCCCCGATGCTGTGGATTGGCGAGGAAGTGGGAACCGATACCGGACCTGAGGTAGATATCGCCGTCGATCCTATTGAAGGAACCCGAATGGTGGCGATGGGTCAAAGCAATGCGCTGGCCGTCATGGCGTTTGCACCTCGAGGTTCACTGTTACACGCTCCTGATATGTACATGAAAAAACTGGTTGTTAATCGGTTTGCAAAAGGGGCGATTAATCTGGCGCTGCCGTTGGCAGACAATCTGCGTAATGTGGCTGAGGCGTTGGGCAAACCGCTGGATCGACTGCGGATGGTGACGCTGGATAAACCGCGTCTTCAATCAGCGATTGCCGAGGCGACGCGGCTTGGCGTCAAAGTCTTTGCTCTGCCCGATGGCGATGTGGCCGCCAGCGTATTGGCCTGTATGCAGGAGAATCCTTATGATCTGATGTATACCATTGGCGGAGCGCCTGAAGGGGTTATTTCGGCCTGCGCGGTTAAAGCGCTGGGGGGAGATATGCAGGCTGAGCTGATTGATTTTTGCGAAGCGAAAGGAGATAGCGCAGATCATCGCCTGATTGCAACACAGGAACGTCAGCGCTGTGCGGAGATGGGCGTTGAAATCAACCGTATCTATGCGCTTGACGAACTGGTAGGGGGAAATAAGATCCTTTTCAGCGCGACGGGGGTAACAGGCGGCGATCTTGTTAAAGGGATCCAACAGGTTGCAAATGGTGTGCGCACACAAACTTTACTGATCGGTGGCGCGGATCGAACGTGTAATATAATAGACTCTCTGCATTCATGGTGATTTATCGGATAACTAATGACGACGCTGACAGAAGACGATGTGCTTGAGCAACTGGATGCTCAAAATAATTTACTCTCGTTTATGACGACGGCACATAACATTTTGCTCCAGGGCATTAAGCGTTTTTTACCGTCGCTGTTCGTTAATAACGATGAAGAAATCGTGGAATATGCAGTGAAGCCGTTACTCGCCCAGAGTGGACCGCTTGACGATATCGACGTTGCGTTACGACTGATTTATGCGCTGGGAAAAATGGATAAATGGCTTTATGCCGACATCACCCATTTCTCTCAGTTTTATCAGTACCTGAACGAGCAGGATAATATCCCCGGTTTTGCCGATGATATTACCTGGGATTTTGTCAGCAACGTGAACAGTATCACCCGCAATGCGACCCTTTATGGTGCGCTGGAGTCGATGAAATTTGCCGACTTTGCTGCGTGGTCTGAAGTGCGCTTTAGCGCCATGGTCAAGACGGCAATGACGCTGGCAGTAACGGCGATTTTAAAGGAATTAACGCCGTGAAAATCGAACTAACGGTGAATGGGCTACAAGTTGAAGCGCATTACCATGATGATGAGATAGAGAACGTTCATAAACCGTTATTGCATCAGTTGGCAAAAATACACGCCACTAACCCGCAGCGACGAACGATTGTTTTTCTTAGCGCGCCGCCGGGTACGGGGAAATCGACGCTGACCACCTTCTGGGAATATCTCTCCCATCAGGATCCTGATCTGCCGGAGATCCAGACGCTGCCGATGGATGGCTTCCATCACTATAATACCTGGCTGGATGTCCATAACCTGCGGGCATACAAAGGTGCGCCGGAAACCTTTGATGTGGATAAGCTTGCGCAGAATCTACGCCAGATAAAGGAAGGGGAAGGATCCTGGCCGCAATATGATCGGCAAAAGCACGATCCGGTAGAAGCGGCCATCACCGTGACGGCACCGATCGTGATTGTGGAAGGAAACTGGTTATTGCGCGATGACGAAAGGTGGCGAGCGTTAGCTGAGTTTTGTGATTGCTCGTTGTTTATTCGCGCCCCCGCCAATGCGCTGCGCATGCGACTGGTAGGTCGTAAACTGGCTGGTGGACTCTCACAAGCTGACGCTGAGGCGTTTTATGAGCGTACCGACGGACCGAATGTTCGTCGGGTACTGGATGGGAGTCGGTCAGCAAACTTTATGCTGGAGATGACGGTCGATGGTGCATATCGGGCTGTATGATATTTTTATTGTGTAGACGTACCACGCGCGAGAAATGACGCTGCGTAAACGCCGCGTCATGACTGATCGCTACAATGCTTGTACCACGCGCACGACATACCGCCAGCCAGTTTTCGAAGACGCCAAGCCAGTGCGCATCAAAATCCCGGCTGGGTTCATCCAGCAGTAGAATCGCGGGCGCGAGTGCTTCCAGACTGGCGACGGCAACCATTCGTCGTTGAGCAGTATGCAGATCCAGTGGGTGTGCGTCGGCAACGTCCTCTAGCTGACATAACTGCAGTGCTGCCGACGTACGTTGCGCAATCTCAGCTACCGGGAGCTTCTGTAGCCGTAATCCGAAAGCCACTTCCTCTGCTACCTTGCTGTGAAAGATTTGATTTTCCGCCTCCTGAAACAGCACGCCGATCGCCCTGGCGCGCTCCCGGTTTTTCAGTTGCGCAATCGGACGGTTTTGTACCGTTACTGAGCCAGAAGACGGAAATAGCAGCCCGGCCATAATACGCAGCAGCGTAGATTTACCGGCGCCATTATCGCCTGTAAGCGCCAGCCATTCCCCTTCATGGAGTTCAAGTGAAATATTGCACAGGCAGTCATCGGCGGCGTTCGGCCAGCGATAGCTGACCTGGTTTAACGTTAGCATAGCGGTGACAATGCTCCATCGCGCAGTTGCCACGCCTGCTGGCAATGGCTGAGAAAAGGGGAATGATTGCGTTCGAAAAGCACCACCAAAGCATGCTGTTCCTGCGCCCATTGTTGCAGTCGCTTGAGTAGCATCACAGTCGCCTGCGCTGTCAGGCGGCTGAATGCTTCGTCCAGAATCAATATTTTCGGCTGCATGGCGAGCGCGCTGGCAATCACCACCCGCTGGGTTTCTCCGCCGGAAAGCGTGCCAGGATGACGACGGCGCAGAGGCTGACATTCCGTCAGCGTCAGGGCTTCATCAATGCGCTTCATAATTTCGGCCTCGGTAAGGCAGAGATTTTCCGGACCAAACGCCACTTCTTCCTCTACGCTGAATGTACAACCTGAAAGCTGCAGGTAAGGTGACTGCTGTACAAGCTGGACAGTACTCGACTGCTCGACCAGTGACAGTTTCCCGATGGGGGTACCCAGCAGCGTTCCTGTGCCCTCAATTTCTCCGGGCAGGAAATCGGGGTACCAGCCTGCCATCAGCTGTGCCAGCGTACTTTTCCCACTGCCGTTATCGCCAAAAATAGCTACCATTCCGGGCTCGGCATAGTGGAAATTGTAGCAAGCGGGGGGCCGCGCGGCATGCGTCGGAAGATAGCGAAACTGTTCTAACGTAACCAAATCCAGACTCCTGTCTCAACCATCATCAGAACTATCATGGCGTAGCGAGCCAGACGCTGCAGGGGGCTGTCTGGCGGCGCCCACAGCGTGGTGCGTGAGCGATGCAGGCGAAATCCTCGCATATCGAGCGCCGCGCCGCGGACGGCTAAATCATTGAGTGCGTTATGGGTAAGCGGAACAATCAATGCTGGCATGGCGCATAAACGTTGGTACCAGGACTCATCCAGCGGTACGCCGCGTGCGCGCTGGGCCTCATGAATAATCGCCAACTGGCGTTTGAACTGTTCAACGACCAGCAACGGCCCGGCAAACAGGTAGGCCACACCTGGCGGCAGCCGAGAAGCAAACAGGGCGCGTATAAAACGCGAAACCGGTACGTACTGCATCCATATCTGCGATGTTGACACAATAGCTAGGATCCGCAGCCAGAGCGTAATGGCATCGGCCCAACGTTCTGGCGTGCGTGGTTGTCCGCTGAGCCATTCGGTAAGCCATCCGCCGTGCACCAGCCATAGCCCCAGTCCTAAGGGGATCATCAGCCAGAGTACGTATTTCGCCCGCGACCGCGTAGCCTTCATACACAACAAACTGGCAAACGTCGCGGCGCTGTACAGACTAAGCGGCGCTCCGGTTGGCAGCAGGAGCGTGGAGCAGGCGGCGAGTGCCCACAGAGTTAACGACGTAAACGGGTGCATTTAGCGCACGGCAGACATCGTAGGGAAATGGCGCGTTGTGCGCAGCGGGAGCTGGCGGAGTAGTACCCAGACGATGATTGCCGTGAGGATTTTATCGACCAGATTCGCACCGATGACGGTGATGGCGACGGACTCCACCAGGTTCTGACCGACCGAGTGCATCCACGCGACAAAAAGATCGGCACCGCTGCCGGTAACGCCGCCAAACAGGGTCGTGCGAATAGGCACGGCAACGAGGGTAACAGCAAGCGTAATAATCACACCGCTGACAACGACTTTGGGTAAGGTGCGAAACCATCCCGCCCGCGCCAGCCAACCGGCGACCAGTCCAATCACCATGGCGACGGGCGCAAAGGCGGCGGCGATCGGATCGGTCAGTAACCCCCATAACAGGTTAGTGAGTAATCCGGTGAGCATCCCCACCACTGGACCTAGCAGCACTGCGCTAATCAAGGTACCAATCGAGTCGAGAAAAATAGGTAGTTTCAGCATGCTGATAAGCTGCCCACCGACCATATTGATGGCGATAGCAATGACAATCAGTACCAGAGACTGGCTGGAAAATTGGCGACGCGCCATAGAAAACCTCTTTCAAGTAAAACGTTAGCGGGATGAAATAACCAGTTCGTCATAACCGGAAACGGCGCAGGGCTGACGGCTGAATGCCAGAGACGTCAGCTCGCCAATCACCAGTTCCAGCGTGGTGCGCACGGTACAGCCCGGCATCATGTGGCCGCCCAGCATCGCGCCGCGCGGGTCGGCAACCGCCAGATGGAGATGCTCGCCGGTAAGTTCCAGCGTGCCGTTCAGAGAGATAATTTCCCACGAATCGGTGAGTAACGTGGTTTCTTCGCGTCCAGCGAAGCGCAGGGCTATGTTGCTCAGACTGCCGGTGCAACCCGCTATCCAACCAGCCTGTAGCTGATGTTGTTGTACAAAAGCGTGTAGCGCTGAAAAGACTTCCTGACCGGGTAATAACCGCAGCGCATGAAAGCGAGCTTCAGATGATGGGGGATAGAATATAGCCATAGTTGAGGGACTCCGAGACTCGGACGTAGCGCTGATAATATAGACGCGGGCTAGGGAGCTTCCTGATATAAATCAGGATTTGTGACATGGCAACGAAATAATCTTGCTACGGTTATTCGTAATTCTGGAATATGGAATAAATTTAGCGCTGAAGGGCGTTAAAATGTGACGTAAGTCAGATAACTGTGTTCTGTTGCTGGACAATCATTCCTTTTATTCCGCGTTTCGCTTATTCTAGCTGAAGCGTTTCAGTCGATTAAATGTTCGACAATTAACCAATTAGTCGCAGTTTGCGACAGGTAAGGTTTCCCTGAGCGATTTGCTGCATTACTCTGTCAGCCACATCGTTTCTGAGAAATCCTTGCAGGAGACCTATGACCGTACGCGTAGCGATTAATGGTTTCGGTCGCATCGGACGCAACGTGGTTCGTGCTTTGTATGAATCCGGGCGTCGGGCGGAAATCACCGTGGTGGCAATCAACGAACTGGCCGATGCTGCAGGCATGGCGCATTTGTTGAAATATGACACCAGCCATGGACGTTTTGCCTGGGATGTTCGTCAGGAACGTGACCAGCTCATTGTTGGCGATGACGCGATTCGCATTCTGCATGAGCGAACACTCGATGCACTTCCATGGCGCGAACTGGGTGTCGACATCGTGCTGGATTGTACGGGGGTCTTCGGCAACCGCGAACACGGCGAGGCGCATATTGCCGCTGGTGCAAAAAAAGTGCTCTTTTCACATCCTGGCAGTCACGACATCGACGCAACCGTTGTGTATGGCGTTAATCAGGATCAGCTGCGCGCTGAGCACCGAATTGTATCCAACGCCTCCTGCACCACGAATTGTATAATTCCCGTCATTAAATTGCTGGATGATGCTTACGGCATTGAGTCTGGTACCGTCACCACGATCCACTCCGCGATGCACGATCAGCAGGTTATTGATGCTTATCATCCCGACCTGCGTCGCACGCGAGCGGCCAGTCAGTCGATTATTCCGGTGGATACCAAACTGGCGGCGGGCATCACGCGAATTTTCCCGCAGTTTAACGATCGTTTTGAAGCGATAGCGGTGCGTGTACCGACCATAAATGTGACGGCGATCGACTTAAGCGTGACGGTGAAAAAACCAGTAAAAGCCAGTGAAGTCAACCAGTTGCTGCAAAAAGCAGCACAAGGTGCATTTCATGGTATAGTTGACTATACGGAATTACCGTTGGTCTCTGTAGATTTTAACCACGACCCGCACAGCGCCATCGTTGATGGTACGCAAACGCGCGTGAGTGGCGCTCACCTGATCAAAACGCTGGTCTGGTGTGATAATGAATGGGGCTTTGCTAACCGTATGCTCGACACAACGTTAGCGATGGCTGCTATTGGTTTCAGGCTCGACGCTTGAGCGTCGACAAAACTTTATGAATCAACGAGAGGATTCACCATGTCTGTAATTAAGATGACCGATCTGGATCTGGCTGGTAAACGCGTTTTTATCCGTGCGGACCTGAACGTACCAGTTAAAGAAGGGAAAGTAACCAGCGATGCGCGTATCCGTGCTTCCCTGCCAACCATCGAACTGGCCCTGAAACAGGGTGCTAAAGTGATGGTAACTTCCCACCTGGGTCGTCCTACCGAAGGCGAGTACAACGAAGAATTCTCTCTGCTGCCGGTTGTTAACTATCTGAAAGACAAGCTGTCTGCTCCAGTTCGCCTGGTAAAAGATTACCTGGACGGCGTTGAAGTCGCTGCCGGTGAACTGGTTGTTCTGGAAAACGTTCGCTTCAACAAAGGCGAGAAGAAAGACGACGAAGCGCTGTCCAAAAAATATGCTGCGCTGTGCGACGTATTCGTCATGGATGCTTTCGGTACGGCTCACCGTGCGCAGGCTTCTACCCACGGTATCGGCAAATTTGCTGACGTAGCGTGCGCTGGCCCGCTGCTGGCTGAAGAGCTGGATGCGCTGGGTAAAGCGCTGAAAGAACCTGCTCGTCCGATGGTGGCTATCGTTGGTGGTTCTAAAGTTTCTACCAAACTGACCGTTCTGGATTCTCTGTCAAAAATCGCTGACCAACTGATCGTTGGCGGTGGTATCGCGAACACCTTCGTTGCCGCTCAAGGCCACAACGTGGGTAAATCCCTGTATGAAGCTGACCTGGTTGACGAAGCTAAGCGCCTGCTGACCACTTGCGACATCCCGGTCCCGACCGACGTTCGCGTAGCGACTGAATTCTCTGAAACTGCACCGGCTACTCTGAAATCCGTTAGCGATGTGAAAGAAGACGAGCAGATCCTGGACATCGGCGACGCTTCTGCACAGCAACTGGCTGACATCCTGAAGAATGCGAAAACCATTCTGTGGAACGGCCCGGTTGGCGTGTTCGAATTCCCGAACTTCCGCAAGGGTACTGAAATCGTGGCTAACGCCATCGCAGACAGCGAAGCGTTCTCTATCGCAGGCGGCGGCGACACCCTGGCAGCTATCGACCTGTTCGGTATTGCTGACAAAATCTCCTACATCTCCACTGGCGGCGGCGCATTCCTCGAATTCGTGGAAGGCAAAGTACTGCCAGCAGTAGCGATGCTCGAAGAGCGCGCTAAAAAGTAAGCATTTAATGGGCAGGGTAACCTGCCCAATTATTAGCGCGCTTTAGAGCGCGCGCCCTTTCCAAGGCCGAAGATACAGGACTCGCAACATGTCTAAAATTTTTGATTTCGTAAAACCAGGCGTAATCACTGGTGATGACGTACAGAAAGTTTTCCAGGTAGCTAAAGAAAACAACTTTGCTCTGCCAGCTGTTAACTGCGTTGGTACCGACTCCATCAACGCCGTACTGGAAACCGCTGCAAAAGTTAAAGCGCCGGTAATCGTACAGTTCTCCAACGGTGGTGCTTCTTTCATCGCGGGTAAAGGCGTGAAGTCCGACGTTCCTCAGGGCGCTGCAATCCTGGGTGCTATCTCTGGCGCGCATCACGTTCACCAGATGGCTGAACACTACGGTGTTCCGGTTATCCTGCACACTGACCACTGCGCGAAGAAACTGCTGCCGTGGATCGACGGTCTGCTGGACGCGGGTGAAAAACACTTCGCAGCAACCGGTAAACCACTGTTCTCTTCTCACATGATCGACCTGTCTGAAGAGTCTCTGGAAGAGAACATCGAAATCTGCTCCAAATACCTGGCGCGCATGTCCAAAATGGGCATGACCCTGGAAATCGAACTGGGTTGCACCGGTGGCGAAGAAGACGGCGTGGACAACAGCCACATGGACGCTTCTGCACTATACACCCAGCCGGAAGACGTTGATTACGCCTACACCGAGCTGAGCAAAATCAGCCCGCGTTTCACCATCGCAGCCTCCTTCGGTAACGTACACGGCGTTTACAAGCCGGGTAACGTTGTTCTGACCCCGACCATCCTGCGCGACTCTCAGGACTATGTTTCTAAGAAACATAACCTGCCGCACAACAGCCTGAACTTCGTCTTCCACGGCGGTTCCGGTTCTACTGCTCAGGAAATCAAAGACTCCGTAAGCTACGGCGTAGTGAAAATGAACATCGACACCGATACCCAATGGGCGACCTGGGAAGGCGTTCTGAACTACTACAAAGCAAACGAAGCTTACCTGCAGGGTCAGCTGGGCAACCCGAAAGGCGAAGATCAGCCGAACAAGAAATACTACGATCCGCGCGTATGGCTGCGTGCTGGTCAGGCAACCATGATCACCCGTCTGGAACAGGCTTTCAAAGAACTGAACGCGGTTGACGTTCTGTAATTAACGCCGTTCTACGTGACATGAGGCCCGCAAATGCGGGCCTTTTTTATTGCCATTTCAATGTGCTGCTGACAGAGAATTCTGTGATCTGTTTGGCAAAATCCAGGTTTATTGTTTACCCTTGTCAGGTTGCCAGTCCCGTGAGGGCGGCTTTATTTCTCCCGTTTGGGTAAGCAAAAAAGGAATAGTGAATGGAAGATTTGAATGTTGTCGACAGCATAAACGGTGCGGGCACCTGGCTGGTCCGCAATCAGGAGCTGCTGTTGAGCTATGCCGTCAACATCGTGGCGGCCATCGCCATTGTCATTATCGGTATGATCGTGGCGCGCATCGTATCTAACACCGTTAACCGCCTGATGCTGGCGCGTAAAATTGATGCAACCGTTGCCGACTTCCTCTCCGCACTGGTGCGCTACGGTATTATCGCTTTCACGCTGATTGCCGCTCTGGGCCGCGTTGGGGTACAAACTGCCTCCGTGATTGCCGTTCTCGGTGCCGCTGGTTTAGCCGTTGGTCTGGCGCTGCAAGGTTCGTTATCCAACCTCGCCGCTGGCGTGCTGTTGGTGATGTTCCGTCCGTTCCGCGCGGGTGAGTATGTAGACCTCGGCGGCGTAGCGGGAACCGTGCTCAACGTGCAGATTTTCTCCACCACCATGCGTACCGTTGACGGTAAGATTGTGGTGATCCCAAACGGTAAAATTATTGCCGGGAACATCATTAACTTCTCTCGCGAGCCGGTCCGTCGTAACGAATTTATCATCGGCGTAGCTTATGACTCCGATATCGATCAGGTGAAAAAAATCCTCACTGATATCATCCAGTCTGACGAACGAATCATTAAAGATCGTGAAATGACGGTGCGCCTGAATGAGCTGGGCGCTTCCTCGATTAATTTCGTCGTACGCGTCTGGAGCAACAGCAGCGATCTGCAAAGCGTCTATTGGGACGTTCTGGAGCGTATTAAACGCGAGTTTGACGCCAACGGCATCAGCTTCCCGTATCCGCAGATGGATGTGAACTTCAAGCGTGTGAAAGAAAGCGCTGCAGAGTAATCGCGTGCCCGGTGGCGCTATCGCATACCGGGCCTACAAAATCTCCAGGCCGGACAAGGTGCCAGCCGCCATCCGGCATCTTCCCTCCTGGTATTAATTCCTCTTATCCCTGATTAAAATTATCAATTTCCGCTAATGATTTTCCCGCGCTATAGTCTGCTCCTAAGAGAAACAGTTCGGGATGATTAACGTGTTATCGTATTATTTTCAAGGGCTTGCACTAGGTGCGGCCATGATACTTCCGCTTGGTCCACAAAATGCTTTTGTGATGAATCAGGGGATCCGTCGCCAGTATCACATCATGATCGCTTTACTTTGCGCTATCAGCGATTTGGCGTTGATTTGCGCGGGGATTTTCGGCGGTAGCGCCTTGCTTATGCAGTCGCCGTGGCTGATGGCGCTGGTCACCTGGGGCGGCGTCGCCTTTTTACTCTGGTACGGTTTTGGTGCGTTAAAAACGGCGATGAGTAGTAATCTGGAGCTGGCCAGCGCTGAGGTGATGAAGCAGGGCCGCTGGAAAATCATTGCTACTATGCTGGCGGTGACGTGGCTCAATCCCCATGTTTATCTGGATACCTTTGTGGTGCTGGGGAGTCTGGGAGGGCAACTGGACGTTGAGCCTAAGCGCTGGTTTGCGCTGGGAACCGTCAGCGCTTCGTTCCTGTGGTTCTTCGGCCTGGCATTGCTGGCGGCCTGGCTTGCTCCGCGCCTGCGTACTGCTAAAGCACAGCGCATCATCAATACGCTGGTAGGATTAGTGATGTGGTTTATCGCTTTTCAGCTGGCAAAAGAAGGTGTTGCGCACGTTCATGCGTTGTTCAACTAAGTGTTGTCTGATGGACAATGCAGCGAGATCGGCTAAGCTTGCCTGCATGTGCCCTGAGTTTCGGGGTAATTAATGAAACATGGAGGAACGACCGTGAAGTTCAAAATAATGGCCCTGGCGGCATTAGTCGGATTCAGCGCACTATCGGTACAGGCAAATGAGTTGCCAAATGGACCGCACATCGTGACTTCCGGAACGGCAAGCGTGGATGCGACACCAGACATCGCCACTCTGGCGATTGAAGTGAACGTTGCTGCAAAGGATGCGGCTTCAGCGAAGAAGCAGGCCGATGAACGCGTGGCGCAATATCTCTCCTTCCTTGAACAGAACCAGATAGCGAAGAAAGACATTAGCGCTGCAAACCTGCGTACCCAGCCGGACTACGACTACCAGAACGGCAAAAGCATCCTCAAAGGCTATCGTGCGGTGCGTACCGTTGAAGTCACGCTGCGTCAGCTGGACAAACTCAATGCGCTGCTTGATGGCGCACTGAAGGCCGGTCTGAATGAGATTCGTTCGGTATCGCTCGGTGTTGCCCAACCGGATGCTTATAAAGACAAGGCGCGTAAAGCAGCAATTGATGATGCTATTCATCAGGCTGAACAACTGGCCGCGGGTTTTAACAGTAAACTGGGTCCCGTTTATAGCGTGCGCTATCACGTATCCAATTATCAACCGAGCCCGATGGTACGGATGATGAAAGCGGATGCTGCGCCTGCGACATCCGCTCAGGAAACCTACGAACAGCCGGTTATTCAGTTTGACGATCAGGTTGATGTCGTCTTCCAGATTGAGCCGACTGCGGGGCAGCCAACAGCAACGCCAGCCAAAACCCAGTAATCGTTCCAGACCCGGCTTTCCAGCCGGGTTTTTTATGTGACCAACTGTAAAAATGAGACCTCACATCCGGTCTTTTTTTTCGCCGTAATGAGGATAGGCCATAGCGATTTTTAAGGGGACGCTATGGATATTTTTATCTCGAAAAAGATGCGTAATTTCATTCTGCTGGCGCAAACCAATAACATCGCCAGAGCGGCAGAAAAAATACATATGACCGCATCGCCATTCGGTAAAAGCATTGCTGCACTGGAAGATCAAATCGGCTATACGCTGTTTACCCGCAAAGATAACAACATCAGTCTGAATAAAGCGGGACAGGAGCTGTATCAGAAGCTGTTTCCCGTTTATCAGCGCCTCTCTGCCATTGATAACGAAATCCATAACGCCTCTCGCCGTTCGCGGGAAATCGTCATCGGCATCGACAATACCTACCCAACGATTATTTTTGACCAGTTGATAAGCCTTGGTGATAAGTACCATGGTGTGACGGCCCAGGCCGTGGAGTTCAGTGAGAATGGGGTGATTGATAACCTGTTCGATCGCAAACTCGATTTTATCATCTCGCCGCAGCACGTTTCCCCCCGCGTCCAGGAGCTGGAAAATCTGGCGATCAATGAACTCCCTCCGCTGCGTCTGGGTTTTCTCGTTTCCCGGCGCTACGAAGAAAAACAGCCGCAGGATCTGCTGCGCGAGTTGCCCTGGCTGCAAATGCGCTTCCAGAATCGCGCTAACTTTGAGGCGATGCTGGATGCCTACATGCGACCCTGTGGGATTAACCCGACGATTATTTACCGTCCATACAGCTTTATGGCCAAGATTAGCGCGGTGGAGCGCGGGCAGTTTTTGACGGTGATCCCTCATTTCGCCTGGCGGCTGGTGAATCCGTCGACGCTAAAGTATTTCGACGCGCCCGGTAGCCCCATGTATATGCAAGAATTTCTCTATTCACTGAAAAATCATCGCTATACCGCCACCATGCTCGAGCATATTGCTGAGGATCGTGACGGTACGGCAAGTTAACCAAGCATTGAACCTGTTTCGAGCAGGTTGCGATGCAGATCGAAAGCATGGCTGAGATCGTGATGGATATGCCCGCCGGGCGCTTTCTCCAGATAGCGGTGCAGGTAATCCCGGTAAAGAGGGTGCGCACAGTTATCGATAATCGTGTGCGCCCGCTGCATCGGAGATAACCCACGCAGATCGGCAATCCCTTGTTCGGTCACGATCACTTTAACGCTATGTTCGCTGTGATCGACATGGCTGCACATCGGTACGATGGTGGAGATTTTCCCGCCTTTGGCAATCGACGGCGCCATAAAGATAGACAGGTAGGCGTTGCGCTCGAAATCCCCGCTGCCGCCGATGCCGTTCATCAGGTTCACGCCCGCAACGTGCGTGGAATTGGCATGGCCGTAGATATCAAATTCCAGGCCCACGTTGAGCGCGATAACCCCCAGCCGTCGAATGATTTCTGGGTTATTGGAGATCTCCTGCGGGCGCAGCACAATACGGCTGGCGAAGAAGTCCATGTTGTCGTAAATCTTCTGTAGCGAGGGGGCTGAAATGGTCAGGCTGGAGGCGCTGGCGCCGGTTATCTTGCCCGTTTCCAGCAGATGCACCACCGACTCCTGCAACACCTCCGAATACATCATAAAGGGCGGGATATCCGGGTTTTCCCCCAGCCGCGCCATCACCGCGTTGTTGATATTGCCCACGCCGCTTTGTAAGGGTAGAAACTCAGCTGGAATGCGTTTGTGCGCCATTTCTGCCAACAGGAAAGTGACGACGTTATCGGCAATTTGTTGGCTGACCGGATTAGTTTTATCCGCCGTATTTCCTGCATCCGGCAGGTCGGTATCCACTATCGCGACCACTTTCTGCGGGTCTATCTGCACGCACTGACTGCCCACGCGATCCATGGTATGAAATATGGGTACGCTGTTACGCCGCGGCGGTGCGCCGGGTATCACGATGTCGGCAAACTCCGCCACGCGAGGATTATGGTAATGATTCAGTTCAATGATCACTTTTTTCGCCCGCAGAAGCCAGGTGGGCGCATTACCAATACCGCTGGAAAGCCAAATCCGTCCATCTGGCGCAATGGCGGAAGCTTCAATGACGGCAACATCGATCTCGCCAAAAAAGCCGTAATTAACCATCTGCGCAACCTCGCTCAAATGGAGATCGACAAACCTTACCTGGCCCTGATTAATTTTCTCGCGCAGGCCCGATGAGGTTTGATAAGGCGCGCGCCAGGAAACGGCATCCGCCGCGGATAGGACATCATCAGCAGCAGCGCCAATTGATGCTCCGGTCAGCAGGCGGATCTGAAAAGGCTGCCCGAGCTGATGCTGTTCGCATGCGCGTTGGGCAATTGCGCTGGGTAACGCTTTTGGCGAACCTGCGGGGGTAAAGCCGCTGAATGCCACCATATCATCGTGCTGGATAATTTCTGCCGCCTGTTCGGCGCTCATCCGTTTCATGGCCGTCTCCTTTCTCGGACGTGATTAATGGCCGACAAAATTGGGTTTGCGTTTTTCCATAAACGCGTTCATCCCTTCCTGATAATCCTCGCTGTCGTACACCGCGCGGCGCATGCCCTGAATACGCTCGAACTCATCGGAATTCATGGTGTGCGCTTCACCCAGCACGCGCAGTTCTTCTTTGATGACGGCGATTGCCAGCGGCGCTTTTTCCGAGATGTGGTGCGCCATTTGCAGGGTGAAATCTTCCAGTTCCTCGACAGGTACGACATGGTTGAGGATCCCGACCGCCATGGCGCGTTGAGCGGTGATGGGCGAGGCGGTAAAAATCAGTTCTTTAACGATGTGAAAACCAGCGTCGCGGGTCAGATTGTGGATGCCCACAAGGTTATACGGCACGCCGAGGTTGACCGGGGTCATTGAGAAGGTGGATGTGCTGGCTGCGATGATCAGATCGGAACTCATGATCATCTCAAACGCGCCGCCCCAGACGCTGCCTTCGACCATGGAGATCACCGGCTTCGGGTATTTTTGGATCATACGGGTTATCTGACGCAGCGGATCGTCATAGGAGAGCGGATCGCGACGTCCGGTGGGGAGCTCATGAATATCATGCCCGGCAGAGAAAACTTTGGCCCCGCTCGGAGCGCGTAGAATGATGCAGCGAATGTCAGCACGATTGAGGTCGCTCAGCGCCTGCATCAGATCGTCAATAAACACTTTGCTCAGGGCATTGAGCTTGCGCGCGTAGTTGAACTCAATAACCGCGACTTTCTGGATGATGACCACGTTGACGTATTGATAAGACATAATGTTCTCTTTATTGAAAGTAATGATGCTGGATAAATTCGCTGATATGCCGCAGACCGGTGCGCGGCGAAAGATCATTGTTTTTGACAGCCTGCAGCGTCTGCTGGAAATAACGGTCGAAATCAGCCCGGGCAAACAGCAGATGCAGCGCTTCTTCTTCAGCCTGCTGATGTAACCAGTCCACCGCCTGCTGCTGGCGAACTTTTTCCAGTCGACCGCTGGCAGTCAGGCATGTTTTAAAGTCGGTTATCGCCTGCCAGATTTCCTCAATGCCGCGTTTTTCCAGGGCGCTACAGGTCAGAACCCGCGGCTGCCACTCGTCATATTTACGGCGCAAAATGTGCAGGGCGGATTCGTACATATGGCGGGCGATCGCAACGCTGGTATGGTTCTCGCCGTCGTCTTTATTGATGACGACCAGATCCGCCATTTCCATCAGGCCTTTTTTGATACCCTGTAAATCGTCGCCACCGCCAGCGATTTGCAGTGAGATAAAGCAATCCACCATACCTGCGACTTCGGTTTCTGACTGTCCAACGCCGACGGTCTCTACAATCACCACGTCAAAGCCAGCTGCTTCGCACAGCAGCATTAATTCGCGTGCGCGCTGGCTGGCGCCGCCTAAATGACCGCTGGAAGGGACCGGGCGAATAAACGCAGATTCTGCGCGGGCAAGCTCCGTCATGCGGGTCTTATCACCAAGAATGCTGCCGCCGCTGACCGGGCTGCTGGGATCGACGGCGATCACCGCCACCCGTAATCCGTGGCGGATGAGCAGCATACCGAATGCTTCCAGGAACGTACTTTTACCCGCGCCCGGCGTGCCGGTGATCCCTAAGCGCAGGGCGTTACCGGTGAACGGCATAATCGCGTCCAGCAATTGCGTACTTAACGGCTGGTGGCGCGGGTGGTTGCTTTCGACCAGCGTCATTGCCTTGGCGAGCGTCGCTCGTTCACCGAGTCGTAAGCGGCGGACGGTATCCTCAAGCGTGGCGGCGTTAATCATGATGTTGACTGATACGGGTCAACACATCGCGGACGCTGTCGAGCATTGGCGTGCCGGGGCCATAAATGGCTGCTACACCATGCTCGTGCAGGAAGGCGTAATCCTGTGGCGGAATAACGCCTCCTGCTACCACACAGATATCTTCACGCCCCCATTTTTTGAGTGCGGTAACCAACTCCGGGATCAGCGTTTTATGGCCTGCCGCCAGCGACGATGCGCCTATTACATGCACATCGTTTTCTACCGCCAGACGGGCGATCTCTTCTGGTGTGGAGAACATCGGGCTGAGATCGACATCGAAACCGAGATCGGAGTAGGCGCTGGCGATCACCTTCGCGCCGCGATCGTGGCCGTCCTGGCCCATCTTGGCGATCAGAATGCGCGGGCGACGGCCATTTTCCGTGAGGAAGCGTTCGGTTTGCGCAACGATAGCGTCAAACTCATCGGCGGATTTATCAGACTGGTGATAGCTTTGCGCAATCACGCCGGTAACGCACTGGCTGGGAACCAGATATCGGTCAAAGGCGACTTCCAGCGCGTCGGAGATTTCACCGAGCGTGGCGCGAACGCGGGCGGCGTTGACGGCGGCAGCCAGCAGGTTTTCATTATGCTGCGCGGCGTGGGTCAGCGCGGATAGTGCGGTTTTAACGGCATCGTTGTCGCGGGTGGCGCGGATATGCTGCAGCGAAGCAATTTGCTCATTACGCACCTTCACGTTGTCGATCTCCAGTACCGACGTCTCGTCTTCTTTATCCAGCTTGTACTTGTTCACGCCAACAATAACGCGCTTACCCTGGTCGATCAGCGACTGTTCGCGCGCGGAAGCTTCCTCGATCATCCGTTTAGGGAGCCCGGCTTCGATCGCTTTCGCCATGCCACCTGCCTCGTCAATCTGCTTGATGATCGTACGCGCCTGCTTGACGATTTGATCGGTGAGTGACTCGACGTAATACGATCCGGCCAGCGGATCGACGGTGCGGCAGATCTCTGATTCTTCCTGAATGATGATTTGCGTATTACGCGCAATACGGGCGGAGAAATCGGTGGGCAAACCGAGCGCTTCATCAAAGGCGTTGGTATGCAGCGACTGGGTGCCGCCGAGCGTAGCGCCGAGCGCTTCAATGGTGGTACGTACCACGTTGTTGTAAGGATCCTGCTCGGTCAGACTCCAGCCGGAGGTCTGGCAGTGGGTACGCAGAGCGAGAGATTTTGGGTTCGTCGCGCCAAAACTGCTGACCGCTTCGCTCCACAAATATCGCGCCGCGCGCAGCATGGCGACGTTCATAAACAGATCCATGCCGATGCCGAAGAAGAACGACAGGCGTGGGGCGAAGTCATCTATTTTCAGTCCGGCGGAAAGTGCGGCTTTGATGTATTCAATACCGTCTGCCAGCGTAAAGGCCACCTGCTGCACGCAGTTTGCCCCGGCTTCACCCATGTGATAGCCGCTGATGCTGATGGTGTTAAAGCGCGGCATGTTGCCGGAGCACCAGGCGATGATGTCGGCGATAATGCGCATAGACGGTTTTGGTGGATAAATGTAGGTGTTGCGACACAGGTACTCTTTCAGAATATCGTTCTGAATGGTCCCGGTGAGTTGTTCCGGCGTTACGCCTTGTTCTTCTGCAGCGACGATATAAAACGCCAGTACCGGCAGCACCGCGCCGTTCATGGTCATCGATACCGACATCTTATCCAGCGGGATCTGGTCGAACAGTACCTTCATATCTTCGACGGTATCGATCGCCACGCCGGCTTTACCGACGTCTCCCGACACGCGTGGGTTGTCTGAGTCATAGCCACGATGGGTGGCAAGGTCAAAGGCGACAGAAAGCCCTTTTTGCCCAGCGGCGAGGTTGCGGCGGTAAAAGGCGTTGGACTCTTTGGCGGTTGAGAAACCGGCGTACTGACGAATGGTCCACGGTTGCGCGGTATACATGGTGGCGCGTGGGCCGCGCACGTAAGGCGGCAGGCCGGGAAGGGTGCCCGTGACTTCCAGATTATCGAGGTCTGCTTCAGTGTACAGCGGCTTGATGGCAATCCCTTCCGCTGTCTGTCTTTCCAGCGACTCGACGGTTTTTTCCCGTCGGCTGAGTTCTTTATTGGCGAGTGTTTGCCACTCCTGCACGTTTGCCATTTTTTGCTCCGTATTACGCAATAAGTTGAATCTTTGCGAATACGGTGTGCTTTTTCATTTGGCTTGTCGCCAGCAAAAAATAGCCAACAGGACGTCGTTTTTTGCCGCGCGGCGTGTTTTTATTTTGTGATGTATTTCAAAGACGTGGCGGGAATAGCATGAAAAGAGGGTATAAGGCTTGTAGGCCGGATAAGGCGTTACGCCGCCATCCGGCACTCAGGAGGAATAAACGGTTTAATCCTGACGCAGCACGTTGTGGCCATAGGCCAGCAGCGCATCGGTGACGTTGCGCATCATGCGGCTTTCCGGCGCAAAGCGATGCCAGTACAGCATCCGGCGCTGGAACAGGCCCGGTGTTAAGTCGATAAGTTCGCCGCTTGCCAGCTCTTTCTCAATCTGTAAGTGTGGGATCATGCAGCAGGTGGTTCCCTGACGTGCCAGTTGAACGAAGGCTTCAGACGAGTTAACGATATGGCATGGTACGCTGCCTGGCGGCAGGTCGAAATTTTGTTGCAGGAACGCCTGGTGCATATCATCAAGATGGTCAAACGCTACCGCCGGGGCTTTCAGCAGGGCAGAGCGGGTGACGCCGTTAGGGAAATAACGCTCGGCGAAAGGTTTTGATCCAACAAACAGATAGTCCAGTGCGCCAAGTTTATCCACCAGACAGCTTGGCAGTGCCTGATGCTGAATACTCACGGCACCGACCACTTCACCACGACGCAGACGTTCCTGGGTGCGCGTTTCATCCTCAACTTGCAGGTTCAGGCGAATCGGTGAATTTGCCAGTACCGGGGCCAGCGCCGGAAGTAACCAGGTTGCCAGACTGTCGGCGTTCACCGCCAGCGAGAGCAGCAGCGGCGTTGAGCCGGTTTGTTCATCGCCCAGCCACTCGTCTTCCAGCAGTTCAACCTGACGCAAAAGCGCCAGCAGTTTCTGCCCTTGCTCGGTTGGGCGTGGTGGTACGGTACGCACCAGCAACGGTTGTCCGAACATATTCTCAAGCTGTTTTATGCGCTGTGAAACGGCGGATTGCGTGATGCACAGCTTTTGCGCCGCGCGCTCAAATCCTCGTTCACGAATAACCGCATCCAGTGCTTGTAGTGTTCTGTAGTCCGGACGTTTCATTGCTTTGACGCACTCCTGAAATTTTTGCTTGTTCTGCACTATGACACAATTTTTGATTGGGTAAAGACGAAATCCGCCGCTTGCGAGCGGGTGTGGGGACATTTTTCTGCGCAATGTTCTATAATGCGCGTGAATTTTCCCACCACAGGCGAAACGATCATGACGCAGGATGAACTGAAAAAAGCAGTAGGATGGGCGGCACTTAAGTATGTACAGCCCGGTACCATTGTGGGCGTAGGTACAGGTTCAACAGCCGCACACTTTATTGATGCGCTGGGCACAATGAAAGGTCAGATTGAAGGTGCGGTATCCAGTTCGGACGCCTCGACCGAAAAACTCAAAAGCCTTGGCATCCACGTGTTCGACCTTAACGAAGTTGACAGCCTCGACGTATACGTTGACGGCGCGGATGAAATTAACGGCCACATGCAGATGATCAAGGGCGGCGGCGCAGCGTTGACCCGTGAAAAAATCATTGCTTCCGTAGCGAAGAAATTTATCTGTATCGCGGATGCGTCTAAAGAAGTCGATATTCTCGGCAACTTCCCGCTGCCGGTTGAAGTGATCCCAATGGCGCGCAGCGCTGTGGCTCGCCAGTTGGTGAAGCTGGGCGGTCGTCCTGAATACCGTCAGGGCGTCGTGACGGACAACGGCAACGTGATCCTCGATGTATACGGTCTGGAGATCCTCGACGCCATCGCGCTGGAAAATGCCATCAACGGGATTCCGGGTGTGGTAACCGTCGGTCTGTTTGCCAACCGTGGTGCGGATGTCGCGCTGATCGGTACGCCAGATGGCGTGAAAACTATCGTAAAATGATCTGACGGGAGTGTCTTCTCCCGTTAAAAAAATTTTGGCAGGGCAAATTTGGTGACTTGTGTCACGTTTATAATATTGTCCTGCCGATCTCTCCAAAGAAAAAGTTATCGCCAGTATTTTCCTCTGACATTTCTCGTTGAATGACATTTCTTCAGCACGGCGACGCAAACGTTCATATTGCCGCAATATTATTTTTTGATATGTTGAAGAGACGGATGAAAATCCCACACACAACACATCAGTTTGAACAAAAAAAGACAGGGTCGGGGAAATGGCAAAGGTATCACTGGAGAAAGATAAGATTAAATTTCTGCTGGTTGAAGGCGTACACCAAAAAGCGCTCGAAAGCCTTCGTGCAGCAGGTTATACCAACATCGAGTTTCACAAAGGCGCTCTGGACACTGAGCAACTGAAAGAGTCCATCCGTGATGCCCACTTCATTGGCCTGCGATCCCGTACCCATCTGACGGAAGATGTGATTGACGCCGCAGAGAAACTGGTCGCGATTGGCTGCTTCTGCATTGGCACCAACCAGGTTGATCTGTCCGCTGCGGCAAAACGTGGGATCCCCGTGTTTAACGCGCCATTCTCTAACACGCGTTCCGTTGCGGAACTTGTGATTGGCGAACTGCTACTACTGCTACGCGGCGTACCCGAAGCAAACGCCAAAGCACACCGCGGCGTGTGGAATAAACTGGCTACCGGCTCGTTTGAAGCGCGTGGCAAAAAACTGGGGATCATCGGCTACGGCCACATTGGTACTCAGTTGGGCATTCTGGCGGAATCGCTGGGGATGCATGTCTATTTCTATGATATTGAAAATAAACTCCCGCTTGGCAACGCCACCCAGGTTCAGCATCTTTCCGACCTGCTCAATATGAGCGACGTGGTGAGCCTGCACGTACCGGAAAACGCCTCCACCAAAAATCTGATGGGCGCGCATGAGATTGCGCTGATGAAACCAGGCGCGCTGCTGATCAACGCCGCACGCGGTACGGTTGTCGATATTCCTGCGCTGTGTGATGCGCTGGCAACAAAACATCTGGCGGGAGCGGCCATCGACGTCTTCCCAACGGAACCTGCTTCTAACAGCGATCCGTTCACCTCGCCGCTGTGTGATTTCGACAACGTGATCCTGACGCCGCATATCGGTGGGTCCACGCTGGAAGCACAGGAAAACATCGGTCTGGAAGTGGCTGGGAAACTGACCAAGTATTCCGACAACGGCTCTACGCTGTCTGCGGTTAACTTCCCGGAAGTTTCGCTGCCGCTGCACGGTGGTCGTCGTCTGATGCACATTCACGAAAACCGTCCGGGCGTTTTGACCGCGCTGAACCAGATTTTTGCCGAGCAGGGCGTCAACATTGCCGCACAGTATCTGCAGACTTCCGCACAGGTAGGTTACGTGGTTATCGATATTGAAGCGGATGAAGATGTGGCGGAGAAAGCGCTGCTGGCGATGAAGGCCCTTCCGGGAACCATTCGCGCGCGTCTGCTTTACTGATTACCTCTACATGGGCAGGCGGTTGACCTGCCCATCTTTCCTCTGATTTCCCTGCCTCAAAATCTCTTTCTGTAACGCATACATTCTGTTTTCGAGCCTTGCCGCAATTGGTAACTAAAGGCAGCATTGCGTGTTGTACAGCACTAAAAGGAATTTACGATAGAGGCGCAGCATCGCGCTGAAACGGGAAAGCCCCTACCGAAGCAGGGGCTCTAAAAAGGAAAGGGACGATGATGAGATACGTCATCATGCTGCTGATCCTGTTAATCATCGCTACGCCAGCATATTAACAGAGAGTACGCAGGAGGGAGGTTCGCCTCCCTCACCCTTCACCGAGGAATTTAGGTCAAAAAAACGGCGCTGTCAATCGGCAAAAAACGGCTACCACTCCCAAATTTTGGATGGCGTCACCACCGCAGGCAGTGGGATATCCCACTCTTCGACAGGCAATTTTTCCACTCGCTGACAATCGTGCGCGTAGCCCACGGGTTGGATCTTATGCTGTTGCCAGTTTTGCAACGTACGGTCATAAAATCCGCCGCCCATGCCCAGTCGTTGTCCACCCTCGTCAAACGCCACTAACGGCGTAATCAGTACATCCAGCTGTGACAGCGGCAATACGTCGCGGACATCAAGTCGTGGTTCCTGAATCTTTAAGCGATTGGTGACCAGGTCGCTGTGCGGATGATAGTGCAGGAACAGCAGGTTGCCAGGGCTAAAGGGATGAAGAACCGGAAGATAGACGCGCTTACCCGCTCGCCACAGCTGTTCGATCAACGGTTGGGTGTCGAGTTCGCCATCAAACGAGAGGAATACCGCCACGGTATGAGCGAGTACAACAGGGGGATAACTGAGCATTCGGGTCGCGGCTTGCTGACCATATTGTCGCTGCTGTTCGGAGGTAAGCGCACGACGACGCTGACGAATCAGTTGACGGATTTCTTGTCGGGATAAAGGGAGTTCAGAAAGTAATGTCATGGCTGTTGCCAGGTAGAAGGGAATCTCCGAGATGCCGCCGCAGGCTGTAACCCTTGAACCCTTGGTTCAAGGTGAATGTGTCGTCACAGTTTTAAGGCTTCTCGGACGGGCCGAGCATGCTCACCAACCATGGAGCGCCACATTCTTGTGGTATGAAATATCGGCTCAGGGGACTGGCCCGCTTGCAAACATCTCAGAGAAATTTTGTCTTCACGGTCACTCTACCACAGTAAACCGAAAAGTGTTATTCAAAGTTTTGGCCCGTTTTTTCGGTTATGCGACCCTGATCAAGCAACGCCTGTTCGATGGTCTGTTGTAGCATCCGAATACGTTGTTCCATGCTCGCCGCGTACTCACGCGTCTTCGCTTTTTCCTGAGTTAATTCATAGCTGATGTTCAACGCGGCGATGAAAACCAACTGCTCAGTATTTGTGACTCTAGTGCGAACTTTCAGATCTTGCAATCGCTGATTGAGATCGTCCGCAGCCTGATTCAACGCATCCCTTTGTTCAGGCGGGCAATTCACTCGCAGTGAACGGCCAAATATTTGGATATCGACGGGTTGTGCAGACATGCCACCTTCCTGCTGATTGACTGCGCTGCCTTCGTCTCCAGACCTTGGGTCCGCGAAGGGGCGACACTATAGCTACCCTGGTATCAAGATACAAGCCCTTTTCTGGTCCACCAGGGTCCAAAGTGGTAGCATACCATGAATATTCCTCCCTTTGATGACGAATGCTTATGTCTATACAGAACGAAATGCCTGGCTACAACGAAGTTAGCCAGTTTTTGAACCAACAAGGGGCTGGATTAACCCCGGCCGAAATGCACGGCTTAATCAGCGGGATGATTTGCGGCGGCAACAACGACAGCTCATGGCAGCCGCTGCTGCACGACCTGACGAACGAAGGTCTGGCCTTCGGCCACGAGCTGGCTCAGGCACTGCTGAAAATGCACTCTGCTACCAGCGATTCCCTCGAGGACGACGGCTTCCTTTTTCAGCTTTATCTGCCAGAAGGCGATGACGTCAGCGTGTTCGATCGTGCCGATGCGCTGGCGGGGTGGGTAAACCACTTTTTGCTGGGGCTTGGCGTGACGCAGCCGAAGCTCGACAAAGTGACCGGTGAAACCGGGGAAGCGATTGACGACTTGCGCAATATCGCCCAGTTGGGATATGACGAAGACGAAGATCAGGAAGAGCTGGAAATGTCGCTCGAAGAGATAATTGAATACGTGCGCGTTGCCGCTTTGCTGTGTCATGACACGTTTACGCGTCAGCAGCCGACCGCGCCGGAAGTCCGTAAACCGACTCTGCACTAAGAACGAAACGCAAAGGAGAGTGTGATGAGCGAGATATCTCTGCAAGAATTCCAGCGTCGTCGCCAGGCATTACTGGCACAAATGCAGCCTGGCAGCGCCGCGCTGATTTTTGCCGCGCCTGAAGCGACGCGTAGCGCGGACAGTGAATACCCGTACCGCCAAAGCAGTGATTTCTGGTACTTCACCGGTTTTAACGAACCTGAAGCCGTGCTGGTGCTGATTAAAAGTGATGACACTCATAACCACAGCGTTTTGTTCAACCGGGTTCGCGATCTGACGGCGGAGATCTGGTTTGGCCGCCGTCTGGGCCAGGATGCCGCGCCGGAAAAACTCGGCGTTGATCGGGCGCTGGCCTTCAGTGAAATCAACCAACAACTGCACCTGTTGCTCAATGGCCTGGACGCGGTGTATCACGCGCAGGGCGAGTATGCCTGGGCGGATGAGATTGTGTGCACGGCGCTGGATAAACTGCGTAAAGGCTCCAGACAAAATCTGCATGCGCCCGCCGCGATTATCGACTGGCGCCCAATGGTGCATGAAATGCGCCTGTTCAAATCAGCGGAAGAAATTGCGGTCATGCGCCGTGCCGGAGAGATCACCGCGCTGGCGCATACCCGCGCGATGGAAAAATGTCGTCCGGGAATGTTTGAATACCAGCTGGAAGGTGAGATTCACCACGAATTTACCCGCCATGGCGCGCGTTATCCGTCCTATAACACGATTGTCGGCAGCGGTGAAAACGGCTGTATCCTGCATTACACCGAAAATGAAAGTGAAATGCGCGATGGCGATCTGGTGCTGATTGACGCTGGCTGTGAATACAAAGGCTATGCGGGCGACATTACGCGTACCTTCCCGGTAAACGGTAAATTTACCCCGGCACAGCGTGAAATTTACGACATCGTGCTGGAATCCTTAGAAACCAGCCTGCGTCTGTATCGTCCCGGAACGTCCATCCAGGACGTCACCGGCGAGGTGGTGCGCATCATGATTACGGGTCTGGTGAAGCTTGGCATTCTGCACGGCGAGGTCGACCAGTTGATTACCGAAAATGCGCACCGCCCATTCTTTATGCATGGTCTTAGCCACTGGCTGGGGCTGGATGTGCACGACGTCGGCGTTTACGGTCAGGACCGTTCACGCATTCTTGAGCCTGGAATGGTACTCACCGTCGAGCCGGGGCTGTATATCGCGCCGGACGCTGATGTACCGCCTGCTTATCGTGGTATTGGCATTCGTATAGAAGATGACATCCTCATCACCGAAGACGGTAACGAAAACCTGACCGCCAGCGTGGTGAAGAGAGCGGATGACATTGAAGCCTTAATGGCCGCGGCTCGACTGCAATGAGCGTGATTATCGTCGGTGGCGGTATGGTTGGCGCGACGCTGGCGCTGGCTATTTCTCAGCTCAGCCATGGGACTCTGCCGGTTCATCTTATAGAAGCGAGCGAACCTGAAACTGACCGCCATCCGGGGTTTGACGCCCGGGCGATCGCACTGGCGGCAGGGACCTGCCAACAGCTGGCGCGAATTGGCGTATGGCAAGCGATTGCCGATTGCGCAACGGCAATCAAAACGGTTCACGTCAGCGATCGCGGCCATGCCGGATTTGTGACGCTGGATGCGCAGGAATACCGTATTCCAGCGCTGGGCCAGGTGGTAGAACTGCACGATGTCGGGCTGCGTCTGTTTGCGCTGCTGCGCAAAGCGCCGGGCGTCACGCTGCATTGTCCCGAGCGCGTAGCCAGCGTGGCGCGTACGCAGGAACATGTTGAAGTCACGCTGGAAAATGGCGAGGTTATTACCGGTCGCGTGGTGGTCGCCGCTGACGGTACACGTTCCGCGCTGGCTACCGCCTGCGGCGTTGACTGGCAGCAGCAGCCCTATGAACAACTGGCAGTAATTGCCAACGTCACGACTTCTGTTGCGCATGACGGGCGGGCGTTTGAACGCTTCACGCAATATGGTCCGCTGGCAATGTTGCCGATGTCTGATGGCCGCTGTTCGCTGGTGTGGTGCCATCCGCTGGAACGGCGTGATGAGTTAATGGCCTGGTCCGACGAACGGTTTTGCCGTGAACTGCAAACCGCGTTTGGCTGGCGGCTGGGGCGTATTACTCAGGCAGGTAAACGCAACGCCTATCCGCTTTCGTTAACTTCGGCGCAAAAAGCGATTACCCATCGTACCGTGCTGGTTGGGAACGCAGCCCAGACGCTGCATCCTATTGCCGGACAAGGTTTTAACCTTGGTCTGCGTGACGTAATGAGCCTGGCTGAGACGTTGACGCAGGCGCAAAACAACGCGGAAGATATCGGTGATTATGCGGTGCTGGCACGCTATCAGCAGCGTCGCGAACGCGATCGCGAGACGACGATTGGTGTGACCAACAATTTAGTGTATTTGTTTGCCAATCGCTGGGCTCCGCTGGTTGTTGGGCGCAACGTCGGGCTGATGGCGATGGAATTATTCACACCCGCGCGCGATGCGCTGGCGGAGCGGACCCTGGGTTGGGTCGCGCGATAAATATGGCCAGTAGACCGGATGGCGGCGTAAACGCCTTATCCGGCCTACGGTTTTGATTGTTCCGGTTTCCAGGAGTAAACAGTGCAAAGTGTTGATGTAGCAATTGTTGGTGGCGGCATGGTAGGACTGGCGGTTGCCTGCGGCTTGCAGGGCAGCGGGTTGCGCGTTGCTGTATTAGAACAACATGTTCCGCAGCCGTTGACGGCGGATGCACCTCCTCAGCTTCGCGTTTCGGCCATTAATGCCTCCAGCGAAAAACTGCTTACCCGTCTTGGCGTCTGGTCCGACATTGTTGCCCGTCGCGCTTGCTGCTACCACGGCATGGAAGTTTGGGACAAAGACAGCTTTGGCCGTATTGCTTTTGATGACCAAAGCATGGGCTACAGCCATTTGGGTCACATCGTTGAAAACTCAGAGATTCATTATGCGCTGTGGCAAAAGGCGCAGCGTTCAGCGGATATTACGCTGATGGCGCCCGCCGAATTACAGCAGGTGGCCTGGGGGGAGAACGAGGCATTTCTGACTCTCAAAGATGGCGCAATGCTGACGGCGCGTCTGGTCGTCGGTGCCGATGGTGCTAACTCCTGGCTGCGCAATAAAGCTGACATTCCGCTCACCTTCTGGGATTACCGCCATCATGCGCTGGTGGCGACTATCCGTACGCAGGAAGCGCACGGCGCGATTGCCCGTCAGGCGTTTCACGGCGAGGGGATCCTGGCATTCCTGCCGCTCAGCGATCCGCACCTGTGTTCTATCGTCTGGTCGCTCTCTCCGCAGGAAGCAGAACGTATGCAGCAGGCAAGCGTTGATGAGTTTAATCAGGCGCTGAATATCGCTTTTGATAATCGTCTGGGGCTGTGCAGCCTTGAAAGCGAACGTCAGGCGTTTCCGCTGACGGGACGCTATGCCCGTCAGTTCGCCGCCCATCGTCTGGCGCTGGTGGGGGATGCGGCGCATACTATCCACCCGCTGGCGGGTCAGGGGGTTAACCTTGGCTTTATGGATGCGGCGGAGCTGATCGATGAACTTAAGCGGCTACAACGTCAGGGTAAAGATATTGGTCAGTATCTCTATTTACGCCGCTACGAGCGCAGCCGTAAGCACAGCGCAGCAATGATGCTGGCCGGAATGCAGGGCTTTCGTGAGCTGTTTGCCGGCGAGAATCCGGCGAAAAAACTGCTGCGTGATATCGGGCTGAAACTGGCCGATACCCTGCCTGGTGTAAAACCACAGCTCATCCGTCAGGCGATGGGGCTGAACGATCTTCCCGAGTGGCTACGCTAGCGTCCGTAAGGACAATCTAAAGAGTTTGAGACCCGTCACACTTTCCTCTCCCGGCCTGCGCGCCGGGGCACTTCTCTCATTTGAAATAATCTAATTCCACGCCTTTTTTCGCATTAGTTTTTTTAATATTACGTTTTTTTCATAACGCCATTTTTGACATTTTTTCCACATTTAATGTGGATTGGTGCGGTAAATTCGCGTTTATCTTTGATTGTTATTCTGGTTAATCGCTATATCTCTGGAATTTTATTCTGCTGGCGATCTGGCCGTTTTTGGACATAAGCTAATGTGATGGTTAATTTTGACTTATGGTTTAGCGCCTGTTTCGGTGGTAAGTTCAGGACAAAGAGAACGTTTGCGTCGTAGCCCCTGGAGCGGCTGCGGTGCTGGGTTTCGTGGCGAAAATTTCACCGCGAAAGAGTTGGTAGCCCCGCTTATTCAACGAGGAAAAGATGGCTCAACAGACTCCTTTGTACGAACAACACACGCTATGTGGCGCGCGCATGGTAGATTTCCATGGCTGGATGATGCCACTGCATTACGGTTCTCAGCTTGATGAACACCATGCTGTTCGCACCGATGCCGGAATGTTTGATGTGTCGCATATGACCATCGTCGACCTGCGCGGTAGCCGCACCCGGGAGTTCTTGCGTTATCTGCTGGCAAACGACGTCGCGAAGCTAACGAAGACGGGTAAAGCCCTCTACTCCGGGATGCTCAACGCTTCGGGCGGCGTGATAGATGACCTGATTGTCTATTACTTCACTGAAGACTTCTTCCGCCTCGTTGTAAACTCCGCCACCCGCGAAAAAGACCTCTCCTGGATTACCCAACACGCTGAACCTTATGCTATCGACATCACCGTTCGTGACGACCTGTCGCTGATTGCGGTGCAGGGGCCTAATGCGCAGGAAAAAGCAGCTACGTTGTTTACTGACGAGCAGCGCCAGGCGGTAGAAGGCATGAAGCCGTTCTTTGGCGTTCAGGCGGGTGATTTATTTATCGCAACTACCGGTTATACCGGCGAAGCTGGCTATGAAATTGCCATGCCGAATGAAAAGGCGGCAGATTTCTGGCGTGCGCTGGTACAAGCAGGTGTCAAACCTTGCGGTCTCGGCGCGCGCGACACGCTGCGTCTGGAAGCCGGTATGAACCTGTACGGGCAGGAGATGGACGAAGGAATTTCACCGCTGGCGGCCAATATGGGGTGGACCATCGCGTGGGAACCGGCTGACCGTGACTTTATCGGTCGTGAAGCGCTGGAAATGCAGCGTGAAAAAGGTCACGAACAGCTGGTCGGGCTGGTGATGACCGAGAAAGGTGTGCTACGTAATGAACTGCCGGTGCGTTTCACCGATGCTTCGGGCAACCAGCAGGAAGGCATTATCACCAGCGGGACATTCTCACCAACCCTGGGTTACAGCATCGCGTTGGCGCGTGTACCTGCGGGTATCGGTGAGACCGCAATCGTACAGATCCGTAACCGTGAAATGCCGGTAAAAGTGATTAAACCTGTTTTTGTGCGTAACGGCAAAGCCGTCGCGTAATTCATCCTTTTTTGGAGATTGATTGATGAGCAACGTACCTGCAGAACTGAAATACAGCAAAGAACACGAATGGCTGCGCAAAGAAGCTGATGGCTCTTACACCGTGGGTATCACCGAACACGCTCAGGAGCTGTTAGGTGACATGGTTTTCGTTGACCTGCCCGAAGTTGGCGCTACCGTCAGCGCGGGCGATGACTGCGCCGTTGCGGAGTCCGTAAAAGCGGCATCCGATATCTATGCGCCAGTAGGCGGTGAGATTGTTGCTGTAAACGACGCGCTCAGCGACTCCCCGGAACTGGTCAATAGCGAGCCGTATGCGGGTGGCTGGATCTTTAAAATCAAAGCCAGTGATGAAAGCGAAATTGAATCGCTGCTGGATGCCACTGCGTACGAAGCATTGTTAGAAGACGAATAAATACGCTTCATTCTTCACGTTGCAGGTGTGTTGGCTTCCTCGCCCACCCCAGACACTTACTTATGTAAGCATCCTGGGGATGCGCTGCGTCGCCGCCGTCCTGCAACGCGAATTATTTTGCGTATTCAGGTAAGTAGAGACACCTACGATTCTTTCAGGAACCATCGCCCATGACACAGACGTTAAGCCAGCTTGAAAACAGCGGCGCTTTCATTGAACGCCACATCGGACCGGACGCCGCGCAGCAACAAGAGATGCTGAATGCGGTTGGCGCCGAGTCGTTAAACGCGCTGATCGGCCAGATTGTGCCGAAAGACATTCAGCTCGCAACCCCGCCGCAGGTTGGCGAGGCGGCGACCGAATACGCTGCGCTGGCTGAATTAAAAGCCATCGCCGGGCGTAACAAGCGCTTCACGTCCTACATTGGCATGGGCTACACCGCCGTGCAGTTGCCACCGGTTATCCTGCGTAACATGCTGGAAAACCCAGGTTGGTACACCGCATACACGCCGTATCAGCCGGAAGTCTCTCAGGGACGTCTGGAAGCATTGCTGAACTTCCAGCAGGTGACGCTGGATCTGACCGGTCTGGATATGGCCTCCGCCTCTCTGCTGGATGAAGCCACTGCGGCGGCTGAAGCCATGGCGATGGCCAAACGCGTCAGTAAACTGAAAAATGCCAACCGTTTCTTTGTGGCGGCTGATGTTCATCCACAAACGCTGGACGTTGTACGCACCCGTGCAGAAACCTTTGGCTTTGACGTCATAGTTGATGACGCGGCGAAAGCGCTGGATCACCAGGATGTGTTTGGCGTGCTGCTGCAACAGGTTGGCACCACCGGTGAAGTGCACGACTACAGCGCACTGATTGCTGAGCTGAAATCCCGTAAAGTTGTGGTCAGCGTCGCTGCCGACTTTATGG
The DNA here is from genome assembly GCF_030334545.1 of Citrobacter sp. Ce129. Classification (NCBI taxonomy): domain Bacteria; kingdom Pseudomonadati; phylum Pseudomonadota; class Gammaproteobacteria; order Enterobacterales; family Enterobacteriaceae; genus Citrobacter; species Citrobacter sp. Ce129. The sequence continues at coordinate 202,587 of NZ_JAOWDS010000062.1, forward strand.
CGTTGGTACTGTTGACTGCACCGGGCAAACAGGGTGCGGATATCGTTTTCGGCTCTGCACAACGCTTCGGCGTACCGATGGGCTACGGCGGCCCGCACGCGGCATTCTTTGCTGCTAAAGACGAATTCAAACGCTCCATGCCAGGACGTATTATCGGCGTCTCCAAAGATGCGGCGGGTAATACCGCACTGCGCATGGCGATGCAGACTCGCGAGCAGCATATCCGCCGCGAGAAAGCGAACTCTAACATTTGTACCTCACAGGTCCTGCTGGCCAACATCGCCAGCCTGTATGCCGTGTATCATGGCCCGGTTGGCCTGAAACGCATTGCAAATCGCATCCATCGTCTGACCGATATTCTGGCAGCCGGTCTGCAACAGAAAGGCTTAAAGCTGCGTCATGCGCACTACTTTGACACGCTGTGTGTTGAAGTGACCGATAAAGCGGCGGTTCTGGCGCGTGCTGAAGCGGCAGAAATCAACCTGCGCAGCGACATCCATAACGCGGTAGGCATTACGCTCGACGAAACCACTACCCGTGAAAACGTGGTGCAGCTGTTCAATGTTCTGCTGGGCGACAGCCACGGCCTGAGCATCGACACGCTGGATAAAGACGTGGCGCTCGATAGCCGTTCAATTCAGGACAGTATGCTGCGTGACGATGCGATCCTCAGCCATCCGGTGTTTAATCGCTATCACAGCGAAACTGAGATGATGCGTTATATGCACTCGCTGGAGCGCAAAGATCTGGCGCTGAACCAGGCGATGATCCCGCTGGGATCTTGCACCATGAAGCTCAACGCCGCTGCCGAGATGATCCCTATTACCTGGCCTGAATTTGCTGAGTTGCATCCGTTCTGCCCGCCAGAGCAGGCGGAAGGTTATCACCAGATGATCGGCCAGCTTTCCGAGTGGCTGGTAAAACTGACCGGTTATGACGCCGTCTGCATGCAGCCGAACTCCGGCGCGCAGGGCGAATACGCTGGCCTGCTGGCGATTCGTCATTATCACGAAAGCCGTAACGAAGGCCATCGCGATATCTGCCTGATCCCGGCGTCCGCCCACGGTACTAACCCGGCTTCCGCACAAATGGCGGGGATGCAGGTCGTGGTTGTCGCCTGTGATAAGAACGGCAATATCGACCTTACCTGCCTGCGTGAAAAAGCAGAACAACATGCTGCGAATCTCTCCTGCATCATGGTGACCTATCCGTCCACCCACGGCGTATATGAAGAAACGATCCGCGAAGTGTGCGACGTTGTGCACCAGTTTGGCGGTCAGGTTTACCTTGATGGCGCGAACATGAATGCTCAGGTTGGGATCACTACGCCGGGCTTTATCGGCGCAGATGTATCGCACCTCAACCTGCATAAAACGTTCTGCATTCCGCACGGCGGCGGCGGTCCAGGTATGGGGCCGATCGGCGTTAAATCGCATCTGGCGCCGTTCGTACCGGGCCACAGCGTAGTTCAGATTGAAGGAATGCTAACCCGTCAGGGCGCAGTATCTGCGGCGCCGTTCGGTAGCGCATCCATTCTGCCAATTAGCTGGATGTACATCCGTATGATGGGCGCAGAAGGTCTGAAACAGGCAAGCCAGGTGGCGATCCTTAACGCTAACTACATTGCCAGCCGTCTGAAAGATGCTTATCCGGTGCTGTATACCGGTCGTGATGGTCGCGTGGCGCATGAATGTATTCTCGACATTCGCCCGCTGAAAGAAGAGACCGGTATCAGTGAACTGGATATTGCCAAGCGTCTGATCGATTACGGTTTCCATGCGCCGACCATGTCGTTCCCGGTTGCGGGTACGCTGATGGTGGAACCGACCGAATCTGAAAGCAAAGTGGAACTGGATCGCTTTATCAACGCAATGCTGGCAATCCGCGCTGAGATCGACCGCGTGAAAGCTGGTGAATGGCCGCTTACAGACAACCCGCTGGTTAACTCCCCGCACACGCAAAACGAGTTGGTCGCGGAGTGGAATCATGGTTACAGCCGCGAAATCGCCGTCTTCCCGGCAGGTGTTGCGAACAAATACTGGCCGACCGTGAAACGCCTTGATGATGTTTACGGCGACCGTAATCTGTTCTGTTCCTGCGTGCCGATGAGCGAATATCAGTAACTTTTCCGCGTAGTAAAGCAGTTTCCAGGCCGGGTAAGGCGAAGCCGCCTCCCGGCTTTTTCATATCTGGAGGTATCCATGGGAATCGCACTTGTTACGGGTGGTAGTCGCGGTATTGGTCGGGCAACCGCGCTGCAGTTAGCGCAAGAGGGTTACACGGTGGCCGTTAATTTTCACCATAATATTCGTGCTGCAACCGAGGTGGTGAATATCATTGCCGCTGCCGGGGGAAAGGCGTTTGCTCTGCGGGCTGATATCAGCGATGAAAGTCAGGTTGGGGCGATGTTTGAGTCCATTGACCGCGAAGGGGAGCCGCTGACTGCGCTGGTGAATAATGCCGGGATTTTGTTTGAACAGAGCACGGTGGAAAGCCTGACTGCCGAAAGAATCAACCGCGTACTGGCAACCAATGTTACCGGCTATTTTTTGTGTTGTCGGGAAGCGGTAAAGCGCATGTCGTTCAAACATGGAGGGCAAGGTGGGGCGATTGTGAATGTCTCTTCGGCAGCGTCAAGGCTTGGCGCCCCTTTCGAATATGTTGATTACGCGGCCTCAAAAGGCGCAGTAGACACGCTTACCACCGGCCTGGCGCTGGAGGTTGCGGCGCAAGGGATCCGCGTGAACTGTGTGCGACCGGGTCTTATCTACACTGAAATGCACGCGTCTGGCGGCGAGCCGGGAAGGGTTGATCGTGTGAAATCCTCGTTACCTATGCAGCGCGGCGGACAGCCGGAGGAGGTCGCGCAGGCGATTACCTGGCTGCTGAGCGAGAAGGCATCATATGTGACGGGGAGTTTTCTGGAACTGGCTGGCGGGAAGTAGAGATTTATTTGCCGGATAGTGCTGTGCTTATCCAGCCTACGGGCGCATAACCTGTAGGCTTGATAAGATGCTTACGTCGCCATCTGGTAAAAAATCACAGATTCTCGCCGTTGCTGGCAATGACCTCTTTGTACCAGTTAAAACTTTTCTTGCGTGAACGCGACATATCGCCGGTGCCGTCGTCGTGTTTGTTCACGTAAATAAAGCCGTAACGTTTGCTGTACTGGCCGGTGGTGAACGAGACGCAGTCGATGCAACCCCACGGCGTGTAGCCCATCAGGTCTACGCCATCATAGGTCACCGCTTTCATCATCTCTTCAACGTGGGCGCGCAGGTAGTCGATGCGGTAGTCATCGTGGATGCTGCCGTCTTCTTCCACTTTGTCGTAAGCGCCAAATCCGTTTTCAACGATAAACAGCGGCTTCTGATAGCGCTCGTACAGTTCGCATAACGCGTAACGCAGGCCGACCGGATCAATCTGCCAGCCCCAGTCGGATGCTTTTACGTGTGGGTTCGGCACGCTGCCCTCAAAACCGGAAATGGCATCGCCGCTGCCGCCTTCCGCTTTTACCGCGTTGGTCATGTAGTAGCTAAATCCGAGATAGTCGCAGGTGCCTTCTCGCAGGATTTGCTCATCGCCAGCGTCCATTCGGATGTTGAATTCGCGGCGCTCCCATTCGTTCAGCACATAGGATGGATAGTAGCCGCGCAGTTGAACGTCGGTGAAAACGTAACGCTCACGCATAGACTCCTGGGCGAACATCACATCTTCAGGCTTACAGGAGTACGGGTACAGTGGCACCATCGCCAGCATGCAGCCGACTTTCATTTCCGGGTTGATGCGACGTGCGGCTTTCACCGCCAGAGCGCTGGCCACGAACTGGTGGTGCAGCACCTGGTACATAGTTTCTTCCGGGTTTTCATGCTCGGTATACACCACGCCGGAGCAGCAATAACCAAACAGTGGCGCGCGCCAGTTTCGCTGGTTGTTGATCTCGTTAAAGGTCATCCAGTACTTGACCTTGTGTTTGTAGCGCTCAAAGACCACTTCAGCAAATCGGGCAAAGAAATCGACGACTTTACGATTGGTCCAGCTACCGTACTGCTGGACCAGATGCAGCGGCATTTCAAAGTGAGAAAGGGTGATGACCGGCTCGATGTTGTACTTAAGCAGTTCATCAAACATGTCGTCGTAGAACTTTAGTCCTTCTTCGTTTGGCTGGGTTTCGTCCCCTTGAGGAAAGATGCGGGTCCAGGCGATTGACGTACGGAAGCATTTGAAGCCCATCTCGGCAAACAGCTTAATGTCTTCTTTGTAATGACCGTAAAAATCAACGGCTTCGTGGTTGGGATAGTACTTACCTGGCACAACTTCCTGAGTGATTTCCCGCGGAATGCCGTGTGCGCCACCGGTCAGTACGTCGCAAATGCTGGGGCCTTTACCACCTTTGTTCCAGCCTCCTTCAACCTGGTGCGCCGCCACCGCGCCGCCCCATAAAAAATCTTTTGGTAAGGTAAGTTTTTTCATCTGCGTCAGTCTCAAATTAATACAATCTGATTTTGAGTCTAACAAAGGAAAGATAAATGTCACGCTATAACAAAATAGCGTTAATGTGATTTGTTACATCAAAAAAACAGATTGTTTTTTTACGCTATTCTTTTCGCCAGCTTGCGGCCAAGTGATTCCAGAATATAAATAACAGGGATTTGCGTGGTTATATCGTATACCCCGGCAATGCGCGTTTGTGGAACGTGCCAGGAGAGGTTAAAGTCAGCGAGTTTCGCCAGACGCGAATGTTCATGGCTGGTGACCGACAGGACCTTACAGTTGTGCAGGCTGAACTGGCTGGCAAAACGCAGGATCTCTTCTGTTTCACCAGAAACGGAAAGCACGATCGCCAGCGCATTTCTGGCCATATCATTCGTTACCGGGAAATAAGGGTCATCAATGTGATTACTGAATTTTCCGACATTTGAGAAAAAACGTGCGCCATATTTGGCTAAAGCTCCGGATGTTCCCGCTCCGACGAATATAATACGTTCGGAGGATAATATAATATCAACAGCCTGATCGAGCAGATTATCGAACTCGTCGTTATTGACGCCTTTAAAGAAGCTGATGATTTCGCTGGCACCGAAATTAGCCTGTTGCGGTTCATTCTGCTCTAAATATAATTTGAAGCGTACGCGAAATTCTGAGTAACCTTCACACTTAAGCTTGCGGCAAAAGCGCAGCACGGTGGTTGTAGAAACGCCCACGGCATCGGCCAGTTCGCGAATGGTCATGTACATGACTTTGTCACGGTTTTTGATGACATAGTTGTAGACCAGCATCTCAAGATTGTTGAGACTGGCGATGGCAGCGTGGGAGAACATACTCACAATGGCAAAACTCACTCATCAGACTTCATCTACAGGGAATAATAACATGCAGCCAAATGACATCACTTTTTTTCAGCGTTTCCAGGATGACATTCTGGCCGGACGCAAAACCATCACCATTCGTGACGAGTCCGAATCACACTTCAAAACCGGTGACATTCTACGGGTTGGACGCTTTGAGGATGAGGGATACTTCTGCACGATTGAAGTTGTTGGCACCTCAACCGTTACGCTGGATATGCTGACGGAAAAACATGCCCAGCAGGAAAATATGACGCTTGAAGAACTTAAACATGTCATTGCTGAGATTTACCCGGATCAAACGCAATTTTATGTGATTGATTTTAAATGCCTTTAATTATAAAGGTACGCCTGTTAGCTGAAATTATAAAATTAACATAATGATTTTTATGGGTTAATTTTTATCTGGGAATTATTTTAGCTAACAGGTGTTCACTGGAACCATTCTCAGTTACGCTAGAGGAGCAATCACGATAGTGCACGTTTCTCGGGAGTAAGTTATGGTTCAGAAGCCATTAATCGCGCAGGGATATTCGCTGGCAGAGGAAATAGCCAACAGCATCAGTCACGGTATCGGGCTGGTGTTTGGGATTGTCGGACTGGTGTTATTGCTGGTCCAGGCAGTGGATACCAACGCCAGCGTTATGGCGATAACCAGCTATAGCCTGTACGGCGGCAGCATGATCCTGCTGTTTCTCGCCTCAACCTTGTATCACGCGATCCCCCATCAGAGAGCGAAAGTCTGGCTGAAAAAATTCGACCATTGTGCGATTTATCTGCTGATTGCCGGGACCTACACACCATTTCTGCTGGTGGGACTGGATTCGCCACTGGCACGTGGGTTGATGATTGTTATCTGGAGCCTGGCGCTGATCGGTATTTTATTCAAACTGACCATTGCGCACCGGTTTAAGGTTCTCTCACTGGTAACCTACCTGACAATGGGCTGGCTATCACTGATTGTGGTGTATCAACTGGCGGTTAAACTGGCTGTGGGGGGCGTGACGTTGCTGGCCGTTGGTGGTGTGGTGTATTCGCTGGGCGTAATTTTCTACGTTTGTAAGCGTATTCCATACAACCATGCTATCTGGCACGGCTTTGTGCTGGGCGGCAGCGTTTGCCACTTTCTGGCGATTTATTTGTATGTTGGACAGGCGTAACCCTTGATTCCGGATGGCGGCTAACGCCTTATCCGGCCTACAAAATGTGCCTGTAGGCCGGATAAGCGTAGCGCCATCCGGCGTTAATCTTTTACTCTTCCAGTGAATACGGCAGCGGCACAATATGCAGCGTTTTCGCGTCGTCACGAACGCGGAACACGCTGTCGGCTTCCATATCGTTATTCATCACAACCTGCACCAGTATCTGACCATCAGCCAGTTGCACCGCGGCGAGTACGGTGCCGGTACGGCGCCAGTTCTCGCCCATTTTCAGCTCCAGGTCTTCACCCGCTTCTGGTACCCGACTGGCCGCACCTGCCAGAGTCCACATGGCGCGTTTGTTGGCTCCGCGGAATTTTGCGCGAGCAACCATTTCCTGACCGGTATAGCAGCCTTTTTTAAAACTGATCCCGCCCAGTGCCTGCAGATTGGTGGCTTGCGGAATAAACTGCGCACTGTTGGCAGTATCAATAACAGGAATACCTGCTTCTATATCCAGCGCCAGCCACTGCTGGCTGTTATTTAACTCCGCTTCACCGCGCAGCTTCTCTACCAGGGTTTCCGCCGTTGCAACATTAACGATCAGCAGGAAACGCTCAGCAGGATGTTCGAACCACAACAGGGTGGAAGAACCGTCAGTAATAACCTGTTTATCGCTGTTTGGTAATTCGCTAAAGAGATTGGCCAGCGCCGCACGCGCCTGGAACCCCGCTACACCCAGCAGTACTCGCTCGTCGTCCGGGACAATCGCCACCTTCGAGAAAACCGCATATTTTTTCAGCTCAGTGAGCTGCGCATCACGCAGGCTACGGCGCTCAAGCCATGCAAAACCGTCACCCTGGCGGAACAGACGCAGGTTGCTCCACATTTTACCTTTGGCGTCACAATGTGCAGCCAACAGGTGCTGATGCTCGGTCATCTGGCTGACATCCGCCGTGACCTGACCCTGAATATACTTCTCACTGTCGACACCGGTGATGGTGGCGAGCGCCCAGTCATCGAGCGTCATTAGCGTCAGAGGCAAACGCGTTGACGCGAAAGGCTGGCGAGGAGGAAAAGATGTAAAAGCCATAATAATGTCCTGATTTGCTTAACGCAGTGATAATGACTAATGGTAAAAGAGCTATGGCCCATTGCAAGCGGTTTAAACAGGCTATTTGTGCCATATATTAAGCTTTGCGAGGAGACATCCAAAAATGCTGAATCCTTTGACTTAATGCGGTTTTATTTAGCGAACACGCTTCCGTTTAATGATATTCCCGTAAATGTGCGGGAAAAACACGTTACAATAGCGGGATACTTCGTTTTCGCGAGACAGGGAGAAGAACATGGATATTAACAACAAAGCGCGTATTCATTGGGCATGCCGTCGCGGTATGCGCGAGTTGGACATCTCGATCATGCCGTTTTTCGAACATGAATACGACAGCTTAAGTGACGAAGAAAAACGTATCTTTATCCGTCTGCTAGAATGTGATGATCCAGACTTGTTTAACTGGTTGATGAATCATGGGAAACCAGCTGATGCTCAGTTGGAGCAGATGGTGCGACTTATCCAGACACGGAATCGGGAACGTGGTCCAGTGGCAATCTGATTTACGCGTTTCATGGCGCGCGCAATGGCTTTCGCTGCTCATTCATGGGCTGGTGGCGGTATTCATTTTATTGATGCCCTGGCCATTGAGCTACACCCCATTATGGCTGGTTCTGCTCTCTCTGGTGGTGTTCGATAGCGTCCGAAGCCAGCGCCGAATTAACGCCTGTCAGGGCGAGATTCGGCTGTTGATGAACGGTCGACTGCGCTGGCAAGGGCAAGAGTGGTCTATTGTTAGCGCACCCTGGATGGTCAAAACGGGCATGATGCTGCGTTTGCGTTCTGATGTCGGAAAGCGTCAGCATTTGTGGCTGGCGGCAGACAGTATGGATGATGCTGAGTGGCGGGATTTGCGACGGTTAATACTGCAACAGGCGAAGCAGGGATAACGTCGATAAATGCCTGGTGGGGCGCAGCTTTAAGGTCTCGGTTCGGTCAATAAAGTAGGCCGGATATGGCGTATACGTCAGGATCCGGCAAAGTGGTTATCAGGACCAGTGTTCGGCCATTTCACCAAGAATTTGCTCGCACCAGGCCTGAATGCGTTCATCGCTGAGATCGTACTGATTTGTTTCGTCCAGCGCCAGGCCAACAAACAGCTGTCCATCGGCAATGATGGGTTTATCGCTGGTGAATTCATAGCCTTCGGTTGGCCAGTAACCAACAAATTTTACGCCCTTGGTGACCAGCTTATCATGCAGCATACCCAGCGCATCCAGGAACCATTCGCCGTAACCCAACTGATCGCCCATACCGTAAAGCGCAACGATTTTGCCCTCCAGGTTGAGGTCGTCCAGTTGCTCCCAGACTGCTTCCCAGTCCTCCTGAATTTCACCGAAATCCCAGGTCGGGATGCCCATAATGAGCACGTCATACTGCTCCATTAAGCTCGGGGAATCATCTTTGAGGTTGTGCAGTGTCACCAGTTCGGGACCCAGGATATCGCGGATTTTTTCTGCTGCCATTTCGGTGTAGCAGGTGCTGGAACCGTAAAAAAGACCCATGTTCATGACGTAAACATCTCAATTCTGCTGTAGCGTTGCGGGTAGTGTAACAGAATCGCCGCATTCTCGGCACAATGAGGCATAATGCATCAAAAATGAGAGTGGATTAAGGGGCGCGAGTGGAACAGGATCTGGCGCGCATCGAGCAGTTTCTTGATGCCCTGTGGCTGGAACGAAATCTGGCGGAAAACACATTAAGTGCGTATCGTCGCGATCTGACCATGCTTGTCGAATGGCTACATCACCGCGGCGCTTCGCTTGCGACTGCGCAGAGTGATGACCTGCAAGCATTGCTGGCTGAACGGATGGATGGGGGATATAAAGCCACCAGCTCCGCACGCTTGCTCAGTGCAACGCGGCGTTTTTTTCAGCATCTGTACCGTGAGAAATATCGCGAAGATGACCCCAGCGCCTCGCTTGCATCACCTAAACTTCCGCAGCGTCTGCCCAAAGATCTCAGTGAGGCACAGGTAGAACGACTGCTGCAGGCACCGCTCATCGAACAACCGCTGGAGCTTCGCGACAAAGCCATGCTGGAAGTGTTGTATGCCACGGGCCTGCGCGTGTCTGAACTGGTGGGGCTGACGATGAGTGACGTCAGCCTGCGTCAGGGCGTGGTCCGGGTGATCGGTAAAGGTAATAAAGAGCGCCTTGTCCCGTTAGGTGAGGAGGCGGTGTACTGGCTGGAAACGTACCTGGAACATGGTCGTCCATGGTTGCTCAACGGTGTATCGATTGATGTGCTGTTTCCCAGCCAGCGGGCGCAACAGATGACCCGTCAAACGTTCTGGCATCGTATTAAACATTATGCTGTGTTGGCTGGAATCGACAGCGAAAAGCTGTCTCCGCACGTCCTGCGGCACGCGTTTGCCACCCATCTGCTCAACCATGGCGCTGACCTGCGCGTGGTGCAGATGCTACTGGGGCATAGCGATCTCTCGACAACGCAGATTTATACTCATGTCGCAACGGAGCGCTTGCGGCAACTACATCAACAGCATCACCCGCGAGCGTGAGTGCTGACAGGAAAGGATAGGTTATGAAAAAACGTTTTATGATGTTCACTCTGCTGGCGACGGCGTTTTCCGGCATGGTACATGCAGACGATGCGGCGATTCGCCAGTCATTAGCGAAGCTGGGCGTTCAGAGTACCGAGATTCAGTCAGCTCCGGTTGCGGGCATGAAAACGGTACTGACCAATAGCGGCGTGCTGTACGTTACTGAAGACGGTAAACATATTATTCAGGGACCGATGTATGACGTGAGTGGCGCGAGCCCGGTAAATGTCACCAATCAGTTGCTAATGAAACATTTGAACGCGCTGGAGAACGAGATGATCGTCTACAAAGCGCCGCAGGAAAAACACGTCATTACCGTTTTTACCGACATCACCTGTGGCTACTGCCACAAGCTGCATGAAGAGATGAAAGATTACAATGCGTTAGGGATCACCGTACGCTATCTGGCCTTCCCTCGTCAGGGACTGGAAAGCCAGGCCGAGCAGGACATGAAGTCTATCTGGTGCGCGAAGGACAAAAACAAAGCCTTTGACGACGCCATGGCTGGCAAAGATGTGAAAGCGGCGACCTGTGATGTGAACATCGCTAACCACTACGCGCTGGGCGTACAGTTTGGCGTCAGCGGTACGCCGGCGATTGTGCTGAGCAATGGCTACGTAGTGCCAGGCTATCAGGGCCCGAAAGAGATGAAAGAATTCCTCGATGCGCATGCAAAACAAACCAGCGGTAAATAATTCGCGTGAAACAACAGATACAACTTCGTCGGCGTGAGGCCGACGAGACCGCCGAGCTACCTGCTGACTTGCCGCCATTGCTGCGCCGTTTATACGCCAGTCGCGGCGTGCGCAGCGCGCAGGAGCTTGAGCGTAGCGTGAAAGGCATGCTGCCGTGGCAGCATTTGAACGGCGTCGAAAAAGCGGTAGAAATCCTCTATAACGCCTTTCGTGCGGGAACCCGCATCATCGTGGTCGGTGATTTTGACGCCGATGGCGCCACCAGTACAGCGCTCAGCATCCTGGCAATGCGCGCGTTGGGCTGCAGCAACGTGGACTACCTGGTGCCTAATCGTTTTGAAGACGGCTATGGCTTAAGCCCGGAAGTGGTGGATCAGGCTCATGCTCGTGGCGCTCAACTGATTGTCACCGTAGATAATGGCATCTCGTCCCATGCGGGGGTTGAACATGCCAGAACGTTGGGGATCCCGGTCGTTGTGACCGATCACCACCTGCCAGGGGACACGCTGCCGGGCGCTGAAGCGATTATCAATCCTAACCTGCACGATTGTGAATTCCCGTCTAAATCGCTGGCAGGCGTTGGCGTGGCCTTCTATCTGATGCTGGCGCTACGCACCTTCCTGCGTGACAAAGGCTGGTTTGATGAACGAGGCATTACGCCGCCGAACCTGGCGGATTTGCTCGATCTGGTCGCGCTTGGCACGGTGGCCGATGTGGTCCCGTTGGATGCCAATAACCGCATTTTGACGTGGCAAGGCTTAAGCCGTATTCGTGCCGGAAAGTGTCGCCCGGGTATTAAAGCGCTGCTGGAGATTTCCAATCGCGATCCACTCAAATTGGCTGCCAGTGATTTAGGTTTTGCCCTCGGGCCCAGACTGAACGCGGCGGGGCGCCTGGACGATATGTCCGTTGGCGTGGCGCTGTTGCTGTGCGACAACATTGGCGAAGCGCGCGTGTTGGCTAATGAGCTGGACGCACTCAACCAGACGCGCAAAGAGATAGAGCAGGGTATGCAGGCCGAAGCGCTGACCCTGTGTGAAAAGCTGGAACGCAGTAGTGATATGCTACCGGGCGGTCTGGCGATGTATCATCCCGAGTGGCATCAGGGGGTGGTGGGGATTCTGGCATCGCGTATTAAAGAGCGCTTCCACCGTCCGGTGATTGCGTTTGCTCCTGCCGGTGACGGTACGCTGAAAGGCTCCGGGCGTTCGATTCAGGGGCTGCACATGCGCGATGCGCTGGAGCGCCTGGACACCCTTTATCCGGGCATGATCCTCAAGTTTGGCGGTCACGCCATGGCGGCGGGATTGTCGCTGGAGGAGGCGCAGTTTGAACGTTTTCAGCAGCGTTTCGGCGAACTGGTAACCGAGTGGCTGGATCCCGCTTTACTGCAGGGCGAAGTAGTGTCAGACGGACCTTTGAGCGCGGCGGAGATGACCATGGACGTCGCGCAAATGCTGCGTGATGCCGGGCCGTGGGGGCAAATGTTCCCTGAACCGCTGTTTGACGGGCATTTCCGTTTGCTCCAGCAGCGTCTGGTCGGTGAGCGTCATCTGAAGGTGATGGTCGAGCCCGTTGGCGGCGGTCCACTGCTGGACGGTATTGCGTTTAATGTCGATACCACCTGCTGGCCGGACAACGGTGTTCGTGAAGTTCAGCTTGCCTACAAACTGGATATTAACGAGTTTCGCGGCAACCGCAGCTTGCAGATTATTATCGACAATATCTGGCCAGTCTGACGAATTTAGTGTGTATAAAATTGAGCCGGGATCCGGTACAATCCCGCTCTTATAACCGCATTTTGACTAGTCCAATAAAAGAAATCAGACAATGTTTGAAATTAATCCGGTAAATAACCGCATTCAGGACCTCACGGAGCGCTCTGACGTTCTTAGGGGGTATCTTTGACTATGATGCCAAGAAAGAGCGTCTGGAAGAAGTAAACGCCGAGCTGGAGCAGCCCGACGTGTGGAACGAACCCGAACGCGCTCAGGCGCTGGGCAAAGAGCGTTCCTCCCTTGAGGCCATCGTTGATACGCTCGATCAGATGAGCCAGGGCCTGGAAGATGTCTCCGGCCTGCTGGAACTGGCTGTAGAAGCCGACGACGAAGAAACCTTTAACGAAGCCGTAGCAGAACTCGATACGCTGGAAGATAAGCTGGCCCAGCTGGAATTCCGTCGTATGTTCTCCGGTGAATATGACAGCGCAGATTGCTATCTCGATATTCAGGCTGGCTCCGGCGGTACGGAAGCGCAAGACTGGGCAAGCATGCTGATGCGTATGTATCTGCGTTGGGCTGAAGCGCGCGGCTTTAAGACCGAAATTATTGAAGAATCTGAAGGTGAAGTGGCGGGTATTAAATCCGTGACCATCAGAATTGCTGGCGAATATGCGTACGGTTGGCTGCGGACTGAAACCGGCGTACACCGTCTGGTTCGTAAGAGTCCGTTCGACTCCGGCGGTCGTCGCCATACGTCGTTCAGTTCTGCGTTTGTTTATCCGGAAGTTGACGATGATATTGATATCGATATCAACCCGGCGGACCTGCGTATTGACGTTTATCGCGCCTCTGGTGCGGGCGGTCAGCACGTTAACCGTACGGAATCTGCGGTGCGTATTACCCACATCCCGACCGGGATCGTGACGCAGTGTCAGAACGACCGTTCCCAGCACAAGAACAAAGACCAGGCCATGAAGCAGATGAAAGCGAAGCTTTATGAACTGGAAATGCAGAAGAAGAATGCCGAGAAACAGGCGATGGAAGACACTAAGTCAGATATCGGCTGGGGTAGCCAGATTCGTTCTTATGTCCTTGATGACTCCCGCATCAAAGATCTGCGTACCGGGGTTGAAACCCGCAACACGCAGGCGGTGCTGGATGGCAGCCTGGATCAATTTATCGAAGCAAGTTTGAAAGCAGGGTTATGAGGAACCAACATGTCTGAACAACACGTACAGGGCGCTGACGCGGTAGCCGACCTTAACAATGAACTGAAGACGCGCCGTGAGAAGCTGGCGAGCCTGCGCGAGCAGGGGATCCCATTCCCGAACGATTTCCGTCGCGATCATACCTCAGACCAACTGCATGCTGACTTTGACGCGAAAGAAAATGAAGAGCTGGAAGCGCTGAACATCGAAGTATCCGTTGCTGGCCGTATGATGACCCGCCGTATTATGGGCAAAGCATCATTCGTTACGCTGCAGGATGTTGGCGGTCGCATTCAGCTGTACGTTGCTCGCGACGATCTGCCGGAAGGCGTCTACAACGAGCAGTTCAAAAAATGGGATCTGGGCGATATCCTCGGCGCGAAAGGTAAGTTGTTCAAGACCAAGACTGGTGAGCTGTCTATTCATTGCACCGAGCTGCGTCTGCTAACCAAAGCGCTGCGCCCGCTGCCGGATAAATTCCACGGTCTGCAGGATCAGGAAGCGCGCTATCGTCAACGCTACCTGGATCTCATCTCTAACGATGAATCCCGCAACACCTTTAAAGTGCGTTCACAGATTATGGCGGGTATCCGTCAGTTCATGGTGGGTCGCGGCTTTATGGAAGTAGAAACCCCGATGATGCAGGTGATCCCAGGCGGTGCGGCAGCGCGTCCGTTTATCACTCATCATAACGCGCTGGATCTGGACATGTATCTGCGTATCGCGCCGGAACTGTACCTCAAGCGTCTGGTGGTTGGCGGCTTCGAACGCGTTTTCGAAATTAACCGTAACTTCCGTAACGAAGGCATCTCTGTTCGCCATAACCCAGAGTTCACCATGATGGAACTCTACATGGCTTATGCGGACTACAAAGATCTGATCGAGTTGACCGAATCACTGTTCCGTACGCTGGCGCAGAACGTTCTGGGAACGACTGAAGTGCCTTACGGTGAAGAAGTCTTCGACTTCGGTAAGCCGTTCGAAAAACTGACCATGCGCGAAGCGATTCAGAAATACCGTCCGGAAACCAATATGGCCGATCTGGATAACTTCGACTCTGCAAAAGCGATTGCTGAATCTATCGGCATCAAGGTTGAGAAGAGCTGGGGTCTGGGCCGTATCGTGACCGAGATCTTTGAAGAAGTTGCGGAAGCGCACCTGATTCAACCAACCTTCATTACCGAGTACCCGGCAGAAGTTTCTCCGCTGGCGCGTCGTAATGATGAAAACCCGGAAATCACCGATCGCTTCGAATTCTTCATCGGTGGACGTGAAATCGGTAACGGTTTCAGCGAGCTGAACGATGCGGAAGATCAGGCGCAGCGTTTCCAGGATCAGGTTAACGCCAAAGATGCGGGTGATGACGAAGCGATGTTCTACGACGAAGACTACGTTACCGCTCTGGAACACGGCTTGCCGCCGACTGCGGGTCTGGGTATTGGTATCGACCGTATGGTTATGCTGTTCACCAACAGCCATACCATCCGCGATGTGATCCTGTTCCCGGCGATGCGCCCGGTTAAGTAAGATGTGAAATGCCGGATGGTGGCTGATGCCTTATCCGGCCTACTATTTATTATGTAGGCCAGGTAAGCGTCGCCCCATCAGGCAGTCAATTCCTGTTGGCAAACTTGCGCAGTAATTCTCGCGCCTTATCGTTTGCAACCTGTAATACCATCCATGGGCTAAAAGCCCATGGCGTCGCGTCAATTCCGCTTAAGACATCCTCAAGATTGCCCCACTGGCAATCCATCACTTCATCTGGGTTTAGCTGTAGCTCACTGACGATCTGTGCGGCATAAACCGGGCATACTTCGTTTTCCACTATTCCACTCGGGTCCGCAGCGCAATAACGAAAATCAGCATACACGGGGCTGAGCGCGTCAATGTCTGCACCCAGTTCGAAGCGAGCCCGGCGGACAATAGCGGCTTCGGTGCTTTCACCCAACTGCGGGTGACCGCAGACAGAGTTGGTCCAGACGCCTGGCCAGGCTTTTTTATGCAGTGAGCGGCGGGTCACCAGCAGTTGTCCCTGGTCGTTAAATATCCAGCATGAGAAAGCGGAATGCAGGGGCGTTGTGGCGGTATGCGCCGCATACTTTTCCAGTGTTCCACAAGGCTGGTCCTGCTCATTCAATAATATGACATGTTCCTGTCGCATAGCATCCACCATCAATCTTAAGCACCCATATTATATGCTTAATTAAGTCAGAATGATTAACAGAGGGTGTGAAATGCCAGCGTCGACGCCTCGTTGCGCGATATGATTTGGCTTCCGGTTTCTGACTGCTATGATAAAGCGTCTGAAAATGTTGCGAGGTATTGTTTTGAGTGCAGGACGCCTGAAGAAAAATGGCCTGAGTATCGCGATGCTGCTGTGTGTCGGTCTGCTGTTAGCAGGGTGTTCCGGGAGCAAGTCGTCTGATACAGGAAGTTATTCCGGCTCCGTGTATACCGTGAAGCGAGGTGATACGCTATACCGTATTTCGCGCGCCACCGGGACCAGCGTGAAAGAGATCGCCCGCCTGAATAATATTTCACCGCCCTATACCATTGAAGTAGGGCAAAAGCTGAAGGTTAGCAGCGGCGCGAAATCCAGTTCTGGCTCTGGCAAAGCAACCAAGAAATCCGCAACCAAAACGACGGCGGTCAGACCATCTTCTTCTGTGCCGCAGTCGTCGTGGCCGCCAGTGGGGCAACGCTGTTGGCTGTGGCCCGCCAGCGGTAAAGTGATCCTGCCTTATTCAACCGCGGACGGCGGCAATAAGGGCATTGATATCTCAGCTGCGCGCGGTACGCCGATTTATGCGGCCGGAGCGGGGAAGGTGGTTTATGTCGGCAATCAGCTGCGGGGTTACGGTAATCTCATTATGATTAAGCACAGTGAGGATTACATCACTGCGTATGCGCATAATGACACCATGTTGGTGAACAACGGTCAAAACGTGAAAGCCGGGCAGAAGATCGCGACGATGGGCAGCTCGGATGCGACTACGGTGCGGCTGCATTTCCAGATCCGCTACCGGGCGACAGCTATCGATCCGCTGCGTTATTTGCCGCCGCAGGGCAGTAAACCAAAATGCTGACGGTGAATTAATCGCCAGTCAGTCGGTTAGTCCCTTGCCAAGAAGAGCGTAAGGTTTATAATCCCTTACGCACTTCAATGCGGGCGTAGTTCAATGGTAGAACGAGAGCTTCCCAAGCTCTATACGAGGGTTCGATTCCCTTCGCCCGCTCCAGTTCTTCTACTCACTGACTCTCCTGATTCAATTATCCTTCTAAATTTCAATGTGTTACTTCGTTTATCGTTAATCGGACTCATGTCATAACTATGTAGGCCAAACCGACTGTGGTAGAAAGCTGGTGGGATTTGATACTCCTTCTGAGAGATACTCCCTGTGAAACTAACAATCCACATGAGCTAATAAAGGAATGTTTCAAGCGTCTGCACATCTACCAAAATTAATAGATTACATGTTTATTAAGGAAACTGATTTAATTCTAATCATCCGACCACGAGATTGTTCAAATACATAAAAAATACGAGTTAGCCTACTACTTCTTACCATTTCTAATACTTGCAAGGTCGAGCGGATCGTAAGCCTTGTATATATTACATCAATACTGTCGAAGAATACGGAAAATATAGTGAGATTGGCTATAGTTATACTGATTAAGATCTCACCCAGTACCAATAAAAATTTAAGCGTAGGGACATGCGTGACAATTCAGGCATATCACCTCTAAGCGTGGTGTGTATGTCGTGAATTTGTAAGATAATGTTTCTGTGGGTTTTGAGACTTTTCTCATTTTGAATAAAAGATGAAAGTTTGTTTTCACAGTCATTGCTAATAATACAACCAATAAGAGCAATAAATTGCCAACATTCATTAGTATTTCAAATCCAAAATGGAATGATTGATAGGTTTTAGTTATGGATGGTGAGGGGTTGATATCACATCCTTGTTGTGTAAAAGTTCATTTCATGTACTTAGCAATATTAATAAAATAAATTACTCGGTTGTTAGGTATTTGCTTAGAGGGTAGGTGTGCTTGAAAGTACGCCTTTACCTTTACCATGGATGAAATAGAGTTGTTTGAGGTTATGGAGGCTTCATGAAGTATCAACATTTCTGGCCACCAAATGATATTTACTTTGGGGTTGGCGTCGCTGGTATTATTGATGAAATGTCACTGATTACAAACGAAAGAAATTATTTATTCGTGAGCCTTAATCGATACAGCTTGCGCAGTACGTTGATCTTTTTTTCACGGAATAAAGATATTAATAAAATCATAATCATCATTTCCAGTTCACGATTGATGCCTTTAGCTCTTTTTTGGCTGGATAATATCAAAAATGTTATTGCTGTTTTCGATACCACAACGCCAGTGCCGGAGATGATAAAAAAAATAAGCCTGTATCGAAATGGTGACAAGATAACGGCAGGGCGGAGGGAATGCAGCTTTAAGATCAGCAAAAAAGATATCATGAAGATGAAGTATTTCTTGACCGAAAGCGGTATGGAGGAGCTACAGGATAGATTTATGAACTCACCGTCTACATTGTATCGTTGGAGAAAAGAGGTCGCCATGAAATTTGGTGTGCGGGACCCTCGGTATCTTCTATTGCCAGATTAAACAACCATGCATTAACTCAGTAATAATTACATTTTAAGATCCGGAATTTAATTACTGTTTTAGTACGGATTCTGCATACGACTTTCGTATGATTATAATTAGAAAATATACAATTCTAGTCTTAATTAGACTGAAAATTATCGCAATCACAATACCAATAGATATGCTGGCTAAGCTCGCCAGGGGCGGTAGCATTCCAGAAACATCTGGGATTAGTTTAAAATTAATAAATACTAAATAAAGGACTTATCAGTAATGATCAGCAAAGATGATGTGAAAATTGCCATTATCGGACTCGGATATGTTGGTTTACCGTTAGCCGCTGAATTTGGGAAAATTCGTCAGGTGGTTGGTTTTGATGTTAATCATAAACGTATACTTGAGCTAAAAGAAGGGATCGATGTCAATCTCGAAACTACAGAAGAAGAGTTGCGTGATGCTCGTCATCTGACATTTACTTCATCAATTGATGAAATCAGAGAATGCAATTTTTACATCATTACTGTCCCGACGCCGATCAACGATTACAAGCAACCAGACCTCACCCCTTTGATCAGGGCAAGTGAAACCGTTGGCAAGGTACTGAAACCGGGGGATATTGTCGTGTATGAGTCTACGGTATATCCAGGATGTACCGAAGAAGAATGCGTGCCGATACTGGAGCGCATATCAGCGATGACATTTAACAAAGACTTCTTCGTTGGCTATAGCCCAGAGCGTATCAATCCCGGCGATAAAAAATACCGACTGACAACTATTAAGAAGATTACCTCTGGTTCAACTGCGGAAACGGCCTGTTTGGTTGATGCAATCTATCGACAGATCATCACGGCAGGAACATACAAAACCGAAAGCATTAAGATCGCGGAAGCGGCAAAAGTGATCGAAAATACCCAGCGTGATCTCAATATCGCGCTGGTAAATGAATTGGCTATTATCTTTAACCGATTAGAGATCGATACTGAAGCCGTGCTGCGAGCCGCGGGAAGTAAATGGAACTTCCTGCCATTCCGTCCGGGACTGGTTGGTGGTCACTGCATTGGTGTCGATCCTTACTATCTGACTCATAAATCTCAGGGCATCGGTTACTATCCAGAAATTATCCTCGCAGGTCGTCGACTCAACGATAATATGGGCAACTATGTTTCGGGACAGTTGATTAAAGCCATGATCAAAAAAGGAATTAATGTTGAGGGTTCTAACGTTCTGATTCTGGGGTTTACTTTTAAAGAAAACTGCCCGGACATCAGAAATACCCGCATTATTGATGTTGTAAAAGAATTGGGTAATTACAGTTGTAATGTTGATATTTATGACCCTTGGGTTGATGCCGAGGAAGTGGAAGAAGAATACGGGATTATACCTGTATCGGAAATCAAAACTGCATCTTATGATGCCATTATTGTCGCAGTCGGACATGAGCAGTTTAAGCTGATGGGGAGTCATGATATTCGTGGGTTTGGAAAAGATAAACATGTGCTTTATGATCTGAAGTATATTCTTCCCCCTGAGCAGTCAGATGTGAGGTTATAATCATGACAGCTTATGATGAATTAAAAATACAACTTGTTCTTGAACCAAAACGTTGGCTTATTACTGGCGTAGCCGGTTTCATCGGCTCAGGGTTATTGGAAGAACTGCTCTTTTTAAATCAAACGGTAATTGGGTTGGATAATTTTTCAACTGGCTATCAGCATAACTTAGAGGACGTGCGCGCCGCTGTCAGTGAAGAACAATGGTCCCGGTTTACCTTTATTCATGGGGATATTCGATCGTTTGCCGATTGCCGGGCTGTTTGTGAGAACGTCGATTACGTTTTACATCAGGCTGCTCTGGGAAGCGTACCACGTTCTTTACAGGATCCTATCACGACAAATAGTGCTAACATTGATGGTTTTTTAAATATGTTGACGGCGGCGAGAGATGCACATGTATCTGGTTTCACCTATGCAGCAAGCAGCAGCACTTATGGCGACCATCCCGATTTACCTAAAATAGAGGAACGGATCGGCCGACCATTAAGCCCGTATGCAGTAACAAAATACGTCAATGAATTATATGCTGATGTGTTTGCACGTAGTTATGATTTTAACGCTATTGGCTTACGTTACTTTAATGTCTTTGGCCGCCGCCAAAATCCTAACGGCGCATACTCTGCAGTCATTCCACGTTGGATACTATCGCTACTTAAAGATGAACCGATTTATATCAATGGCGATGGTACAACGAGCCGTGATTTTTGCTATATAGAGAATGTAATTCAGGCCAATCTATTATCAGCAACGACTAATAACTTAGCCTCAAAAAATAAAGTCTATAATGTGGCTGTCGGAGATAGAACGTCACTTAATGAGCTTTATTATCTTATTCGCGATGGATTAAATTTATGGCGGGATGAGCAAAATAGTGCTGAGCCAATTTATAAGGATTTTCGTGACGGTGACGTTAAGCATAGCCAGGCTGATATAACCAGAATAAAAAAATTGCTTTCGTATGAGCCAGAGTTTGATATCAAAGAAGGACTGAAACAAACTCTAAAATGGTATATTGACAAGCAAACTATCTTGTATTCCTGAGTATAACTGCTCATTTCCTTTTTACGTGGATGAATTTAATGAAATCGTCAGGGATGTTTACGCTTACAGCAATTGGTAGTTGCCGTATTGTGAGTCCAGTAAAACGAGCTCAGCCTTATTTTAATTTTCAGGCTAACTTTAAGAAAATTTACGGGTTTACGCATACGAGCAGTGAGGCATTACAGCAAATTCGTTTTTTTCTAGGCTTGATAGACATTCCAGCTCAGGTCCGACCATTTATTTTTAGACCTGCTGTAAGTTATTTAAACACCGATATTCATAGTCCTTCTGATTTCTATATCGTTGAAATTTCGAGTCAGAAGAAGATTATGGCCTATGGATTCTGCTTACAAATAAATTATTTAACTCGTCATTTCTATGAGTTTTTTAGCCAAACAGAGCGAGCACGCGCCTACTGGTCGCTAGCGTCGCAAGGAAATCAGCACAAACTACTGGCCTATCTCAAAGACGATCCCTGTTTTGCAGGAATGTCGGAAAGCGATCGTGCCTTATTAAGCAGTATCAATGTCGAGCAGATGGATGAGCATGCTATCGAACAGGATATGCAGGAAATCGTTCAGCTTCTCGGTCGCGATCGCGTTATGTTTATGACCCATATTGATGCTGTCACTCGTGCAGGAACTGTCATTCAGTCCCGCAGTCGGTTGATTAAAAATGTCGACACCATCGCCGCAAGGATGGGTATTCCCTGCGTTAATCCAACAAATTTGATGGAAAAATGGGGGCAAAAACGTGCGTTGGAAAAAAATGGCGACGATCTTACTCATTATACCGACATGTTTGGTGATGCTATCGTTGCGACCATTTTTAAGAATGTGATCAACAGTACTAATCATCATCTTGATGAGGGGCGGCAAGAGAAACAAGACCAAATACGTGAACTTACCTTATCGATCACGAAGCACCTTGCGGATGGCGACATTATTGCCGCGTCACAGCAACTTTTTGCCGCATTAAGACATCAACAGAAAGAGCCCGTTCTGATTCAACTTCGATCCGTAATTTTTAGTCGCTTAGGTTATTATGAACAGGCTTATCAGGATATTAGTGATGTTGAGAAAATTATCGGTACGACTGACAGTACCTTACGTTGCCGGCTGAGGTCTCTACATGGATTAGCGCGTTGGCAGGAATCTTTATCGACGGCCGAGATGATGCTTTCTAATGAGATTGAAGATGAAGAAGTACTTACCGTTGCCGCCAGCTCAGCCGATGCTTTACAGCTATTTGACAAGTCATATCAATACTGGAAACGTGTACTGTTATTGAATCCTGTAACCCAAAGCGGATGGGTTAGTTTCCTGAGTAGCACACAATATTTCAATGGTGGCAACGCATTTTCCGACGCTTTCCAGGCCGGCATTCAATCGCAGTGTTTAAATGATGCGTTTATGGAGACAGCGCTATCATTGGCAGTCAAATTCAGGGATGAATTGATTTTCATGCAGACGCTCGAGCAGTTACTCCGCCATGAGTCAGAATTTGCGCTGACGGTGTTGTCGACAATTCATGATACCGGCCTCGTAATCCGAACGGCTTTCTGCATCAAGAATATGAACTATCAACAGGCGCTTAGCACCTCGTATAAAGATAAACTCCACGATGTTTTTGAGGCATGGAACAATACTGCGCTGTCGCTACATTCGGTTGAAGATTTTGTCTCACTGAGTACTTCGCTGGTGTACAGCTACTCTGCATTTATGGTTTATCCCCACGCACGTATTTCTCGCTTTAATAATGAAGTTAAAGCGGCATGGCGCGATAAATTAAGAGAAATGTATGAGCGCGAGGATTATGAAAATATCCTGGCAGGGGCAAAAATTGTGTGGCCGCTTCTGGAGTTCGATCCTGTTAGCACCGTATATTGTGCAAGAACGTTGGTGAATCTTGGTGCCTGGAAAGAAGCGTGCACACTGGCCCACATGACCTTGATTCGTAACTCGAACATTACCAGCCTGCAGTCGATTATGTTACGTAGCATACGTCACATTAACGATATCCCATTTCTCATAGATTTGATTGCTAACGTCATGAGCATTTCTCCATCCTTCCAGAATGCATCAATGAACGACTTGTTCGAGAAAGAATGTCGCAATGTCGCTACCAGAGCCCTTAAATGTGTCCGCCAGAAGAAAAGCGAAGGGCGTCTGGATGAAGCATTGTCTTTATTGATTAGCATGAAACGTATTGATCCTGATGTTTCTCGTCTGATGCGTGAATATAAGCAAATTATCAGATTATTTAATGATTCTCTGAGGGATGGCGGTAGCGCTATCGCTTCTTATGAACATCTTGATTATGCGAAAAAATTACTCGTTTTTGATAGCGAAAATGCCTACGCCTTGAAATATGCCGCATTAAATGCGATGCATTTGCGCGACTACTCGCAGGCTTTGCAGTATTGGCAGCGACTGGAGAAAGTGAACGGGCCAACGGATTCGGTGACAAGGCAGGTAACGACCTGCATAGCCGCATTACAAAAGAATACATCAGGGAAGTCATAATGATAACGCAGGAAGAAAAGTTAGCGGCGCTAGGAAACACGCTTTCAGCATTGAAAAAAGAGAGGAAGCTTGCGCAAGCTATTGCGTTAATTGACAGTGAATTACCGGCCGAGGATTTAACTTCATTAGCGACGCTAAAAAAAGCAGAATTTCTTCATGATTTTAATGAAACGGAGCGTGCGTACGCGCTCTATGAAACGCTGATTGCACAAAACAATGACGAAGCTCGTTATGAGTATGCGCGTCGTTTATATAATGCTGGGCTAGCCAAAGATGCACAGATGATTCTGACAAACGTTAGCAGCGGCGTTCAGAAAAAATATAACAATTATTTAGGCAAAATAAATAAGATCTGCGATTTACTCGAGCGCCTTGAAGGGGAAGCGATCCCTGTGGGGACCAACACCCGTATTATTGCGATGAAGCATGCCATCTTGTCATATCGAAATCGTCAGACGCGGCGGCTTCCTGTCGGGTCTTTCGGTCGCCTTTCACTCTGTACTGGCTCGTTAGGTAGCGGTGGCGCAGAGCGTCAGATTTCCAGGCTGGCTATCGAGATCGCCAGAAAATACCGGCAACAGGGGAAAATTGGCGGCCTAAAAGTAGAAGAACCGGTGGAACTTATTATTCGCTCCCTGTCACCGGAGCTCAGACAAGACTTTTTCCTAAAAGAAGTGCTGGAGGAACAGGTTGAGGTACTGGAAATCGCAAAGATTACCGGAAACTTCTTTGACGATGCGACAATCGAATCTCCGGAACTGCGCTTATTGCTCTCTCATCTCCCACCAGTGTGTAACTATGGCATCAAGCATCTGGTGCCCCACTTATGCGAGCGTAAGCCGGACTATCTCTCCGTCTGGCAGGATGGCGCTTGTCTGATGATTGCGCTTGCAGCGCTGATTGCTGGCGTACCCAGAATTCAACTAGGATTACGCGGGTTGCCGCCTGTGGTGAGAAAACGTCTTTTCAAGCCGGAATATGAGCCTCTCTACCGGGCACTGGCGGTCGTGCCTGGCGTTGATTTTATGAGTAACAACCATTGTGTGACCCGGCATTATGCCGACTGGTTGCAGTTGGATGCGCAGCACTTCCAGGTTGTATATAACGGCGTCTTACCGCCATCCACCGAACCTTCTTCTGAGGTGCCACAAAAAATCTGGCAGCAGTTTACGCAAAAAACGCAGGATGCGGACACGACTATTGGCGGTGTTTTCCGCTTTGTAGGCGATAAGAATCCTCTCGCCTGGATTGATTTTGCAGCACGCTATTTACATCACCATCCCGCCACGCGTTTTGTGCTTGTTGGCGATGGGGATTTGCGCGTTGAAGCTCAGCAACGCGCCGAGCAATTGGGGATTCTGGAGAGGATATTATTTGTCGGCGTCTCGCGTGACGTGGGGTATTGGTTGCAAAAAATGAACCTATTCATTTTGTTCTCTCGTTATGAGGGATTGCCCAATGTGCTTATTGAAGCACAAATGGTCGGGGTACCAGTGATTTCGACTCCTGCAGGCGGATCGGCTGAATGCTTTATTGCGGGTATTTCAGGTTTTATTCTTGATGATGCACAGACGGTCAATCTTGACCAG
Organism: Citrobacter sp. Ce129; assembly: GCF_030334545.1. NCBI lineage: Bacteria > Pseudomonadati > Pseudomonadota > Gammaproteobacteria > Enterobacterales > Enterobacteriaceae > Citrobacter > Citrobacter sp. Ce129. The sequence goes on from NZ_JAOWDS010000062.1 coordinate 227,706, forward strand.
GCTTGTAGCTATGCAGAACAGTTGGTCAATTTATGGCGTAGCAGAACCGGTATTTGCGAACAGACGCAGTCATTTTTACAAGAGCGTTTTACCGTGGAGCATATGGTGGAAACGTTTGTACAGACCATTGCCTCTCAGCCACGTTAATTTTTGGACGGCATTTTTTCAATTTTTTGATTTATATAATAAGTTATGAAAAAAATTATTATTGTATTAATGACATTTATTCTGCTCTCAGGATGCACTATTCCCAGAGCGGGATTTAAGTCCAGCTTGATTAATCAGGATGATCCTCATTATCGTCTGGTCGAAGTCACGCCAGAATTAAAACTGAGTGATGCCGATAATGCGACGAAAACTATTGTCGATCCGGTCTTTGCCGAAAATAACTGGCACTGGACATCTTTGGCTAAAGGTGATGTGCTGCATATCACTATTTTATCCTCGGGCGGCGCGGGGTATTTGTCCAATAACGCGAGCGGCGACCGGGCGGATTTTGAAAATATTCTTGTGACTGACAGTAATATTGTTCAGGTGCCTTATGCTGGGACAATTCCTGTTACCGGCATGGATGTGACGCAACTGGCTGAAGAGGTCAGAAAGCGGCTTTCGCGCGTTGTCCTGAACCCTCAGGTACTGGTAACGCTCACTGCCCGCACGGGGGCCATGGTGACCGTCGAGGGCAGTGGGAAAACGGGGCGTTACCCTCTTGAACAGAGTATGAATCGTCTAAGTCATTTTTTGGCAACGGCGGCGGCGATGGAAACTACCAGCGCAGATATGATGGAAGTTCACGTGACGCGTCAGCAGCATTATTTTAATGCGCGCCTGTCAGATATTTATCAGTATCCAGCGTTGGATATTGTCTTACAGCCGGATGATCGCATTACTCTGCGCCAGGTGACCGAATATGTGAATGTTCTTGGTGCGGCGGGTGTTCAGGGGAAACATGCTCTGGTTCAGCGTCATTCCAGCGTAGTGGATGCCTTGGCGCTGGCTAAAGGATTAAACGACAATCTTGCCGATCCGCAATCAGTGTTTCTGTACAAGCATAATGAAGCAGAACAAGCGAAGCAGCAAATGCGTAAGTTGAATATCTATCATGTCAATATGGGTCTACCTGATTCAATTTTTTTAGCGCAGGCCATGCGAGTGGAAGATGGTGATATTATCTATATCTCTAACGCCTCTTTGACAGATTTCGCTAAGGTAAAAGCCGCATTCGATAGCTTTTTGATCCGTGGCTCTAATTCTTTATAATGTCGCCATATGAATATTTTGAAAAATAATACTTATTATTTTGTAAAACTCATTTCCATCTGTGAGTTGATTATTTTACTCATGTCGCGCGACATCAAGACGCGATATAATGGTAATGTGCTAAATTATATGATGGTATTGGCCGTGCCATTGGTATGGATAACCATTACCGTTATTTCCTTCCAATATTTGAATCGTGCAGTTCCAATATTTACTGACGATATCAGCTTTGTTATTTCAGGTATATTACCGTATCTGTTATTTCGCTACACCATTACTGCTACCATGCGCACTCGTTCATTCTTTACATCACTGGCGGTTGTCTCTCAGGTTAAAAAACGATATGTGATTTTTGCTCTCGCCGCAGTCGAATTTGTTAATGCGGTTATCATTTATATTATTGTTTCATTGATTAACTTTCTTATCTTCTCCCGTTGGGAAGCCCATAAACCGATCCTTATTTTTGAAGGGATGGTTATCGCCTGGCTGCTGGGGCTATCGTTTGGTTACTTTTGTGATGCTCTGTCTGAACGGTTTTCGCTGGTCTATAAAGCGGTTCCTGTGGTGTTAAGACCTATGTTTTTGATTTCAGCTGTATTTTATACTGCGAATGAATTGCCATATTCATTATTAAGTATATTCAGTTGGAATCCTCTTCTTCATGTCAATGAGATAGTCAGAGAAGGAATGTTTGAAGGGTACCACTCTTTTTACCTTGAACCTTTTTATCCTCTGGCATTTTCCGCAACGTTATTCCTCGCGGGCATCATTTTTCACCGGGTTTATGACACTAAAAATCACTGACTTTAGCTTCAGGAGAGACGCGTTCGTGTTCGGTTTATTAGGTTGTACACGCTATTTTGAGTCTGATAAAGGCCCGCGAGTGGTCCTTGATAAAACAGATTTTGTCATGGATTACCATGAGCATATCGGTATTCTGGCGGCTCCTGGTTCAGGCAAAACGACGCTAACTCGAGTGCTGTGCGGCATAGATGCTCCTGATGAAGGGGATTTTCTGGGGCTGCGGGGTGATGCACTTCCGCTGGGGGCAAATGCTTTTGTTCTGCCCGGATTAACCGGCGAAGAGAATGCGCGCATGATGGCCAGTCTTTATGGTCTGGATGGAGATGAGTTTTCACATTTTTGCTATCAATTGACCCAGCTTGAACAGCGCTATACCGACAGGGTGAGTGAATACTCTGTCACGATGAAAGCGCATCTGGCATTTGCCATTAATTTACTGCTTCCCTGCCGTCTTTATATTGCCGATGACAAGCTGTATACCGGGGACAATGCCTCACAATCGCGTATGCAGGAGGCGCTAGCTCATGAGCTAAAGCAGAAAGGGTTGATTGTGCTAACACGCAACCCCCGGCTTATTAAAGAACACTGCCATGCCTTTGGCGTACTGCTGCATGGGAAAATTACCATGTGTGAAGATTTAGCCCAAGCGTCTGCGCTTTTTGAACAATATCAGTTAAATCAGGCGATGATGCAAACTGATGATTATTCTTTTGATATTTAAATAGAAAATATACGGATAGCGTGTGGAAAATTCAGAACGTATTAAAAAATGGAAAGAAGGAAGGGCGAAGGTAGCAGAAGAAAGCCGAGCCTCGCGACTGCAACAAAAAGAAGAATGCGCCCTTCGCCAGAAGGAAAAAATGGCAGAATCGATAAGTCATAATCGACCAGACTCAGTCTGGTCTGCGACGGATGCTGATTCTGTCCGTAGAGCATCATTGGTTATTAAAGAACGGCGTGTTCAGCAAGCCAAACGATCGCTACGTCGACTCTTTCTTTATATTGCTTTGCCGCTACTGATTATTATGCTTATGTCGTGGTTATTAACCTCGCGTTTTTACAGCGCGGATGCCACCTTTATTGTGCAAACTGATGCCAGCCAGGATAATTTTTCTGGAACAGCTTTCTTTGGCGCAGGTAATGAGATGTCAGAAGGCTTTCAGGTTCGCGAGTTTATTCTTTCGAAAGAAATGATGGATCGAATGGAAAAAGAACTCGGCTTTTTATCTTATTTTGCGCAAGATGATATCGCATTATTTTCTCGCTATCACGCGCCGCTGGGAATTAATGATGATCCCTATCGTTACTATTTATCAAAAGTCTCGGTCGCTATTGATATTCAACAGGGCATGCTGCGTTTAAACGTGAAGGCACGGAGTGCGGAACAGGCTGAGTTTTTTGCCCAGCGTATTTTGGCTTTTGCGGAACAGCACGTTAATACCGTTTCAGCGCGGATGCAGCAGGAACGGATATTATGGCTGGAGAACGATGTTAAATCGGCCCAGGAAAATCTGGGGGCGGTTCGGCTTGAATTGCTAAAAATACAGCATATACAAAAAGATATTGAACCACAGGAAACAGTGACCGCGATTTATCAACTGATTGCAGGTTTTGAAACGCAACTGGCGGAGGCGAAAGCGGAATATGCGCAATTAATGGCTAATGGTTTGGATCAAAACCCCCTTATTCCCAGACTGTCGGCCAAAATCAAGGTCCTGGAAAAGCAGATCGGCGAGCAGCGTAACCGTCTGTCCAATAAGTTAGGGTCGCAGGGATCTTCAGAAAGTTTGTCTTTGTTTGAAGATCTTCGCCTGCAGAGTGAAATCGCTAAAACACGCTGGGAATCTGCGTTACAAACCTTACAGCAGGGGAAGCTGCAAGCGCTACGTGAGAGGCGGTATTTGCTGATCATTTCTCAACCAATGGTGGTGTCGGACACCACCCGCTATGCCGATGGTACAAAGTGGTTACTGTTCTTTGTGTTGCTGGGTATCGCGTACCTGGTGACCTCGCTCCTGATAACCATCAGGCGGATGCGTGAATAAAGCTTATTAAGGAAAAACGATGAGCTTGCTCTCTACATGTGAAAAAATATCGCCTACCACCCTGCTCAAACAAGAGGATTGGGATGGGCTATACCGCTATTTTGCTCAGCATCCTGAAAAAGTGCTCGATAGTGCCGGAAATGAGCAGAATATTATTCTCTTCGCCATTGCGTGTTTACGTAAAGATGAAACAGATGCCGGGATGGCGTTATTGTCCGACCGTGTGCTGACGGCAAGGAATAGTCGTAATTTATTGCGACGATGGGTTATTTCGCCGCTGGCATCACATCATCGGGACACTGTACTACAGGTGGTTAACAAACTGCTGGCGGTGAATGCGTGCCAGCCGGATGATGTTCTGCTGGTCGCAAGCGCACTGCTTAAAAGTAAACAATATACGACTGTTGCTGATTTAACCGAGCGGGCACGGCTCGTTTTTTCTGGTAACAGCAAAATTTTTGCGCTCCATTTGCGCAGCTTGACTCTGGCGGATAAAGGGCAACAGGCAATCTCGCTGGCCAGAATTCAGGCGCAGGAAGTTCCCCCACGGGTAGATATGATTGCGACCTGCCTCAGTTTCTTAAATAAAAGCCCCCTACCAGGCGATTATGACCTGGCCTGCGCATTGCTCCCTTTCTTCGCTTTAGAAAAGCAGGAGTCGGCGGGTCTGGCGATTGATACGCTCTGCGCTGTTGGCAAATATCAGGAAGCCATTCAGACTGGAGAATCCGCATTAGCCCGTGGGTTAGATGGCGCTGCGCTGCGTCGTAGCCTGGGGCTTGCCTGCTATCAATCCGGCCGCAGCCAGGAAGTGAAGCTTCAGGCCGCTGAGCATTGGCGTCATGCTCTACGTTTTACCCCTGATAATTTGCGTATCGTGACCCTGTATACCGATGCCTTAATCAGAACGGGTCAGAACGAGAAAGCCATTCCGTTGCTGCAACAGTCGCTCGCTTGTCATCCTGAACTTCATTATGTCAGAGCAATGTATGCTCGAGCGCTGCGTCAGGTGGGGCAATACGCTGCTGCCAGCGATCAATTTGTACAACTGGCAAAGGAAAAAGGGGTTACGAGCAAATGGAACCGTTATGCCGCGGCGGCGTTGTTACAGGCGGGGAAAACAAGCGAAGCGGAAAACGTTTTTGCACACTATGTTCGGGCCAGGGGAGATCATCTGCCTCAGTCATTCGAGGAGGGGCTGTTGGCGCTTGATGGGAAAATATCCGCCGTTAACCTGCCGCATGAGCGCCTTGACTGGGCATGGGAAATTGCCGGCAAACAGTCAGGTATCGAGCGCCATGAATGGGAGCGCCGAGCGAAGTGGGGCTATCTTGCAGATAATTTTCTCCTCGACTGGCTTGAATGCCGAGGAGAGCAGGCCGACGAACCCATGTACCGATTGGCCGATATATCGCATGTTGAGCAGTTTTTCCGAGGGCTGCAGCTCGATCAGCGTGGCTGCATTATTGTCTCGGCTCATCTGGGCGCAATGTATGCCGGGCCGATGATCCTGTCTTTGCTGGAGATGAACAGCAAATGGGTGGCTTCCACTCCTGGCGTGCTCAAAGGGGGCTACGGTGAGCGATTGATTTCGGTTAGCGATAAAAGCGAAGCGGACGTGGTCAGGGCATGCATGCAGACCTTACATAGTGGGCAGTCGCTTGTGGTGGCGATAGACGGTGCGCTGAATTTGAGTGCGCCGACTATCGACTTTTTCGGTCAGCAGATTACCTACTCTTCCTTTTGCTCTCGCCTTGCCTGGAAAATGCACTTGCCAACCGTATTTGGTGTTCCGGTTTGGCGAGACGGGCGCATCCATTTTGTGCTGGAGAAAATGGTCTCTCCGCATAGATTCGAAAGCCAGTCTTCTTTCATTGCTCGCTGGAAGGACAATTACCTTAAATGTGTTACTCAAATCCTGAAAAGCGATCCGGAAAACCTGAGACTTTCGGGAGGGATTTGGCGAAACATCACGCGTAGGGATGAATCAACTTCGGGCTGAAAAGACGTCAGTCCTACGATGCTTATGACGCATCAGGTGGGACCGCCCGCTAAGTAAAACTGAGTGAGTGTATTTTTAAAGCATCCGTTCATTAACGTTCGGGTGCTTTTTTCGTTCTAACAGGCTTAACTATTTGAGAATTAAATAATAACTACGTTATGCCGGGATTGTTATTCTGTTGGTCTGAATGTACGACATATTGGCCGGATGACAGGAGGCATTACTATGCGCTTGGGTCACACAAATTTAGCTGTGGGTTACCAGAGGGCAGTATCCTGAAGTCATCCCTAAGTAGTGTTAAATAGCGGCACCGGAATCTGCTGGTAGGGTGCTGTCGCCTGCGCCCAGGTTGCGTTGCAGTAATACCGTATCAAGCCAGAGTCCATGTTTAAAGCCAATGTTCTTTAGCGTGCCGATTTGCGTAAATCCGGCCTGTTGATGGACCTTCAGCGATCCCTGATTATTGCTGTCGCCGACGATGGCGATCAACTGCCGATAACCGTGCGTTTCGGCCCAGTCAATGACATGGCGGAGCAACGCTTTTCCCGCCCCCTGACGCTGTGCCGTCGGGTCAATGTAAATCGAATCTTCGAGGGTATAGCGGTAGGCATATCGCTCGCGATAGCGAGTGAGATAACAATACCCTATGACCTTATCTTCCTGCAGTGCAACAACCCACGGCAGTCCCAGACTGCGGATTTTTTCCAGACGTGCCAGCATCTCGCGGGTATCCGGCGGGTCAGTTTCAAAGCTGCCAGTACCGTGAATAACATGATGGGCGTAGATATCGCGTATGGCGTGGATGTGCTCTTCTTCTGCGTTAACGATTTTCATTGTTCAGTCCCTGTTGGCGTCTTAGTCAAGATTACCTGAAAGGCTGAAGGGAAGGTAAGTGCAAAAAATTATGCTGGAAGCGCTACGCTCAATAAAATTAAGCTTGCTATCTGTAGGGTTAAAAAGTTGTTTGTGGTTGATATTGTCAATAATACACAAGGTTGGTAAATACATTTCCGAGTAGAGCAAAACACAATTTCTTGCGCAGGAATTCTGTCGAATATCAAAATACCAATTATGGTAGGTTTTACTCATGGATTAAAAAACTCGTTTGATTTCATTGAATTTTTACTGTACCTAATTCTTCTCGCAACTGTATCCTTATTTTCATCTTATTGGTCCTGTTTGAGGACGGAAATTAAGTTATATTACGTATATTGTTATCTTTATTCTTAGCAGAGTGCACATATCAGATTTTTCTCTATCCATCTCGCAAAATAGTTACCATGCAAACAGTTGCGCGGTGTAGCTATGCTAACCAGCAATAGTTATCAGCAGCACAAGGTTTCGTCATGCAAACTTAATCTAAATCCAGAATTCAATCCCAAGAGTATTAGGATAATTTGGTCTAAAATACTTTTTTTGTCTAAGAGTTTTCTTATCGCATAGCCACGAACTACGCTGAGTGATAAAATTTTTGAGTTTACGCCTCCTTTCCAACGATTAGAGGACGAGGCTCGGGTAGTCAATAAGACGAAAGAATTAATTGCTTCATAACCCTATTACGAAATAAGCGATAGTGCATCTTACATGGTCGGCAACCGTCAGGGATTGACCGTAATCTATTGAAAACGCTTATTTTTACTCTGATGTAAGTTATAAGGGCAGATATGTTAAGTATGCGTCGACATGCCAACTTCATTAAACGTTTTAAGTCTTTAAGCTGTTTATTTACGGCAAGCGTTCTTTTTCCTATGCAAATCTCTGCAGCGGTATCAGATTATGACGCTTTGGTTATTGAAGCGCGAAGTGGTAATAGTGCGCCGTTATTGCGTTATCTTGAGGATCAGGGAAAGCAAAGCGCGCTATCGCCAAATCAGGTTGCCGACTGGCTGCAAGTTTCCAGTTGGGTTGAGAACAACGATAAAACCACCATTGCAATCTGGCAGCGCTATCGTGGGCAGATGGAAGTGCCTGCGCGCGGCAAAGTCGCCGCTGCTCGTGCGTACCGTAACCAGAAAAACTGGAATGATTCATTGGCGGTATGGGAAAGCGTTTTACAGGAAGAACCTGACAACGTTGACGTACGTACCGGCTGGATAATGACATTGGCGGATGCTCGCTACAACCAGCAAGCCCTTACTGAAGCGAATAAATGGGCACAGGCGCATCCGGGCGCAGACTCCGACGCGTTACTTGCCTATGTCTATCATTCCCAGGGGAAAAACTGGGACGCGCTGTTGGTTGCCAGCCAGGCAGATGACGTTGATCCAGATAATAAAAATGCAAAATGGACGCTGCTATCTGCTCTGTCAGCAAACCGCGTTTCCGGGCCCGCTCTAAATATGGCGGAGGTAGTACCTACAGCAGATCCTGTGAAGCGTCGCCTTGAACTTGATGCTGCCGCCGAAATGGTACGTTCCTCCTATACGTCCGCGCGGAATGAAGAAGAACGGTTTATCGTGGCGGATAAAGCCCTGGCCCGTTATGACCAGTTACTGGCTGCCTGGAAGGATGAACCATCCGCGCAGAATGATGTTCGTCGGGCGAGAATTGACCGCATGGGCGCTTTGCTGGTTCGTAAACGTACTTCTGAAGTGATTAATGAATACGAATCGCTGTCTGCAAGCGGCGAAGTGCCAAACTACGCAAAACGCTGGGTAGCATCGGCATGGTTAAGCGAGCGCCAGCCAGAAAAAACCGAAGCGATGCTGATGAGCATCTACTATCCGAACGGACCGATTCCTGTTATGCCGCTCGGCCCAGAGGATCAACAGGATCTGTTCTACGCGCATATCGATAATGAAAACTTTGATGCTGCTAAAAAGCAGGCCGAAAACTTAATCAAAGAGAGTCCGTACCTGCGACGTATCTATGGTTCGCCAACGCCGCAGCCTAACGATAACTGGCTGCTCGGACAGTCGCTGCTGACGCAATATCATATTGCTGCCAATGAATTGCCAGAGGCAGAAAAGCTCGCAGAGCATCTGGCGCGAACAGGCTCAGGTAACCAGGGACTGCGCATATCTTATGCCTCTGTACTTGAAGCGCGTGGCTTGCCACATGCGGCGGAGAAAGAGCTGAAGCTTGCGGAAGTGATTGAGCCAAGCAACCTGGAGCTGGAGCGTCAGCAGGCTTACGTTGCGCTGGATCTCCAGGAGTGGAAGCAAGCCGATGAACTGACGGATGACGTTATCGCCCGTAGCCCGGATGACGAAGCGACGCTGCGCCTCGCGCGTATTCGTGATGTCCACAAAATGTCGGAAGTGCGTATTAGCGGCACGCAGGGGATCTCGTCCGATAGCCCGGTCAGCGGTAAGAATGATTTCAACATCAACACGGCGATTTACTCCCCGCCAATTAACGACAACTGGCGACTGTTTACCGGGTTCAACTTTGCTACCGGTGAATTTGAAGAAGGCAAGGGGATCAGCCGCGATCTGGCGGCAGGCGCGGAATGGACTTCCCGTGATTACTGGGCGGAAATGGAAGTGTCTGGCCGAAATTATGGCGATGGTCAGAAGATTGGTGGACGTCTTTCCGGTTGGCACGACTTCAATGACAACTGGCGCGTAGGCGGTTCGGCCGAGCGTTTGTCGCGTAATACGCCACTGCGCGCGCTGCGTAGCGGCGTGTATGCCAACGGCGGCGATATGTTTGTCCGCTGGTATCAAAACGAACGACGTGAATATCAACTGTCGTTCGCCGCATCACATTTCTCAGATGGTAACGATCGCATCGAATACGGACTCAGCGGAAAAGAACGCATGTGGACGACGCCGCGCTTCACTCTGGACTTTACCCCAGGCATCGGCGGGAGCACTAACACCAAAGAGAATGTGCCGTATTACAACCCGAAGAGTGATTTTTCCGTTGTTCCGGGCCTGAGCGCGGAGCAGGTTCTTTACCGCCACTATGACACCGTCTGGACTCAGCAAGGCCTGGCAGGTGTCGGTGGCTACTGGCAGCAAGGCCAGGACGCTGGTGCCATCGTTCAGGTGGGATATGGACAACGGCTCAAATGGAACAACGTCGTAGATGGTGGGGTGATGCTGATTTGGGATAAACGCCCCTACGACGGTAAACGTGAGCGGAATATCTCCCTCGCTTTCGATTTAAATGTCAGGTTTTAAGGATTGTTCATGCTGAAAAGATGCCTGTGGCTTAGCGCATTAATCGCTGGCTGGTTGATGATTACCGCGTGCAGTAGCGCGCACAATACAACGCCTCGCTATGTTCCTCCCGCACAGAGAACGCCGCTGACGGCGGATCATCCGTGGCCGAAAAATAGCTTTCTGGTGCTCGGCTACCACGACGTTGAGGATGGCGCCGCCGACCAGCGCTATCTTTCTGTGCGCACCAGCGCGTTGAGCGACCAAATGGCGTGGCTGCGTGATAATGGCTATAACCCGATCAGCGTGCAGCAAATTTTGGACGCCCATGACGGTAAAATCGTGTTGCCAGAAAAAGCGGTACTGCTCACCTTTGATGACGGATATAGCAGTTTTTATACCCGCGTCTGGCCGCTGCTGAAAGCCTACAACTGGCCTGCGCTTTGGGCTCCGGTAGGGAGTTGGGTTGATGCCCCCGCCAACAAAAAGGTCGATTTTGGCGGACTAATGACGGCGCGAGATAAATTTGCCACCTGGAAAATGGTCGAAGAAATGGGCAAATCGCCGTTGGTGGAAGTCGGTGCGCACACCTGGAACTCGCATTTCGGTGGCGAAGCCAACCCGCAGGGAAGTAAAGAACCGGCGGTGGCGAACCGCCTGTATGATAAGAAGACCGGCGCTTACGAAACGGACGAACAGTACACGCGACGCATAAACGCGGATATCTCTCTTATCACCAATAAGATTAAATCGGTGACCGGGAAATCGCCGCGCGCGTGGGTCTGGCCTTACGGCGCGGCCAACGGCACAACGTTAAACCTGGCTAAAGATCATGGCTATAAGATGGCCTTCACGCTCAACGAAGGGCTGGCGAATGCCGCGTTTCTCGACGATATTCCACGCGTGCTGATCTCTGATAACCCCTCTCTGAAGCGCTTTGCCAGCCAGGTTGCGCAGGTACGTGAACCGCAGACGATGCGCGTGATGCATGTCGATCTGGATTACGTGTATGACAAAGATCCGGCCCAGCAGAAGCGAAACATCGACAAGCTTATCCAGCGCGTTTATGACATGCGCATTTCTCATGTCTTCCTGCAAGCCTACGCCGATCCGCAGGGCGACGGGAATATTCGCGAGCTCTATTTCCCCAACCGCTGGCTGCCAATGCGCGCCGACCTCTTTAACTATATCTCCTGGCAGTTACAAACGCGGGCAGGGGTGACGGTGTATGCCTGGATGCCGGTTCTGGCTTTCGATCTCGACGCTTCCATTCCACGCGTAACCGCCTGGGATCCGAAAACGGGCCGTACTGCGATCAACCGCGAGAACTATGTTCGTCTGTCTCCCTGGGACAGCGAAGCGCGTAAACGCATCACTGAAATCTATGAAGACCTGGCGAAGCATGCCAGCTTTAAAGGGATTTTGTTCCACGACGATGCTTTCCTGACGGATTTTGAAGATGCGTCACCGGAGGCGGTAGCCGCCTACCGCGCCGCAGGTCTTCCGGGCAGCATTGAGCAAATCCGTAGCAACCCACAGTCGTTTGAGCGCTGGACGCGACTAAAAAGTAAGGTGCTGATCGACTTCACCAAACAGCTGACCCAGGCGGTGCGTAATATTCGCGGTCCGCAGGTGCAAACTGCGCGCAATATTTACGCGATGCCGGTACTGGAACCGGAGAGTGAAGCCTGGTTTGCGCAGAATCTGAATGATTTCCTCAATACCTATGACTGGACGGCACCGATGGCGATGCCATTCATGGAGCAGATCCCGGCTAATGATGCCAACGCCTGGCTCGACAGATTAGTGAATGCCGTTGCACAAACGCCCGGCGCGCTGGACAAAACCGTGTTTGAACTACAGGCACGAGACTGGCGTAAATCCGGGGACGAGGCTGAAATCAGCGGAAAACAAATAGCCGAATGGATGCGCCAACTGAAATTAAGCGGTGCAGGTAACTACGGCTATTACCCGGATGATTTCATCAGCGACAAACCTGAGATGTCAGAGATTCGCTCGACGTTCTCCTCATACTGGTACCCGCAAAAATGACAGATCGCATTATTGCTTTCCTGATACTTTGCCTGATGTTCAGCCTGCCGTTTGGCGTGGCTGTCGTCTTTACAGGTGAAGTGATGTTGAACTTTGTCTTCTTCTGGCCCTTATTCATGTCAGCATTGTGGATAAGCGGCGGGGTCTATTTCTGGTTTTACCGTGAACGCCACTGGAAATGGGGAGATGACACGCCGCCGCCGACGCTACAGGGAAATCCGCTGGTTTCCATTTTGATCCCTTGTTTTAACGAAGGGATCAATGCGCGTGAAACCATTGAGGCCGCGCTGGCGCAGCGATATAAGAACATCGAAGTGATTGCCATCAACGATGGTTCAACGGATGATACCCACGACGTGCTGGAACAACTGGCTGTGGAATACCCCAGTCTGCGGGTGATTCATCTGGCTGAAAACCAGGGCAAAGCGCTGGCGCTTAAGACCGGGGCAGCCGCGGCGCGCAGTGATTACCTGGTGTGTATTGATGGCGATGCGTTATTGGACCGTGATGCCGTTGCCTATATTGTGGCTCCGCTTATCCAGTTCCCGCGCGTCGGTGCAGTGACCGGGAATCCACGTATTCGAACCCGCTCCACCTTAATCGGTCGGGTGCAGGTCGGTGAGTTTTCTTCCATTATCGGCTTGATTAAGCGTACACAGCGAGTCTATGGGCAGATCTTTACCGTTTCTGGCGTGGTTGCGGCGTTTCGTCGTCGCGCGCTGGCCGAGGTCGGTTACTGGAGCCCGGACATGATCACCGAAGACATCGACATCAGTTGGAAGCTGCAATTGCGCCACTGGTCAGTATTCTTTGAGCCGCGAGCACTGTGCTGGATCTTAATGCCTGAAACGTTAAGAGGGCTGTGGAAGCAGCGTCTGCGCTGGGCTCAGGGGGGAGCAGAGGTGTTTATCGTTAACATGCGCCGCCTGTGGTCGTGGGAGTTCCGCCGCATGTGGCCGCTGTTTCTTGAGTTCTGTTTTTCTACCGCCTGGTCGTTTGCCTATGCTGTCAGTATCGTGTTGTTCCTGTTAGGGCTGATGATCCCGATGCCGGACTCGCTGTATGTACAACATCTGTTCCCGCCGGCCTTTACCGGACTTATCCTCGGCGTGGTGTGCTTGCTGCAGTTTGCGGTGAGCCTGATGATTGAGCGGCGCTACGAAAAAGGCATTGGCGCGTCGTTGTTCTGGATTATCTGGTTTCCGGTGGTGTACTGGATGCTAAGCCTGTTCACCACGCTGGTCGCTTTCCCGAAAGTCATGCTCAAACGCAAACGCGGCAGGGCGCGTTGGGTGAGTCCCGACCGTGGAATTGGGAGGATCGAATCATGAGCCAGCCACTGATCTTTACGGAGCGGCGTTTGTTGCCGCGCATTATTGACGTGCTGTTGACGGTCATCGCCTGGGTTGGATTTATCTATTTGATCTATAAAGGGCTGATCGCGGCTCTGGCGCACTCACCTTATATGGGCGTGCGACCCTTTTTCACCACGCTGGATACGGTCACGTTTTACATCCTTGTCGCGCTGGTCAACGGACTGGTGCTGATAAGCTGGGCGAAGTACAACCAGTATCGTTTTCGTGTAGAACGCCGCAGCCGCAGGCCCGGACTGGAAGACCATGAGCTGGCGGAAAGTTTACGCATTACCCGGGAACTGGTTACAGAACTCAACAAAGCGCGGGTGCTGACGGTCCACCATCATGAGAATGGTGAAATCAGTCATATCGATGTGGACAGGGATATCGCCGATAACCGCCTGCCGCCGCCGACGCCTGCGATGCTGGAGTATTTGCCGCCAGAGCCGCAGCCGTCGATGCAGAAAAGGTCTGAGTGATATTTCTGGTGCCAACTGCTTTCTTCGGCCTCGCACAGGTCTATGATTAGACCCAGACAATAAAAAATGCGAGGCAATGTCGTGGATAAGGAACTACTGGATGCAGGTTACCGGGCCTATACCGGCGAGAAGATTGATGTCTACTTCAATACGGCGATATGTCAGCATTCGGGCAACTGTGTGCGGGGAAGCGCTAAGCTGTTTAATCTGAAGCGTAAACCGTGGATCATTCCGGATGAAGTGGATGTCGCAACGGTCATTAAAGTGATTGATACCTGTCCGAGCGGTGCGCTGAAATATCGCCAGAAATGAGTGAGGGGACCATGGAAATTCTTGCAGGCCACAATAAGTTTTATGTTAACGATGCTGAAGGCAATCAGGTTGCCGAGATTGTCTTCGTGCCGACGGGTGAGCATCTCAGCATTATTGAACATACCGATGTCGATCCCAGCCTGAAAGGTCAGGGCGTTGGTAAACAGCTGGTGGCGAAGGTGGTGGAGAAAATGCGTGCCGAAAACCGCAAAGTTATTCCGCTGTGCCCGTTTGCCAAACATGAGTTTGATAAAACCCGTGAGTACGACGATATTCGCGCCTGAAAAGATTACGTACCCCGGAAGGCATAATCGCCGTCCGGGGCATCACTCCCGATGCAGCAAATCCTGATAAATTCCCGTCAACACCCCTTGTGGGCCAAACTCCTTTTTAATCCACTGCGTTACCCGACCGGTTGCTGAATGCTGGGTTGCCAGCAACATCCGTGAATCCTGACGCGGGTTGTGGATCTTCCGCGTGACCAGCAACGACTTTTCCATCGCCTCGCGCACCATATAGTCCGGCAGAAAACCGATGCCCTCACCCAGGATCTGGCACTGGCATTTGGTATTAAAATCGGGAACCAGGATCGACTCCTGGCCGTGTAACAGCCAACCGACCTTTTTGTTGATGGTGTGCGCGGTGTCTTCCACCATGATGTTCGGGTACAGGCGCAACTGGCTCTCAGAAATCGGTTCAGGCATAAAAGCCAGCGGATGATCCGGGGCAATCGCAAACGACCAGCGGATCGCGCCGATCTCGGTGTAATCAATCCCGCCGCCATCCAGTAAAGTATCCGGCGCGCCGATAGCGATGTTGGCAAGGTTGTTGATGATCGAATCCCAGACGCCGTTATACACCTCGGTGGTGACGGTTATCTGGCAGGTAGGGAACTGTTTCTTGAGTACCTGCAGCAGTCGCGCCGTGTGTTGAGGGGTATATAACAGCTGGTTAATACAGATACGTACCCGGGCTTCAATACCCTGAGCAATGGTATCAATGCTGCGCTTGATGGCGTGGAAATCGTTGAGCAGGTCGGTGGCCTTGCGAAACAGATAGCGACCAGATTCGGTCAACTCAATGCTACGGGTGCTACGCGTAAACAGCACCACATCAAGCCCCAGCTCCATGCGCTTAATGGTGTAACTAATTGCCGATGTGGTTAAGCCAAGTTCTTCAGCCGCTTTGCTAAAGCTGCTATAGCGGGCAGCCATGGTAAATGCCAGCAGGTTTTCCTCGGTAAAAATTGAATTCATCTTTCTCCCCTCCGGCGGCAAACGCGTATCCGCGATGCGATGATTGTTGAATGTATTTGTAATCCTTATACAGAGCAATCAGTTTTGAACAGAATTTAACACTAGTTTTACATTTGATTTGAAGGCAATCACACTTCTGTATATTAATTGCAGGCCGCTATCCGTGCAGCATCGCGCCTGATTTTCCTGACTATTGATTAATGGCAAAAAGCAGCTCTGTCATAAGGAAAAGATTGCACTACAGCACGTTTTGTTCTCATTGTTAAATATAATTCAATAATCGACACGCTTACGATGAATGAATTTTAAGCGGATATTATTCTCTGCGCTCTGTTGCTATTCTCAGCTTATTGGATATTTAAAAAGTCTAAAAAACTGCAGGAGAGCGATTATGTCAGAGAAAGAACTCATTACTGAATTTCTGCTGGCGGCAGAGCAGGGCAGTGCTGATGGATTAAAATCCTGCCTGGCAAAAAGTGTGGATATTAATGCCACTAACCGCCAGGGACGCACCGCCATTATTATTGCCAGCCTGAATAAGCATTATGACTGTGTTTCTTTATTGATTGCCGCTGGTGCCGATATTAATAAACAGGATCAAACCTGTTTTAATCCATTCCTGATTAGCTGTCTCACTAATGATTTAACGTTGCTGCGTATCGTATTGCCGGCCAACCCCGATCTCAATTGCCTGAGCCGGTTTGGCGGCGTTGGTATTACGCCTGCCAGCGAAAAAGGCCATGTCGAGATCGTCCGCGAACTTCTGCTGCGTACCGATATCAATGTTAACCATACCAACTTTGTCGGCTGGACGCCGTTACTGGAAGCCATCGTGCTTAATGACGGCGGCGCGAAGCAGCAAGAAATCGTTAAGCTGCTGCTCGACCATGGCGCAAACCCACACATGACGGATAAATACGGTAAAACCCCGCTGGAACTGGCGCGGGAGAAAGGGTATCACGAGATTGCCGAACTGCTGATTGCGGCCGGAGCCTGACAGAGGAGCGCCACTATCGCTACGCCATCACGGCGATGCGTACAGGCGCTAACCGCAGACGGCGCGTTTCTCGCTTTCCGGGGAACGGGACGGGTGGAACAGGTTTTTTCCCGCGCGGTAAACCTGTTAATACCCGAACAGCAGCGACTGCTGACGTTACTGAGTGAAGGTTGTGATAACGCGCCTAACAGCTGTCGGCTGGCGCTGACGCATTGTGAAGAGCTGTTTTACCCCGGTGAGTGGGTCAGTTTTACCAGGTCGGGAATAGCAGTTGGCAACGATAAATGGATAGAAACCTCCGGGTGCCTGCCGTGGCGCATACCACGCTGGACGCCAGATGCAGTAAGCCTTGCCGCAATCCGCTGGCTGTGCTGGGAAGAGCTTATCCGCCAACAGCTAAGAAGCGATGACTCATTATTTTTGTACCAGGGAGATAACCCGTTTTATCAGGAAATCACCCGTCAATTACTCAACCGCCGACAAACTTTACTGGCGGCGTTACATACAGGAGAAAATATCTCTACAGCGGTCAGCCATTTAATTGGTCTGGGGATTGGTCTGACGCCCTCATCGGATGATTATTTAGTGGGCTTAAGCACCATTCTATTTATTCCCGGGCATCCGCTGGGGAAATATCGTGAAGATTTTTTAGTTGCCTTACAACGTGCTGGAAATAATACAACGTTACTCAGCAAAATAACGCTGGAGGAAGCCTTTCATCAACGTTATCGGGAAAGCGTCGGACGGCTGCTGAACCATATTATTACTGAGCAACAACCCGTTTCTACGCAATATATTACTGACATTAAAAATATCGGCTCAAGTTCTGGCTGCGACATGCTGTATGGCATGGCGGATGCCTGCGCCCTGAGCCACAGGTCCGGAGGGAATTATGTCGATCAGGATAGTTGTTAAAAAGAACACGTATTTTGATTCTGTCTCACTGATGTCTATTTCCACACGCGCAAATAAGCTCGATGGCGTTGAGCAGGCGTTCGTGGCTATGGCGACAGAAATGAATAAGGGTGTACTGAAGAATCTCGGCCTGCTGACGCCTGAACTTGAAGAGGCGAAAAGTGGCGACCTGATGATTGTCATTAAAGGCGCCAGCGAGGCGGCGAATGACCAGACGCTGGTGGCGATTGACGATCTGTTTACGCATAAAGAGCAGGGCGGTCAGCATGAAGCGCGCTATGCCACGCTGGCCAGCGCGAAGAAGCACGTCGCTGACAGCAATCTGGCGGTGATCTCGGTCAATGGCCTGTTTGCCGCGCGTGAGGCGCGTCAGGCGCTGCAAAATAACCTCAACGTGATGCTGTTCTCTGACAACGTCTCTCTTGAAGACGAACTGGCGCTTAAGCAGCTGGCGCATGAAAAAGGGCTGTTGATGATGGGGCCAGATTGCGGAACTGCCATTATCAACGGCGCGGCGCTGTGTTTTGGCAACGCGGTGCGTCGCGGCAACATCGGGATTGTTGGTGCGTCCGGTACCGGTAGCCAGGAACTGAGCGTACGTATTCACGAGTTTGGCGGCGGGATTTCCCAACTGATTGGCACCGGTGGGCGCGATCTGAGCGAAAAGATTGGTGGCCTGATGATGCTTGACGCGATTGGCATGCTGGAGGCCGATCCGCAAACTGAGATCATTGCGCTTATTTCCAAACCTCCTGCGACCGCGGTGGCGCGCAAGGTGCTGGAACGTGCGCGCGCCTGTCATAAGCCCGTTGTGGTGTGTTTCCTCGGCCGTGAAGCCGCGCCTGCAGATGAAAAAGGTCTGCAGTTTGCACGCGGAACTAAAGAGGCGGCATTGAAGGCGGTATTGCTGACCGGCGTGAAAAAAGAGAGCCTGGATCTCCATCCGCTCAACTGGCCGCTGATTGAAGAGGTTCGCGCCCGCCTCACCCCGCAGCAAAAGTACATCCGTGGCTTATTCTGCGGCGGCACGTTGTGCGATGAGGCGATGTTTGCCGCCATGGAAAAACATGCCGAAGTTTATAGCAACATTCATCCGGATCCGGCGTTCCGCCTAACGGATCTCAATCGCAGCGTGGCGCATACCTTCCTCGATTTCGGTGATGACGATTTTACCAACGGCAAACCGCACCCGATGATCGATCCGACCAACCGCATTAGTCGTCTGTTGCAGGAAGCGCGCGATCCTGAAGTCGGCGTGATCGTTATGGACTTCGTTCTTGGATTTGGATCGCATGAAGATCCGGTTGGCGTGATGCTTGAGGCGATCGTTGAAGCCAAAGCGATCGCCGCCGCAGAGGGGCGTCCGCTTGAGATCCTCGGCTATGTGCTGGGAACCGATCTTGATACGCCGTCACTGGAAAAACAGTGTCAGATGCTGACCGATGCTGGCGTTATCTGGGCGAGCAGTAGCACCAACACCGGATTGCTGGCGCGTGAATTTATCTGTAAGGGGGAGGAAGCCTGATGAGCCAGACACTGTTTAACCAGCCGCTGAACGTGATTAACGTCGGCATCGCGATGTTCAGCGATGACCTGAAAAAGCAAAACGTACCCGTGACTCAACTCGACTGGACGCCGCCGGGCCAGGGCAACATGCAGGTCGTGGCTGCGCTGGACGACATTGCCGATTCGCCGCTGGCAGACAAAATTGCTGCCGCTAACCAGCAGGCGCTGGAACGCATTATTCAGTCGCATCCGGTGCTGATTGGCTATGACCAGGCGATCAACGTCGTACCGGGCATGACCCGTAACACCATCCTGCACGCCGGGCCGCCAATCCGCTGGGAAAAAATGTGCGGCGCAATGAAGGGCGCGGTAACCGGTGCGCTGGTGTTTGAAGGGCTGGCGAAAGATCTGGATGAAGCCGCCGAACTGGCCGCCTCGGGTGAAATCATCTTCTCACCCTGCCACGAGCATGACTGTGTCGGCTCGATGGCGGGCGTGACCTCGGCATCGATGTTTATGCACATCGTTGAGAACAAAACTTACGGCAACCGCGCATATACC
This sequence comes from Citrobacter sp. Ce129, assembly GCF_030334545.1. Lineage (NCBI taxonomy): Bacteria > Pseudomonadati > Pseudomonadota > Gammaproteobacteria > Enterobacterales > Enterobacteriaceae > Citrobacter > Citrobacter sp. Ce129. The sequence goes on from NZ_JAOWDS010000062.1 coordinate 247,356, forward strand.
AATATGAGCGAGCAGATGGCGAAGATCCTGCGCATGGGGGCGAACGATCAGAGCGTTATCGAGCGCCTGAACTGGATGCGCGATGTGATGGGACCGATGCTGCGCGACGCCATGAAGCTGGCGGGCGAAATCGATCTGCGTCTGATGCTGGCTCAGGCGCTGCATATGGGCGATGAGTGTCACAACCGCAACAACGCCGGGACGGCGCTGCTGATTCAGGCGCTGACGCCGTGGATTATTCAGACCGGCTATCCGGTTGAGCAACAGCGAGAGGTGTTCGAGTTCGTCCTCAGCAGCGATTACTTCTCCGGACCGACCTGGATGGCGATGTGTAAAGCCGCAATGGACGCCGCACACGGTATCGAATACAGCACCGTGGTGACGACGATGGCGCGTAACGGCGTTGAGTTCGGTCTGCGCATCAGCGGCTTACCGGGTCAGTGGTTTACCGGTCCGGCACAGCAGGTGATTGGTCCGATGTTTGCGGGCTACAAGCCCGAAGATTCCGGGCGCGATATCGGCGACAGTGCGATTACCGAAACCTACGGCATTGGCGGTTTCGCCATGGCGACGGCACCGGCCATCGTGGCGCTGGTGGGCGGTACGGTCGAGGAGGCGGTTGATTTTTCGCGCCAGATGCGTGAAATCACCCTCGGCGAAAACCCCAACGTCACCATTCCATTGCTTGGTTTTATGGGTGTACCGACCGCTATCGATATTACGCGCGTGGGCAGCACCGGCATTCTGCCAGTGATCAACACCGCCATTGCGCACAAAGATGCGGGGATCGGCATGATCGGCGCTGGAATAGTTCACCCGCCGTTCGCCTGTTTTGAAAAGGCGATCCTCAACTGGCGCGACCGCTACTGCCAATAACAATAACCGGGGCTAACGCGGTTAGCCCCACAGTAGCGAAGCGAAAAACGTTGCTTACCTGCAGGGCTGGGCGATCTCCGCGATCGCAAACGATGCTTAACCTGTGAAGGATATTCCATGAACAGCATAAAACTAGAATGGAAACGTGGTGACTGGGCGGCTTACTTTGGGCTGATGACCAACAACCTGACTAACCTGCTGACAATGATGGGGCTGCTCATTTTTGTTGTCGGGATCCCTACCGAAATTGTCTATGGTCGCATTGCGCCAGCCTTTGGTCTGGCGGTTCTGGTGGCCAGCGTCTGCTATGCCTGGTTTGGCCTGCAGATGGCAAAGCACACCGGGCGTAAAGACGTGACGGCGCTGCCATCCGGACCGAGCGCACCGTCGATCTTTACCGTGACCTTCCTGGTGCTGATGCCGGTTTATCAGCAAACCAAAGATGCCAACTTCGCTATCCAAATCGCGCTGGTGTGGTGTTTTGTTGAAGCGTTGATCCTGGTGGGCGGCTCCTTCCTGGGTGAGACCATCCGCAAGATGATCCCGCGCACGGTACTGCTGTCTTGTCTGTCCGGCCTGGGGTTGCTGCTGCTGGCGATGAACCCGATGCTGCAGGCATTTGAAGCGCCGACCGTCTCTTTCATCGTCCTGTTGCTGATCTTCATTAACTGGTTCGGTAAGAAGCCGATTTTTGCCCGTATTCCTACCGGTTTGCTGCTGCTGATTGCTGGTACGGCCCTGGCGTGGATCTCTGGTTTGCAAAGCCCGGAGGCCATTAAATCGTCGATGGCTTCCTTTGGTTTTAACCCACCGGAAATCCATGTCGACAGCTTCCTGCAAGGTTTGCCGCACGCGCTGCCGTATCTGGCTTCTGCTGTTCCTCTGGGTCTGGCGAACTACATTTTTGACCTCGAGAACATTGAAAGCGCGCATGCGGCGGGGGATGAGTACAACACCCGTAAAGTCATGATGGCGAACGGTTTTGCTTCCATGCTCGGTTGCATGCTCGGCAACCCGTTCCCGGTGACCGTGTATGTTGGGCATGCGGGCTGGAAAGCGATGGGTGCCAGCATCGGTTATACCCTCGCTTCGGGGATCACCATGTTCCTGGTGCCGTTATTTGGGTTAGGAGCGTTTATGCTCGCCATTATTCCGATGACCGCGATAGTGCCGATTCTGGTATTTATCGGTGTGGTGACCGCCAACCAGGTGGTGCGGGAGACGCCCAAAGTCGAGGTTCCCGTTATCTTCATCTGCTTGTTCCCGTGGATTGCTAACTGGGCATTGACCATCGTCAACAGCGTGATGGGGGCCGCCGGAACATCTGCGGGGAAACTGGGGAGCGATCTGCTGCACAGCAAAGGTGTCTATTACGACGGACTGGTGCATCTGGGAAGCGGCGCGCCGCTGGCCAGCATGCTGTGGGGCTGCGTCGCTATCTTCGCCATTATGAATAAGCCGCTGCGCGGGGCGATTGCCGCAGCCTTTGGCGCGCTGTTATCGCTGTTTGGCGTGATCCACTCTCCAGCGGTTGGCTTTGCCGAAGGCAGCTCGATGATGTTTGTTGTGGCCTACCTGATGATGAGCGGCATGTTTGTTCTCAAGCATGTTCTTGATAGCCGTGAAGCGGTGACTGCGCCAGAGCAGGAACCGACGAAAACGACCTGAATCGCCTGCACGCGGAAGATAACACTATGAAAGAACTTGTGGTCGTTGCCATTGGCGGCAACAGCATTATCAAAGATAACGCCAGCCAGTCGATTGAACATCAGGCTGAAGCGGTGAAAGCGGTGGCGGATACGGTGCTGGAGATGTTGGCATCGGACTACAACATTGTGCTGACGCACGGTAACGGGCCGCAGGTTGGGCTGGATCTACGGCGTGCGGAAATCGCACACGAGCGTGAAGGGCTGCCGCTTACCCCGTTGGCAAACTGCGTCGCCGATACGCAGGGCGGCATCGGCTATCTGATCCAACAGGCGCTGAACAACCGACTGGCACGACGCGGCGAGCAGAAGGCGGTCACGGTGGTCACGCAGGTGGAGGTCGACAAAAACGATCCGGGCTTCGCTAACCCCACCAAGCCTATCGGGGCGTTCTTTAGTGAAGCACAGCGCGATGAACTGCAGCTGGTCAATCCGGGCTGGCGCTTTGTTGAGGATTCAGGGCGCGGTTACCGCCGGGTAGTCGCCTCTCCACAACCGAAGCGCATTGTCGAGGCGGAGGCGATCAAAACGCTGACCCAGCAAGGCTTTGTGGTGATTGGCGCAGGCGGTGGCGGCATCCCGGTGGTGCGTAGCGAGCAGGGGGATTACCAGAGCGTGGACGCAGTGATTGATAAAGATCTCTCCACGGCGCTGCTGGCGCAGGAGATCCGCGCTGACATTCTGGTCATCACCACCGGCGTCGAGCAGGTCTGTATTCATTTTGGCAAACCCAACCAGCAGGCGCTGGATACGGTGGATGTCGCAACGATGACCCGTTACATGCAGGAGGGGCATTTCCCGCCGGGTAGCATGTTACCCAAGATCGTTGCCAGTCTGGCGTTTCTGGAGCGTGGCGGTAGACGAGTGATCATCACCACGCCGGAATGCCTGCCTGCCGCACTGCGTGGCGAAACGGGCACCCATATTGTCCATTCCTGAGAGGAAACGTGAATGAAGGAAAGTAACAGCCGCCGTGAATTTTTAAGTCAGAGTGGAAAAATGGTGACAGCTGCCGCGCTGTTTGGCGCAGTGGCTCCGGTCGCGTATGCTGCTAATCCTGTCGGGAACACCTGCGGGTCGAAGAGCACAATGACGATTAACGATAAGCACTATTACCTGGATAACGTCCTGCTGGAAGCCGGGTTTGATTACGAAAACTCGGTGGTGGTGCATACCCGTACCGCGCTACAAACCGTTGAAATCCAGGACGGGAAAATTGTTGCGCTGCGCGAGAATAAGCAGCATCCGGATGCGACGCTGCCGCACTTTGATGCGGGAGGAAAGCTGATGCTGCCCGCCATGCGCGACATGCACATCCATCTGGATAAAACCTTTTACGGCGGTCCCTGGCGCTCGCTGAACCGTCCGGCAGGCACTACCATTCAGGATATGATCCGCCTGGAACAAAAGCTGCTGCCTGAACTCCAGCCTTACACCCAGGAGCGCGCGGAAAAGCTCATCGATCTGCTGCAGTCAAAAGGCACCTCGATCGCGCGCAGCCATTGCAATATCGAACCGGTTTCCGGGCTGAAAAACCTGGAAAACCTGCAGGCGGTACTGGCGCGTCGCCAACCGGGTTTTGCCTGTGAAATCGTGGCGTTTCCGCAGCATGGCCTGCTGTTATCAAAATCTGAACCGCTGATGCGCGAAGCGATGCAGGCGGGAGCGCATTATGTCGGCGGTCTGGACCCCACCAGCGTCGATGGAGCGATGGAAAAATCCCTCGACACCATGTTCCAGATTGCGCTGGATTACGATAAAGGCGTGGATATCCATTTGCATGAAACCAGCCCGGCGGGCGTGGCGGCAGTGAATTACATGGTGGAGACGGTGGAGAAAACGCCACAGTTAAAGGGCAAACTGACCATCAGCCACGCGTTTGCGCTGGCAACGTTGAACGAACAGCAGGTAGACACGTTGGCGGGCCGCATGGCGGCACAGCAGATTACCATTGCCTCGACGGTGCCGATCGGTACCTTGCACATGCCGCTCAAGCAACTGCGTGATAAAGGTGTGGAAGTGATTACCGGAACTGACAGCGTTATTGACCACTGGTCGCCGTACGGGCTGGGCGACATGCTGGAAAAGGCAAATCTGTACGCGCAGCTCTATATTCGCCCCAACGAACTCAACCTGTCGCGGGCGTTGTTCCTCGCCACTGGCGATGTGTTGCCGCTCAACGATAAAGGTGAGCGCGTCTGGCCGAAAGCGCAGGATGAAGCCAGCTTTGTGCTGGTGGATGCCTCCTGTTCGGCGGAAGCCGTCGCGCGAATTTCCCCACGCACTGCGACCTTCCATCAAGGGCAACTGGTGTGGGGGAATGTCGCAAGCTAATCTGGTTTTACGCGCGGCGGCAATCGCTGCTGCGCTCTTTGCTTGTTAGCCGACAATTCCCAGATAGCCGTGGATCCCCATATACAACCCCACCATGCCAATGAGTGCGCTGGAAAAATAGGGAGCTTTGCGTGCCAGCGTGTTAAATCCGCTCCAGCGTTTGGCCGCCTGTTGCACGCTGATTGCCGCTCCCACGCCCACCGTTACCAGCGTCAGCGCCAGCCCGAGGCTGAAGCACATTACCATGGTCGCGCCCAGCGTGAAGGCTTTGAGCTGGATGCAAATCAGCAGTACCGTAATGGCGGCAGGGCAGGGGATCAACCCGCCGGTCAGACCAAACAGTAATATCTGGCCGTTGGTGACCTCTTTGTCCGCAAAGCGGCGCTGAATATCGGTGGCATGCGCTCGTTCGTGGGCATCCTGATACTCTTTTGAACCTTCGTTCAGCCCGGCCAGTGCGCCATGGTCGTGTTCATGATGATGATGGTGATCGTCATCGTGGTCATCATGATGGTGGTGATGACCGTCATGATCATGGTGATGCTCGTGAGCGTGGTGATGATGCCCATGATCGTGGTCGTGATGCGTCTGGGCCAGCCAGTTCTGCTCTCCCTGCCTGGTCCGCCAGAACATCCAGAATGCGGTCCCGAGAATAATAATCGCCGAAACAAACTGCAGCCAGGGCTCGACGGCCTGGGCGGTAAACGCTTTGCTGATATACATGCCGCCTAGCGCGATCAGCCATACCACGGCGGTATGCGACAGCGTTGCCGCCAGCCCTAGCATCACCGCCTGTTTGATGGTTCCCTTAATAGCAATAATAAAGGCCGCCATCATCGTCTTGGAATGCCCTGGTTCCAGCCCGTGTAACACACCCAATAGAATCGCGCTGGGAATGAAAAACCAGGCGTTGCCTTGCTGAAGAAGCGTAGAAAACTCACCCATGAGAATGATTCTTAGTTGTTTAATTTTGCTTGATTCTACTCCCCCCCAGTATTAAATACTACCCCCCAGTAGAATGAGGATGGTATTGTCGCTACAGCCAGACGTTAAAAAGGTAAAGCTATGTCACATACGATCCGCGACAAACAAAAGCTGAAAGCCCGAGCCAGCAAGATTCAGGGGCAGGTAGCGGCGTTGAAAACCATGCTGGATGAACCGCATGAATGCGCGGCGGTATTGCAGCAAATAGCGGCGATCCGCGGTGCGGTAAATGGATTAATGCGTGAAGTGATTAAAGGTCATCTAACCGAGCACATTGTGCATCAGGGCGATGAAATTAAGCGCGAAGAGGATTTGGATGTGATCCTGAAAGTGCTGGATTCGTACATCAAATAAGTCAGTTTAACGGCTCATCCACGTTCAATACCGTCCAGTTAAGCATGTAGGGTGAACATGTGATTCTTTCTCAGGGTTCCGTTCACCTCAGCAGTGTTATTTTTCTGAAGCATTGATACCCGTGAACGTGTAAAGGGCGTTCTTCGCCACGCCCTTTACAATCCCGGCTCCCGGCGGGAAAATTGCCGCTCCGCGGTCCCCTCCGCTTATTCCTCCAGGCTACCGGGTCGGGCGCGAGGTAGCGTCCCTGCAAAGCGCGCCCTGAGCCAGCATCCATGCTGGCTCTCCCGGGCTTACGGAAACACGTCGGCAATTTTCAGCCGGACCAGCCCACACCTCACCATCTGCGTTTTTGGTCTGAACAGCAAAACAGATTTAACTGGAAATCAGAGCGTTGAAGCGATGACTCGGGTCCGGCTGAAAATCGATGAGGAGTTGACGTCTGACCGGGGCTGTCCGCAGGGATGCGGACAGAGGGGACGGGCTGCATGGACGCAGGCTCGGCCCCGACCCGACAGGCAGACGGCATAAGACGAATGAATCGCGTAGCGACGATTTTCCCGCCGGGAGCCAAGGTTGCAAGGGAGGCGGCGGTGAGCCTCCCTTGCACGTTCACAGGAATCGGTGCTTCAGAGAAACGATGAACATGAGGTGAACGGAACCCTTCTCTGAGATAGCATGTTCATTACTTCCGCCAACACAGGTTGATACTTTCTGAAATTGAGTTGTTAACTGAACGACATCGCACCCACTTTCAGGAGAATGAGCCGTTCAACAACACGTTCTAGCCAAAAAACATCACAGATACGCACAGCAGACCGACAATCAGGGTGATCAGATTACCCACTGAACGGTACGGCTTCAGTGCCGGGATCAGATAGGTCGATAATGTCGGCATGATAAACAGAATCATGGCAATCAGTGGCCCGCTAATCGCGTAAATCATTGAAATGGCATTAGGGTTAATGCAGCAGATGATGAACGTAATGGCCGAAACCAACATAATGGACAGGGCGCGGTTAAAAGCCCGGCTTTTCTTCACTCCCACCTGATGCAACGACGTTTTTACTACTTCCGTTGCCCCTTCAATCACGCCAAAGTAGGTGCCGAGGAACGATTTTGACATCGCCACAACGGCAACGATGATCCCGGATATCGACAGCCAGGCCGGCGCATTGGGCATCATCGATAGCGCTGACAGAATGGTCACGCCTTCATTTTTCGCGTCTTCGATATAGTTTGTCGGAATCGAAAGCAAACAGCTGAAGACGAAAAACAGCACGCTCAGGCAGATGATGACGTAGGCTACCTTCATGATTTTTTTGCATTTACCCATGGCCTGCTCGCCGTATTTCTCACGTCGGTCAATGGCGAACGTAGAGATAATTGGCGTATGGCTAAAAGCGAAAACCATCACGGGAATAGATATCCAAACCTGATGCAGCGTGTGCTGATCGAAAGACATCTGGCCAGTGAGTAACGTTGGTTGCCAGCTTCCGGTCAGGTAAAGCGAAAGGAATAAAAAGTATGCGATCAGCGGGAACACCAGAAAGCCCATGACCCGAATGGTGGCTTGTCGGCCCATCAGAAAAATCAGGTTCAGCACCAGCACCACGCCAAAACTGACCAGCATGCGGATCCGCAGATCGATGGTGATATGTTTTGCCAGCTGTTCGGTGAGTGAATTGGTTATCGCTACGGCGTAGATCAGCACCACCACAAAGAAGGCAATAAAATAGAGAGTGGTAATCAGGCTGCCAATCTTCTTGCCGTAGTAGTGCGTAACCGCGCCGGTAATTCCTTCACCTGCCGAGGTTTTTGAGGACAGGATAAACTGGCACAGCGCCTTGTGCGGCCAGTAGGTTAAAGGCCAGGCGACGAGTGCGGTGATAAACAATACCACCGCGCCTGCAGAACCCAGCTGTATGGGGAGGAAGAGGGTTCCTGCGCCGACGGCAGTCCCATATAGTGCGAAGCTCCAGAGAGTCTCTTCTTTTGACCAAAATTTCGACATTATTTGAACGTATCAACTATAAAATAAACAAAAAGAAGCGCAATTTACCACAAATGGCAGGGGCTGGGGGAGGTGTGAACGAGTGGGCTAGTGAATGGATTAATAGCCGGAACCGAGAAGATTCCGACTATTATTTTAATTATCAGGCAGTAACGCGCTGCTGGCGACGCTTCATAACACGCTCGCGTAACGTGTCATAAGCCCAGTTATAGAACATGGTGTACGGCAGGAAGAACAGGAAGAAACCTATTTCCAGCGTGAATGCCTGAAGCAGGCTGACGTTTAGCACATACGCCACGATGCTCACCCCGATCACAATAAAACCGCTCTCAAAGCCTAAGGCGTGAAATGCCCGCACTTTCGCCGTACGTTTTACCAGATGTGATGGCCACAGGCGGTCAAACAGGGCGTTATAAATGATATTCCAGATCATCGCCGTGGTGGCGAGAAGAACGGTCAGTCCGCCCATTTCCAGCACCGAGCGCTGCATCAACCATGCGGTGGTTGGTGCGAGAACAGCGGTGGCAATGCCTTCAAAGCAGACGGCATGAAAAATACGCTCCACTAGCGAGCGGCGTTGGACTGTATCGTGTTGCATAACCTAAAACCTTCTTTAATGCCCGGATAACGGAATGGTGGCAATTTTATCGTTTTATGTGATATCTAAAAGATAGTATCCATCGATAAAGTAGATAGTTCATGCGTTACTCTCCTGAAGCGTTAACGGCATTTGTGGAGACCGTGTCCTGCGGCTCGTTTTCTGCGGCGGCCCGGCGGCTGCGCAAAAGCCAGTCCACCATCAGTACGGCCATTGCGCACCTGGAAGCCGATCTTGGTTTTGCGCTTTTTGACCGCTCATCCCGCCAGCCAACGCTGACTGAAGAAGGTAAGCGGGTGCTGGGCTATGTGCAGGCAATTTTGACGGCCAGCGAACGTCTCGATGAGGCGGCGATCTCGCTGTCGGGTGAGACGGAAGCGCGTCTGACTTTCGTGCTTTCGGACACGCTACACCCGGATGTGCTGGAAGAGTTGATGGTGCAGTTTGACCGCAAGTTTCCCCATACCGAGTTTGAATGTCTGATTGGCGAAGATGAAGACGTGATCGATCTGCTGCAAAAAGGACGTGCTCAGGTGGGGTTGATCGAAGCGCGCGAGGATTACCCGACCGACATGGGCGTTACGCGTCTGCCGATGCAAACCTGGATGGGATTATACGTCGCGGCGTCGCATCCGCTGGCGGCTCATGAAAAACTGCAGTGGGAACAGCTACATACCTGGCGCGAGTTGCGTCTGAATACCTATCTGGAAAACGGCACCAACGTGGCGCGTGGCCCCGTCTGGTCGGCGCCTAACTATTTGTTGCTGCTGAGTATGGCGGTGCAGGGATTCGGCTGGTGCGCGCTCCCTTGTGCGCTGGTGGAGGAGTTTGCGGCAGAAAAACCGCTGGTTCAATTGAATCTGCCCGGTTGGCCAAAGGCTATCTCTATCGATCTGTTGTGGAATAAAAAATCCCCCCCTGGCGTGGCGGGAAGTTGGCTGCGCGACCATTTACAGCAGAGTGGCGTTCAGATGTCCAATAAATGATACGAATTTCCTTTGTGATAAAAATCACCGTTTTTAAACAACCTTGATAACTCTTTTTAACAATCATCTACTATTGCGGTGTTATTTTGCGCTGAGGTGGTGATGAAAGAGGTTGTGATAGTCGGGGCGTTACGGACACCGATTGGCTGCTTCCAGGGGACGCTGGCGCGCCACTCTGCCGTTGAATTAGGTAGCATGGTGGTCAGGGCGTTACTGGAACGCACTGGCGTGGATGTTCACGCCGTGGATGAAGTGATCCTCGGACAGGTACTTACCGCAGGCGCCGGGCAGAATCCGGCGCGTCAGTCCGCCATCAATGGTGGGCTACCCAATACCGTTTCCGCCATCACCATTAACGATGTCTGCGGCTCGGGTCTGAAAGCGCTGCATCTGGCGACCCAGGCTATCCAGTGCGGCGAAGCCGACATTGTGATTGCGGGCGGGCAAGAAAATATGAGCCGTGCGCCGCATGTTCTTACCGATAGCCGCACCGGTGCACAGTTGGGAAACAGTCAACTGGTCGACAGCCTGGTGCATGACGGACTGTGGGACGCTTTCAACGATTACCATATGGGCGTTACTGCGGAAAACCTGGCGCGGGAATACGGCATCAGCCGTGAATTACAGGATGCCTACGCGCTGCACTCACAGCACAAGGCACGGATGGCAATCGATGCCGGACGTTTTAAAGATGAAATCGTGCCGGTGGTAATGCAGCGTAATGGGCAATCTTTCGTGGTGGATACCGACGAGCAGCCGCGCACCGATGCCAGCGCCGAAGGGCTGGCGCGTCTGGATCCTACCTTTGACCGGCTCGGTTCGGTCACCGCGGGTAACGCTTCATCCATCAACGATGGCGCCGCCGCGGTGATGATGATGAGCGAAGCCAAAGCGCAGGAGCTGAATTTACCGGTGCTGGCCCGCATTCGCGCCTTTGCCAGCGTCGGGGTTGATCCCGCACTGATGGGGATTGCGCCAGTGTATGCGACGCGCCGCTGTCTTGAGCGTGTGGGCTGGCAACTGGCTGATGTTGATCTTATTGAAGCTAACGAGGCGTTCGCCGCGCAGGCATTATCCGTTGGGAAAATGCTGGAGTGGGATGAACGGCGGGTAAATGTGAACGGCGGAGCCATTGCTCTCGGCCATCCGATTGGCGCATCTGGCTGCCGAATTCTGGTTTCACTGGTACATGAAATGGTGAAGCGTCGGGCGCACAAAGGACTGGCAACGCTGTGTATCGGCGGCGGTCAGGGGGTGGCGCTCGCTATCGAACGAGACTAATCCCCGTCATACTTCAAGCTGCATGTGCGTTGGCTTTACTCGCTCACCCCAGTCACGTACTTATGTACGCTCCGGGGAATTCGCTGCGTCGCCGCCTTCCTGCAACTCGAATTATTTAGGGTATATATTTTTCTTCTCGAACAGTTTTCTGCCGTGTTATCTCTTCCTCTATAAAAAAGCCCTCCAACAGGAGGGCAAGGCCAGTTACAGAAACATACACTCTAAACCCTGCCAACATATCAAAACGCTGTTTCATTTCATGTGATTGACTGCGCACTTTGTTTGAAAAGGTGTGCAAACATCGTATGAGTCCGACTGTATTTTCAATGTCTTATCCCTACCACTAATGAACTACTTCTTTGTGTATTTATCTATCTAATTGTTTTAAATAATTTTATTTGAAATGTTCTCGCGAATTATATGCGCTAGCGTGATCGCAATTACACTTTTGACAATAAGATGCAGAAAAAGTGAAACATCGTTTTAGTTGTAATTGAAAACCCATTCCGGGAGGGATATCATGAGCGCATAAGATAAAACGGAACAGCGTTTTGCTATTCGTTTAAGCATTCACGGTCAATTTATCACTGGAGGTAAATGTGGACGTAAGACAAAGCATCCATAGTGCGCATGCGAAAACCCTGGACACTCAGGGGCTGCGTAATGAGTTTTTGGTCGAAGAAGTGTTTGTCGCAGATGAATACACCATGGTCTACAGCCACATCGATCGCATCATTGTTGGCGGCATTATGCCAGTGGCCAAAACCGTCTCTGTGGGTGGCGAAGTCGGCAAACAGCTGGGCGTAACCTATTTCCTCGAGCGTCGTGAGCTGGGTGTGATCAACATCGGCGGCCCTGGCACGATTACCGTTGACGGCCAGTGCTATGAAATTGGCCATCGCGATGCGCTGTACGTCGGGAAAGGGGCAAAAGAAGTGGTATTCGCCAGCATCGACACGGCGAAACCGGCGAAGTTTTACTACAACTGCGCGCCGGCACACACGACTTACCCAACCAAAAAAGTCACGCCAGCAGACGTTGCGCCAGTGACGCTGGGCGATAACCTCACCAGTAACCGTCGTACCATCAACAAATACTTTGTGCCGGATGTTCTGGAAACCTGCCAGTTGAGCATGGGCCTGACGGAACTGGCGCCGGGTAACCTGTGGAATACCATGCCGTGTCATACCCATGAACGTCGTATGGAAGTCTACTTCTACTTCAATATGGAAGAAGATACCTGCGTCTTCCACATGATGGGTCAGCCTCAGGAAACGCGTCATATTGTGATGCACAACGAACAGGCGGTGATTTCTCCGAGCTGGTCAATTCACTCCGGTGTCGGCACAAAAGCTTATACGTTCATTTGGGGCATGGTCGGCGAAAACCAGGTCTTTGATGATATGGACCATGTTGCAGTCAAAGATCTGCGCTAATCGCGGGCGACAGCCGTGCCTGCTGCGGCAGGCAATATAAAAATTAAGGATTTACAATGATTTTGAATGCATTCTCTCTTGAAGGAAAAGTCGCCGTTGTGACCGGTTGTGACACCGGCCTGGGTCAGGGTATGGCGTTGGGTCTGGCTGAAGCAGGTTGCGATATCGTCGGTATCAACATTGTTGAACCGACGGAAACCATCGAACGCGTGACCGCGCTGGGCCGCCGTTTTTTAAGTCTGACCGCCGACCTGCGTCAAATCGACGGCATTCCGGCGCTGCTTGAGCGTGCAGTGGCGGAATTTGGTCATATCGATATTCTGGTCAACAATGCGGGTCTTATTCGTCGTGACGATGCGATCGACTTCAGCGAAAAAGACTGGGATGACGTGATGAACCTGAACATTAAGAGCGTGTTCTTTATGTCTCAGGCCGCGGCGAAACACTTTATCGCTCAGGGTAACGGCGGCAAAATTATCAATATCGCCTCTATGCTGTCCTTCCAGGGCGGGATCCGTGTGCCGTCTTACACCGCGTCTAAAAGCGGCGTAATGGGCGTTACCCGTCTGATGGCGAACGAATGGGCAAAACATAACATCAACGTCAACGCAATTGCGCCGGGGTATATGGCGACGAACAACACTCAACAGCTGCGTGCTGATGAGCAGCGTAGCGCAGAAATCCTCGATCGTATCCCGGCGGGTCGTTGGGGGCTGCCGAGCGACCTGATGGGGCCTGTCGTGTTCCTGGCGTCCAGCGCATCTGACTATATCAACGGCTATACCGTTGCGGTTGATGGCGGCTGGCTGGCACGTTAATTCGCTTTCCTGAACCGTCAAACCCTGCCCTCTGGCAGGGTTTTTTTTACATTTTGATCATTAAAATCCATATTGTGGTTATAAATTATTCCATATTCATTTCCATATTTATGGATTCTTGATTTTTAATATTCATTAATATCAATAGATTAAATTTAATTGAGTGATTGTCATTAAATTTTAAAATTGGAATATCCATCACATAACGATGTGGTGTAGCTATTTAATCCATGTTTTTGCCGTTTCCCGCCTGACGCTTCCTGTAAGGGATCCCTTACTTTCAATGACATGGTTATTCTGTATCTGGCAGGAAAAAATGGTCTCAATAAATAATGATGCTGCTTTAGCGCCGCGCACTGCGCGCGATACGCGACGTATGAATATGTTTGTATCTATCTCTGCGGCTGTCGCAGGGTTGTTATTCGGCCTGGATATTGGCGTGATAGCCGGCGCGTTGCCTTTTATCACCGATCATTTTGTCCTGACCAGCCGTCTGCAGGAGTGGGTGGTGAGCAGCATGATGCTGGGTGCGGCAATGGGTGCGCTGTTTAACGGTTGGCTGTCATTCCGCCTGGGACGTAAATACAGTCTGATGGCGGGCGCGATCCTTTTCGTCGTCGGATCTCTGGGGTCGGCCTTCGCCTCCAGCGTAGAAATGCTCATTTTTGCCCGCGTGGTGCTGGGCGTTGCGGTGGGGATCGCGTCTTACACCGCACCGCTCTATCTCTCCGAAATGGCCAGTGAGAACGTGCGTGGCAAAATGATCAGTATGTATCAACTGATGGTAACGCTTGGTATCGTACTGGCCTTTTTGTCCGATACGGCATTCAGCTACAGCGGTAACTGGCGCGCTATGCTGGGCGTGCTGGCGCTCCCGGCGGTGTTACTGATCATCCTGGTTGTTTTCCTGCCCAACAGCCCGCGCTGGCTGGCGGAAAAAGGTCGCCACATCGAAGCCGAAGAAGTACTGCGTATGCTGCGCGATACGTCAGAAAAGGCCCGCGATGAGCTGAACGAAATCCGTGAAAGTCTGAAGCTGAAGCAGGGCGGTTGGGCGCTGTTTAAAATTAACCGCAACGTGCGTCGCGCGGTTTTCCTCGGGATGTTGCTGCAGGCGATGCAACAATTTACCGGGATGAACATCATCATGTATTACGCGCCGCGAATTTTTAAAATGGCGGGCTTTACCACCACAGAGCAGCAAATGATTGCCACGCTGGTGGTCGGCTTAACGTTTATGTTTGCCACCTTTATCGCCGTTTTCACGGTCGACAAAGCAGGACGTAAACCGGCGCTGAAAATTGGTTTCAGCGTGATGGCCCTCGGGACGCTGGTGCTTGGTTATTGCCTGATGCAGTTTGATAACGGCACGGCTTCCAATGGACTATCCTGGCTGTCAGTTGGCATGACGATGATGTGTATTGCAGGCTATGCGATGAGCGCCGCGCCGGTAGTGTGGATCCTGTGTTCGGAAATTCAGCCGCTGAAATGCCGCGATTTTGGTATTACCTGCTCCACAACCACCAACTGGGTATCGAACATGATTATTGGCGCAACGTTCCTGACGCTGCTCGACAGCATTGGCGCAGCCGGTACGTTCTGGCTTTATACCGCGCTGAACGTCGCGTTTATCGGGATTACCTTCTGGCTTGTTCCTGAAACCAAAAATGTCACGCTGGAGCATATCGAACGCAAGCTGATGGCGGGTGAGAAGTTAAGAGATATTGGGGTGTAAGTGAGCAGGGAGCCCGATAGAACAACTGATTATCGGGCTCTCATAACTACTTATTTCAGTGTGGAGCAGCCTGCCTGGCGAGGAGATCCTTAGCAGACAGCCCGGTTATCTTTAGTATAATTTCATGACTAATACCATTCGCTAACATCATCTGGGCAATGCGTAACGCTTCTTGTTGTTTGGCTTCTTGTTGCAATACTTCCGCAATAGTCATCAGACTTTCCTTTTGCTGTGGTACCCGCTGAGCGACTTCACGGATAAATTTATCTATGTGAGGCGTATTTCCAAACTGCATCATGTAATTAAATAGCGTTTTGAGCTGGCTGTCATTAGCGTATCCCGTAGCCAGCAACGAGACCAGTTGTTCCACTAATCCCATTAAATCACGCTTGCGGATATGTTTTTGCATCAATTCCAGCAGTGCTATACGGCGATGTTGCATGATTTCGTCATCGGGTATTACGGTGATATCTACCAGCGGAAATGTTGCTGAGTATAGCTGTCGTGCCACTATGGGGTCGTCAAACTCATCCAGCCAGCAGAGTGAAAAGGGGTAGGGGCTGAGTGCGCCATGATAAAACAGCATCGGTATCACCAAAGGTAATGTTTTATGGCCAGCATCCAGATGGCGTTGCATTGCGGCCATTGCATAGCGCATTAGCCGAAATGCCATGTGAGCGTCTGGCGAACTCTGATGCTCGATAACAACATAGATATATCCATCGCCTTCATTTGTTTTTAATGACCACAGTACGTCGGAGTAGCTGGCTCGCAGGCTATCCTCAATAAAACTGCCTGATTCCAGTTTTAGTGTTTGCAGATCACATAGCTCCCGCAAGGTTGATGGAAGATAGATATCCAGAAAATCTCTTGCGGTATCAGGATGGTACAAGAACTGTTTGAAGACTGCGTCATGTGGAGTGGATGTTGTCATTTTTGTCATGGCGATCCGTCACCGTTAATTAAGATAACGTGACTGTAATCGCCCACATGGCGAGACGCATCGGGTGATTAACGCTTATGCGAATTGGTATCGAGGGAAAATGCCTCACCTTGTAACGTATACATTTTTAGGGAACTGAGTACGCATTTTAGCGTGTTCTCAAACCGGTCAGTAGCACGGCTTGAGAACAGCGAAATTACCCGTGCAGAAAATCTTCGCGTATGGGCGTAAAGGTATCCAGCAACGTTCCCGGTTTTAAACAAACGCAGCCATGCATAATGTTCGGCTGTTTATACAGGGTATCGCCTGCCCTGACGACATGCTTTTCTTCGCCGATGGTAAATTCAAACTCACCGGACAACACGTAAGTCAGCTGCTCATGCGGATGATTGTGCATCGGGCCTATCGCGCCTTGCTCGAAGTTCACCTCAACCGCCATCATTTTACCGTCGTGAGCGAGAATGCGCCGGGTAACGCCATTGCCCAGATCGTCAAGCGTAGTCTCTTTATGAAAAATAAACATCCGGCCTTCCTGTTATTAATTAAAACGATGTTTCATTAAACCTATATCAGAAAATAAAAAAAAGAAATGCACGCCAACAGATGTGGAAAGTTGATCACATCTTTGGTTCACTGGAGAGACAACAACGAGTCAGGGGAAATGATGAAAACGATCGGTCTGTTAGGCGGTATGAGCTGGGAATCCACTATTCCTTATTATCGGCTCATTAATGAAGGGGTAAAACAGCATCTGGGTGGTCTGCATTCGGCACAGATTCTGTTGCACAGCGTAGATTTTCACGAGATTGAAGTTTGTCAGTCAAGCGGTGACTGGCAGCGGGCCGGGGAGATCCTCGCGCAGGCCGCCACAGGGCTTCAGCAAGCTGGAGCGCAAGGGATTGTGCTGTGTACAAATACCATGCACAAAGTTGCTGAGGCGATTGAAAGCGCCTGTGATGTGCCGTTCCTGCATATTGCCGACGCAACGGGTCGGGCTATACAAAAGCAGCAGATGAGCAACGTGGCGCTACTGGGTACGCGCTACACCATGGAGCAGGATTTTTATCGTGGGCGTTTACAGACTGAATTTGGCATTAGCACGCTTATTCCTGAAGCTGATGACCGCCAGAAAATAAACCAGATTATTTTCGACGAGCTGTGCCTCGGTGTGTTCAGCGAAGCCTCTCGTGACTATTACCTGAGCGTGATTGACCAGTTGGCTAAACAGGGTGCGCAAGGGGTTATCTTTGGCTGTACCGAGATTGGTCTGCTGGTTCCGGCAGAGCTAAGCCCACTACCTGTTTTCGACACTGCGGCAATCCATGCGCAAGATGCGGTGGCATTTATGCTTTCGACTGTGGATGCAAAATAGCCTCCAGCGGTTCGATAAGTCTCGGCAGATGGGCTTGCAGATGTGCAGTAAAAGCATCAACCAGCGCCGAGGCGGGGCGATGAAGCGGGTGAATCAGACTGACCGTGAACGGCACCGAAATACTGAAGCGGCGGATAACGACTCCGCTGCTGGCGTAATCCAGCGCGGTCAGCGGGTTTACCACCGAGATCCCAACGCCCGCCCGCACCATCGCACAAATTGAAGCGGCGCTATGGGTTTCAATCACCATGCGGCGCTTCACCTGATGTTCATTAAACAGGGTGTCCAGTAGCTGACGGTAACTGTCGGTTCGTGACAGGCTGATGTAGTTCTCTCCCTGGAAATCCTGCGGTGTTAATACCGCTTTGCGGGTCAGCGGATGCCCTTGCGGCAGTACGCACACCTCATCCAGCGCCAGCAATTCGGTGCGTTTCGTTCCGGCAGGTGTATGCAGCGTTTCCGTTAACCCCAGATCGTGGCGCTGTGCCGACAGCCACTCTTCCAGCAGCGGTGACTCCTGCGGCACTATCTGAATATTGACCTGCGGATAACGCGCGAGAAATGGCTGCAGCAGCGGCGGTAAAAAAGACTGTGAGAATACTGGCAGGCAGACGATCGACAGTTCGCCCTGACGGAATTCGCGCAGGCTTTCGGCGGCGCTCACTATTCTGTCCAGGCCATACCACGAACGTTGCACCTCTTCAAATAAACGTAATCCCTGTACCGTTGGATGCAAGCGCCCACGGCTGCGCTCAAACAGCTTTAGCCCCAGAACTTGCTCGAAGCGCGCTAACTCGCGGCTGACGGTAGGCTGTGAGGTATTGAGCATCCTCGCGGCTTCCGTCAGGTTTCCCGCCGTCATCACAGCGTGAAAGATTTCAATGTGACGCAGGTTAACGGCGGGCATGGGCAATCCTCGAATGAACCAATCCATATCATTTTTGCATAGACTCACGATAAAACGATATTTTTTATTCTTTTCGGGTTGTGGCGTAATCATAAAAAAGCCAATACCGGAGCACACCATGCCACGTCCACTCAACAACACAGACACTGACCTGACCGCCGACAACCTGCTGCGCTTGCCTGCCGAATTCGGCTGCCCGGTGTGGGTCTATGATGCGCAGATTATTCGCGCCCAGATTGCTAAGCTGAGTCAGTTTGACGTGGTGCGTTTTGCTCAGAAGGCATGTTCGAATATTCATATTTTGCGTCTGATGCGCGAGCAGGGCGTGAAGGTTGATTCCGTCTCGCTTGGCGAAATTGAACGTGCGCTGGCGGCAGGCTTTGTACCTGGGAAAGATGAGATAGTCTTTACCGCCGATATGATTGATGAAGCGACGCTCGCGCGGGTGCATGAATTGAGCATTCCGGTAAATGCCGGGTCGGTGGATATGCTGGAACAACTGGGTCAGGTCTCGCCGGGCCATCGCGTGTGGCTACGCGTAAACCCTGGCTTTGGGCATGGGCACAGTCAGAAAACAAATACCGGCGGTGAAAACAGCAAACATGGTATCTGGTACAGCGATCTACCGGCGGCGCTGGAAGTGATCCAGCGCTATAAGTTAAAGCTGGTGGGGATTCATATGCACATTGGCTCCGGCGTAGACTACGGCCATCTGGAGCAGGTGTGCGGCGCGATGGTGCGCCAGGTGGTTGAATTTGGTCAGGATCTGGAGGCTATCTCCGCGGGCGGTGGTTTATCAATCCCGTATCGTGAAGGGGAAGAGGCGATCGACACCGATCATTACTTCGGCCTGTGGAATGCCGCGCGTGAGCAGATCGCTAAACACCTGGGCCACCCGGTCGCACTTGAGATAGAGCCTGGTCGTTTTCTGGTCGCAGAAGCTGGCGTGTTAGTGGCGCAGGTGCGCAGCGTAAAAGAGATGGGCAGCCGTCACTTTGTGCTGATCGACGCGGGATTCAACGATCTGATGCGCCCGGCGATGTATGGCAGCTATCACCATATCTCCGCGCTGGCGGGTGATGGCCGCTCGCTGGAAAACGCGCAGCAGATTGAAACCGTGGTGGCGGGGCCGCTGTGTGAATCCGGCGACGTGTTTACCCAGCAGGAAGGTGGGAATGTAGAAACCCGTCTGTTGCCTGCGGTGGTGTCGGGAGATTATCTGGTCTTGCATGATACCGGGGCGTACGGCGCGTCAATGTCGTCAAATTACAATAGCCGCCCGCTGCTGCCGGAGGTCTTGTT
Source organism: Citrobacter sp. Ce129 (assembly GCF_030334545.1). NCBI lineage: Bacteria > Pseudomonadati > Pseudomonadota > Gammaproteobacteria > Enterobacterales > Enterobacteriaceae > Citrobacter > Citrobacter sp. Ce129. The sequence goes on from NZ_JAOWDS010000062.1 coordinate 267,002, forward strand.
TGATAAAGGCGTGGCGCGACTGATTCGCCGTCGCCAGACCATTGATGAGCTACTGGCGCTGGAGTTAATCTGAATATAGCGTTGTGAAACGCCGGATGGCGCTACGCTTATCCGGCCTACGAAATTAACTGGCCGGATAAGGCGCTTGCGCCATCCGGCACTATTCGTAATACGGCCCCGTTGTCACCGATTCCCGCAACACCAGTTTACCGGTAAACGGTGGGATCGGCTCTACGCTCTCGCCGTTAGCCAGCCGGATAGCCTGGTCGATTGCCGTGGTTATCATGGTATCAATCGGCAGATAAACGGTAGACAGCCCCGGCTCCAGCCATTTGGCGCTGGGCGCATCATCAAAACCAAATAATGAGACGTCCGCTGGGATCCTTAGTCCGGCCTGATGTAACGCTTTTGATGCGCCTAATGCCATGTCATCGTTACAGGCGAACAGAGCGCTGAATTTCACCCCTTCCGCCAGCAGTTCACGACAGGCTTCATAGCCTCGCGTCATCGTGGAGTCGCCGTATTTGACCTTGTCAGGATCCCAGGGAATACCGTTTTTTTCCAACGCCTTACGATATCCCATCAGGCGGGATTTACCGGTAGGCGTATGGCCAGGCACGGTGATACAAGCAATATCGCTGTGTCCCTGAGAGATCAGATAATTGACCGCCTGATATGCTGCATCTTCTTGTTCAAAGAAAATGGCGCGATCGCGGGCCTGACTGACATCACGGTTGATGACCAACAGGGGCATAGCAATGCTGTTCATCAGCGACATTATCGCCTTTTCACTCATATAGCGGGTATAGAGAATAATGGCGTCGCACTGCCTGTCGGCCAGCATTTGTACGGCTTCCTGTTCACGCTCCGGCGTGTCGTGTCCGTCGGTGACGATCAACTGTTTGCCGTGAGACTCCGTCTGGCGCGAGGCCTGTTGCAGCAGGCGGCCGAAGTAGAATCCATCAAATGTCGAAACGACCAGACCAATGCTGTTGCTGGTGCGGTTTGCCAAAGAGCGCGCTAAAAAATTGGGCCGATAATCAAGTGCCTGCATGGCCTTAAACACTTTCTGGCGCGTGCTCTCTTTTACCTGACCCGTGCCATTCAGTACGCGCGAAACGGTCGCTTTTGAGACACCTGCGTGCCGTGAAACGTCCAACATCGTAGTCATAACGCTATCCTGGTTAATCGTTTGATGATGAATTCCCTGGCTCCGTCAGCGTCGAAACGGAATGGCGACGCACCAGAGTCGGGTTAAAAACGTGGGTGATTTCAGGCACGGGGCGCTTCTCCGCCAGCGCGAGTGCCAGTTCGGCGGCCTGGGTTGCCATCGTCACGATGGGATAGCGTACCGTGGTCAGACGTGGGCGCACGTAGCGGGAAACCAGTACATCATCAAAGCCAATCAGCGAGATTTCTCCCGGCACATCAATGCCGTTATCATTCAATACGCCCATGGCGCCAGCCGCCATTGAGTCGTTATAGCAGGCTACCGCAGTGAAGTTTTTACCACGGCCAAGTAACTCGGTCATCGCCTGTTCACCGCCGCTTTCATCCGGTTCGCCGAAGGTCACCAGTCGATCGCTGACCGGTATGTTGCTCTCATTCAGCGCGTCGTAATAACCTTGCAGACGATCTTCCGCATCCGAAATCGTGTGATTGGAGCACAGATAGCCAATGCGCGTATGGCCTTGTTGAATGAGGTGTCGGGTAGCGAGCCACGCGCCGAAACGGTCATCGAGGGCAACGCAGCGCTGTTCGAATCCCGGCAGAATTCGGTTAATCAAGACCATGCCGGGGATTTGCTTCATTAACGAAGCCAGTTCGGCATCCGGGATTATTTTGGCATGGACAACAAGCGCCGCGCAGCGATGACGAATGAGCTGTTCAATCGCCTGACGTTCCTTCTGTTCATTATGGTAGCCGTTGCCAATCAGCAAAAAATTTCCGGTGTTATAGGCCACCTGCTCGACAGCTTTAACCATTGCCCCAAAGAATGGATCGGACACATCACCGACCACCAGGCCGATGGTTTCTGTGGATTGTTGCGCCAGCGCACGCGCGTTGGCATTGGGGTGGTAGCTGAGTGATTCCATTGCACTCGTTACGGCCAGACGCGATGCTTCGCTGGCTTTGGGGGAATCATTGATCACTCGAGAAACGGTGGCGACTGAAACACCAGCTAGTCGGGCTACATCCTTTATGGTCGCCATGATAGTACCTGTTGTGGGTAAACGCTTACATTCCGTCAGTGTTACGGAAAATGGCTGGCTGTTCAAGCAGATTGCCCGTCAGGACGTCGCAAATGTGAGCGCGCACGAGCGAAGTAAGACAGAAAATAGAAAATGCTAATTTTTGCTTACACTTTGCGATGCGCTGTTGCGATTGTTCGCTGGTGGGAGAACTGAGCGGATTGCTAGAGTTGGGATCCCAGAGGTATTGATAGGTGAAATCAACTTTCGGGTTGATCACTAGAATTACACCAGCCTGCGCAGATGCGCAGGTTTTTTTTTATCTTCAGCCTATCTGTAACAGTAACCGATAATTTACACAACTCGTTGCATTTGGGTTCATTCCTTTGCGTTTTCGCGCTGGCGTATCTGGTGTCTGACGACCACAATCAAGATCCCAGAGGTATTGATTGGTGAGATTATTCGGTACGCACTTCGTACCTGTCTCTTGCACCGACCTGCGCGGATGCGCAGGTTTTTTTTCGGATTGTATTTACCAGTTACCTGTCGCGCCTGTTCCCCAACTCGTATACTCTCCCACCATTAATGTTTATGTAATTAATGGCACAGGGAGTTGAGATGCTATTTGGCTTTTTTCGTAATCTGTTTCGCGTGCTTTTCCGCGTTCGCGTCACGGGCGATGTTAACGCGCTACAGGGAGAACGCGTTCTAATCACTCCCAACCATGTCTCATTTATAGACGGCATCCTGCTGGCGCTATTTTTACCAATTCGTCCCGTCTTCGCCGTTTACACCTCGATCAGCCAGCAATGGTATATGCGCTGGCTAACCCCGCTGATTGATTTCGTGCCGTTAGACCCAACCAAACCAATGTCGATTAAACATCTGGTTCGTCTGGTCGAGCAGGGGCGTCCGGTGGTTATTTTCCCGGAAGGACGTATTTCTACCACCGGTTCGTTAATGAAAATTTATGACGGCGCGGGGTTTGTCGCCGCTAAGTCGGGGGCGACGGTCGTTCCTGTCCGTATTGAGGGCGCAGAGCTTTCCCGCTTTAGCCGCCTGAAAGGTCGGGTTAAACAGCGATTCTTCCCGCGTATCCAACTGCATATTCTGCCGCCGACCCACATGCCGATGCCGGAAGCGCCGCGTGCTCGCGATCGCCGCAAAATTGCTGGTGAAATGCTGCATCAAATTATGATGGAAGCGCGCATGGCGGTGCGTCCGCGTGAAACGCTATACGAGTCGCTGCTGGCGGCAAAATACCGTTTTGGCGCAGGCAAAAACTGCATTGAAGATATCAACTTTACCCCGGACAGCTACCGCAAGCTGCTCACGAAGACGCTCTTTGTGGCCCGTATTTTGGAAAAATACAGTGTCGAAGGTGAAAAAATTGGCCTGATGCTGCCAAACGCGGGCATCAGCGCCGCGGTCATTTTTGGCGCCATTGCGCGTCGACGCATTCCGGCCATGATGAACTACACCGCGGGCGTGAAAGGGTTAACCAGCGCCATTACTGCCTCCGAAATCAAAACGATCTTCACATCCAGACAGTTTCTCGAAAAAGGCAAACTCTGGCATTTACCAGAACAGCTCACCCAGGTGCGCTGGGTTTATCTGGAGGACTTAAAAGCTGATGTGACATTTAGCGATAAGCTGTGGATTTTCTCACATCTGCTGGCACCGCATCTGGCGCAAGTTAAGCAGCAGCCGGAAGAAGCCGCGGTGATCCTCTTTACCTCCGGTTCGGAAGGCCATCCGAAAGGCGTGGTCCATAGCCACAAGAGCATTCTGGCGAACGTTGAGCAGATTAAAACGATTGCCGATTTCACCGCTGATGACCGCTTTATGTCGGCGCTGCCGCTGTTCCACTCCTTTGGCCTGACGGTGGGATTATTCACGCCGCTGCTGACTGGCGCAGAAGTGTTCCTTTATCCCAGCCCGCTGCATTACCGCATTGTGCCAGAGCTGGTATATGACCGGAACTGCACCGTGTTGTTTGGTACGTCTACGTTCCTTGGCAACTACGCGCGTTTCGCGCATCCGTACGATTTCCACCGCCTGCGCTATGTGGTGGCGGGCGCGGAAAAACTGCAGGACAGCACAAAGCAGCTGTGGCAGGAGAAATTTGGCCTGCGCGTCCTTGAAGGCTATGGCGTGACGGAATGTGCGCCGGTGGTGTCGATCAACGTACCAATGGCGGCAAAACCGGGAACGGTAGGGCGCATCTTGCCTGGCATGGATGCCCGACTGTTAGCCGTTCCGGGTATTGAGGACGGTGGGCGTTTACAACTGAAAGGCCCTAATATTATGAGCGGCTATTTACGCGTTGAAAAACCCGGTGTGCTGGAAGTGCCGACGGCAGAGAATGCGCAAGGTGAGATTGAGCGCGGCTGGTATGACACCGGCGACATCGTGCGCTTTGATGAAAACGGCTTTGTACAGATTCAGGGGCGTGCCAAGCGTTTCGCTAAAATTGCCGGAGAGATGGTGTCTCTGGAAATGGTTGAGCAACTGGCGTTGGCGGTATCTGCAGACAAAATGCACGCCACGGCGATCAAGAGTGATACCAGCAAAGGTGAGGCGCTGGTGCTGTTTACTACCGACACCGACCTCACGCGTGAAAAACTACAACAGTATGCGCGGGCGCACGGCGTACCTGAACTTGCCGTACCGCGTGATATTCGCCACCTGAAGCAACTCCCATTACTCGGCAGCGGTAAGCCGGATTTTGTTACGCTGAAAAGCTGGGTCGATGAGCCGGAAAAACAACATGAGTGAGTCAGTGCACACTAACACTTCAATCTGGTCCAAAGGGATGATGTCCGTTATCGCCGCGCAGTTTCTGTCGGCGTTTGGCGATAACGCGCTGCTGTTCGCCACGCTGGCGCTGCTGAAGGAACAATTTTATCCGGACTGGAGCCAGCCAATCCTGCAAATGGTGTTTGTGGGCGCTTACATCCTGTTTGCGCCGTTTGTTGGACAGGTGGCGGATAGCTTTGCCAAAGGCAGAGTGATGATGTTTGCGAACGCCCTGAAACTGTTGGGTGCGGCGAGTATTTGCTTCGGCATTAATCCCTTTCTCGGGTATACGCTGGTGGGGATCGGCGCGGCGGCGTATTCACCGGCCAAGTATGGCATTCTCGGTGAACTGACTACCGGTGACAAACTGGTGAAGGCCAACGGCCTGATGGAAGCCTCCACCATTGCCGCGATTTTGCTCGGTTCTGTCGCCGGCGGCGTACTGGCCGACTGGCACGTGATTGCCGCGCTTTCTGCCTGTGCGCTGGCTTATGCTGGCGCGGTAGTGGCTAACCTGTATATTCCGAAACTGGCCGCGGCTCGCCCTGGTCAGTCCTGGCATCTGGGGAAAATGACGCGCAGTTTCTTCTGTGCCGCCTCTTCGCTATGGCGCAACGGTGAAACACGTTTCTCGTTGGTCGGAACCAGCCTTTTTTGGGGCGCGGGCGTCACGCTGCGTTTTCTGCTGGTGCTGTGGGTCCCGGTGGCGCTCGGTATCACCGATAACGCCACGCCGACCTATCTCAATGCCATGGTAGCGATTGGGATTGTGGTAGGCGCGGGTGCGGCAGCGAAGCTGGTGACGCTGGAAACCGTGTCGCGCTGTATGCCGGCGGGGATCCTGATTGGCATTGTGGTGCTGATTTTCTCTCTTCAACATTCGCTGCTTCCGGCCTACGCGTTGCTGATGCTTATCGGCGTGTCTGGTGGCTTCTTTGTGGTGCCGCTGAATGCGTTGCTGCAGGAGCGGGGCAAGAAAAGCGTCGGTGCGGGTAATGCGATAGCGGTGCAAAACCTCGGCGAAAACAGTGCGATGCTGCTGATGCTGGGTATTTACTCACTGGCGGTGCTGGTGGGGATCCCGGCAGTTGCGATTGGTATTGGATTTGGTGCGCTGTTTGCGCTGGCGATTGCGGCGCTGTGGATTTGGCAGCGCCGCCATTAGTCTGTTACGTGCTGTTGCCGGATGGCTGCGTTGCCTTATCCGGCCTACAGGGAACGCTGTCTGTAGGCCTGATAAGCATAGCGCCATCAGGCGCTAACCGTTACGGTGCAGGATAGGTATACACCTGATGCACCGCTTCAATCTCCGCCAGTACTTCTTCGCTCAACTCCAGATGCAGGCTTTCAACGTTGGTTTTTAACTGCTCCATCGTCGTGGCACCCAGCAACGTGCTGGCGACAAACGGCTGACGACGCACGAATGCCAGCGCCATTTGCGCAGGATCCAGATTATGGCGTTTCGCGATATCCACATAGGCCGCGACGGCTTTTTGCGTTTGCTCGCCGCTGTAGCGCGTGAAACGGCTAAACAGCGTATTACGTGCACCGGCAGGTTTCGCGCCGTTCAGGTATTTACCGGTTAACGTACCGAAGCCCAGGCAAGAGTAGGCCAGCAGTTCAACCCCTTCATACTGGCTCACTTCCGCCAGTCCAACCTCAAAGCTGCGGTTCAGCAGGCTGTAGGGGTTCTGGATGGTGGCGATGCGCGGCAGATCGTGTTTGTCCGCCAGGTGAAGATAGCGCATCACGCCAAAGGCGGTTTCATTGGACACGCCGATATAGCGAATTTTCCCCGCCCGCTGAAATTCTGCCAGCGCGTCCAGCGTATCCAGCAGGGAAACGACCGGCGCGGAGTCCGTCCAGCTGTAGCCTAACTTACCAAAGCAGTTGGTCGGGCGCTGCGGCCAGTGAACCTGATACAGATCCAGGTAATCGGTTTGCAGTCTTTTCAGGCTGTCATGCAGCGCTTCACGAATATTTTTACGATCCAGCGCCTGATTCGGGCGAATGCCGCTGTCGTTGTTACGTGATGGGCCGCTGACCTTAGAAGCAACGATTAGTTTTTCGCGGCTGCCGTGTTTGGCGAGCCAGTTACCTACGTAGGTTTCGGTGAGCCCCTGGGTTTCAGGACGCGGCGGTACCGGATACATCTCGGCAACGTCGATTAAATTTATGCCCTGTGCTACGGCATAATCGAGCTGTGCATGTGCGTCGGCTTCGCTGTTTTGTTCACCAAACGTCATTGTGCCCAGCCCCAGTGTACTGACTTCCAGCGAGCTGTGGGGTATACGGTGATATTGCATAGCCGTTTCCTTTTTATAATCACGACATAAGGATTATAAAAATGGCTGAGGGAAGCGAAAAAGGGAAGTAAAATTGTTAAGGCCAGCGCGCTGCTGACCTCAACCATCAGCGTTCAATGATTTGAGACACATCATCGCGGTTAATCTGCATCGCATTGCCCTGCTGGTCGTGATAGCTCACCAGACCGGTATCATCGTCAATTTCTGGTTTTCCATCGGTCAGGATCATTCGACCATCTTTTGTTGCCATTACATAATCGCTGCTGCATCCGGAAACGGCAAAAGCCAGTCCTACGGCGGAAATCAAAACTGCCCATTTTTTCATCTGCTTATCCTCACATGGCCTGCGTCTGACAATAGTTTAGTAATAACGCGAAGTTGTGCATGGTGAAAGCAGTAAAATCTTAAACTGTGAGAAGGGGTAGGTGTGGCCGGCATTCGCTCCCCTTGCAGGGAGCGATGGGTTTCCTCAGAGCGGATTTTTTTTATTACGCCACAGGTTCAGGGTCTCTACTGCGATAGAGAAGAACATGGCGAAATAGATATATCCTTTCGGAACGTGGACGTCGAAACTTTCCAGAATTAGCGTAAAACCGACCAAAATCAGGAACGAGAGCGCCAGCATTTTTACCGAAGGATGGCGATCGACAAACTCGCCAATTGGGCGCGCGGCAAACATCATCACGCCTACGGCAATCACCACCGCCGCCATCATAATAAACAGATGATCGGACAAGCCAACCGCAGTAATCACGGAATCCAGACTGAAGATAATGTCTAACAACATGATCTGCACAATCGCGCCCAGGAAAGAAGATACGCGGGTTTTCAGTCCCTCTTCCTCGCCTTCAATGGATTCGTGGATCTCCTTACTGGCTTTCCAGATAAGGAACAATCCCCCCAGCAGAAGGATCAGGTCGCGCGCTGATATCGCCTCGCCAAACAGTTCGAATAGCGGGTTTGTCAGCCGCGTTACCCAGGCGATAGAAGCCAGCAGTGCCAGACGCATGATCATCGCCGCTGCAAGCCCAATGCGTCGGGCATGATTACGTTGCGCTGTCGGGAGTTTGGCTACAACCAGAGAGAGGAAAATAATATTGTCGATCCCAAGAACGATCTCCAGCAGCGTCAGCGTACCGAGCGCAAGCCAGGCGTTAGGATCGGTTATCCATGCAAATAACATCGAACAAAGTCCTGCCAAAAAAAAGAAGCGGTAATTATAGGCCCGTAACGCGGCGGGTGAAAGGTCGGACGGTGCCTATTGCGCCTGGAACAAGAAATGTCGCTCAAGCAATGCGCGGGTGAAGTTCTTTTTCAAGTAAAAGCCGCGTGGCAGGGTGAGGATGGGTTCGCCATGAGCGCCAATGGCCTCGGTTAGCGCTCGGGCGTTGGCTGCTTTAGGACGCAGCTGCAGTACTTCCCCATGGCGAGCGGTGATGCGTTCGACATGGCCTAACACTATCATGTCCATCAACTCTTCCCAGTCCAGACGCAACTGCTGGTCTTCTTCTTCATTCGGGCTCCACAGCAGGGGAGAGCCGACGCGACGCTCAGCCAGCGGGATGCTGCGTTCGCCTTCCACCGGGATCCACAGAACGCGTTTAAGTTTGTGCCGCACATGGCTGGTTTCCCAGGTGACGCCAGTATTACCGGTTAACGGCGCCACACACACAAAGGTGGTTTCCAGCGGTCTGCCAAGACTGTCCACAGGGATCGTTTTCAGCTCCACGCCTAGTGCCGCAAAATCCTGCTCTGGTTTACTGCCCGCGCTGGCACCGAGCCAGATTTCCAGTAGCACGCCAATCCAGCCTTTATCGCGCTTGAGATCCTTAGGCGCCACGATTCCCGCCATTGCCGCTAATTCTCCTAACGCGTAGCCCGAAAGTAGCCGCGCCTGGCTTAGCAACTGGGCTTCAGATTCAGGGGGAGAAAGCAACGGACGGAGTTCAGGCATCGGGTTAACCCTTAGGTGAAAAAATGAGCAATGATTTTATACCGTGTGGACAGAGTTTATCTTTTTCCACATGCTTTATTCAATTCTATGATTTATATTGGTTTTTAGATTCACGTGTGCAGAGTTGCGCAACAGCGAAGTAGGTTTTCCAATTCTGGTCACTGACAATGAACAGGATCTTACACCATGTTATCCACAGAAAGATGGGATAACTGTGAAAAAGCCCCACTACTGTTTCAATTTACAGCCTTGACGTGCGACGAAAATCGAATTTTCACACAAATTGTGCCTAACTTATTGGCATAATCTGTGGATAAAACCAACGCTGGTCGATCTTTCATCAGCCTGAAGATCGTGTGCGTGATACACGTCACATTTCTAAGTGTTTATTTGCACTGATCGGTTTTAACTTTATGAATCCATAAGACTATTTTTAATATGTGACGAATGTCTTATTCGGACTGTTCTGGGTTTTCCCATAGTAATTCCGTACTTCTTCACAACTATATCCACAGAAAAGGTGAATAAAATCGCCTTGCTTGCCCTTATTCTGTTTATAACTCGGCCCTTAGCTGTGAGTTATTCAATTGTTATTAGAATATCGCACCCTTAACAGAGTGGTTTACCGCCCCTCAGGAGTGTGAAACAATCGTTTGTATATAAGGTTTATGTTGAGGTAGTCCGGTGATTGATGACGATGGCTACCGCCCGAATGTAGGGATAGTAATTTGTAACCGCCAGGGGCAGGTCATGTGGGCCCGGCGATTTGGTCAGCACTCCTGGCAATTCCCGCAAGGTGGGATAAATGCAGGAGAGACAGCAGAGCAGGCGATGTACCGGGAACTCTTTGAAGAAGTGGGTCTTAGCCGTAAAGATGTACGGATCCTTGCTTCTACTCGTAACTGGTTGCGTTACAAGTTACCGAAACGTTTGGTGCGTTGGGACACGAAGCCGGTTTGTATCGGCCAGAAACAAAAATGGTTTCTTCTGCAATTGGTCAGCAGCGATGCTGAAATCAATATGCAAACCAGCAGTACACCTGAGTTCGACGGCTGGCGCTGGGTGAGTTACTGGTATCCGGTTCGACAGGTGGTGTCATTTAAACGCGATGTCTATCGCAGGGTGATGAAAGAATTCGCAAGTGTTGTCATGGCGCTTCAGGAGAGTACTCCTAAGCCGCAAAGCGCACCTGCGTACAGACGTAAAAGAGGTTAAGCTACGCAAATTATGCTCACCCGCCTGCGCGAAATAGTCGAAAAGGTGGCCAGTGCTCCGCGTCTGAATGAAGCGCTGAATATTCTGGTTACCGACATCTGTCTTGCGATGGATACAGAGGTCTGTTCGGTTTATCTGGCCGATCACGATCGACGTTGTTATTACCTCATGGCGACCCGGGGACTGAAAAAACCGCGTGGTCGCACTGTCGCACTCGCGTTTGATGAAGGTATCGTTGGCCTGGTTGGCAGGCTGGCGGAACCTATCAACCTCGCCGATGCGCAAAAACATCCCAGCTTTAAATACATTCCTTCGGTAAAAGAAGAGCGCTTTCGTGCGTTCTTAGGCGTGCCGATCATTCAGCGCCGCCAGCTTTTAGGTGTGCTGGTGGTACAGCAGCGCGAATTGCGCCAGTACGATGAAAGTGAAGAGTCTTTCCTCGTCACGCTCGCCACGCAAATGGCGGCTATTCTTTCGCAGTCGCAGCTAAACGCGCTATTTGGCCAATACCGGCAAACGCGTATCCGTGCATTGCCTGCCGCTCCCGGTGTGGCAATAGCCGAAGGCTGGCAGGACGCGACGCTGCCTCTGATGGAACAGGTCTATCAGGCTTCAACGCTGGACCCGGTGCTTGAGCGCGAGCGACTGACCGGTGCGCTGGAAGAGGCGGCGAACGAATTTCGCCGCTACAGCAAACGCTTTACCGCCGGGGCGCAGAAAGAAACGGCGGCGATCTTTGATCTCTATTCACACCTGCTTTCCGATACCCGTCTGCGCCGTGAGCTGTTTGCGGAAGTGGATAACGGTTCGGTGGCCGAGTGGGCCGTGAAAACGATCATCGAAAAGTTTGCCGAACAGTTTGCCGCCCTGAGCGATAACTACCTCAAAGAGCGGGCCGGAGATTTACGTGCGCTGGGCCAGCGTCTGCTGTTCCATCTTGACGACTCTGTTCAGGGGCCGAATGCCTGGCCGGAACGTTTTGTGCTGGTGGCGGATGAGCTTTCCGCGACCACGCTGGCGGAACTTCCTCAGGACCGGCTAGTCGGTGTGGTTGTCCGGGACGGCGCAGCCAACTCCCATGCGGCAATTATGGTTCGTGCGCTGGGTATCCCTACCGTCATGGGGGCCGATATCCAGCCTTCGGTGCTGCATCGCCGTACGTTGGTGGTGGACGGTTATCGCGGTGAACTGCTGGTTGATCCGGAACCGGTGTTGATCCAGGAATACCAGCGTCTTATCAGTGAAGAAATTGAGCTGAGCCGCCTGGCGGAAGACGACGTCAACCAACCCGCGCAGTTGAAAAGCGGCGAGCGCGTGAAGGTGATGCTCAATGCGGGTCTCAGCCCGGAACATGAAGAAAAGCTGGGTAGCCGAATCGACGGCATTGGCCTGTACCGCACTGAAATCCCGTTCATGCTGCAAAGCGGTTTTCCTTCGGAAGAAGAACAGGTTGCGCAGTATCAGGGGATGCTGCAAATGTTTAATGACAAGCCGGTAACTCTGCGTACTCTGGATGTCGGCGCCGATAAACAACTGCCCTACATGCCGATCAGTGAAGAGAACCCGTGCCTTGGCTGGCGTGGGATCCGCATAACGCTCGATCAGCCGGAGATCTTTTTGATCCAGGTTCGCGCCATGCTGCGAGCCAACGCGGCAACAGGCAACCTCAGCATTTTGCTGCCGATGGTTACCAGCATTGATGAAGTGGACGAAGCGCGACGTTTGATTGAACGCGCCGGACGTGAAGTGGAAGAGATGATCGGCTATGCGATCCCGAAACCGCGCATTGGCATCATGCTGGAAGTTCCGTCGATGGTATTCATGCTGCCGCATCTGACAAACCGGATAGACTTTATCTCGGTCGGAACTAACGATTTAACCCAGTACATTCTGGCCGTCGATCGTAACAATACGCGGGTAGCCAGCATTTATGACAGCCTGCATCCGGGGATGTTACGTGCGCTGGCGATGATTGCGCAGGAAGCCGAAAAAAGCGGTATCGATTTGCGCCTGTGCGGTGAAATGGCGGGCGACCCGATGTGCGTGGCTATTCTGATCGGCCTTGGTTTTCGTCATTTGTCGATGAACGGTCGTTCCGTCGCTCGCGTCAAATATCTGCTGCGTCATATCGATTTTGATGAAGCGCAAACGCTGGCACAGCGCAGCCTGGAAGCGCAGATGGCGGCAGAAGTACGCCATCAGGTAGCGGCCTTTATGGAGCGCCGTGGCATGGGGGGATTGATTCGCGGGGGATTATAGGCCTGACAAATTTCGTGTTATCAGCCTGTAGGCCTGGTAAGCGTAGCACCATCAGGCATTACGGGGGGATGAAGATTACCTATACAGATCTTTTACATCTTCCCGGCATCCGCTGCGATCCCCTTGTGCTATCATTCGCACCTTTGGAGCGCCTGTATTATGCAGGCGCGCTTATCAATTGCTGTCTGACTTCAGCGAAATAACAAGAACTTGTGGTGACAGATGACCAGTAGCTATCTGCATTTTCCGGATTTCGATCCGGTCATTTTCTCAATCGGACCCGTTGCGCTTCACTGGTACGGCTTAATGTATTTGGTGGGGTTTATATTTGCGATGTGGCTGGCGACCCGCCGCGCGAATCGTCCGGGCAGTGGCTGGACCAAAAATGAAGTAGAAAACTTACTGTATGCGGGCTTCCTTGGGGTGTTCCTTGGTGGACGTATTGGTTATGTACTGTTCTATAACTTCCCGTTATTCCTCGACAACCCGCTGTATCTGTTCCGCGTCTGGGACGGTGGGATGTCCTTCCACGGTGGGCTTATTGGTGTGATCCTGGTGATGATTATCTTCGCCAAACGCACCAAACGTTCGTTCTTCCAGGTTTCTGATTTCATCGCCCCGCTGATTCCGTTTGGTCTGGGCGCAGGGCGTCTGGGTAACTTTATCAACGGTGAGCTGTGGGGACGCGTTGACCCGAACTTCAAGTTTTCCATGCTGTTCCCGGGCTCTCGCACCGAAGATATTTTACTGCTGCAAACTAACCCGCAATGGCAGTCTATTTTTGATACCTACGGCTCGCTGCCGCGCCACGCCTCACAGCTTTATGAGATGGCGCTCGAAGGTGTCGTGCTGTTTATCATTCTCAACCTGTACATTCGCAAGCCGCGCCCGATGGGCTCGGTATCCGGTCTGTTCCTGATTGGCTATGGCGCATTTCGTATTATCGTTGAATTCTTCCGCCAGCCGGATGCGCAGTTTACCGGCACCTGGGTACAGTACATCAGCATGGGACAGATCCTCTCTATCCCGATGATTGTCGCAGGCATTATTATGATGGTTTGGGCGTACCGCCGCAGCCCACAGCAACACGTTTCCTGAGGAACCATGAAACAGTATTTAGAACTGATGCAAAAAGTGCTGGATGAAGGCACACAGAAAAACGACCGTACCGGAACCGGAACGCTTTCCATTTTTGGTCATCAGATGCGTTTTAATCTGCAGGAAGGGTTCCCGCTGGTTACGACTAAACGCTGCCATTTACGCTCGATCATTCATGAGCTGCTGTGGTTTTTGCAGGGCGACACCAACGTTGCCTACCTGCATGAAAACAACGTCTCAATCTGGGACGAATGGGCGGATGAAAACGGTAATTTAGGCCCGGTTTATGGCAAACAATGGCGCGCGTGGCCTACGCCAGATGGACGCCATATTGACCAGATCACCACGGTGTTAAACCAGCTCAAAAATGACCCGGACTCTCGCCGTATCATCGTTTCCGCATGGAACGTCGGCGAGCTGGATAAAATGGCGCTGGCGCCGTGCCATGCGTTCTTCCAGTTTTACGTAGCGGATGGCAAGCTCTCCTGCCAGCTGTATCAGCGTTCGTGCGATGTGTTCCTCGGCTTGCCGTTTAACATTGCCAGCTACTCCCTGTTGGTGCACATGATGGCGCAGCAGTGCGATCTGGAAGTGGGTGATTTTGTCTGGACCGGTGGCGACACGCACCTGTACAGCAATCATATGGATCAAACGCATCTGCAGCTTAGCCGTGAACCGCGCGCGCTGCCGAAGCTGGTTATCAAACGTAAGCCTGAATCTATCTTTGACTATCGCTTCGAAGACTTCGAAATTGAAGGCTACGAGCCGCATCCTGGTATTAAAGCGCCAGTGGCTATCTAACCGGCTTCATGCTGTCACAACCGACGCCTGTGTGCGTCGGTTTTTTTTATCTAAAATCGCGTTCTTCGGCGCAGATTCCTGAATTATTGCAATGGACTGCAACTCGAAAAATATTCTCCGTAGCTCGCCGTAGAAACCGAATTTCCCGCTCGTTATTCATTTTCCTCACGCCATACTGGCGGCATGAAAAAACAACATGGCTACACGCTTCTCGAAACCCTGATTACGATGCTGATCGTCGCGGCGCTTGGCGCATCAGGTCTTTATGGCTGGCAGCGCTGGCAGCAACAACAGCGCCTGTGGCAAACTGCCTGCCAGGTCCGGGATTACCTGCTGCAACTGCGTGAAGATGCTAACTGGCGTAACCGCGATCACGTGATAAGCGTGATTCGGGATGGCGCATCGTGGTGCTTTGTCAGCTCTGCGGCTTCGCAAGATGTGTGCAAACCCACTTCACCTTTGGTGTTTACACCGCTCTGGGACGATGTCGAGTTGGCAGAGATAACGCCTTCACTGGCCTTTTTTGGTCTGCGCAATACGGCATGGGCCGGACATATCCGCCTGAAAAATACGGCAGGGGAATGGCGGGTGGTGGTATCTGGTTGGGGGCGAATCAGGCTTTGCGAACGCGATGAGGCCCGGTTATGTCAGTAAAGGAACGGGGATTTTCACTGCTGGAGGTACTCATTGCGATGGCGATTAGCAGCGTTTTACTGCTTAGCTCAGCGCAATTTTTACCGGCGCTACAGCGAGAGATTCTGCGCAATACGAGCCAGTTGGCGCTGGAAGATGAAATATGGCAGCGGGTCTATACCGTGGCTAAGCACCTTCAGCGGGCAGGGTATTGCCGGGGAAACTGTGGCGGAGAGGGACTGGTGATATCGGCTAAGGGGGACTGTGTTATTGCCCGCTGGGATGCTAATAGCAACGGCGTTTGGGACAGCAGTTCCGCTAAAGAGGCTGATGCTATCGGGTTTCGTTTACAGGACAAGGTGCTGGAGACCCTGCGGGGAGCAACTGACTGTAATGGAAAAGGGTGGGAGAAAATGACCGATCCAGCCACGATACAGATTGAGGCATTTCAGGTTGAACGGCTGAATATCAGCGGGTATTCCCCGCTCATAACGCTGCGTTTGCGCGGAGTGAACAATGTCGAACCACAAAAGGTTATTGAAGCCGTGTACAGCGTTACGGGATTCAACCTGTGAACCGCGAGAGAGGCGCTTCATCTCTGGCGATGGTCCTGTTGCTGCTGGTGCTCGGAAGTCTTCTGCTGCAAGGCGCTAGCAGACAGGAGGCCAGTTTTGCTTCACGAGTGGTGACGCAAAGCCAGGCGCTGCAGCGTCAGGCGACGGTGCAATCCGCGATGGAATGGGGACGTATGCAGCCCTGGCGCATACAACCCGCCGTACAGTGTCGGCGCGATACCATGCAGGATACCGAGGTTTGCCTGCGCCTGCTTACTAATAATTTCGTGCTGCTTATTGCTCACTATGAAGGGGTGTCTCTATGGCGTCAGGGAGCGGTTATCGATGGCAATATCAAATTTTCGCCGCATGGCTGGAGCGATTTTTGCCCGTTAAAGGCGGTAGCGTTATGTCAGATCCCCTGAACAGACAGCGTGGCTTTAGCCTGCCGGAAGTGATGCTGGCAATGGTACTGATGATAATGATTGTGACCGCGTTGTCGGGATACCAGCGGGCGCTAATGAGCAGCTTTATCATCAGAAACCAGTACCAACAACTCTGGCGTCATGCCTGGCAGCAAACTCAGCTGTATCAGTTTTCATCACCTTTGGACTGGCAGATTAACCGAATGCAGACAACGAGAGCGGGATGTGTCAGCATCAACGTTAAAATATCTTCACCCCTGGGCAGGCAGGGTCAGATGACGCGTCTGCATTGCCCGAATCGTCAGTAGTCAGGAGTCGCTATGTTAAGGGTCTACCACTCCAATCGTCTGGATGTGCTGGAAGCGTTAATGGAATTTATCGTTGAGCGCGAGCGGCTGGACGACCCCTTTGAACCTGAGATGATCCTGGTTCAAAGTACCGGCATGGCGCAGTGGCTACAAATGACCCTTGCACAGAAGTTTAGTATTGCCGCCAACATCGATTTTCCGCTGCCTGCGAGTTTTATCTGGGATATGTTTGTGCGCGTGCTGCCGGATATCCCGAAAGAGAGCGCGTTTAGCAAACAGAGCATGAGTTGGAAGTTGATGACGCTGTTGCCGCAGTTACTGGATGGCGATGATTTCGCATTGCTGCGCCACTATCTGACGGACGACACCGATAAGCGCAAGCTGTTTCAGCTTTCCTCGCGCGCTGCTGACCTTTTTGACCAGTATTTAGTCTACCGCCCTGACTGGTTGACCCAGTGGGAAGCCGGGCGACTGGTTGACGGACTTGGCGAGTCTCAGGCCTGGCAGGCCCCGTTGTGGAAAGCGCTGGTGGAATACACTGAGGAATTGGGCCAGCCGCGCTGGCATCGTGCCAATTTATACCAACGTTTTATTCAGACCCTGGAAAGTGCGTCCGAGTGCCCGCAGGGACTGCCTTCTCGCGTCTTTATTTGCGGTATTTCGGCGCTGCCGCCGGTTTATTTGCAGGCATTGCAGGCGCTGGGTAAGCACATTGATATTCATCTGCTGTTTACCAACCCTTGTCGCTACTACTGGGGGGATATAAAAGATCCCGCCTGGCTGGCGAAGCTGATGGCGCGTCAGCGTCGGCACAGCTTTGAAGAACGCCATCTGCCGTTGTTTCGTGACAGTCAGAAAGCTGAAGGATTATTTAATAGCGATGGCGAACAGGATGTGGGCAACCCGATGCTGGCCTCATGGGGCAAACTGGGGCGCGATTACATTTACCTGCTTTCAGAGCTAGAGAATAGTCAGGAGCTGGATGCGTTCGTCGATATTACGCCTGACAATCTTTTGCATAATATTCAATCGGATATTTTGGAGCTTGAAAGTCATGCTGTGGCGGGCGTTACGCTGGAAGAATATTCCCGGAGCGACAATAAACGCCGGCTTGAGCTGAACGATACCAGCGTGACTTTCCATGTCTGCCATAGCCCACAGCGCGAGGTAGAAATTCTTCATGACCGCTTGCTGGCAATGCTGGAAGCGGATCCAACGCTGACGCCGCGCGATATTATCGTGATGGTGGCGGATATCGACAGCTACAGTCCATTCATTCAGTCGGTCTTTGGCAGCGCGCCAGCCGAGCGTTACTTACCTTACGCAATTTCCGACCGTCGGGCGCGCCAGTCTCATCCCGTCTTACAGGCCTTTATTAGCCTGCTGTCGCTGCCGGATAGCCGTTTTGTCTCAGAGGATGTCCTGGCGTTACTGGATGTTCCCGTGCTGGCGGCGCGTTTCAATATTGATGAAGAGGGGCTGCGCTATCTTCGCTTATGGGTCAATGAATCCGGTATTCGCTGGGGAATTGACGACGATAACGTGCGTGAGCTGGAGCTTCCGCCTACAGGTCAGCATACCTGGCAATTTGGTTTAACGCGTATGCTGCTCGGCTACGCGATGGAAAGCGCGCAGGGCGAGTGGCAATCGGTATTGCCTTACGATGAGTCCAGCGGATTGATTGCCGAGCTGGTAGGGCATCTGGCCTCGTTGCTGATGCAGCTCAATCTTTGGCGTAGAGGGTTAGCGCAGGAACGACCGCTGGAAGAATGGCTACCTGTTTGCCGGGACATGCTTAATGATTTCTTCCTGCCGGACGCGGATACCGAAGCGGCGATGACGCTGATTGAACAGCAGTGGCAGGCCATTATCACTGAAGGTTTGGGAGCCGAGTATGGCGAGGCCGTACCGCTCTCTCTGTTACGTGATGAGCTGGCCCAGCGTCTTGACCAGGAGCGCATCAGCCAGCGCTTCCTGGCGGGGCCCGTCAACATTTGTACGCTGATGCCGATGCGTTCTATTCCTTTCAAGGTGGTGTGCCTGCTGGGCATGAACGATGGCGTTTATCCGCGCCAGCTTGCGCCGCTGGGCTTTGATTTAATGAGCCAAAAACCGATGCGGGGCGATCGTAGTCGTCGCGATGATGACCGCTATCTGTTCCTCGAAGCATTGATTTCGGCACAGCAAACGCTCTATATCAGCTACATTGGCCGATCCATTCAGGACAACAGCGAGCGCTTCCCGTCGGTTCTGGTACAGGAATTGATGGACTACATTGGGCAAAGCCACTATCTGCCGGGCGATGAATCGTTAACCTGCGATCAAAGCGAGGCCCGGGTAAAAGCGCACGTTACCCGTTTGCATACCCGTATGCCCTTTGATGCACAAAACTATCTACCGGGTGAACAGCAAAGCTATGCCCGGGAATGGCTGCCTGCGGCGAGTCTGTCAGGAAAAGCGCACACGGATTTTGTACAGCCTCTTCCCTTTGAGATGCCCGAAACGCTGACGCTGGAAACGCTGCAGCGATTTTGGGCTCATCCGGTACGCGCCTTTTTCCAGATGCGTTTGAGGGTTAATTTCCGCTCTGAAGAGAGTGAGATCCCCGATACGGAACCTTTCACCCTTGAAGGATTAACCCGCTATCAGCTTAATCAGCAATTGCTTAATACGCTGGTTGAAGAGAACGATGCTGAACGGCTGTTCCGCCGTTTTCGTGCGGCGGGCGCGCTACCCTATGGGCCATTTGGCGAAATTCTGTGGGATACGCAGCGTCAGGAGATGCAGTCGCTGGCTGAACGCATTATCGCCTGTCGCCAGCCCTGTCAGAGTATGGAAATCGACCTTAACTGTAACGGCGTGCAAATCACCGGTTGGCTGCCGCAGGTACAAGAGGACGGTTTGTTGCGCTGGCGCCCATCTTTGATAAGCATTGCGCAAGGTGTGCAACTTTGGCTGGAACATCTTGTCTATTGTGCCAGTGGCGGTACGGGAGAGAGCCGGTTGTTCCTGCGTAAAGACGGGGAATGGCGTTTTCCGCCGCTGGATGCAGAACAGGCGTTACTGTACCTGTCGCAACTCATTGAGGGGTATCGGGAAGGCATGTCGTCACCGTTGCTGGTGTTGCCCGAAAGCGGCGGTGCATGGATAAAAACCTGTTATGACGCCGCAAATGATGCCATGTTAGATGACGATGCAACGTTGCAAAAAGCGCGCAGTAAGTTTCTGCAGGCCTATGAAGGCAACATGATGGTACGGGGTGAAGGCGACGACATCTGGTATCAGCGTCTTTGGCGACAACTGGATGCTGATACGCTGGAGACCATTGTTTTACAGTCTCAGCACTACCTGTTACCGATTTTTCGCTTTAATCAGTCATGATGATTGTATAAAAATTGCGCAATTTGATGGCTTCATCTATGATGCGCATTCTGTCACGGACTGATTCTTATAAAGAGAAGATGCTGGCTCGTTCAGCACAGAGTCTTGCCCTGTTCAGACCACGTATTCATACGTGCTTTGCAGTGAACAGGTGAATACGTTAATGATGAGGTTTGTGAATGCCCCGCAGCACCTGGTTCAGCGCATTACTGTTGTTCGTCGCCCTTTGGGTTCCCGTAAGTCAGGCAGATACCGGTTGGCAGCCTTTAGCTGAAACCATCCGTAAAAGCGATAAAGACACCCGTCAGTATCAGGCCGTGCGCCTTGATAATGGCATGGTCGTGCTGCTGGTATCCGATCCTCAGGCCGTGAAATCCCTTTCTGCACTGGTCGTCCCCGTGGGCTCGCTGGAAGATCCGGACGATCATCAGGGGCTGGCGCATTATCTTGAACACATGTGCCTGATGGGCTCGAAAAAATACCCGCAGCCGGACAGCCTGGCTGAATTCCTGAAAATGCACGGCGGCAGCCACAATGCCAGCACAGCGCCTTATCGTACGGCCTTCTATCTTGAAGTCGAAAACGACGCGCTGGTGGGGGCAGTGGATCGTCTGGCGGACGCTATTGCCGATCCGTTACTGGATAAAAAATATGCCGACCGTGAGCGTAACGCGGTTAACTCCGAGCTGACGCTGGCGCGTACCCGAGACGGGATGCGTATGGCGCAGGTGAGCGCTGAGACTATCAACCCGGCGCACCCAGGCTCGCGTTTCTCCGGCGGAAATCTCGAGACATTAAGCGATAAACCGGGTAACCCGGTGGTGCAGGCATTACAAAATTTTCATGAAAAGTACTACTCCGCGAACCTGATGAAGGCAGTGATTTATAGTAATAAACCGCTGCCAGAGCTGGCGCGGATAGCGGCTGACACCTTTGGACGCGTACCGAACAGAAATATCGCAAAACCTGAAATTACCGTACCGGTAGTCACCGACGCGCAAAAGGGCGTCATCATCCACTATGTTCCGGCAATGCCGCGTAAAGTGCTGCGCGTCGAGTTTCGTATCGATAACAACAGCGCGCAGTTCCGCAGTAAAACCGATGAACTGGTGACCTACCTGATTGGCAATCGTAGCCCGGGCACGTTGTCTGACTGGCTGCAAAAGCAGGGCCTGGTTGAAGGTATTCGCGCAGACTCCGATCCGGTGGTCAACGGGAACAGCGGCGTGTTAGCCATTTCCGCGACGTTAACCGACAAGGGGCTGGCGAACCGCGATGAAGTTGTTGCGGCAATCTTTAGCTACCTCAATTTGTTACGCGAGAAAGGCGTCGATAAACGTTATTTTGACGAGCTGGCGCACGTGCTGGATCTGGATTTCCGTTATCCCTCCATCACCCGTGATATGGACTACGTGGAATGGTTGGCTGATACCATGATCCGTGTTCCCGTCGAACATACGCTGGATGCGGTGAATATTGCTGACCAGTACGATGCGAAAGCCGTTGAGCAACGCCTGGCAATGATGACGCCGCAGAATGCGCGTATCTGGTATATCAGCGCGAAAGAACCGCATAATAAAACCGCGTATTTTGTCGATGCGCCTTACCAGGTGGATAAGATCAGCGATAAAACCTTTGCCGACTGGCAGCAAAAAGCGCAGGGCATTGCGCTGTCTTTACCGGAGTTAAACCCTTACATTCCGGATGATTTCACGCTGATTAAAATGGAGAAAAAATACGCCCACCCGGAACTGATTGTTGATGAGCCGGATTTACGTGTGGTGTATGCGCCGAGCCAGTATTTTGCCAGTGAGCCGAAGGCTGACGTTAGCGCGATCCTGCGTAACCCGAAAGCCATGGACAGCGCGCGCAACCAGGTTTTATTCGCACTTAACGATTACCTGGCGGGGATTGCGCTCGATCAGTTAAGCAACCAGGCGTCGGTAGGTGGAATTGGTTTCTCAACCAATGCTAACAATGGGTTGATGCTTAACGCCAACGGCTACACCCAACGTCTGCCGCAGCTTTTTCAGGCGCTGCTGAGCGGCTATTTCAGCTACACCTCAACGGATGAACAGCTGGAACAGGCAAAATCGTGGTATGCGCAGATGATGGATTCCGCAGAGAAGGGGAAAGCCTACGATCAGGCCATTATGCCGGTGCAGATGCTTTCTCAGGTACCGTATTTCTCACGTGATGAACGCCGTAAGCTGCTGCCTTCTATCACCCTGAAAGAGGTGATGACCTACCGCGACGCCTTAAAAACCGGTGCGCGGCCTGAATTCCTGGTAATTGGTAATATGAGCGCAGCTCAGGCGACAACCATGGCGCGGGATATCCAGCAACAGCTTGGCGCTAACGGGTCACAGTGGTGTCGCAACAAAGATGTGGTAGTGGACAAGAAGCAGTCCGTTATCTTTGAAAAAGCAGGCAGCAGCACGGATTCTGCGCTGGCGGCCGTATTTGTGCCAGCCGGATACGATGAATACGCCAGTTCAGCCTACAGCGCCATGTTAGGGCAGATTGTTCAGCCGTGGTTCTACAATCAACTGCGTACTGAAGAACAGTTAGGCTACGCCGTATTTGCATTCCCAATGAGCGTTGGCCGTCAGTGGGGAATGGGGTTCCTGCTGCAAAGCAGCGATAAGCAGCCGTCTTACCTCTGGGAGCGTTATAAAGCGTTCTTCCCGACGGCGGAAGCGAAGCTGCGGGCGATGAAACCTGAAGAGTTTGCGCAAATTCAGCAGGCGATTATTGCGCAAATGCTGCAGGCGCCGCAAACGCTGGGGGCTGAAGCCTCGCAGTTAAGCAAAGATTTTGATCGCGGTAATATGCGCTTCGATTCACGTGATAAAATAGTGGCTCAGATTAAACTGCTGACGCCGCAAAAACTTGCCGATTTCTTCCATCAGGCGGTGGTTGAGCCGCAAGGCATGGCGATACTGTCACAGGTTTCCGGCAGTCAGAACGGGAAAGCAGAATATGTGCACCCGGAAGGCTGGAAAGTGTGGCAGACCGTCAGCGCGTTGCAGCAAACCTTACCCCTGATGAGTGATAAGAATGAATGATGCCGCTGAGTCC
Source organism: Citrobacter sp. Ce129 (assembly GCF_030334545.1). Classification (NCBI taxonomy): domain Bacteria; kingdom Pseudomonadati; phylum Pseudomonadota; class Gammaproteobacteria; order Enterobacterales; family Enterobacteriaceae; genus Citrobacter; species Citrobacter sp. Ce129. Next base: position 290,008 of record NZ_JAOWDS010000062.1, read on the forward strand.
CTTGATCCACTGCGCTTGCCCCTGACGGGCGAGCGCCTGATTGAAGCCTCTGCGGGCACCGGTAAAACCTTTACCATCGCCGCTCTGTATTTACGTTTACTGCTTGGACTGGGCGGCGCTGCCGCCTTTCCTCGTCCTCTGACCGTCGAAGAACTGCTGGTGGTCACCTTCACCGAGGCGGCCACCGAAGAGCTGCGAGGTCGAATTCGTAGCAACATTCATGAACTGCGAATTGCCTGCCTGCGTGAAACCACCGACAACCCGCTATACGCCCGTTTGTTAGATGAAATCGCCGATAAAAAACAGGCCGCTCAGTGGCTGCTACTGGCTGAAAGACAGATGGATGAAGCGGCAGTGTTTACCATCCACGGTTTTTGTCAGCGTATGCTCAGTCTCAACGCCTTTGAATCAGGCATGCTGTTCGAACAGCAACTGATAGAAGATGAATCGCTGCTGCGCTATCAGGCCTGTGCGGACTTCTGGCGTCGACACTGCTACCCGCTGCCCCGCGACATTGCGCAGGTGATTTTTGAAACGTGGAAAGGACCGCAGGCGCTGCTGAGGGATATCGATCGCTATCTGCAGGGGGAAGCACCAGTTATCAAGGCTCCGCCGTCCGATGACGAAACGCTGGCCTCCCGGCACGAACAAATTCTCGCGCGCATTAATCAAATCAAGCAGCAGTGGCGCGATTGCGTTGATGAGCTGGACGGCCTGTTGGAAGCCTCCGGGATCGATCGGCGTAAATTTAATCGCGGTAACCAGGGGAAGTGGATCGAAAAGATCAGCGCGTGGGCGCAGGAAGAAACTCAAAGTTACCAGCTTCCTGACGCGCTGGAGAAATTCTCACAGCGTTTTCTGGAAGAGCGCACTAAAGCGGGCGGGATAACTCCTCAGCACCCGCTGTTTGTCGCTATTGATGAACTGCTTAGCGAACCGTTAACCCTGCGGGATCTGGTGATCACCCGGGCGCTGGCGGAGATCCGCACGGCGGTTGCCGAAGAGAAACGACGCCGCGGTGAGCTGGGTTTTGACGATATGCTTAGCCGTCTGGATGCGGCGTTGCGCAGTGAAAGCGGCGATGCGCTGGCGACGGCGATTCGTACCCGTTTTCCGGTCGCGATGATCGATGAATTTCAGGATACCGATCCGCAGCAGTACCGTATTTTTCGCCGGATCTGGCAGCATCAGCCGGATACTGCACTGCTGCTGATTGGCGATCCGAAACAGGCGATTTACGCGTTTCGCGGCGCGGATATCTTCACCTATATGAAGGCGCGCAGCGAAGTCAGCGCACACTATACGCTCGATACCAACTGGCGTTCGGCCCCTGGCATGGTCAATAGCGTGAATACGCTTTTCAGCCAGATGGACGACGCCTTTATGTTCCGCGAAATCCCCTTCAGCCCGGTAAAATCTGCAGAAAAAAACCAGGCGCTTCAGTTTGTTTTACACGGTGAAACGCAGCCCGCTATGAGTATGTGGCTGATGGAAGGGGAAAGCTGTGGCGTGGGCGACTATCAGAACTACATGGCCCAGGTGTGCGCCACGCAAATTCGCGACTGGCTTAAGGCCGGACATTCTGGTGCTGCGCAACTGGTCAGTGGTAAAACATCCAGTCCGGTACGCGCGTCGGACATCAGCGTATTGGTTCGTAGCCGCCAGGAAGCGGCGCTGGTCCGTGATGCGCTGACCCAACTGGCCATTCCCTCCGTCTACCTCTCTAACCGTGACAGCGTATTTGAAACGCTGGAGGCGCAGGAGTTGCTGTGGGTGCTGCAGGCGGTGATGACGCCGGAGCGTGAGAATACGCTGCGTAGCGCGCTGGCGACCTCGATGATGGGGCTGAATGCGCAGGATCTTGAAGCGTTAAATAACGACGAAAATGCCTGGGATGCGGTGGTCGAAGAGTTCGATGGCTATCGTCAGATCTGGCATAAACGCGGCGTGATGCCGATGCTGCGCGCGCTGATGGCAGCCCGCCAGATTGCGGAAAACCTGCTGGCGACGGCGGGGGGCGAACGCCGCCTGACAGACATTCTACACATCAGCGAACTGTTGCAGGAAGCGGGGTCGCAACTGGAAAGTGAGCATGCGCTGGTGCGCTGGTTATCCCAGCATATTCTTGAACCCGACAGCAACGCGTCCAGCCAGCAGCTCAGGCTGGAAAGCGACAAGCATCTGGTCAAAATCGTCACCATCCATAAATCGAAAGGGCTGGAGTATCCGCTGGTTTGGCTGCCGTTTATCACCAATTTCCGTGTCCAGGATCAGGCTTTCTACCACGATCGCAGCTCTTTTGAAGCTGTGCTGGATCTCAGCGATGCCGAGGAGAGCGTTGAGCTGGCCGAAGCGGAACGCCTTGCGGAAGATCTGCGTTTGCTTTATGTCGCGTTAACCCGTTCGGTATGGCACTGCAGCCTTGGCGTTGCGCCGTTGGTGCGACGCCGGGGCGATAAAAAAGGGGATACCGATGTGCATCAGAGTGCCCTTGGCCGCCTGTTGCAAAAAGGCGAGCCGATGGATGCTGCGGGCCTGCGTGGTGCGATTGAAGCGCTATGTAGCGACGATATTGCCTGCCAGACGCCTGCGCAGCCTGACGGTGAACCCTGGCAGGTTACGCAGGCTGTTAGCAGCGAACTGAGTGCGAAAATACTGCGGCGTACGCCCGGCGATAGCTGGCGAGTGACCAGTTATTCCGGTCTGCAACAGCGGGGACATGGTATCGCGCAGGATCTGATCCCGCGACTCGATATCGATGCCGCAGGCGTCGGTGAGGTTATTGAAGAGTCAGGACTTACACCGCATCAGTTCCCGCGCGGCGCTTCGCCGGGTACGTTCTTGCATAGCCTGTTTGAAGATCTCGATTTTACGCAACCGGTGGATCCGCATTGGGTCGAAGAGCAACTGGCGTTGGGGGGTTATGACGCGCACTGGACGCCGGTTTTGACCGAATGGTTGGACGCCATTTTGCAAGCGCCTCTCAACGAGACGGGCGTGAGTTTGAGCCATCTTTCCGCGCGTGAAAAACAGGTGGAGATGGAGTTTTATCTGCCGATTTCGCAGCCGCTGATGGCCAACCAACTTGATGCGTTGATTCGTCAGTACGATCCGCTCTCAGCGGGGTGCCCTGCGCTGGAATTTATGCAGGTGCGTGGCATGCTGAAAGGGTTTATTGACCTGGTATTCCGCCACCAGGGGCGTTATTACCTGCTCGATTACAAATCGAACTGGCTGGGCGAAGACAGCTCAGCCTATACGCAGCAGGCGATGGCCTCTGCCATGCAGGTGCATCGCTACGACCTGCAGTATCAACTTTATACCCTGGCGCTGCATCGCTACTTGCGCCATCGCATTGCTGATTACGATTATGAACGTCATTTTGGCGGCGTTATTTATCTCTTCCTGCGTGGCGTTGACAGTGAGAATCCGCAGCAGGGAATTTACGCGACCCGACCTGACGGGGAGTTGATCGCCTTGATGGATGAGTTGTTTGCTGGTGCGCTGCTGGAGGAGATGTCATGACAATCCAGAAACGATTACTGGAAGCCGTTGAGCAAAAGCAGCTCAGGCCTCTGGATGCTCAGTTTGCGCTGGCGGTTGCCGGAAATGATAACCCTGCCGTTGCGCTGGCTGCGGCGTTGCTCAGCCGCGAAGCAGGTGAAGGACACGTCTGCTTACCGCTTTCACGGTTATCCCTGAGTGAGGACGCGCATCCTCTGTTAAGCGGCTGGCTCGCTGAAGCGGGAGAGCCTGAGAACTGGGCGGACTGCCTGCTGGCTTCCGGGGCGGTAAGCCGTGGCGATCAACCCACGCCGCTGGTGCTGTATGGCGATCGCCTGTACCTGAACCGGATGTGGCATAACGAACGCGCGGTGGCGCGCTTTTTCAGTGAGGTAAACCACGCCATTGAGGTGGACGAACAACGCCTGACCCATACGCTGGAGGCGCTGTTTCCGCCATCAGAGGGAGTTAACTGGCAAAAAGTGGCCGCTGCTGTAGCGCTGACCCGTCGTATATCGGTGATCTCCGGCGGGCCGGGAACCGGAAAAACGACAACGGTTGCGAGGCTGCTGGCGGCATTGATTCAGATGGCGGACGGTGAACGCTGTCGTATTCGACTGGCAGCGCCAACGGGAAAGGCGGCAGCGCGCCTGACCTCCTCGCTGGGTGCGGCACTGCGAGAGCTACCGCTAACCGATGAGCAAAAGAAACGCATTCCCGATGACGCGAGTACGCTGCATCGATTATTAGGCGCTCAGCCTGGCAGTCAGCGCCTGCGTCATCATGCGGGAAACCCGCTGCATCTGGATGTGCTGGTGGTGGATGAAGCTTCGATGATCGATTTGCCGATGATGTCGCGCCTTATCGATGCGCTGCCGCCGCACGGGCGGGTGATTTTTCTGGGCGATCGCGACCAGCTCGCTTCTGTCGAGGCGGGGGCGGTGCTGGGGGATATCTGTGCTTTCGTCGGTGACGGGTTTACCCCGGAACGCGCCCGCCAGCTCAGTCGCCTGACCGGAAGCGCTATTCCGGCAGGGCCGGGAACTCAGGCGGCAGCTCTGCGCGACAGTCTGTGCCTGCTGCAAAAGAGCTACCGTTTTGGCAGCGATTCCGGAATTGGTCAGTTGGCTGCTGCGATTAATCGCGGCGACAAAGCTGCGATAAAAACGGTTTTCCAGCAGGGATTTAGCGACATCGAAAAACGCACGTTACACAGCAGCGAGGATTATGCCGCAATGCTGGATGAGGCGTTGGCGGGCTATGGGCACTATCTGGATTTACTGCGCGAGGGTGCCGAGCCGGATGCTGTCATTCAGGCCTTCAATGAGTATCAACTGCTATGTGCCCTGCGGGAAGGGCCGTTTGGCGTGGGCGGTTTGAATGAACGCATCGAGCAGGTGATGGCGCAAAAACGTAAAATTCATCGTTCACCGCATAGCCGCTGGTATGAGGGAAGGCCGGTGATGATCGCGCGCAATGACAGTTCGCTGGGATTATTTAACGGCGATATCGGTATTGCCCTCGATCGTGGACAGGGCCTGAGGGTGTGGTTTACGCTGCCGGACGGTGCTATCAAATCGGTGCAACCCAGCCGCTTGCCTGAGCATGAAACCACCTGGGCGATGACGGTGCATAAATCGCAGGGATCCGAGTTTGACCACGCGGCGTTGATTTTACCCAGCCAGCATTCCCCTGTGGTTACTCGCGAGCTGGTCTATACCGCCGTTACCCGCGCGCGTCGCCGTCTGTCGCTGTATGCCGATGAGCGGATACTGAGTGGCGCCATTGCCACCCGCACCGAACGTCGCAGCGGATTGTCAGCATTATTTAATGACGGCATGATGTAGATGTAGGCCGGATAAGGCAGTTATGCCGTATCCGGCAACGACTCTTACCCCAAATCCGCCATCAGCACTTTTGACCGCCGCTGATAGTTGTACATCTCTTTCTTGCTTTCCGGCAGCAGGTCGATATCCACCGGCGTGAAACCGCGCTCCTGGAACCAGTGGATGCTGCGCGTGGTCAGCACAAACAGCTTGCTTAGCCCCATTTGCCGGGCTTGCGCGGCGATCCGTTCCAGCAACACTTCCCCGCGCGACGAACTACGGTAGTCCGGATGCACCGCCACGCACGCCATCTCGCCAATTCTCTCTTCCGGGAAAGGATACAGAGCGGCGCAGGCGATGGTCAGGTTATCACGCTGAATAATCGTGAATTTGTCGATCTCCATTTCCAACTGCTCGCGCGAGCGGCGGACCAGAATACCCTGCTGCTCCAGCGGGCGGATCAGCTCAAGAATCCCGCCGATATCGTTAATGGTGGCGCGACGGATCTGCTCGGCGCTTTCCATTACGATCTGTGTACCGATCCCGTCGCGGGAGAACAGTTCCTGCAGCAAGGCGCCATCTTCCTGATAGCTGATCAGATGGCAGCGGCGTACGCCACTGCGGCAGGCTTTCACCGCCCCGCGCAGGAAGCGCACCGTGCCGGAGCTGTAATCGCCTTTCTCTTCCTGCAACTCAACGCGAGCCTGGGCTTCGTTAGGAAACAGCTCGGAAATAATATCGCCATCATCGTTGGTGACACCCTGAGACGAGCAAAACCCGATCATTTTCTCCGCCTTCAGTTTGATAGCCAACTGTGTGGCGACCTCTTCTGACGTCAGGTTAAAGCTCTCACCGGTGACGGAAACGGCGACCGGCCCCAGCAGCACAATCGCGCCGCTGTCTAACTGGCGGTGAATGGCATCTTCATCAATACGACGAATACGCCCGCTATGGCAGTAATCTACGCCGTCATCAACGCCCAGTGGCTGAGAGATAATAAAATTACCGCTGACCACGTTGATGTGTGCACCTTGCAGTGGCGTATTATTCAGGCTCATCGACAGGCGGGCGGTAATATCAAGCTGAAGTAATCCCGCAGCCTGTTTGACCAGCTCGAGCGTTTTAGCGTCGGTAACGCGCGTATTTTTGTGGTACACCGGTTCATGATGATGCGCCGCAAGGTTGGCATCAATCTGCGGTCGTGCGCCATAGACCACGACGAGGCGGATGCCGAGGCTATGAAGAAGACCAATGTCATTGACGATACTGGAAAAGTTTTCATGCTCGATGGCTTCGCCGCCCAGCATAATGACAAACGTTTTTCCCCGATGGGTATTGATATAGGGAACAGAATGGCGGAATCCCTGTACCAGTTCGGTTCTACGCTCCTTCACCACGGCACACCCTCATTGCATGATTATTCGTAATTTGTGTATTTTTATTCTGTTTTGGCGCTGTGCGCAAGCGTAATTTTTACCCATCCCGAAGATTTATCTCAGTAATGCCGTGAATATAAAAAGAATGTTTACCCTTTTATAGATGACAGATTATGCGTCATTCGCTAAAGTTTCCGGTCAATTCGGACGTTTTACGTATTACCTCAATAAAGATTTCTTTTGCTCGGGAGAAGCATGTCGGGATCCAATTCAGCAATCAGTCGCCGCCGTTTACTGAAAGGTGCGGGTGCTATGTGGCTTTTGAGCGTCAGCCAGGTCGGTCTGGCTGCCGTGAGTCAGGTCGTTGCCGTTCGTGTCTGGCCTGCGTCCAGCTATACCCGCGTCACGGTAGAATCTAACCGTCTGCTGAAATACAAACAGTTTGCCCTGAGTAATCCTGAGCGTGTGGTTGTGGATATTGAAGGCGTTAACTTGAACTCGGTGCTTAAGGGCATTGGTACGCAGATCCGTCCTGACGATCCGTATATTAAGTCGGCGCGTGTTGGGCAGTTTGACCCACAGACCGTGCGGATGGTGTTCGAGCTGAAACAGAACGTGAAGCCGCAACTTTTTGCGCTGGCTCCGGTGGCTGGCTTTAAAGAACGTCTGGTGATGGATCTCTATCCTGCGAATGCCCAGGATGTTCAGGATCCGTTGCTGGCGTTGCTGGAAGATTACAACAAGGGCGATCTGGATAAACAGGTGCCGCCTGCGCAAAGTGGCCCGCAGCCTGGTAAAGCGGGGCGCGATCGTCCGATTGTCATTATGCTGGACCCTGGCCACGGTGGAGAGGATTCCGGTGCGGTGGGGAAATACAAGACGCGTGAAAAAGATGTGGTACTGCAGATTGCCCGCCGCCTGCGAGCCCTCATAGAGAAAGAGGGCAACATGAAGGTCTTTATGACGCGAAATGAAGATATCTTCATTCCGCTTAAAGTCCGCGTGGCGAAAGCGCAGAAGCAGCGTGCAGACCTGTTTGTCTCTATTCACGCCGATGCCTTTACCAGCAGACAGCCCAGCGGTTCGTCGGTGTTTGCGCTCTCAACCAAAGGCGCCACCAGTACCGCCGCGAAATATCTGGCGCAGACCCAGAACGCCTCGGATCTCATCGGTGGCGTCAGCAAAAGCGGTGACCGTTATGTCGACCACACCATGTTCGACATGGTGCAATCGCTGACCATCGCCGACAGCCTGAAGTTTGGTAAAGCGGTATTGAACAAGCTTGGAAAAATCAATAACCTACATAAAAATCAGGTTGAACAGGCCGGGTTTGCGGTGCTAAAAGCGCCGGATATCCCATCCATTCTGGTAGAAACGGCATTTATCAGTAACGTTGAGGAAGAGCGTAAACTCAAAACGGCGACCTTCCAGCAGGAAGTTGCAGAGTCGATTCTGGCGGGGATTAAAGCCTACTTTGCCGATGGGGCGACGCTGGCGAGAAGGGGATAACAAAAAAGCGCTGAAAAGCGCTTTTTTTATGGGCGACAGAAACAAAAAAACACCCGTTAAGGTGTTTAATGTGTTGGTTGCGGGGGCCGGATTTGAACCGACGACCTTCGGGTTATGAGCCCGACGAGCTACCAGGCTGCTCCACCCCGCGTC
>NZ_JAOWDS010000063.1:0-41292 GCF_030334545.1 Citrobacter sp. Ce129
GGCGGTGTTTATGACTCACCTTCATTAAGTGCCTACAGCAACGGCATCTATGACAGCCCGACCCTGTTTGCTTTTGCAAAGGGGGCTGGCGTGTTTGGTGAAGCTGGTCCGGAAGCCATTATGCCTCTGGCGAAAACGACTGACGGTACGCTGGGTGTCAGGGCGCTGGGTGACCCGGGTTCCTCTGGTAGTGGTATGAATGGTGGGATTGTTTATTCACCTGAGTATCACATTACCATTCAGAATGACGGGCAAAACGGGGAGATAGGGCCGCAGGCATCGCAGATGCTGGTCAAAATGGTCGACACGCGTGTCATGAGTATCCTGAGAACTCAGGGCCGCGATGGCGGCATGCTGGCGGGAGGATAAGTGAAAACCTTTCATTGGGCACCCAGGGAGGGGATGCAGTCTTCTGTTTCCCCTTCGGTGACAACCATAAAATTTGGGGATAGCTATGAGCAACGTCGCCCGACCGGACTCAACCATCAGTTAATTAACTTCCAGCCTGTTTTCCGTATCACGTCGGACAATTCCCGCACCGCACTTGAAGCGTTTCTGGCCGAGCACGGAGGATATAAAGCCTTTCTGTGGCGACCGCCAAAATACAACCGCACAATAAAAGTTGTCTGCCGGGAGTGGTCTGTTACGGACAACGTCGCGTATTCCGATTTCAGCTGTAAATTTGAGCAGGTCATTGCTTAAGGATCTTTATGCAAGATATTCCTCAGAACACCCTCAACGAAATCACGAAAACCGAACAGTCGGCCCGCATTGATTTGTGGGAAATCGACCTGACGGCCTTTGGTGGCCAGCGCTACTATTTTTCAAATGAACTGAACGAGAAGGGCGAGCCGGTCACCTGGCAGGGCCGGAAGTATGACGTTTACCCGATACAGGGAACCGGGTTCGACCTGTCAGGGAAAGGGACTACCGCCCGCCCGACGCTGGCGGTGTCGAACCTGTTTGGCATGGTTACGGGACTTGCGGTAGATATGCAGAGCCTCGTCGGGGCCACGGTGGTAAGGCATGTTGTGTACGCCCGTTTTCTCGATGCGGTGAACTTTACAGGCGGCAATCCGGAGGCCAACCCGGAACAGGAAGTGGTCAGCCGCTGGGTGATTGAACAACTGTCGGAGCTGAAAGCCACCACGGCGACCTTCGTGCTGGCCACACCGACCGAAACGGACGGCAGCGTGTTTCCGGCGCGGATCATGCTGGCTGATGTCTGCAACTGGACCTACCGTTCTGATGAGTGTGGTTACATCGGGCCGCCTGTGGCGGATGAGTTTGATAAGCCCACGGCAGACCCGGCAAAAGATGCCTGCAGCAAATGCCGTACCGGCTGCGAGCTGCGTAATAACCTGCCGCGCATCGGCTGCTTCCTCTCGATTAACCGTCTTTCCTGATGGATACACACATGAACAAAACACTCCTGGCGCATGCTGCTTCGTGTGCGCCCGCTGAATCATGCGGCTGGGTGGTGAACACGCCAGCCGGGGAGCGGTATTTTCCCTGCCAGAATCTTTCCGCTGAACCGACCCTGTATTTCCGCATGGATCCGGCTGATTACCTTCAGGCGCAGGCGGCAGGCGATATGGTGGCCCTGGTCCACAGCCATCCCGATGGCCTGCCGTTTCTCAGCGATGTTGATCGCCGCCTGCAGGTTCAGAGTGGCCTGCCGTGGTGGCTGGTCTGCGATGACCGGATATACAAATTTCGTTGCATGCCGTTCCTCACCGGGCGGGCATTTGAGCATGGCGTGACGGACTGTTACACCCTGTTCCGCGATGCGTACCATCTGGCCGGTATTGAGATGCCGGATTTTGCGCGGAAGGAGGACTGGTGGACGCAGGGGGATAATCTGTATCTGGATAATCTGGAGGCGACCGGCTTTTACTGGGTGAATGCCGCAGAGGCACAGCCCGGAGACATTCTGATTTGTTGTTTTGGTTCATCGGTTGCCAATCATGCTGCGATTTACTGCGGCGATGGCGAGCTGCTGCACCATATTCCTGATCAGCTCAGTAAACGCGAGAGGTATACCGACAAATGGCAACGCCGCACACACTCGATATGGCGACACCGGGCATGGCACGAGTTTGCCTTCACGGGGATTTACAACGATTTGGCCGCCGCTTCAGCCTCAGTATAAAAACGGGGGCCGAGGCCATTTACGCGCTGGCCATGCAGGTTCCGGGCTTCCGGCAGAAAATGAATGATGGCTGGTATCAGATACGCATTGCAGGCCTGGATGTGAATGAAACCAGCCTGTCAGCCCGTCTGCACGAGCCGCTGCCGGAGGGGGCCATTATTCATATTGTCCCACGCATGGCTGGGGCTAAATCCGGTGGTCTGTTCCAGGTGGTGCTGGGAGCAGTAGCAATAGCCGCGTCCTTTTTTACAGCAGGGGCTTCACTGGCAGCCTGGGGAGCAGCGTTATCTGCCGGTGCTATTTCGGCATCCTCGGTTCTGTTTTCTATGGGGGCGGCCATGATGCTGGGTGGTGTGGCGCAGATGCTGATGCCGCAGGCAAAAATCCCCTCGTCCCGGAAGACCGATAACGGCAAACAGAACACCTATTTTTCGTCACTGGACAACATGATGGCGCAGGGTAATGCCCTGCCGGTGTTATACGGTGAAATGCTGGTCGGATCCCGCACGATCTCCCAGGAAATCAGCACACGGGATGAAGGTGGCGGGGGGCAGGTGGTGATCATCGGTCGCTGACTTACTGCAGCATATTTGTATTTACATAGAACCGCCTCCGGGCGGTTCTGTCGTTTCAGAGGGAACAGATTATGGGTAAGGGTGGTGGCAGCAGTGAAACACCGCATGAGGCTCCTGACGACCTGAAATCCAGTCAGATGCTGACGGTAGTTGATGCCATCTGCGAGGGGCCGATTGAAGGTCCTGTGGACGGGCTGAAGAGTGTCAGAATTAACAAAACGCCGGTCCTCGACAGCGACGGTAACGCGATGGTTCATGGTGTCACCGTGGTTTACCGCGTGGGGGAGGATGAGCAAACCGCGATGGAGGGGTTCGAAGACTCCGGCGCTGAAACCCTGCTGGGTGTGGAGGTGAAGAAGTCAGAGCCGGTAACCCGCACGATTACCACTAAAACGCTGGACCGTCTGCGCTTTACCTTTGGTGTGCAGTCTCTGGTTAGTACCAGTACCAAAGGCGACCGCAACCCGACCAGCGTACAGATGCTGATCCAGTTTCGCCGGGACGGGCTGTGGCGAACGGAACGGGATATCACCATTACAGGTAAAACAACCACGCAGTTTCTGGCATCTGTGGTGATCGATGATTTGCCGCCCCGGCCGTTTGAAGTCCGCATGCAACGTATCACTGATGACAGTACGACAGACCTGCTGCAGAACAAAACGGTGTGGTCGGGCTATACCGAAATCATTGATGTAAAACAACGCTATCCGAATACCGCCGTTATCGGGGTAAAAGTGGACGCGGAGCAGTTTGGCAGCCAACAGGTCACGCGAAACTATCTCCTGCGCGGGCGTATCGTACAGGTGCCGTCGAACTACGATCCGGTAAAACGGACATATACGGGAATATGGGACGGGACGTTTAAACCCGCCTGGACAGATAATCCGGCCTGGTGTGTGTTGGATATGCTGACTCATCCGCGCTATGGCATGGGAAACCGCATTGGTGTTGCTTATGTGGACAAGTGGGCGCTGTATGCCATTGCACAGTACTGCGATCAGCCTGTTCCTGACGGTTTTGGCGGGACAGAGCCGCGCATCACCTGCAATGCGTATCTGACGGACCAGCGTAAGGCGTGGGACGTGCTGGGGGATTTCTGTTCCCTGATGCGCTGCATGCCGGTCTGGAACGGCAGTACCCTGACCTTTGTGCAGGACCGGCCCGCCGATAAAGTCTGGACCTACACACAGAGTAATGTGGTGATGCCCGCTGACGGTGCGCCGTTCATCTACAGTTTTAGTGCCCTGAAAGAGCGCCACAATGCCGCCGAGGTGCGCTACACCGACCCGAACAACGGCTGGGAAACGTCCACCGAACTGGTGGAAAACGACGCTGCCATCCGGCGCTACGGTCGCAATGTTCTGAAGATGGATGCATTTGCCTGTACCAGCCGTGGGCAGGCGCACCGCGCCGGACTGTGGGCCATCACCACCGAATTGCTGGAAACGCAGACGGTGGATTTTTTCGTGGGGGCCGAAGGACTGCGACATGTTCCCGGCGATATCATTGAGGTCTGCGACAGTGATTATGTCGGCGTGACCGTGGGCGGACGCGTTCTGTCGGTCGACAGCCTGTCCCGTACGCTCACCCTGGACCGCGAGGTGGAAATACCGCCAGGCGGCAATGTGGTGCTGAACCTGGTGGGCAGCGATGGCCAGCCTGTTACCGTCGCGGTCACCGCACATCCGGCCCCGGACCGCGTGACCGTCAGCCAATTACCCGATGGCGTGGCGGCGTACAGCGTGTGGGGGCTGAAACTGCCGGACCTGCGCCAGCGCCTGTTTCGCTGCGTGGCCATACGGGAGAATGATGACGGCACGTATGCCATCACCGCCGTGCAGCATGTTCCGGAGAAAGAGAGCATCGTGGACAACGGTGCGAAGTTTGACCCGTTGCCCGGCACAGGTATCACGAACACACCACCCGCTGTGCAGCATCTCACCACGGAGATTCTGGCAGAGGACGGGCAGTATCAGGCGCGGGCGCGCTGGGACACGCCGCGCGTGGTGAAAGGCGTTAACTTCTTCCTGCGCCTGACGGTGAAAGCGGAAGATAACAGCGACCGCCTGGCCAGCAGCCTGACCCTGACCGAAACGGAGCACTCCTTCCGCAACCTGACGCCGGGGCGCTACACCCTGACGGTGCGGGCGGTGAACACCCAGGGCCAGCAGGGTGAGCCTGCCAGCACAGATTTCAGCATCGCCGCACCGGCTGTACCGTCTTATGTTGAGTTGACTCCCGGCTATTTCCAGATAACCGCCACCCCGCGCCAGGCGGTATATGACCCCACGGTGCAGTATGAATTCTGGTTTACAGATACGCAGATTGCCGATATCCGCCAGGTGGAAACCGATGCGCGTTATCTCGGCACCGCGCTGTACTGGATTGCAGCAAACGCGAATATCAAACCCGGCAAGGATTATTACTTCTATATCCGGGCCGTGAACCAGGTCGGAAAATCGGCGTTCGTGGAGGCTAAAGGGCAGGCCAGCAACGACGCGGCGGGTTATCTGGATTTCTTCAAAGGGAAAATCACCGAAAGCCACCTGGGTAAAGAGCTGCTGGAGAAGGTGGAGCTGACGGAAGACAACGCCAGCCGGCTGGATCAGTTTTCGGAAGAGTGGCAGGACGCGAACGGCAAGTGGAATGCCATGTGGGGCGTGAAGATAGAACAGACCGAAGACGGGAAGCACTATGTGGCTGGTCTGGGCCTGAGCATGGAGGATACGGAAGAAGGTAAACTGAGCCAGTTCCTGGTGGCGGCTGACCGTATCGCGTTTATCAACCCGGCGAACGGCAATGAAACTCCGATGTTTGTGGCGCAGGGCAACCAGATATTTATGAACGAGGTGTTCCTCAAATATCTGACGGCCCCGAGCATCACCAGTGGCGGGAACCCGCCGACCTTTATGCTGACGCCTGACGGCAGGCTGACTGCCCGTAATGCGGATATCAGCGGTAATATCAGCGCGAATTCCGGCACCCTCAATAATGTGACGATAGCGGAAAACTGCACCATTAACGGGACAATGCGGGCAGAGAATATTGTCGGCGATATCGTTAAAGCCGTGGGGCGGGCTTTCCCCGGAAGCGCTAATTACCCGAATGGGACCCTCACGGTTCAGATACAGGATGACCACCATTTTGACAGGCAGATAATCATTCCCCCCATCACCTTTGCAGGAGGAAAGGCAAAATCAGAGACAAGCAACGAGATATGGACAGACTGTGGGCTTGTGGTGAAGCACAACGGCAGAGAGATATACAACGCAGAACCCGCGATTACAGCGAGATCATTCAGCAGGGTTCTTGATATGCCAGCCGGAGGTGGAAATGTGACGCTGAGCTTCACGGTTTCATCCAGGGGGTATGGCGGCGGGGCCTGGGCTGATATCAGCAACCTGCTGGTCATGGTGGTGAAGAAGAACAGCACGGGGATCAGCATTTACTGATACCTGAATCCAGAAACGAGCGCCTGAATGGGCGCTTTTTTATTGCTGAAAACAAGAGGTAATGACATATGTCAGTACAAATTTCTGGCGTATTAAAAGACGGGGCGGGGAAGCCGGTACAGGGTTGCACTATTCAGCTGAATGCGAAGAAAACCAGCCCGACCGTTGTTGTGGAGGTTATTTCATCCACTGTTACGGACGCGAACGGCCACTACAGCATTGAGGCTGAACCGGGTTATTACAGTGTGTCACTGATGCGGGAAGGGTTTCCGCCCTCTGTGGCTGGCGACATTTACGTGGCCCCGACCGATGCGCCGGATACCCTGAATGCGTTTCTCGATGCACCAAAAGATGCAGATCTGCGCCCGGAGGTGATGAAACGCTTTGAAGAAATGGTAAACCGTGTAGTGGATTTGAGCGGTGCAACAGAAAAGGATCGGGAACGCGCCGAACAGGCTGCACAGTCAGCGGAACAAAGTAAGGATTCGGCAGCCCTTTCTGCAACGGCTGCAGCAGAGTCACAGAAGCAGGCAGCACGCTCTGCAGATGCTGCTGATGTGTCTGCCCGCTCTGCTGATGATAATGCCCGACAGACCGCGCAGGACGTTCTGGCCTGTGCAGCGGATGCGGACAGTGCGGCAAAGTCTGCACAGACAGCGACGGAGCAGGCCGGACAGGCTAAAATCGCCGCCGATACGGCACAGAAAGCGCAGGAGGAAGCGGGAGTTTCGGCACAGTCAGCCGCAGGAAGTGCCGGAAGTGCTGCTGCAGCAGCACAAACAGCGGGTGAACATGCCGGTAATGCAGCCGCATCGGAAACCTCTGCGCGTGAAAGCGCCCTCACGGCCACGCAGGCGGCAGAACAGGGTGATAACAGCGCGGCAGCTGCAGTGCTAAGTGAACAGCATGCCAGGGAGTACAGCGAAAAGGCTGCTAAATCAGAGGCTGCGGCATCAGCCAGTGCAGAATCGGCATCTTCCAGTGATGCATCAGCCATGCAGTCAGCCGAAAAGGCTGAGAAACAGAAAAATGCGGCCGCTGAGAGTGTCACCCGCGCAGAACAGGCCAGAGATGAGGCGCTGACTTCCCGGAACGAGGCAGTGGAGGCCGCTGAAACAGCGGCGACAGACGCTGCGGAGAAAGCCGCAGGCAAGGTTTCGGAGCAACTGAAAGCCGCTGTAGCTGATGATACTCAGCGCGCCGAAGCCGCAATGGCTGGCGCTGAAAGCGCGGCAGTAGCCTCACAGGGATACCGTGATGAAGCGAGGGATATTGCTGAAAGTCTGAAGCCAGGAGACGCCAGCACCACGCAGAAAGGGCTTGTTCAGTTAAGCAGCGATGACGACAGCGACAGTGAAGCCTATGCAGCGACACCGAAAGCCGTTAAAAAAGTCAAAGGCCTGGCAAACCAGAAGGCCCCACTGGACAGTCCGGATCTGACAGGGACTCCAACTGCCCCCACGCCGCCATTAAGTGTCAGTAACAAACAGATTGCGAATACCGAGTACGTTCAGGCTGCGGTTGCTGCATTAGTTGGCTCATCCCCTGAAGCTCTGGATACGCTGGCTGAGTTAGCGCAGGCATTAGGAAATGATCCTAACTTTGCAACCACGATGCTCAATGCGTTAGCGGGTAAACAGCCGCTAAATGAAATACTGACGTCGCTGTCCGGGCTGTCTACCTCCGGAAGTAAATTGCCATTTTTTAGCAGTAAAAATACGTTGATGTTGACGGATCTGACGACGACCGGGCGTGGGTTGATTGCTAAAAACTCAATAAATGAAATTCTCACATACCTTGGTTTGGTAGAAACGATAAATTTAGCAGCTGGCGCGGTGCCTTCAACGCGCAGAGTAAACGAAAAAGCGCTTACAGGTGATATTTACATCACCTCACAGGATATTTTTAACGGGCAAGTCTTGATGATTGGTGCAGACCAAAATCTGGACAATTTCCAGACGCCGGGGCTGTATGTTCAGGATATGAATGTTAATACCAGTGCGGCACTGAATTACCCGGAGAATAATGCAGGTTCTCTGATGGTACTGAGAAGCGCCGGAGTGACACAGATTTACCGCGTGTACAACTCATCCCGCAGTTATACACGTAGCAAGTATTCAACGCAGGCATGGACTCCCTGGGTACCTGATGATTCTTTTCCGGTCGGCGCACCTATTCCCTGGCCGTCTGATACAACTCCGCAAGGGTATGCTTTAATGCAGGGGCAACCTTTCGATAAAGCAGCCTATCCATTGCTTGCGATTGCGTATCCATCGGGTGTTATCCCGGATATGCGAGGCCAGACGATTAAGGGTAAACCGAACGGTCGTGCGGCACTTTCGTATGAACAGGATGGTGTTATATCGCATACCCACGGAGCCAGCGCATCCAGTACGGATTTGGGAACTAAAACCACATCATCGTTTGATTACGGCACTAAGACTTCAAACACTACCGGTGACCATAACCACAACAGAGGTACTATGGAAATTACTGGTACTCTCGGTTACTTCAGAAGTGATAATAGTAGCTTCTATACAGCAAGTGGAGCATTTACACTTGGTGGCTCTGCAGCGGCTAAAAGTTTTACAGGTTCTAATTTTACTTATGGTGTTCCTGTAAACTTTAACGCTTCCAGAACCTGGTCTGGCGTCACAAACACTACGGGTAACCATGCGCACTCTGTTGCAATTGGCGCTCATGCACACTCCATTGCTATTGGTTCACACGGACACTCCGTCACTGTTAACGCTACTGGTAACGCGGAAAACACTGTCAAAAATATTGCGTTTAACTATATTGTGAGGCTTGCCTGATGACTTTTGAAATGACAGGAGAAAACCGAACTATTACTCTCTACAACCTTCGTGCAGATACAAATGAATATATTGGGAAATGTGAAGGGTTTATCCCTGCTAATACCGGATTACCTGCTTACAGTACCAATATTTCTCCGCCGCCAGCGAAGGCCGGTTTTGTCGCTGTATTTAATCTTAAGTCAGAAAAATGGTCACTGGTTGAGGACCATCGAGGGAAAATTGTCTACGACATTCAAACCGGGAAAGCTACCACAATTGACCAGTTAGGTAAGTTACCTGACGATGTTGTTTCCGTTGCGCCGGAAGGCCATTTTGTTAAGTGGAACGGAGCACAGTGGGTCCACGATACCGATGCGGAAAATGAACATCTTCTGATGTTGGCGGAACAGGAAAAAATAAATCTTCTGGCGGTTGCAACATCCGCTATAGCTCCCTTACAGGATGCTGTTGATCTCGACATGGCAACGAAGGTTGAAACCGCACTTTTACTGGAGTGGAAGAAATACCGTGTCTTGCTTAACCGGGTAGATACCTCAAATCCTGAATGGCCTACTTCCCCGAATATTCAGGCCAGTTAATATCAGGGGCGGAAGACAAATCGAGGCGGCGTAACTCAGTACGATAGCTTCGCAACGCTGCCAGTTCTGTTTCCTCGCTGGCTGATATATCGCCGTCTTTTGTGCAAGACGACTAAAGTTAACCGCAGAAGAGTGGGCTCAGGCTGGAAGGTTGATAGCTGCAGGTGAGTCAAGAAAACGTGTGGCTATAATTTACGATGTAGGGAGGGCGACGCTATACAAAAAATTTCCTGCGCGGTGTTGAGAAGACACCACCGCCTCGTCGTATGCAAGAACGGGCGACGGCGAACTGGCGAACGTTCGATAGTGCGGGTATTGAATGATTACCAGATTACTACTGTTCACCCCAAACGGAGGATTTTAGCTATGGGGTTCCCTTCAACTGCCAGTGATTACGTTGAAACGAGGATCTCACTCGATCAGCAGCTTATCAACCAGCAACGACTTACTTCATGCGGGTATCACGTTCACATTTCAGGGAAGGGATACTCCAGGGGCGCTGCTTGTGGTAGAGACATCACTTACTGCCTGCGATGACTCACTGCTGATATGTGCAATCGACGGGGAAGCGATATCGGACTCACCCTCAACCCAACCTGATTAATCTGGAGAGCGGGCGAAAGGAGGCGCTGCCAGTAGATGATGACGGATACGGTTCTGCACCCGCTATATTCTGGGTGATTACTTACATCATCAATGATGCTAGGAATGCAGAGTTTGATGATTGCCCGGCCATGTGAGCACATTATTGCTAAGTGAAGTATGAAGTGGGGTTACGTGGTTGAGGCTAATTATCATTTCTGTCTGGATTGTTAGACAAACCAATCCCTACTTTTACCGCAGCGAACAACATGATGCACAGAGTGGTAATCGCGGCAAATACCAATAAGAGACTAGTAATCATAGAGCTTCTTAATGTCAGATGAATTCAATTGTCAGACAACTGTATAGGGAAAAGGTTCCTGGCAATTATCGTGCTTGCTATTCAAGAGGATATTACAACCCGATAGAACGTAGTTGGCTGGTAATCTGTCGATAGTTTCACCCCAATAATCCCCTGAGTTTCCCCGTACAGAAAACAGGCATAAAAAAACCAGCCGTAAAGTCTGGTTCTTAAAGGAGTTTTGGTCGGCACGAGAGGGTTTGAACCTCCGCCCCCCGAGACCCCATGACGGTGGCTACTGTTTTTAGGATTGCTATGTGCTAAAAGCGGAAATAAATAACAATTGTTCGATAATCACTTTTAGTGATCAGAAGCATGAAATCCCCTGCAGCAATATGCAGGGGCTTATATATGATGCCGGGTGCCTCCCGGTAAGACTTTGGGTAACCTCCCATGACTCGCTGCTTCAGTCGTGCATGATGAACATTCCAGCATAGAAGTCATCAGGTTAATTAGCCCTGCCGCTCAGAAGGATTCATCATAAAAGGCAAGATAGCATGAAGAGGGTGGGAGAGATATCGGCATTTAATCAGATAACAAAGAATATTTCTCTCATGTCAGTGTAGGTATTAAAATGTTGAATATGAAAAAAAGCCTGCTGTTAGCAGGCCGTAAATATTTTTAACTCATTTTTTGTTCGCTTCTGATAAATATGGTAAGAATGCAATCAAACGTGAAGCAGAGAGCATAAAAAAAAGCTATAAATATTTCCTTGCAGCATCAAGTATCTCCTGTGACGTTAACTCCCTGTCAGAAGCTACGTAAACAATACCATGAACGCCAGTTAAGGAAGGAAAGCCTGCAGACATAATCCGAAGATGCGTTTCTTCACCGTTCGGATATTCCTGCCTGATAGAGGATATACCTTCCAGAACAGTCATGACTTTACAGGATTCAGCATTAAAGAAAACAAGGACTTTTATCATATTCCACTACCCTGTTCTCTCGTGGATGTAAACAGTCAGATGCCATAAGGTAAAAGCAAAGACGTGATGCTTTCGGAGGCAGCCTCGCCTCTTACGCACTTTATTATTTAACAAGCAGTTAGCTTCTGCTTTCAGACTTTTATGCAGCAGTCCTGCACTTCATCACATCGGTCAGCACACTCATAATTGCGAAAAAATATGCTGACCTGATATTAAGAATAAACGACTTTTATCTGATTTAAGTTATGGAACTGTCTACTCAGGAATAATTATTCATCGTTATCGCAGATCCACAAAGATTTATTTATCGCAAAGTATTACGTTTGCAGCAGCAGGGCCTTTGTCACCACTGTGAATGGCGAATTCAACTTTCTGTCCTTCAAATAAGGTCTTAAAGTTGTCGCCGTTAAGCGCAGAAAAATGAACAGAGATGTCTTTACTACCATCAAGAGGAGAGATGAAGCCAAACCCTTTGTCTTCGTTAAACCATTTTACCAAACCTTTAATTCTTATGGTCATACCAACTCCTGCTACACATGATTGTATTGATAGTAAACGTATAGTATTAAACGTATGGACTCAAAAGGGGGGGATATCAGCGATAACACCTGGTAATGAGGACTACACGGAAAATGTTTAACGTTCGTCTGTACATTGAACTGATGGGATTCATTAAGGCACGGTAATTAATAATAAGCAAATTATATTTTAGCCATCCAGAGAATCTGCAAGAGAAATTAAACTGGCAAAGGCCTCAACCTCCCTTCAGGGTGCCTGTGGTTGCGAATATCTACCTCTCCTGAATTTCAGTGCCTCAAAATAAATAGATTAAAACTTAACCACATGTGATACGGTGAAGCTCGTTCATTGAAAGGTTAATGGTTATGTCTATTATCAATTACGCAATGAAACTCTTCACCAGTGCGTCTACCGCCACTGCCGTCTGCCCTGTTTGTGGCTTAAAATCGGCTCAACTTCTGTCAAAAATCCGGCGCAATCAGGCCATGCTTTGCCCTGGATGTAAGGCTCTGTTTATCTCCCGACGCTAGCGCGGCCAAAAAACGCAGACAAAACTCATATTCTATACTTAAGTCAAATCCCGGCAGCTGTTAAATCCCTGATGCCTTACGCCCATCCTCAGAGAACGTTTCTGAACTGATTTTGCAACTGCTCCTGCATGCTAACTCTGCATCAGAGCAATGCTATGAAAATGAACCCCAGGGCGTGGTTTAACCGCTCCCATATTCCGATGAATGCTACCGAAAGCGTAACGTTTTCGGCGAACGATCCTGCCGGTGAAAGCACTCTGCAGTCAGAACTCTTTTCGACCGCCCAGATGGAACGCTATGGTCAGAAGCTCGCCCGGACCCATAAATTATCGCCGGATAAACATCCTTATTATCTTCTAAAAAGACTCGGCGAGAATGAGGCCATCATCACCCAAAGCTGTTATGAGTTTAACGCGGGTAAAAAGACCAGCATCATGCCTGCTGGGGAGTGGTTGCTGGACAATTATTATCTTATTGAGGAACAAATCCGCACGGTCCGCCAGCACTTGCCGAAAAGCTTTGGTAAAGGTCTTCCGTCGCTGATGTCGCCGCTGAATTGCCCACGAATTTATCATATCGCATCTGAGGCAGTTGCTCACGGTGATGGCCGCTGGGATGCCGCGAGCCTGACCAGCTATCTCACTGCCTATCAACAGGTGACACCGCTGACGCTAGGTGAAGTCTGGGCGCTACCGGGAATGCTGCGCCTGGCGCTGATTGAAAATCTTCGTCGTATCAGCATGGAAGTGATAAATGCGCAGCAGGACAGAAACCTTGCCGATACGTGGATAACCAGGATTTTCGAATGTGCAGAGAATGCCCCTGGCGATTTAATCATGGTGGTTGCCGATATGGCACGCTCCCGACCTACGTTAACCAGTGCGTTTGTCGCAGAGCTGGTGCGGCGCCTGCAGGGGCATGGCAATGCGTTGTCGTTACCTCTGACCTGGGTTGATCAGTGCCTTCGGGAACAGGGGATCACCACCGACGTTCTCATACATAATTTCAATCAACAGCTTGCCGCCAGCCAGCTATCTGTCAGTAACAGCATCGCGGGTCTGCGATTACTGAGTGAAACGGATTGGGCTGATTTCGCCGAAACGATAAGTGTCGTCGAACAGGCATTACGCAATGATCCTGCCGGTATCTATCCCCGGATGCACTTCAATACCCGGGATCATTACCGGCACGTTGTTGAGGTCCTGGCCAGGGACAGTGGTCTCAGCGAGCCTGAAGTTGCTGACAGGGTGCTGACGCTTTCAGGGAACAGTGCTCCCGATACACTGGAACATCATGTTGGTTATTATCTCGCAGGCGAAGGTCGGCAGGCGCTGGAAATTCATCTGTTAGCAGACACCTCAAGGCTCATGCGCTTGCGGCACAGTTTCAACAGAATAACCCTGCTGTCATGGCTTGGAAGCCTGGCGTTGTTGACAATCGCAACGACCGCAACGATTTTGCACGAAACAGCCATGCAGGGCGCAGACTGGCTGTTGATCGCGGTGATATTCCCTCTGATTATCGCTGTAACTCAGTTAATGAGCGATTTACTCAGTGACGCAACCACCCGTTTTCGCGTTCCTCGCCCCTTGCCGCGGATGGATTTCTCAACCGGCATTCCCCCTGACAGCGCCACTCTGTTAGTCATCCCCTGCATGCTGACCAGCCACGAAAGTTTCAGCCAGCTCCTCACCAGTCTTGAAGTCTGCTGGCTGGGGAATGAAAACGAAAATCTCAGGTTTGCGCTGCTCACTGATTTCGCTGATTCTGCAAATGAACCCTCGCCGGAAAGCCAGATGCTGCTCAGACAGGCGATCGCCGATACGCAGGCGCTGAATCGCCGCTATCCCTCCAGCCGCCCACGTTTTTATCTGCTACACCGCCAGCCTGAATGGAACCCCGCGGAAGGAACGTGGATGGGCTATGAACGCAAGCGGGGAAAACTGGCGTTACTGAATAGTTGGTTGCGCCATCCGGGGACACAATTCGTCAGCGTTGCAGACATGCCTGCTAACCTTTTACCGGGCCACATTAAATACGTCATTACCCTGGACAGTGATACGGTGCTGCCGCGCGATACGGCGCACAAACTGGTCGCGACGATGGCGCATCCGCTGAATACGCCAGAGTATGATCCGGTACGCCAGAGGGTTGTCAAAGGATTTGGCATTTTACAACCCGGCCTTGCGGAGGAGATACCACGCAACGGTCAGGGACGTTACGCCGCCATGCGCAGCAGCACACCAGGCAATAATCCCTATTCGATGATGTCTTCGGATATCTATCAGGATCTTTTTGGGGAAGGATCGTTCGTGGGCAAAGGGATTTACGATGTTGACATTTTTATGCAAGCCACTGCCAACACCTGCCCGGAAAACCTGGTTCTCAGCCATGATCTACTCGAAGGATGCTATGCACGTTCGGGTCTGCTGAGTGAGGTGTTACTCTATGAACAGTACCCGAATAATTATCTGTCGGATGTTGCACGCCGTTCACGCTGGATCCGGGGTGACTGGCAACTGCTTAACTGGCTGAAACCACGTGTCAGAAGAGCCGATGGAACCCGGACCAGGAATCCGCTGACCGCGCTTTCTTACTGGAAATTACTCGATAATCTGCGTCGCAGTCTGGTCGCCCCTTCATTACTGGTATTGCTGTTCTTCACACTGCTAGGGGTACCTAATCCGGTTTACTGGCTGGGCGTACTGTCGCTGATATGGCTGTTGCCAACCATCCTCTGCATCACCTATGACCTGCTGCATAAACCTCTGCGTCGCCGCCTGAAGCCGCATCTGTTACTGGTAGGGGCGGGCGCGCTGAAGCGTTTGTCAGGTATCGGCCTTAATTTTGCGATACTGCCGCACGAAGCCGGATATTCGCTAAAAGCGATCGCCGTGACGTTATGGAGATTGGGGATCAGCAGGCGTCACCTCAGCCAGTGGTTCAGCCACAGCCTGGACAGCAATCAGGCCGGACCCACTGTCGCGCGTTTTTATCAGGCGATGTGGCTGAATGTTGCATGTGGTGTGATGCTGATAATACTGACCGGACAATTTGCTCCACAACTGCTGGGGATTGCGTTGCCGATCGGTTTGTTATGGTGTGTGGCACCGCTGCTGATGAGCTGGCTGAGTCGCCAGCCTGCGCGTAAGGTGTTTTCGCCCAATCCGGAACAAAAACAGCTGTTGCGCCAGACAAGCCGTGAAATCTGGGCGTTTTTTGAAACCTTTGCAACAGAAAAAGAGAACTGGCTTCCGCCTGATAACTACCAGGAAATACCGCAGCCGACGGTGGCCCATCGAACCTCTCCTACCAATATTGGCCTTTCCCTCATGGCTAACCTGACGGCATGGGACTTTGGCTACCTGCCCGGCGGGGAAGTGCTACGGCGCGTGTCGCTCACGCTCGACACAATGGATAAAATGGAGCACTACCGGGGCCATCTCTACAACTGGTATGACACTCGTACGCTGGCCCCCCTCAGCCCACGCTATATCTCAAGCGTCGACAGCGGCAACATGGCAGGGCATTTGTTGACACTGCGTGCAGGGCTGTCCGCCATGCGTCATCAGCCAGTTTTAAACCGCCAACAGATACTGGCAGGACTGAACGATACGCTGGATATTCTGGAAAAACAGTGGGGTCAGAACCCGCCTGACAGCTTGCGGTTGCTGCGAAAACACTGCCTGAGCGCGGTGTCGCTCTCTCCGCAGACATTTTTCAGCGAGCTGAAAAATATGCGCACCCAGTGCAATCACCTGAACACGCTATGCCATCAGGGATCTCCTCTTCAGATGCGTTGGGCAGGACATCTGGAGCATCAACTGGTTCAGGTTTGCCATGAGTGGTCGCTGCTGCTTGGCTGGTTACCCGCATCCTGGAACGAACAGACGCTGCCGACTTTGTGCGAGCTTGCCCGCGCAACATTTACTGGCGCAGGAACCCCCCCGGCGTCAGCGACGGAGCAGGCCCGGATGCGACTCAATATTATCACTGAACTTGAACAACGGTTGGATGAGCATGCCCGGATGGATTTCGCCTTTCTGTACAGCGAAGCAACCAGTCTGCTCAGTGTTGGCTATAACTGTGACACGAATATGTCTGACAAGAGCCACTACGATCTTCTGCCGTCTGAAATCCGCCTGACCAGCTTCCTTGCCATTGCCACTAATCAGCTACCTCTTAAAAGCTGGTACGCGCTGGGGCGACTGTTCACCACCATTGACAATGAAACAGCCCTGATGTCATGGAGCGGGTCAATGTTTGAATACCTGATGCCGAATCTGGTAATGCCCACCTGGCCTGGCAGCCTGCTCGATGAAATGAGTCAGTCGGCGGTTATGCGCCAGATTCATTGGGGGAAAGAACGCGGAGTACCGTGGGGCGTTTCAGAGTCTGGTTATCATGCTTTTGATGTTCAGCATAATTATCAATATCAGGCATTTGGTGTGCCGGGTCTCGGCCTGCGCAGGGGGCTTGCTGATGACATGGTTGTCGCCCCTTACGCCACACTGCTGGCGTTGATGGTTTCCCCACAGAAAGCCTGTGAGAACCTGATAAGGCTGCAAAAAAATGGCGCACTTGGTGAATACGGTTTTTATGAAGCGCTGGACTATACTCCCTCACGCCTCGCAACCGGTCAGCTCTATGCGGTGGTTCAGTCCTGGATGGCGCATCACCAGGGGATGGCGTTTCAGGCGCTGGCTCATGTGCTGCTTGACGCCCCGATGACTGAACGCTTCATGTCCAGTACGGTCTTCCGCTCAGCGAGCCTGCTGTTACAGGAACGCGTGCCGGATGCAGTCGATCTGTACAGTCCGCGCCGTCATTTTGAATCTCATGAGGGCAGGGTCAAACCCGTTCGCTATGAACCCCGTATTTTCTATGGCGTGGACACGCCGGCCCCGGATATTCAACTGCTGTCCAACAACCATTATCATCTGATGTTGACCACGGGCGGCGGCGGCTATAGTCGCTGGAATAATATTGCGCTCACGCGCTGGCGCAGTGATACCACCCGCGATAACTGGGGAGCATTCTGCTATATCCGCGATATACAGACGGGGAATGTGTCGAGCAATACCTGGCAACCGACAGCCCACACCAGCGGGCATGACGAGGAAGTGATATTCACCGATGCGAGTGCTGAATTCAGACGCTCTTTCGATGGGCTCAGCATCAAAACTCAGGTTGTGATCTCCCCAGAGGATGATATTGAGTTGCGACGACTCACACTGATTCATCGTGGTCGCCAGCCTCGCTCTCTGGAACTGACAACCTATGCCGAAGTGGTACTGGCGCCTGAAGCCAGCGATCTGGCACACCCGGCATTTAGCAATTTGTTTATTCAGACGGAACTGGATCCTGAGCGTGACGCTATTCTTTGCCACCGGCGCCCGCGTTCTCCGGGTGAAGAGAGTCCCTGCCTGTTTCACATGATGGTGGTGCATGGCGATAACCGTCATAACGTTTCGTTTGAAACAGACAGGGCAAAATTTCTTGGTCGTGGCAGAAACCCTGCGGATGCCCAGGCAATAAAGGCAGGCGGAGCGCTCAGCAACACGTCGGGGTCAGTGCTGGATCCGATCCTGGCAATACGCCACGCCATCACTCTGCAGCCGGGGCAGCCGGTCACGATTGATATCATTTATGGCATCAGCGAGACCCGCCAGCAGAGCCTAGCATTGCTGGAAAAATACCGCGATTACCCTATCGCTGATCGCGTATTTGAACTGGCCTGGTCTCACAGTCTGGTGGTGTTACGCCAGATGAACGCCAGTGAAGATGATGCCACTTTGTTTAATCGTCTTGCCAGCGCGGTGCTTTACCCTGTCCAGGAGCTGCGCGCCGAAGGCCAGGCGATCAGCCGCAACCGGCGTGGTCAGTCCGGTCTGTGGGGCTGGGCAATTTCAGGTGATCTGCCGATAGTGCTGATCAGTATTACCAGCGAGGAAAGTATTGCTTCAGTGACCACACTGATTCAGGCACACCGTTACTGGAGACAGAAAGGACTGGATGTTGATTTGGTTATCCTGAATAACAGTCCCGGCGGCTACCAGCAGGGCTTACAAAATCAGATTATGGACTTAGTTTATGCCGGGTCTGAAGCCAGTCTGCTGGACAAAACGGGCGGTATTTTTGTTCGTAATGGCGAGCATCTCTCTGCTGAGGATAAGTTGCTTTTGATGAGCGTGGCCTGTCTTTATCTTGATGACCGCACAGGTAGTATCAATGAGCAGCTTAATCAGCGTACTCATACCCTTAAACCTCAGGCCAGAGCACTCATTCCACGGGCTGTACGCGAGCGTAATCAACATACGGACTGGAGTCCCGATATCAGTCAGTTATGCCATTTCAATGGGTACGGTGGATTTTCTCAGGATGGTCGGGAATATCAGATTGTTCTGCGGGAAGATGCGCAGACACCGGCACCCTGGTCAAACGTACTGGCAAATGCCCGTTTTGGCACTGTGATTTCAGAGGCGGGACAGGCCTACTCCTGGTATGAGAATGCACATGAATACCGGTTGACACCGTGGGAGAACGATCCTGTGAGCGATCGCAGCGGCGAGGCGTTTTATCTGCGCGATGAAGAGAGTGGTGAGTGTTGGTCACCGACGGCTTTACCTGTTCGCGGACATGGTGATTACCTGACCCGCCATGGTTTTGGTTACAGCGTGTTTGCCCATCGAGAGAATGGTATAGACAGCGAGCTGACGGTCCTGGTTGCCGAAGAGGCGCCGGTTAAACTGGCGCTCCTGACGCTCAGTAACTCTTCGGGTCGGACACGCAAACTTTCCGTCACCGGCTATGTGGAGTGGACGCTCGGAGGAACACGAACTCGCTCAGCCCCTCACATTGTGACACATGCGGCCAGACCACCTGGCGGCTGCGGAGTGCTGGCGAACAACTTTTATGGCGATAACGGTAGCGGTCGTACTGCCTTTTTTGCCGTCAGCGGTAATGACTGTTCGTTGACCGGGGACCGCCGGGAGTTTATCGGTCGTAATGGTTCTCTGCACGCCCCGTCGGTCATGAAGCTACGCAGGCTTTCAGGTAAAACGGGCGCCGGTCTGGATCCCTGCGGGGCAGTACAATCGGCGGTAACATTAATTGATGGGGATCAGAGGACGTTTATTTTTATCCTAGGCGCAGAGGAGAATCATATTCGAGCTCAGGAGACGCTTGCCCGTTATATGAATGAGGAGACGGTCCGCGAGGAGCTGAACCGGGTTCACAACCACTGGCACAATGTGCTCGATAAAATTGTGGCTAACACTCCCGACACATCGGTAAATTTACTGGTGAATGGCTGGCTATTGTACCAGACGGTAGCCTGTCGCCTGATGGCTCGCAGCGGTTACTACCAGTCCGGCGGCGCATTTGGTTTTCGCGATCAACTGCAGGATACGCTGGCGCTGAGCCATGCTGATCCGAACCGGATGCGAGAACAGATAATCCTGTGTGCATCACGGCAATTTATTGAGGGTGATGTACAGCACTGGTGGCACCCGCCACACGGCAACGGAGTGCGCACTCGCTGTTCCGATGATTATCTGTGGCTTCCGCTTGCCGTTTGCCACTATGTCGAAACGACGGGGGATATGGATGTACTGGAAACACGTATTCCTTATCTGGAGGGACGTCCGCTTCAGCCTGGTGAAGAGTCTGCCTATGATACGCCGGTGATCAGCGGTACCGAAGAGACACTCTGGTTACACTGCGTCAAAGCCATTAAGTATGGACAACAGTTCGGGGAGCATGGTCTGCCGCTGATGGGGGCTGGTGACTGGAATGACGGCATGAACCGGGTGGGGATTGAAGGCAAAGGTGAAAGCGTCTGGCTGGGCTTCTTCCTGTTCGACATTTTGCAGCAGTTTGCGGCGCTGGCTGATCGCAGGTTGGATGAAAGCGTCGCCTCAATGTGCCGTTCACAGGCTATGCGCCTGCAAATCAATCTCGAAGCCCACGCCTGGGATGGTGAATGGTACCGGCGTGGATATTTTGACGATGGTACTCCCCTGGGGTCGAAGGCTTCACAGGACTGCCGGATTGATGCGATTGCGCAGAGCTGGTCTGTATTGTCCGGGGCCGCAAGCCCGGGACGGTGCGCAATGGCCATGCAGGCGCTGGATAAGCACCTTGTGGATAACGAGGGGGGACTGATAAAACTATTAACACCTCCTTTCGATGGGCACGGTCCAAATCCTGGTTACATACAGGGTTACCTGCCTGGTGTGAGGGAAAACGGAGGGCAGTATACACATGGCGCTATCTGGGCTGTGATGGCATTTGCCCGAATGGGGAATGCCGAACGCGCTTGGCAACTCTGGTCAATGCTCAACCCGATAAATCATACTCTGAATACAGATTCGGCCGGGATTTATAAAGCTGAACCTTATGTCATGAGTGCTGATGTCTACAGTGTCGCTCCCCATACCGGACGTGCAGGATGGAGCTGGTATACTGGTTCTGCAGGCTGGGCCTGGCGTTTACTTACCGAGGAATTACTGGGGATAAAACGTTCCGGTGCTGACTTTACGGTTCATGCCAGGTTGCCGGATGGGTGGACATCTTTTTCTATGAGCTATCAATATGGCGAAAGCCATTATCAAATTAGTGTCTCACGCGGCGATGCAGAATATCGCGTGACACTGGATGGTGTTCTCCTCCCTGATGACAGAATACCGCTGAAGGATGATGGACAAAACCATATGGTTGAGATCATTCAGAACTGACACTGAGTCCGGAGGCGCATTAACGTCTGCCGTTAATGCGCTGATTATCCCTGAGAACATCAATCGCAGTTTGCATGGCGATTTTGTCATCCCGCCTTTTTTGTTTGTCCTGCATGAACTGAAGGTATTCCAGCAAGGTGCGGGTATTAATCGGTCGGCCCTGTTTACCCACAGCCAGCACGGCTTCGCCAAGAATAATTTTCACTGGCGGTAGTTGTGCCGGATACCAGTCAAGGGTGTCTTCTGATTTCATTATAAATCTCTCACGGAAGGGTAGTGTATCATAAATCAGACGTTCAATTTTCAATATTTGATATCCTGATTCAGACACAACTTAACATAACTTATGCCAGTTATTTTTATATTAAAGCGTATAATAATTACTGTATCCCTCAGAGAATTATTTATGTCTTATACAAAAGGGCTCAGGTATTTTAAAGAAAGACCGGTTCATGTTGCCTGCCCGGTATGCGCACACAAAGCTGATCAGAAAGCAGGTAAACTAAGAAAAGATGCAGTTCTTGAGTGCCCTGCCTGCGGACTGTTGTTCAGACCTTCAGAATGCTGGTGTATCGGCGGCTGATCAGCTTCTGCCTTTTAACGTAAGTGATGTCGGGAAATGACAATGTTTATCCTGTTTTGCAGTTGTCGAGGGTATGATAATGAAATCTAAAAAATCTGTTTTTATTGAAGGACATATTCTGTCGAATAGCTGTCACGGGCAGGCCGGTCAACCTTTCTGCATTCACCGGGTCAGGTTTAGTAATGGTAAATATGCGATTATCCGGGTGACATCCGGGATATGTTTCAAACCTGGCGAAATTATTCAACGAAAAGATTGCGAGTGGTTTTATAAACTTACCAAGATTCGCCTTCTTTCTTTTGAGTACCTTGAGGATGATGAATCAAGGAGACAATTTACTGAATATCAATGATAAATCCATGAATTTAATAACAGCCGTTACACGTTTCGGCAGAAACGAATTATGTGTTGAGCTACAGAGTTACATTAATGTGGCCTTTAGAACTAATATGCACAGCTATATTAATACAGATATTAACTCATAGAAAACATGGAATTAATCTGGTTATTCCCTCTGTTGTTGGGCTATCTGGTTAGAGATTTAAGAAATCATTCATCCACATATCAGCCTCTTCAAACATTTCCTGAACACTTCGGCTTATCTGTTCTATTTTATGCTTGCTGGCGTCAGCGCATTCAATTTTGGAAGGAAAAACTGTCCGAAACCGGTCCGAATATGTCCGAAATGTTGGCTAACTATATGATTTTTAATGCTTGAAAACACACCTTTATTTGTGCATTTTTTGTTCTAATGGTTTGTTATTGCATTGAAAATAAAGGATAAAAAATAATTTTGGAAAAAACAGGAATCGTATTCGGTCTCTTTTTATGTGGATTTTATTTCAATAACTTAGGACATAACGTCTGAAAGTTTCCGAAATTTTTCCGCATATCACTTTCGGGATTTCTTCGTTATACCATACTGTTTTTAACATTCACACTTCATTTGCACAGAAAAAAATCAGATCGTGATGCCCGTTTTTCCTGAGATCCGGCTGATGTGCCGGCATTTCAGTTGATGCTTGTTCCTCAGAGGCTTGGACACGCCTCTCTCAATAGCGGTATGATTATCCATCAATTGATGAAGTTCTGGTCCCTGATACATGGACTTAGTTTCTCGATAAAGAGACATAAGAAATGGAAAAATTAAAAGAAAGGCTTGTGATGGAGATTGGTAATGCTGATGATCTCTCTGCATCATTAAAACTATATACCAGTTTCTATCCATTAATTCCTGAGTATAAATTTGTCTTTTCATCGCCTAAAGGGCCATATCCGGGTTTTCAAACTAACAAGAAATTCGAGCATGGGGCGTCTATCCGCTCTTTATTCAATGATGAAAATGTTTTCGTGATGGATCCCCAAACCATAGAGGAAATGTTCAGTGAGAAAGGGCACTCTACATTTAAAATAGACTACTCCATATCCCTTGATAGTCAGGCATTAAGCTATCTCAGACCATATATTAATGGCAAAGTTTCTGGTTTGGATGATGATATTGAAGAAATATTTAAATTTATTTCACATAAGAATACGCAAGTAGACTCAGTATTATATGAACTGGAGAATCTTAAAAATCTGGATGAAAAAGATAATCACCATAAAATATTTGACAAGTTGATGGGATACGAATTTATAAAAGATGTTGATCTCGTTAAGTCTGGAAGCAGTGGAATATTGACCTCAAAGATATCTCAAGGTGAGCTTTTTCTCAATACAGACAGACATTTTAGCTCAATGCTCACCAAAAACAGAAACTCTGAGTTCAGGCGTGCGTTAACAGACAGGCACGATAGCGTATACGCTTATGTTCTTATGATGAGTATCATACAAATAAAATCGCCTGCCAGATCGCTTAAGAATAAACTAATCGATCTCTTAAGTTTTGCTCACACCAAAGCTTGCTTTTTGGCGACAAGAGAATTGATCCTGGCGAGTGAGTTTTTTAAGCGAGGGACTGACTTTAGGTTTTTTAACAAAATACATAAAAAATCGAAAAATCTGTGGCCGGCATTACGAGGTATGGCCTGGGACTTGACTCACTGTAGGTATTTAGAACAGGCACTCACATTCAATACAGGAAAGGATGAGCGGTATTTTTTTCCTGGAATATTGAGTTGTGACAAAGGCTTTATTGAGGCAATGGAGATCACGCCGCTTAAGGCTGTTGCATTTAACACCCAAGGCGGGCCACCGTTACTATTTTATCATGAACATGATGTAATAAAAATTACCGGGAATATCCCTGCGGTTAATGATTTTTATCAGGAGTTGTGTCGTAAACAGAAAAGAGAAGAAAGAGCCTGTGCACGTAATGCACCTGATTATGACCTGCAATTTTTAGTCGCTGAACTGGAAGAAGAACTGGAAGCTGTTGCGATTGTACCTCGTTGACGCGCGGATAGCGTAGGGCCACGACGTCTGGTTCGGTCATTCTGTTTTTTACTGCTAAGGTTTAATTAAGAACAGGGCAATATTTGTGTACAGGAGGTCAAATGGGACTGCCTGACAATGCCTATCAGAGAGTGGAAGCGACGCGCTGGCGTCACGTCTGGGTGGTCGGGGACATCCACGGTTGCTTCTCATTATTGATGGCTAAATTGCGCCACTGTCATTTTGATCCGTGGCAGGACCTGCTGGTTTCAGTGGGAGATGTTATCGATCGCGGGCCTGACAGTTTGCGCTGCCTGAAATTACTGCGTAAAAGCTGGATTGTCGCGGTCAGAGGGAATCATGAACAAATGGGGTTGGATGCGCTGGCAATGGGGGAGCAATCGCTGTGGTTTATGAATGGCGGTTCGTGGTTTGCACAGGCGGAGCAGCCAGCGGCAAAATTCGCTCTTGAAGAATGTCAGCAATTACCCTGGATTCTGGAGCTGCGTTGCAGCAATGGCATTCATGTCATTGCCCACGCAGATTACCCTGATGATGATTATCAGTGGCAAAAAGATATCGATTTACAGCGGGTGCTGTGGGATCGCTCAAGGCTAATGAATAAAGGCAACGGCATTCGCGGCGCGGATCACTTTTGGTTTGGCCACACGCCATTGCGCCAACGGTTGGATTACGAGAATCTGCACTATATTGATACCGGAGCGGTATTTGGAGGCGAGTTAACGCTGGTGCAACTGCAATAATCAAAAATCGCTGTACTCCTGGGCCGGACGCCAGAAGCTGTCGATATAGTCATCCGCGGGTAAACATCCGCCGTTACGAATACGCTGATCGTCCATCGATATCAGGCACTGCTGCTCGGTTTTGTAGACATCAACAACGATATCTTCACAACCGCCGCCCAGGTAGCACACAAAAAGAACCAGCGTGAACATTCCATCCTCAAAGGGTAAAGCCATACCTGTAGTGTAGAAGATGTTAATAGATGAGGGAAATTAACCAGGAAATAACCCGTCTGGCGACGGGTTCTTTTTGAATCAGGCAAGGCGCATGATCCAGGCATCTGACTTACGATCGTAGTGCTCGCGAAATAGAACCGAATGTTCTCCGTTAAGAAGGGCCGGGACGCTGGTGTCGGCATCCCAGGCGTCCAGTTGCATACATAAATCCGGATCGGATTTACACGGAATGGTTAACGTTCGATCCCCTGGCGATTCGCCATGTAATTCGGCGTCGTCGATTTCAAAAGCGCCAATGCGCACACTGGTTTTCATCATCGTGCTCTCCGTTTATTTGCTGGTTGTGGTACGACCAGTTAGGGCGTCCATTTTTCAGCGTAGCCAACGTTAGCAAAAGCGCCAGTAAAAACGTGCGTTATCCTGTAAAGAGTTTGCCATCCCGGACAAGATCGCGTGGATAGCTATTCTTTAATCGCGAACCAATACGCTTTGCCAGGCCGAGCGGCTGATGCTGGAACGTAACCAGTACATCATCGGTAGTCGGCGCGGTTTGTGGGTAGATATCCCGGCCACGGTACCACTCTTCGGCTTCGGCAAGGGTCAGTTCAAACGCATGGCTGTGATTTGGGTTGGCAAGAGCAATTACGGCCTCATGCTGCCAGCGGTATCCTTTATTGTGCGTTTCAGCCAGTTTGACACCGAGTCGGGAAAAACGAACTTTGCCAATCAGGGGTTCAATCTCGGTTGGAAACAGCCAAATTTCTTTATCACGCTGCCACAGGCGCAGACTATCTTCCCACTGCAATCCACAGGCGTTAGCAGCCTCAGTGATAAGGGCGGATTCACGTCCTTTTAGCGGAGTGAACGGGAAGTTACCGACTTTGTATTTCGGCGCGGGTAACGCAGGAATGGAGGCCGTTTTGCGCAAACGCGCAACGAAGAAACCTTCACAATCGTAGATCTGCGGGAATACATGCAGGAATCCTTCCGGCGTCAGGGCGCGTTCGGCCTCCGGGAATAAATCGCCCAACGGTAAAAACTCGACGGCATCCGGGTAGGACTCAATCAACCATTGCATGATGTTTTCATTTTCGTCACGATTCAGCGTGCAGGTCGAGTAAACCATCGTGCCACCGGGACGCAGGGCATGAAAGGCGCTGTCGAGCAGTTCGCGCTGGGTCTCGGCGATTTGCAGATTACTTTCTGGCGACCAGTTTTTTAGCGCATCGGGGTCTTTACGCACCACGCCTTCACCGGAACAGGGGGCGTCCAGCAAAATGGCATCGAAGGCTTCTGGTAATGCTGCGCCAAATACCCGTCCGTCAAAATGGGTGAGCGCGACATTGGCTATCCCGCAACGGCTGATGTTGGCGTGCAAGACTTTGACACGACTGGCGGAAAACTCATTCGCCAGAATCGTGCCCTGATTATTCATTTTCGCAGCAATTTGTGTGGTTTTGGAGCCGGGGGCAGCCGCAACATCCATTACGCGTTCCGGGGTATTGCCTTCGGCAAACAGCGCGGCGACCGGCAGCATCGAGCTGGCTTCCTGAATATAAAACAGACCGCTCAAATGTTCCGCGGTGCTGCCAAGAGGCACTGACTCCTCATCATCGCGTTCGATCCAGAAGCCTTCTGCACACCAGGGAATTGGAGTGAGTGACCAGTTGTAAGGCGCAGTCAGAGTGAGGAAGTCGACAACGGAGATTTTCAGCGTATTGACGCGGATACTGCGGCGCAGCGGGCGCTGGCAGGCAGCGAGAAAATCATCGAATGAGAGCGTGGAAGGCATTGCTTCACGCATTTGCGTCAGAAAGGCGTCGGGAAAATAAGCCACTTGGTACCACCGGCAAAAAAACAGGTGCGCAGTGTAGCATAACTGCTCCGGCGTACGTACTCGCGCCGGAGCAGTGGATACATTAACGTGGCAGGGCGGTGCCCCATTCACGCCACTCTTTTGGTTCGCTTTCGAGTAGCAGGAAGTGTTTACCGGCCTGCGCTTTCGGGGCCAGTGGCGTACCCGGCGGCGTAGCGAAGGCGATACCACCGCGGATGAACTGATTGAAGGTACCGGTCTTCACAACGCCGCCAGTCAAACCAAAGTCGAGATTGTATCCGGATGCCAGCCAGAACACGGAGTTGTTGCGCACCAGATGCTGATAGCGCTGGCTAATGCGCATGGCAACCATCACGCGGTCAGAAAGCGAGCCCAGCGTCAGCCCGGTGACGGTACCCACTTCAATGCCTCTGAACAGGACTGGCGTACCGATATTCAGCGAACCTGCTTCCGGCGCTTCCACCACAATGCTCAAACCATCGAGGTAACGAGAGTCGGTGATAGTGGCTTCCTGCAGCTCAAAATCACGGCGCGGGTTACCGCGTCCTGGTTCAACGTTAATATACGGCTGTAAGATCGTATCCAGATGCTCTACGCCTGCCGCCGAAATTTGCGGTGTGATCACGGAGAAACGGGTACCGCTTCGGGCAAAGTTTTGCACGTATTCCGGATACAGAACCGCTTTTGCCTGAACTTCGTTACGGGCGGTGATCAGCTCAAGCGTCTGGATCTGGCCGATATCGATTCCCAGGTAGCGAATTGGCATGCCGGCAGCGAGTTTACCGGCGTCGAACGCGTGCAGGGTAATCTGGCCGCCCACTGCGCGCGCGGCGGTTTCGGAAGCATACAGAATACGCTTGTCGCCTTTGCGTTGGCTGGCGCTGGCGCCGCTCAGGTTATCGAAGCTAATCGCGCCTTTGAGCGCCCGCGAAAGGGGAGATGCTTGTACGGTCAAACCGCTGCCGTTAAGCTGAACCTTTGCCCCGCCTTCGGCCCAGAATACGCTGTTGCTGGTCAACAGATTGCGATATTCCGGTTTGATATGCAGATCGATATCAAATGCATCGGCGCGTGGACGAACGCTGATCACTTCACCGACTTCGAATTTGCGATAGAGCACCACCGAACCAGCCTGCACATCAGGTAACGTTTCGGCGCTCAGGCTGACCGTGGTGGTCGGCAGATCGCTCAGGCTGTTTTCAATCGCTTTTTCCAGGTTAGCATACAGCGGGTAGCTTTTTTTCATTTCACCTTTGGTACCGGGTAAAATGCGAATGCCGCCGCTGAGCCACTCACTGGCGCTGGCGCCAAGGAATTCAACGCCATCAAGCCCTACTTTGACATCCACACGGCTGTTGACCACGAACTTACTGTCACCTTGCACCAGGGCACGATGCTGTGGTTCAACGGCAACGGTAAATGAGACGCCTTTGCTGGAAAGCGTGCGCTCAATCACCTGACCGACCTGTACGCCGTGGAGAATCAGCGGCTGGCCAGCATCAATACCGTAACTCTCCGGCGCGGTCAGCGTAAACGTCATGACGCCCGGATCGTGCAATAAAGACTTCTCAGCGGGGATCACGGCAAACTGGCTACGCGGCTCGCCCTCGCCGGGTACCAGCTCGAAAGTTTTCCCTGTCAGTAGCGAACTGATATTTGCATCGCTTAACGACAATTTAGGGCTGTGTAATTCAATCCGCGTGTTGTCACGCAGCAGCGTTACAACACTGGGATCAACCGTCATTTCGCCGGTGACTTTACCGCCTGGATTTAAATCCAGTTTGGTCAGTTGACCGACTTCTAATCCTTGATACATCAGCGACGTTGAACCAGCCTTGAGTCCGTCGCCGCTGGGTAAATCAAGTTTGACGATCACCCCGCGCTGGCTATGCGCGAGATCCTGATATAAACCAAACGTGTCATCGGCCACCGCGGGTTTTGAGTCTTCAGGCGAATCAAAAGCAATGGCTCCATTGACCAGCGCCGCCAGACTCTCGAGCTTGATCTTCGCTCCGCTGAGGCTGACATCGGCATTTACGCCGGACACGTTCCAGAAACGGCTGCCTTTTTTCACCAGATTAGTAAAGCGACGTTCGATCAGCACGTCGATAGTTACGCCCTGATGATTTGGGTTGATGGTGTAGTCATACACCCGGCCCACCGGAATCTTACGGAAATAAACCAGCGAACCGCTATTGAGCGATCCGAGGTCAGGGGCCCGCAGATGCAGCATCAAATCGCCATTATCCAGGCGATATTTAGGTTGCGTATCGAGGGCGACGAAATGATCTTCCGGCTCGCCGGTTCCGGGCATCATGCCGATATAGTTGCCGCCAACCAACGCATCCAGACCAGAAACCCCGGCCAGTGACGCTTTTGGCGTGACCAGCCAGAACTGGGTATCTTTGCGCAGAGCATCTTTCATGGTCGATTTGATGCTGACGCGGACTTCAATTTTGCGCAGATCTTTGCTGAGGTTGATATCCTGCACCGTGCCCACTTCAACGCCCTGATAACGAACGGGAGTACGGCCCGGCACAATGCCGTCCGCAGACATAAAGTCAATGGTTACGGTATTGCCGCGATCTTCATAGCTTCCCCAGATAAGCCATCCTGCAATCATCAGCGCGATGAACGGCAGCAGCCAGAACGGAGAAATACGGCGTTTAGTTTTAATCTGCGCTTCAGTCTGCGAAGCGGGCGTTTCCTGACTCATGTGCATCCCAAAGTAAGCGGCTGTCCAGCCATTCCACAGCAAGAATAGTCAATATTACCGCTGCGCCGAAATAAAACGCAGCCGGTCCCATAGTAAAAGCAAGTATCTGATCGCGATTAATCAGCGACATGGTTAAAGCGATAACAAACAGATCCAGCATCGACCAGCGACCAATCCAGGTCACTATACGCAGCAGTTTGATGCGGGTACGCAATCCTTGCTCACATTTAAAATGGATGCTGATGAGCAACGTAAACATCACAATCACTTTGGTGAATGGCACCAGAATACTGGCGATAAAAACGATCGCCGCCACGCCGATGTTGCTGTTCGCCAGTGACATTATGCCTGACAGGATCGTATCTTCCTGTCGGCCGCCGTTGACATAAATTACCGAGATGGGCAGCAGATTAGCAGGCAAAAGCAGGACTACTGAGGCCAGCAGAGCAGCCCAACACTTTTGGATACTTTGATTTCTGCGCCAGCGCAATGGGATATGGCAGCGAGGGCAGCGACCGCGGGCGTCCGGATAACCTGTAAAATGGCAGCCGAGGCAGACGCGGAGCTTTTCATCGGGCCGACGAGCCGGTCTTTGCGGGTAGAAACGGTCCCAAAGCTGCTCAACGTTAAGATGCGACAGCGTCAAAATGCTCAGGATCACCAGCGCAATAAAAGCAAACAGCCCCACACCAGGTTGCAAAAAAGCATAGTCCTGAACTTTGATTGATGCGACGCCAATACCAACCAGATAGATATCAAGCATCACCCATTCTTTGAGTCTTTCCAGCATCAGCAGCACCGGGCGCAGGTTCATGCCAAGAATATTGCCGAACCATAGATAAGCGATTGAGGTAACCAGAATGATTGGTGCCCCGGCAACGCAAAACAGTACGAAAGATGCGGTGAGTGGGTCACCTTGTCGGGTCATTTGCCAGATACCTTGCAGCACATTGGCGTCAATGCGCACACCTAATAAATAGATGTGCAGGAGTGGTTCTCCCCAGGCAAAGGGCATCAGCAGCAGCATGGTGAAAGCCATTGCCGCCAGCCGTGTTAATGACCAGTCGCGTCCGTCACGAATTTTTGCCTGACAGCGTGGGCAAAATGC
Organism: Citrobacter sp. Ce129; assembly: GCF_030334545.1. NCBI lineage: Bacteria > Pseudomonadati > Pseudomonadota > Gammaproteobacteria > Enterobacterales > Enterobacteriaceae > Citrobacter > Citrobacter sp. Ce129. The sequence continues at coordinate 30,830 of NZ_JAOWDS010000063.1, forward strand.
ACTTTGGTGCGAACGCATTTTAGGCAAGCTAAAGATCAGGTCACATTCAGGGCAACGATGGTAATGTGCACGAGGAATTGCATCACCAATGGACCTGATGGCTATTTTTTTAGTCGGCGTGATGCGTGGTGTCGTTAAGGCCATGTATCGCGAATCAAATTGTTGAAGTAATGTTATCTTAACTCATGACGGGAATGATCTTGAGCATTAACGCATTTAATGTTTATTTTAGTAGGCTGCAGTTTTAGGTAAGACAACCAAGTGATTAAATAATGAACAAAATAGAGCTATACACGGATCTGAACCGTGATTTTCAGGCATTAATGGCAGGTGAAACCAGTTTTCTGGCAACGCTGGCGAATACCAGCGCGTTGTTGTACGAGCGTCTTGCAGAAGTAAACTGGGCCGGTTTTTATCTACTCGAAAACGATACGCTGGTGCTTGGACCCTTCCAGGGAAAAATCGCCTGTGTGCGGATCCCGGTAGGGCGCGGGGTGTGTGGTACCGCAGTAGCGCAGAACCAGGTGCAGCGCATTGAGGACGTTCATGCTTTTGACGGGCACATCGCATGCGATGCCGCCAGCAATGCAGAAATCGTTCTGCCAATCACCGTCGAAAATCAGATGATCGGCGTGCTTGATATCGATAGCACGGCGTTTGGCCGCTTCAGTGAAGAGGATGAACAGGGGCTGCGAACGCTGGTGGCAGCGCTTGAAACCGTGCTTGCAACGACGGATTACAAAAAATTCTTTGCGCGCGTCGCAGGATAATCAACGGATAACGTAGCAATTACTGATGACGTCATTATAATGTCGCCTGTTCATGCCTGCGCTTGTTGGCTACGTCCGTTGTAATCAGGAAATTTCATGGAAAATCAACCTAAGTTGAATAGCAGTAAAGAAGTCATCGCGTTTCTGGCCGAACGCTTCCCGCAGTGTTTTAGTGCGGAAGGCGAAGCGCGCCCACTGAAAATTGGCATTTTTCAGGATCTGGTAGAGCGTGTTGAGGGCGAAATGAACCTCAGCAAGACGCAGCTCCGCTCTGCCTTACGTCTCTATACTTCAAGCTGGCGCTATCTGTATGGCGTAAAATTGGGCGCAACGCGTGTCGATCTTGACGGCAACCCTTGTGGTGAGCTGGATGAGCAGCACGTTGAACATGCCCGCAAACAGCTCGAAGAAGCTAAAGCCCGCGTTCAGGCGCAACGTGCAGAGCAACAGGCGAAAAAACGCGAAGCGGCCGCTGCTGCCGGTGAAAAAGAAGACGCACCGCGTCGTGAGCGTAAGCCGCGTCCTGCTCCGCGTCGTAAAGAAGGCGCTGAGCGTAAACCTCGCGCTGAAAAACCAGCAGCAAAAGCACCGCGTGCTCCTCGTGAAGAACAGCATACCCCGGTATCTGATATTTCAGTACTGACGGTAGGGCAATCTCTGAAGGTGAAAGCAGGTAATAATGCGATGGATGCCACCGTATTAGAAATCACCAAAGATGGCGTCCGTGTACAGCTGAATTCGGGTATGTCTTTGATTGTACGCGCAGAACACCTGGTGTTCTGAAACGGAGGCCAGGCCTGGCATGAACACTTTTTTTAGGCTTACTGCGTTAGCTGGTCTGCTTGCATTAGCAGGCCAGGCACTTGCTGTAGAAGATATCACGCGTGCCGATCAAATCCCCGTATTAAAGGAAGAAACCCAGCATGCGACGGTAAGCGAACGTGTGACATCGCGTTTTACGCGTTCACACTATCGCCAGTTCGACCTGGATCAGGCGTTTTCGGCAAAAATTTTTGACCGCTATTTGAATCTGCTCGACTACAGCCACAACGTGCTGCTGGCGAGCGATATCGAACAGTATGCAAAAAAGAAAACGGTCCTCGGCGATGAACTGCGTACCGGTAAACTGGATGTCTTTTACGATCTCTATAATCTGGCGCAAAAACGTCGATTTGAGCGTTATCAGTACGCATTAAGCGTACTGGCTCGTCCAATGGATTTCACCGGTACCGACACCTTTAACCTCGACCGGAGCAAAGCCCCATGGCCGAAAAGCGAAGCAGAGCTTAACGCGCTGTGGGACGGCAAGGTTAAATTTGACGAACTCAGCCTGAAGCTGACCGGTAAAACCGATGCGGAAATTCGTGAAACGCTGACGCGTCGCTACAAGTTTGCGATTCGCCGTCTGGCGCAGACCAATAGCGAAGATGTGTTCTCTCTGGCGATGACGGCTTTCGCCCGTGAAATCGACCCGCATACTAACTATCTGTCTCCACGCAATACCGAACAGTTCAATACTGAAATGAGCCTGTCTCTGGAAGGTATTGGCGCGGTTTTGCAAATGGATGATGACTATACCGTCATTAACTCCATGGTAGCGGGTGGCCCGGCAGCCAAGAGCAAAGCGATAAGCGTTGGCGACCGTATTGTCGGCGTGGGCCAGACCGGAAAAGGTATGGTTGACGTGATTGGCTGGCGTCTTGATGACGTCGTGGCGCTGATCAAAGGACCTAAGGGCAGCAAAGTTCGCCTTGAAATCCTGCCCGCTGGTAAAGGTACCAAGACGCGCACCGTAACGTTAACGCGTGAACGTATTCGCCTCGAAGACCGCGCCGTGAAAATGTCCGTGAAAACCGTTGGCAAAGAAAAAGTTGGCGTACTGGATATCCCTGGCTTCTATGTTGGCCTGACGGATGATGTCAAAGTTCAGTTGCAGAAGCTGGAAAAACAGAACGTCAGCAGCATCATTATCGATCTGCGCACCAACGGCGGTGGCGCGCTAACCGAAGCCGTTTCACTTTCCGGTCTGTTCATTCCTTCTGGCCCGGTGGTTCAGGTTCGTGACAATAACGGTAAAGTGCGTGAAGACAGCGATACCGACGGCGTTGTGTACTACAAAGGCCCGCTGGTGGTGTTAGTCGATCGCTTCAGTGCTTCGGCATCAGAGATTTTTGCCGCGGCAATGCAGGATTATGGTCGTGCGCTAATCGTTGGTGAACCAACCTTCGGGAAAGGCACCGTACAGCAGTATCGCTCCCTGAACCGTATTTACGATCAGATGCTGCGTCCGGAATGGCCGGCGCTCGGTTCTGTTCAGTATACGATCCAGAAATTCTACCGTGTAAACGGTGGCAGTACGCAGCGTAAAGGCGTTACGCCGGACATCATCATGCCGACAGGCAATGAAGAAACTGAAACCGGTGAGAAGTTTGAAGACAACGCGCTGCCGTGGGATAGCATTGATGCTGCGACCTACACCAAATCAGATAACCTGACGCCGTTTGGTCCTGAATTGCTGAAAGAGCACAATGCGCGTATTGCCAACGATCCTGAGTTCCAGTACATCATGAAGGACATTGCGCGTTTCAATGCGCTGAAGGATAAACGCAACATCGCATCTCTCAATTACGCTCAGCGTGAGAAAGAGAATAACGAAGATGACGCAATGCGTCTGGCGCGTATCAACGATCGGTTTAAGCGCGAAGGCAAACCGCTGCTGAAGAAACTGGACGATCTGCCGAAGGATTACCAGGAACCCGATCCGTACCTGGATGAAACGGTAAAAATTGCGCTCGACCTGGCGCATCTTGAAAAAGAAAAGCCAGCGGAACAGCCCGCAACCGGTAAATAACCTTAAACAGGCACAAGAAATTGTGCCTGTTTTTTTAACAAACGCATGAAGACGTCAGTCTGATACGATAAAATGTAAAGTTGTGTCTTTCTGGTGACTTAGCACCTATGGATGCTTGAAAATAGCCATAAGACCCATACGATATGGGTAATCGCATAGTGCGTTTTGTTAAATTGAGGTTAAAAGAAAATTATGATGCGAATCGCGCTCTTCCTGCTGACGAACCTGGCTGTGATGGTCGTTTTCGGGCTGGTATTGAGCCTGACAGGGATTCAGTCAAGCAGCGTTCAAGGCTTGTTGATCATGGCACTGCTGTTTGGTTTTGGTGGTTCCTTCATTTCGCTGCTGATGTCCAAGTGGATGGCGTTAAAGTCCGTTGGTGGGGAAGTAATCGAACAGCCCCGCAATGAAAGGGAACGCTGGCTGATGAATACGGTAGCGAATCAGGCTCGTCAGGCCGGGATCGCCATGCCACAGGTCGCAATCTACCATGCGCCAGATATTAACGCGTTTGCTACCGGTGCGCGCCGGGATGCTTCGCTGGTGGCTGTGAGTACAGGCCTGTTGCAAAACATGAGCCCGGATGAAGCCGAAGCCGTCATCGCGCACGAGATCAGCCACATTGCCAATGGCGATATGGTTACCATGACGCTCATTCAAGGGGTGGTGAACACCTTCGTTATCTTTATCTCACGTATTCTGGCGCAAATTGCCGCTGGTTTTATGGGTGGAAACCGCGATGAAGGTGAGAGCAGTAACGGCAACCCGTTGATTTACTTTGCAGTGGCGACGGTGCTGGAGCTGGTATTTGGTATTCTGGCGAGCATTATTACCATGTGGTTCTCACGTCACCGTGAATTCCATGCGGATGCCGGTTCAGCAAAACTGGTGGGGCGTGAGAAAATGATCGCCGCGCTGCAGCGTCTGAAAACCAGCTATGAGCCGCAGGAAGCGACCAGCATGATGGCGTTCTGCATCAACGGTAAATCCAAATCGCTGAGTGAGCTGTTTATGACTCACCCTCCGTTGGATAAACGTATTGAAGCGCTGCGCAGCGGTGAATACCTGAAATAACTGGCAGCAGGCTAAAAGTAAAGAGCGCGTCGACAGACGCGCTTTTTTTTATCTATATTATTTGCCGGGGAGTTCAAAACAGATTTACCCGTCTCCCTGGTTACCAGAAGATTCATTTACTTCAGTTCGTGTGCAGTACCATCAGATAGCAAATGGATTCGGCGTAATGAAGATGTGATAGCGGCAATTAGAAAAATGAACTGGGTGAATACGCATCTCGTTTAACTACCATTGAAATACATGGATACATAATAGTTTTAACTGGCAGAACTCACTGACGCAGGTTAGTTGAGGCGAATTCATTTTCCTTAGGGTAAGAGTCAAAAACTATTATGAAACAAGAGCTTGTATTGACAGATGAAGACTTGCTGGCAAGAGGTAACGACCGATACGTCTTTCAGCATCCTCAGGATAGCAAGCTGCTGATCAAAATCGTTATTTCAGATATAGCTAACTATAAAAGCAAATTACGTGAAGTCTTCCGCGATCTCAAAGAGTGCAAGCCTAACCATCAAACTGACTCGCTTTATATGCAAAAGATCGAAGGTCTTGTTGAAACAAACAAAGGAGTAGGGCAGATCACTGTGAAGGAGTGCGATGAACATGGCAATATTGCGCAAACTCTTTATCAGCTCGCCGTGAAAAAAGAACTCGATGACAGTAAATTACAGAAGCTGAATGCTTTTTTAGCATGGTTTGTCAGCACCAGAGTCATTATTAACTCTCTGCATTGTAAAAACATTGTTTACGCCTGGGACAGCGAGCGTCAGGAGTATCGCTTCAAAGTCATTGACGGGTTTGGTGACAAAACGTTTTTTCAACTCAGTAAGCTTTCACAGTCAGTTCGCGATAAGAATAAAATCAAATGTCTCAAGCGGATGCTTAACGATTTGAATGGCCTTCAACAAGCTTAACCACACTGGTTAGAAATAGTCTAATCATAATTGTTTGTTGCTGGATATCCAATACAACGAGCTGATTAATAGAGGTTTTTACTCAGACGTTCGTTGTATATCAACTTCTTGAAACATATTCTTAATTGCCCGGCTTATGTGCTCATGTTTGCAGCTTAAGTATAGATTGCTGGCAGTTTCATTATCGGCTTAACCCGATATCAGTATCCTCGTAGACCCAGTGAACTTTCTTATCAACCCTCCCGTTATCTATTTTTCATTCCTGTCTTCGATATAGCAAATATCTCTTCCTTTGAAGCAATATTTACTATTTTCCCAATAGTTCGGTCAGGATCTGATCTTAACAACACAGTATGATCTACTGAAACGATGGTGGATTTTTTGTATTTTATATTTTACAGACTGTGCTGCCAGATATCTTTATGGCCAAAACATCTATAAATTAATTTTTTATTAGTATAAATAACTGACATTGTGCATGCCGATTATAATGAAGGTGTCATTTTTAAAAGTAAATACATTACAAGATTTCTCATCTACAGTATCGATTCCTGAACGGAAATTCAGGAATTAGAAAACGACAGGAGTTATTGGTTTGCTGCAACAAAAATATATTGTTTTTACTCAGGATACTTACCTTCGTTGTTCTATAGACGCTTTGATGCAAGCGAGTTTTACAGAGAAAATATTGTGTTTCTGCGATGTAGATTCATTTCCTACACTGGATGCGCTTTATCGTGCAATTGAATCAGTCTGTGCAGATACTAGAATAATTACTATCTCACGGGGATTATGGCTCTCCCGGTTACTTGGAACACTAGTAGATTTGGAAATGACAGATGATTTCTACAAGTGGCGTTTATGTATCTTCAGGGGACAAAAAAATCACTCCCGTAAGGTAATCGATAAAATACTAAGCATCAGACAACTTAAGACATTAACCCGACGAGAGATATATGTTATTCATTTATTACTGGCTGCAAATAGCGTCAGCGAAGCTGCTAAATTAGCAAGGATTGACGTTAAGTTTTTCCAGGCGATAACAATCGCTATTGCGCGAAAATATAATTTACGTAATTCTAACGAACTGCACTTTTTTGTTCGTAAATTTATGCTGTGGAGTTAGCGTGGTAACAGCTATGTGGAATTTATCTATACAAATCATTAACACTGCGTTGTCTTTGCATTAAACTGAATTGGTGTTAATGACTGTTTCTGTCATATAAGTAAGATAAAGTATCTATAATACGTCAAATTATCGATATAAATGGATGTTTTTGTGAGCCGGGAATAGTATCCGCCCCGTACAGGTTGCTCAATGTTTCTGCGGAAAAGACCAGAAAAGAGAGGATGCCTGTTGAGTGTCGTTATATTCATTGCTGTACCGCCATGATAATTAGCCAAAACACAAAGGCTTCGTGGTCTTATTCGGAAGGTGATTATGAACAAGATTTATCGTGTTATATGGAATTCGGCTCAAAATTTATGGGTTGTGGTTTCGGAGTTTGGTAAAGGTAAAACGAAAAGTAAAAGCACTACCCAGTTCTCCCCGAAATCCACCAGTTTGCTGTTTAATCTTAAAGCTGTTAGCACGGTTGTTACATTAATACTATCAGGGAACGTTAATGCGCTAGAAATCAATGGATATACTGAATTCAATTCATCAGATAGTATAAATGATGGTTTGCAATGGAACACAACCTCTACTGTGCAGGTAAATAACGGTGCGGATGTTATTATTACAGGTGGCAATCCAACAATAAATATGGCGCCACCTGCCAATGAAAATACATCTATATGGATCAATGGCGGCAGTTTAACAGCGGAAAATAGCGGTGCACTATTAATGGGAAATAATAGTATGCTGCAAATTGGTGGTTCCCAATTAGGAGGGTTGACATCGGAGCAATCCGGGGGGACTGCCGGTGTTATCTCTGCAGGTGATATTAAAACGAATACTGGCGCGACAGATGCGACTATCTGGATGTTTGGATCAGCGAATGCAATGGCTAGGTTAACTGCAGAAAGCATTAGTCTTACTGCAGATCATAATAGCATATGGCTGGCAAATCCCAGTTCTTCAGAGCAGGGTGCCGAAATTAATGTTACGGGTGACATGACCGTAAAAAACACCAGTGGCGGCACGTTCATGATGGTGGGCAATTCCCAGCTTAACGTGGGCGGCGATCTGTCTCTTGATACTACGAACGGTAGTTTTTTAGCGACTAACAATTCAACTTCGAATGGTATCAACGTTGGTGGCGATCTTACTTTCAGTAATAACGTTGAAATCAATAACATTGATGCTGTTAGTACTGCTGCAGGCATTTATTCAACGGTGGTAAATGTTGGTGGAGATATAAATGTTGTTGGTAAAAACGTAGGGGGTACGGGTCTTCAGATATTGAATGCAACAGGAACGGGCATAACGACGAATGGTGATTTCAATATATCGTCAGCAGTCGCTGACAACGTGACAAAAGTGATCCTGGGGCACGCTTCAAAAGTGACTGCTGAGAATGATATCACATTAAACAGTGTATCCGGCGGCGCTACCCAGCTTTATATTGGTGATGCTAAGTATGGTGCCCCTTCCTCTATTGCTGCCAAGAGCATAGCAATGAGTGGCGATGGCCAGAATACGGTTATTTTCAATAACATCAATCAGGCTCAACCTGGTACTGAAGGCTATTTATTCAATATTGCGATTAATGGCGATGGCGCGGTGGAGCAACAATCAGGACATACTACTCTGGCTGCTGTGTCAAATTACACTGGTGGGACGGTAATTAGCGGTGGTTTACTTTCCATTGCGGATAGTAAAGCACTGGGAAGTGGTGTGGTATCTGTTAATACGGCTCCAAACACTAATACCGGACTGGATATTGCTTATGCTGATGGCAGTGCATTCAATAACATATTATCAGGTAGCGGTAATTCAACCGTATCTGGTAATGCCCAGATAACCGGTACTAACCAAAACTATGCGGGTAACTGGAAAGTAACGGGCACTGCTTCAACGGATACCGCGGTGTCCTCTACGCAGAATAATTTCGGTACCGGTGATGTAAATATCAGCAGTGGCGGACGCTTGCTCGCGACAACAAACAATGGGTTCAGCTTTGATAATAAGTTAACCGGAGCCGGATATCTTGTTGCTGATAATAATGGTAATGCGTTTAACTTTAGCAATACCACGGGTTCTGAATTCGCAGGGAATGTGATTCTCAATAATAATCTGTTCGCATTAGAAGCAGACAATACGTCTGCGTTAACGAATGCCACGCTTACCGTGGGTACTGGCAACGCTACATCGGTTGGAACTGGAACACAAAACATTGGTGGTCTGGCCTTTAATGGCGGGACATTAATTTTTGGTGCTGTTTCTCCTGGCGATACGCTTAGCGATCGTTTCATTCAGACGGAAAACGATCTGAATTTAACCGGTAGCGGGCAAATTCAAATTAGTACTGGTGGCGATTTTGAGAACACGCCGCAGCATCCTGACACAACTTTACCTTTGCTCCAGCAGGATGAAGGTGACGTCCTGGTTAAATTGGCTGATAGCTACGGCACGGTTACAGGTAGTGCGGGGAATCTTAGCCTGGTCGATCAGAATGGTAATGTGGTTTCTAATGCCCAGACATCTCACATTACTCAGAATGGTGAGACCGTGGCAAATGGTGTTTACGATTATCGTCTGACAAGTGGTGAAAATGGCGATGGACTTTACATCAATTATGGTCTGACCCAACTCGAATTACTTGCGCAAGGGAATAATGCCCTAACCCTCAATGCCGAAGGGAATACCGGTAATGCCGCAGATCTCAGCGCCCGCGTGACCGGCACTGGCGATCTGGCGTTTGACAGCGCCAGAGGCCAGACGGTATCGCTGTCGAATATGGATAACGATTACACCGGTATCACCGATGTACGCAGCGGCAACCTGCTGATGAAAAACGATAATGTTCTGGGACAGACCAGCGAACTGCGCCTGGCCGCTGATACCGGTTTTGACATGAACGGTTATAGCCAGACTGTCGGTAAGCTGACGGCGGCGGCTGACTCACTGCTGAACATCAATGGCGGTAGCCTGACCCTGCAGCAGGGTGGCACAGCTGATGGAATATTGACCGGAAGCGGCGCGCTGAACATCAATGGCGACACGCTGACCATCACCGGTGAAAACAGCACGCTGACGGCAAAAACGACCATTGCAGAAGGCGCGCGCGTGCTGATGAACACGACGCTGGGCCTTGGCACCGGCGATATTGTGGCGGCGGGGACGCTGACGATGAGCAAGGCCGCAGGCGCGCTTTACAACAGCATCAGCGATGCCGGACGGGTTGAAGTCAGCGAAAGCGATGTCGCGCTGGTGGGCAACAACAGCGCCTTTACGGGGCAATTTGCTGTGGATGCGGATTCCCGGCTCACCGCGTTCACAGCAGAAAATCTGGGCAGCGCAGAGGTGAGCAACAGCGGTTCACTGGTGCTGAACAGTAATACCGACTGGCAGCTTAATAACGAGGTTTATGGTAGCGGCGATGTGACCAAGCTGGGAGCCGGCTCCATTACCGTCGGCAATAACGCCGCCTGGACGGGCAAAACGGAGATTGAGCAGGGCGGCCTGGTACTGGGGGACGGTACATCTCCGGTCACGCTGGCCAGTAGCGAAGTCAACATTGCGGCTGCGGGGATGCTCTCGGGCACGGGGGGCGTTGCAGGTCATGTGAATAACGCCGGTGTGCTGCAGGTGGGAACCGGGACCGGCGACAACCTCCTGTTCACGGTGGGGGGCGACCTGGTTAACAGCGGTACCCTCGCAACCGGTGTGAATGGTCAGCAGGCCGGTAA
>NZ_JAOWDS010000064.1:0-61036 GCF_030334545.1 Citrobacter sp. Ce129
GGCGGTGTTTATGACTCACCTTCATTAAGTGCCTACAGCAACGGCATCTATGACAGCCCGACCCTGTTTGCTTTTGCAAAGGGGGCTGGCGTGTTTGGTGAAGCTGGTCCGGAAGCCATTATGCCTCTGGCGAAAACGACTGACGGTACGCTGGGTGTCAGGGCGCTGGGTGACCCGGGTTCCTCTGGTAGTGGTATGAATGGTGGGATTGTTTATTCACCTGAGTATCACATTACCATTCAGAATGACGGGCAAAACGGGGAGATAGGGCCGCAGGCATCGCAGATGCTGGTCAAAATGGTCGACACGCGTGTCATGAGTATCCTGAGAACTCAGGGCCGCGATGGCGGCATGCTGGCGGGAGGATAAGTGAAAACCTTTCATTGGGCACCCAGGGAGGGGATGCAGTCTTCTGTTTCCCCTTCGGTGACAACCATAAAATTTGGGGATAGCTATGAGCAACGTCGCCCGACCGGACTCAACCATCAGTTAATTAACTTCCAGCCTGTTTTCCGTATCACGTCGGACAATTCCCGCACCGCACTTGAAGCGTTTCTGGCCGAGCACGGAGGATATAAAGCCTTTCTGTGGCGACCGCCAAAATACAACCGCACAATAAAAGTTGTCTGCCGGGAGTGGTCTGTTACGGACAACGTCGCGTATTCCGATTTCAGCTGTAAATTTGAGCAGGTCATTGCTTAAGGATCTTTATGCAAGATATTCCTCAGAACACCCTCAACGAAATCACGAAAACCGAACAGTCGGCCCGCATTGATTTGTGGGAAATCGACCTGACGGCCTTTGGTGGCCAGCGCTACTATTTTTCAAATGAACTGAACGAGAAGGGCGAGCCGGTCACCTGGCAGGGCCGGAAGTATGACGTTTACCCGATACAGGGAACCGGGTTCGACCTGTCAGGGAAAGGGACTACCGCCCGCCCGACGCTGGCGGTGTCGAACCTGTTTGGCATGGTTACGGGACTTGCGGTAGATATGCAGAGCCTCGTCGGGGCCACGGTGGTAAGGCATGTTGTGTACGCCCGTTTTCTCGATGCGGTGAACTTTACAGGCGGCAATCCGGAGGCCAACCCGGAACAGGAAGTGGTCAGCCGCTGGGTGATTGAACAACTGTCGGAGCTGAAAGCCACCACGGCGACCTTCGTGCTGGCCACACCGACCGAAACGGACGGCAGCGTGTTTCCGGCGCGGATCATGCTGGCTGATGTCTGCAACTGGACCTACCGTTCTGATGAGTGTGGTTACATCGGGCCGCCTGTGGCGGATGAGTTTGATAAGCCCACGGCAGACCCGGCAAAAGATGCCTGCAGCAAATGCCGTACCGGCTGCGAGCTGCGTAATAACCTGCCGCGCATCGGCTGCTTCCTCTCGATTAACCGTCTTTCCTGATGGATACACACATGAACAAAACACTCCTGGCGCATGCTGCTTCGTGTGCGCCCGCTGAATCATGCGGCTGGGTGGTGAACACGCCAGCCGGGGAGCGGTATTTTCCCTGCCAGAATCTTTCCGCTGAACCGACCCTGTATTTCCGCATGGATCCGGCTGATTACCTTCAGGCGCAGGCGGCAGGCGATATGGTGGCCCTGGTCCACAGCCATCCCGATGGCCTGCCGTTTCTCAGCGATGTTGATCGCCGCCTGCAGGTTCAGAGTGGCCTGCCGTGGTGGCTGGTCTGCGATGACCGGATATACAAATTTCGTTGCATGCCGTTCCTCACCGGGCGGGCATTTGAGCATGGCGTGACGGACTGTTACACCCTGTTCCGCGATGCGTACCATCTGGCCGGTATTGAGATGCCGGATTTTGCGCGGAAGGAGGACTGGTGGACGCAGGGGGATAATCTGTATCTGGATAATCTGGAGGCGACCGGCTTTTACTGGGTGAATGCCGCAGAGGCACAGCCCGGAGACATTCTGATTTGTTGTTTTGGTTCATCGGTTGCCAATCATGCTGCGATTTACTGCGGCGATGGCGAGCTGCTGCACCATATTCCTGATCAGCTCAGTAAACGCGAGAGGTATACCGACAAATGGCAACGCCGCACACACTCGATATGGCGACACCGGGCATGGCACGAGTTTGCCTTCACGGGGATTTACAACGATTTGGCCGCCGCTTCAGCCTCAGTATAAAAACGGGGGCCGAGGCCATTTACGCGCTGGCCATGCAGGTTCCGGGCTTCCGGCAGAAAATGAATGATGGCTGGTATCAGATACGCATTGCAGGCCTGGATGTGAATGAAACCAGCCTGTCAGCCCGTCTGCACGAGCCGCTGCCGGAGGGGGCCATTATTCATATTGTCCCACGCATGGCTGGGGCTAAATCCGGTGGTCTGTTCCAGGTGGTGCTGGGAGCAGTAGCAATAGCCGCGTCCTTTTTTACAGCAGGGGCTTCACTGGCAGCCTGGGGAGCAGCGTTATCTGCCGGTGCTATTTCGGCATCCTCGGTTCTGTTTTCTATGGGGGCGGCCATGATGCTGGGTGGTGTGGCGCAGATGCTGATGCCGCAGGCAAAAATCCCCTCGTCCCGGAAGACCGATAACGGCAAACAGAACACCTATTTTTCGTCACTGGACAACATGATGGCGCAGGGTAATGCCCTGCCGGTGTTATACGGTGAAATGCTGGTCGGATCCCGCACGATCTCCCAGGAAATCAGCACACGGGATGAAGGTGGCGGGGGGCAGGTGGTGATCATCGGTCGCTGACTTACTGCAGCATATTTGTATTTACATAGAACCGCCTCCGGGCGGTTCTGTCGTTTCAGAGGGAACAGATTATGGGTAAGGGTGGTGGCAGCAGTGAAACACCGCATGAGGCTCCTGACGACCTGAAATCCAGTCAGATGCTGACGGTAGTTGATGCCATCTGCGAGGGGCCGATTGAAGGTCCTGTGGACGGGCTGAAGAGTGTCAGAATTAACAAAACGCCGGTCCTCGACAGCGACGGTAACGCGATGGTTCATGGTGTCACCGTGGTTTACCGCGTGGGGGAGGATGAGCAGACCGCGATGGAGGGGTTCGAAGACTCTGGTGCTGAAACCCTGCTGGGTGTGGAGGTGAAGAAGTCTGAGCAGGTGACTCGCACCATTACCGCTAAAACGGTGGACCGTCTGCGTTTTACCTTTGGTGTGCAGTCGCTGGTCAGCACCAGTACCAAAGGCGACCGCAACCCGACCAGTGTACAGATGCTGATCCAGTTTCGCCGGGACGGGCTGTGGAGAACGGAGCGGGATATCACCATTACAGGGAAAACGACCACGCAGTTTCTGGCATCCGTGGTGATTGATGATTTGCCGCCCCGGCCGTTTGAAGTCCGCATGCAGCGCCTCACTGATGACAGCACGACAGACCTGCTGCAGAACAAAACGGTGTGGTCGGGTTATACCGAAATCATCGATGTGAAACAGTGCTATCCGAACACCGCCGTTATCGGGGTAAAAGTGGACGCGGAGCAGTTTGGCAGCCAGCAGGTCACGCGAAACTATCACCTGCGCGGGCGTATTGTGCCGGTGCCGTCGAATTATGATCCAGTAAAACGGACGTATTCCGGGCTGTGGGACGGAACGTTTAAACCCGCCTGGACAGACAATCCGGCCTGGTGTGTGCTGGATATGCTGACTCACCCGCGCTATGGCATGGGAAGCCGCATTGGTGTTGCCGATGTGGATAAGTGGGCGCTGTATGCCATTGCACAGTACTGCGATCAGCCCGTTCCTGACGGTTTGGGCGGGACTGAACCGCGTATCACCTGCAATGCGTATCTGACGGACCAGCGTAAAGCGTGGGACGTGCTGGGGGACTTCTGTTCCCTGATGCGCTGCATGCCGGTCTGGAACGGCAGCACCCTGACGTTTGTGCAGGACCGGCCCGCCGATAAAGTCTGGACCTATACGCAGAGTAATGTGGTGATGCCCGCTGACGGTGCGTCGTTCATCTACAGCTTCAGCGCCCTGAAAGAGCGCCACAATGCCGCCGAGGCCCGTTACACCGACCCGAACAATGGCTGGGAAACGTCCACCGAACTGGTGGAAAACGACGCTGCCATCCGGCGCTATGGTCGCAACGTTCTGAAGATGGATGCGTTTGCCTGTACCAGCCGTGGGCAGGCGCATCGCTCCGGACTGTGGGCCATCACCACCGAATTGCTGGAAACGCAGACGGTGGATTTTTCCGTAGGGGCTGAGGGATTACGCCACGTTCCCGGCGATATCATTGAGGTCTGCGACAGTGATTATGCCGGTGTGACCGTGGGCGGACGCGTCCTGTCGGTCGACAGTCTTACGCGCACGCTCACTCTGGACCGTGAGGTGGAGATACCGGCAGGCGGCAATGTGGTGCTGAACCTGGTGGGCAGCGATGGCCAGCCTGTTACCGTCGCAGTTACCGCACATCCGGCTCCGGACCGCGTGACCGTCAGCCAGTTACCCGATGGCGTGGCGGAGTACAGCGTGTGGGGGCTGAAACTGCCGGATCTGCGCCAGCGCCTGTTTCGCTGTGTGGCCATACGGGAAAACGATGACGGCACGTATGCTATTACCGCCGTACAGCATGTTCCGGAGAAAGGAGCCATCGTGGATAACGGGGCGACGTTTGATCCGTTGCCGGACACCGGTATCACGAATACGCCGCCTGCCGTGCAGCACCTGACCACAGAGATTCTGGCAGAGGAGGGGCAGTATCAGGCGCGGGCGCGCTGGGATACCCCGCGTGTGGTTAAGGGGGGGAACTTCTCCCTGCGCCTGACGGTGAAAGCGGAAAATAACAGCAATCGGCTGGCCAGCAGCCTGACACTGACAAAAACGGAGCATACTTTCCGCAACCTGACGCCGGGGCGCTACACCCTGACGGTGCGGGCGGTGAACAGCCAGGGCCAGCAGGGCGATCCGGCCAGCACGGATTTCAGCATCGCTGCGCCGGCAGTACCGTCTTATGTTGAGCTGACTCCCGGCTATTTTCAGATCACCGCCACCCCGCGCCAGGCGGTATATGACCCCACGGTGCAGTATGAATTCTGGTTTACGGATAAAAAAATCGCCGATATCCGCCAGGTGGAAACCGATGCGCGTTATCTCGGCACCGCGCTGTACTGGATTGCGGCCAGCAGCAGTATCAAACCCGGCAAGGACTATTACTTCTATATCCGGGCCGTGAACCAGGTCGGAAAATCGGCGTTCGTGGAGGCTAAAGGGCAGGCCAGCAACGATGCGGCGGGTTACCTGGATTTCTTCAAAGGGGAAATCACCGAAAGTCATCTGGGGAAAGAGCTGCTGGAGAAGGTGGAGCTGACGGAAGACAACGCCAGCCGGCTGGATGAGTTTTCGAAAGAATGGCAGGACGCGAACGGCAAATGGAATGCCATGTGGGGCGTGAAGATAGAGCAGACCAAAGACGGGAAGCACTATGTGGCTGGTCTGGGCCTGAGTATGGAGGACACGGAAGAAGGGAAGATAAGCCAGTTTCTGGTAGCGGCTGATCGTATCGCGTTTATCAACCCTGCAAATGGCAATGAAACACCCGCCTTCGTGATGCAGGGTGACCAGATATTTATGAATGAGGTATTCCTTAAATATCTGATGGCCCCGAGCATTACCAGCGGCGGGAACCCGCCGACCTTTATGCTGACGCCTGACGGCAAACTGACCGCCCGTAATGCGGATATCAGCGGCCATATCAGTGCGAACTCTGGTGCTCTCAACAATGTGACGATTGAGGAAAACTGCACCATAAAGGGGACGATGCGGGCAGAGAAGATTGTCGGCGATATCGTTAAAGCAGTTGGGCGGGCTTTCCCTGGAATTCCGGGTTTTCCGAATGGAACCCTCACGGTCCAGATACAAGATGATCACGATTTTGATCGGCAGATAATTATTCCACCCATCACTTTTGCAGGAGCAAGTGGGCAATCAGCCACAAGTAATGACCGGTGGACAGATTGTGGGCTTGTTGTGAAGCACAACGGCAGAGAGATATACAACGCATATCCCGCAATTCCAACGAAATCATTCAGTACGGTCATTGATATGCCTGCCGGAGCTGGAAATGTGACCATGAGCTTTACGGTGTCAAGCAAGGGTAATGGTGGCGGCGGCAATACTCCTGCTTTTATCAGTAACCTGCTGGTCATGGTGGTGAAGAAGAACAGCACAGGCATCAGCATTTACTGATGACTGAATCCCAAAACGAGCGCTCATTCGGGCGTTTTTTTTATGGAGGAATTATGGCAGTACTTATCTCTGGCGTATTAAAAGACGGAGCGGGGAAACCGGTACAGGACTGCATCATCCAACTGAATGCGAAGAAAACCAGCGCGACCGTTGTTGTGGAGGTTATGTCATCCTCTGTTACGGACGCGAACGGCCATTACAGCATTGAGGCTGAACCGGGTTATTACAGTGTGTCACTGCTGCGGGAAGGTTTTCCTCCCTCAGTGGCTGGCGATATTTACGTGGCCCCGACCGATACGCCGGATACCCTGAATGCGTTTCTCGATGCGCCAAAGGACGCGGACCTTCGTCCGGAGGTGATGAAACGTTTTGAGGAAATGGTAAACCGCGTAGTGGATTTGAGCGGTGCAACAGAGAAGGATAGGGAACGAGTCGAACAGGCCGCACAGTCAGCGGAACAGAGTAAAGACGCGACAGCGTTGTCTGCAACTGCTGCGGCAGAGTCACAGCGCCAGGCGGCACTCTCTGCGGGTGCTGCTGATGATTCTGCCCGGTCTGCTGCAGATAATGCCCGACAGACCGCGCAGAGCGTTCTGGCCAGCAGTGCAGATGCTGACAGTGCGGCAAAGTCGGCACAGACAGCGACGGAACAGGCCGGAAAGGCAAAGATCGCCGCTGATGCGGCACAGAAAGCGCAGCAGGAGGCAGGCGCTTTGGCACAGTCTGCAGCAGGGAGTGCCGGAAGTGCATCTGCGTCAGCACAAACAGCGGGTGAGCATGCCGGTAATGCAGCCGCATCTGAAACCTCAGTGCGTGAAAGCGCCCTCACGGCTACACAGGCTGCAGAACAGGGGGATAACAGCGCTGCAGCTGCAGCGATAAGTGAGCTGCATGCCAGGGAGTTCAGTGAAAAGGCCGCTAAATCAGAGACTGCGGCATCAGCCAGTGCAGAATCGGCATCAGCAAGTGAAGCATCAGCCCTGCAGTCAGCCAAAACGGCTGAGAACCAGAAAAATCAAGCAGCTGAGAGCGCCACCCGCGCAGAACAGGCCAGAGATGAGGCCCTGACGCTGCGCGATGAAGCTCAGGAAGACGCCCTGAATGCCCGGAACAGTGCACAGGC
Organism: Citrobacter sp. Ce129; assembly: GCF_030334545.1. NCBI lineage: Bacteria > Pseudomonadati > Pseudomonadota > Gammaproteobacteria > Enterobacterales > Enterobacteriaceae > Citrobacter > Citrobacter sp. Ce129. The sequence goes on from NZ_JAOWDS010000064.1 coordinate 7,309, forward strand.
TGCTGCTGCCAGTGAAAAAGAAAGTGGACAGGCAAGGGATGAGGCACAGCTTCTTGCTGAACAGGCCAGAAGTGCAGCCTCAAAAGCCGCCGCTGATACCATTAAAGAGATACAGGAAAGTGATGACCTCAGTGGTCCGCCAGGTCCGCAGGGGCCGGAAGGTGTAAAAGGGGATACCGGGTTAACTGGACCACAAGGACCAGCAGGTGCAAAGGGAGCAACAGGCGCTACGGGACCGCAAGGGCCGCAGGGACCGGCAGGTGTAAAAGGGGATGCCGGGTTAACTGGACCACAAGGACCAGCAGGTGCAAAGGGAGCAACAGGCGCTACGGGACCGCAAGGGCCGCAGGGACCGGCAGGTGTAAAAGGGGATACCGGGTTAACTGGACCACAGGGACCAGCAGGTGCAAAGGGAGCAACAGGCGCTACGGGACCGCAAGGACCAGCAGGCGCACCAGCGGGTGCTCTTCATGCTGTAGGTTCGTTTGCGCTGGCATATATGAGTGTTGGAGCACCTCTTGCCCCAGGCGCAACCGTTGCAGGGGGGAGTCTCAAGGCTTGCGGCATTATTTTTCCACCGGATCGTTATAGTACATACACTATTGATGCCTACAGGTCGGGTGTTCAATATGGGCCTTACCCTCTTCCGGGGACGTGGCGAGCTTGCGGCATTATCTCAAACCAGTGGCAAAACGGTACTACTTCGCATTATGTAGGTCTTTTTCAGCGAATTTCATAAAAGGAGATTGTATGAACATTGAGGGCATTCAGGCTCCTGAGTGGGCGAATAAAGAACATACAGCGATTAACTGCAGGGTTAAATTTGCAGAGTTTGATGAGTTTCTGCCGTTCACTGCATGTCTGAATGATTTTGAGGAGCATGGACGCCGTATCTACAGCGAGCTTGAATCAGGAAAGTATGGACCTGTCGCCCCTTATATTGTGACTGACAAGATGGTGGAGGATTTACGCAACCAGAAACTGGCTGAAATCAGCAACTGGCGGGACGTTCAGGAAAATGCCAACATTATTTTTGAACTGGACAATCGCCGGTGGGATGGAGGCAAAGCATCGCAGGAGCGTCTTGTACCCGTGATTATGGCTGGTAGGACAGGAGAGTTACCTGAGGGATTTTTCTGGACCGATGCGGATAACCACGATGTTCCGGTGAATTTTGCGTTCCTGCAACAGCTTGAGGCGGCGATGATGCAGGCAATGGTGATACACGGTTTCAGAATTCACGAACGGCAGAGGCAGATGAAATCGGAGGTAGCGTTACTTACAGATGTTAATGCCATTGCTGAATATCCAGTTGGCTAGCGTGATAGGAAGTAATGTGCTGGTTCACCTTTCTAAACGTCTAAATGCCTGTAACAGCTAACATCTCACTTACGCTCGGGGTACTTGCTCCGTTTATGCTGATAAAGCAACTCATCGGCTTTCAGCATCGCCACTTCCAATGTGTCTCCTGGCAGCAGTTGATATGCCCCCCAGGAAAATGCCACCAGTTTATCCGGGTCAATCGCTAGTAGTTGTTCCTGCGCCCGAGTAATAACATCACGGAATTTATTCAGAGAATAATCGATAAGAACAAGGCAGAACTCATCGCCCCCAAGCCGGATACCGTAGTCACTTTTACGAATGGCATTTCCCAACGCCATCCCCAGCATCTGTATCACTTTATCGCCCATATGGTGACCGAGAGAGTCATTTATTCTTTTGAGTCCATCACTGTCAATTGCGATGACCGTGACGGGGATACCTCTGTCAACGAGTGAGCGGATTTTATGTCCCAGCTCCTGTGTAATAACTTTTCTGTTATACAGTCCGGTCATCGCGTCCGTCACGTTATCCCTAGAAAGCAAAGTTTGTCTGATTAATTGTTTATGGGCATATCGGCATAATCCCCAGGTTCCGAGAAGATAAAGCAGTAACAGCCATAAATTCGCAACAATAACGTAGATAGCATCTAGTTTCACATGCAGGGTGTAATACTGGGTAAGCGAGTCTTCATAACTGATCAAAGCATAAGATTTGATATATGGTTTATGGAAAACAATATGGCTTCCGGTTTCATTATCGGTGACATACAAAGAAAGGAATTGCCATAACAACGGACGATCGACTGTATTAAACGAAACCACCAGATCGTCAATGTTGATGTCTGTAATCATAATGCCTTTTACTTTATCACCCAGATATACCGGGGTAAGCATGCTGATAATATTATTGCGGGTATAGCCATCCTGATAAATATGAGACAGCGTAGTTTCTCCCTTTAGCAGATCTTTCAGGGCATTGTCATCAATCGAAATCGTGTGTGTGCTACGAGCGATATTGATGTGGCCATTATTACCCACGAGCCAGTTACTGAAGGTATAGTTGCGAGTATTAACTGGCTGATTAATATAAATATAGTTATGAGTAAGATCTACATAGTATCTGATGTTCCTGAACATATAACCGGTATAATTTGAAAAACTGTACTTTGACTGAGCTGCACGCTCAGCGGTGTGAATAACCGATAGTGCGCCAATGTCTCCCACCCATTCTTTACACGATCTATTGCGGGTTTGCAGGGTGCCGTCGAGGTTATCCCTGTTTTTCTTCAACAGATTGAATCCGTAAATATCACCCTCGGTTTCAAGGTACTGACATATTACTGTTCGTTCGGTATCGTCAAAGGGCGCATCGGCTATTCGGCTATAAAATTCCCGCGAAAGCCGGGTGGCAATATTCTGGTTAATGGACTCTTCATGGAAAAGCGCCGACTTCCCATTTTCAGCGACATACCCCATATAGCTCTGTAAATCTTGCGCTTCACGAACAACCAGCGCGGCAAATAGTGAGGTTGTGCAAACCACGATCATGACAATCGCACTGATATATTTTTGTCTGGACAAGATGGCTAATTCCCTGTTGTACCACCTGAAAATAATAGCAAGTGTAGCACCAAACAACGACATCTTAGCGGGTTATGCCTCCAGGGACAAAGCTTCCTCCCCTTCTGCAACACGCCAGAAGAGTAACCTGTTTGTGTCCCCCCTACATCGTCAACATAATTTTTCCTGTGTTCATGCCGTTTTCCATACGCTGGTGAGATTTACTGGTGTCTACCAGCGTAAAAACGTTGTCAATCACCGGGCTCAGTCCGTCTTACCTAAACTGGTTAACCAGCGTTTTTTAAAGTGATGAGACATTTCATGTTTACGTCCATCCAACGCGATTTGAATACCGTGTCAATAATCTAAAGATGACGGTACAGCACTCGGTCCATCGGGATTTTCGCGTTTTTAATGTCCTTCATAATGCCAGTCCATATCAGATGACCATCAAAATCGAGTGCGTTCACGTGTCGTCCAAAATAAGGTGCGCCAATATACTCGAGAATTACATTAATGCCCTTGTTATCGGTGATGCTGGTGGCAACTGCAGCAAAATCCTCTGTCATATAATCAATGGCTTGATCGGCACCCAGAGGGCGAACCCGACCGTGCTTTGCTGCGTTCGCAGTGGTGATTACCGTCGCGAAAGTCGAACGGTGGTCCCCACAACGTCGCCCCCTGAAAGCATCGGTACCGTTTCAATGGGTTTCAGTTTATCCAGATGGATCCGTGGTTACGAAGACCCCGGTAAGAGGGCTGCATTATGCCAATAGCGGACGTTGTTAAGCTCATTCAGTATGGATTCACGTAAAATATACGTTATATTTTGTCCTGATTGACACGGGATGAAAGCTCCTGTTGGCTTTCCTTTCGCTCGCTGTAACGATCTGCAAGATAACCAGTTTGTCCCTTAAGCAGCATCGTGATTTTAAACAGCTCCTCGGCTACATCGACGATGCGGTCATACCATGAAGAAGGTTTCATTCGTCCATTTTCGTCGAACTCTTGCCATGCCTTGGCTACAGAGGATTGGTTGGGGATCGTAAACATCCGCATCCAGCGACCCAGAATACGCATCTGGTTCACGGCATTGAAGGACTGTGAACCGCCGCAGACCTGCATTACCGCAAGTGTTTTGCCCTGCGAAGGACGAACCGCACCTTCACTTAAGGGTATCCAGTCAATCTGCGCCTTCATGACTGCGCTCATAGCACCGTGTCGTTCCGGAGAACTCCATACCATCCCATCACACCATCTGACCAGACCGCGCAGCTCGGTGACTTTGGGATGCGTGTCCGGCGCATCATCCGGCAGGGGTAAACCGGAGGGGGTAAACAGTTTCACTTCCGCGCCCATCGCCGTCAGCAGGCGCCCGGCTTCCTCCGCGGCAAAGCGGCTGTAGGAGCGCTCTCTCAATGAACCATACAGGATCAGAATCCGTGGTGGCTCCTGCATGTTCAGGCGTTCAGCGATGTGTTGATCAAAGCATTTAGTATTCAGGGCAGGAAATTGTTCCATTTTTCTCCTCCAGAGAGAGCAGATGATTTCAAAGTTAATACATATGATTTACCATATGTGTATTCTAAAGGGAACGGAGAGAAAAATGCTACAACCTGTTCAGCTTTTCAAAATCCTGTCAGATGAAACACGGCTCGCCATTGTCATGCTTCTGCGGGAGTCCGGAGAACTGTGCGTGTGCGATATCTGTGCAGCTACCGCCGAATCACAGCCCAAAATATCACGCCATATGGCCGTCCTGCGTGAGGCAAAGCTTGTTCTTGATCGTCGGGAAGGGAAATGGATCCACTATCGTCTGTCACCTCATATTCCGGCGTGGGCCGCTGAGACAATCACGGCGTCCTGGCTGTCCCTTCGGGAGGATGTGCGGGAATGGTTGGCAAAGTCGGCCTGTACCTCCTGCTGAGGCAGGAAAACATATATACATAATCATATATAACGGGGTCTGAAATGTTTTTGGCAGGGAGTATATTTTTACTGACGCTGGTACTGGTGATCTGGCAACCCAGAGGTCTGAGTATTGGCTGGAGCGCGAGTATCGGGGCTGCGCTGGCGCTGGGAACCGGAGTCATCCATATTGCTGATATTCCCGTTGTCTGGAATATCGTCTGGAACGCGACAGCGGCATTTATTGCGGTCATCATCATCAGCCTGTTGCTCGATGAGTCCGGCTTCTTTGAATGGGCCGCACTGCACGTCTCCAGTTGGGGTAACGGACGTGGCCGCCTTTTGTTTACCTGGATAGTCTTGCTTGGTGCCGCTGTTGCTGCGTTGTTTGCCAATGACGGCGCTGCGCTGATCCTGACGCCGATTGTAATTGCGATGCTGCTCGCACTGGGATTCAGCCAGGGTACGACATTGGCGTTTGTCATGGCCGCAGGATTTATTGCAGATACGGCCAGCCTGCCGCTAATTGTTTCTAACCTGGTGAATATCGTCTCGGCGGACTTTTTCGGTCTGGGCTTTACACAGTATGCCTCCGTTATGATCCCCGTAGATGTGGCAGCGATTGCGGCCACTCTGGTCATGCTGCATCTCTTCTTCCGCAAGGACATTCCGGCGACGTATGACGTTTCGCTGCTGAAGAGGCCTGCCAGTGTGATAAAGGATCCGGCAACGTTCAGGGCGGGCTGGATTGTCCTGTTATTGCTGCTTGTCGGTTTCTTTGTTCTGGAGCCTCTGGGGATCCCGGTCAGTGCGATAGCGGCTAGTGGCGCAGCAATACTGTTTATAGTGGCGAAAAGAGGTCATGCCATCAACACCGGAAAAGTCCTCCGCGGTGCGCCATGGCAGATCGTTATTTTTTCGTTGGGTATGTACCTGGTGGTCTATGGCCTGCGCAATGCAGGGCTTACGGAGTATCTGTCTGACGTGCTGAACCTGCTGGCAGAAAAGGGGTTATGGGCAGCAACGTTCGGCACCGGTTTCCTGACCGCGTTCCTGTCGTCGGTGATGAACAATATGCCGACGGTGCTGATTGGCGCACTGTCTATTGACGGAAGTACGGCGTCTGGCGTCGTCAAAGAGGCAATGATTTATGCCAACGTGATCGGCTGCGATTTAGGCCCGAAAATCACTCCGATTGGCAGTCTGGCAACCCTGCTTTGGCTGCATGTGCTTTCCCAGAAAAATATAACGATTACCTGGGGATATTACTTCCGTACCGGCATTGTCATGACTGTGCCCGTACTGTTTGTCACTCTGGCCGCGCTGGCGTGGCGGCTCTCTGTCACTTTGTAATGAGATACTGATATGAGCAACATAACTATCTATCACAACCCGGCCTGTGGCACCTCACGCAACACACTGGAGATGATCCGCAACAGCGGCAACGAACCGACAATAATTTATTATCTTGATACTCCTCCGACCCGTGATGAGCTTATTAAACTTATTTCAGATATGGGAATTACGGTGCGTGCATTACTGCGTAAGAATGTTGAGCCTTATGAACACCTGGGTCTTGATCAAGAGAAATTTAGTGATGAGCAGTTGATTGATTTCATGCTTCAACATCCGATCCTGATTAATCGGCCTGTAGTCGTTACGCCGCTTGGCACTCGTCTTTGCCGCCCTTCAGAAATAGTGCTGGATATTCTACCGGAAGGTCAGAAAGGAGCGTTTACCAAAGAGGATGGCGAGAAGGTTATTGACGAAACGGGGAAGCAGATTAAGTAATCTGCACACTTCAAAATATCGGACGCCTGTTCACGCTATGCGGGCATCCGATTTTCGCTCGCTGCCTCATGTAACTTGTCCGCTTCGTGCCAGAAGCGGACATAGCTAAATTGCCATCACCCTCCAGACCTTGCACGAAACTCGTCTTTATTTATAGCAACCTATAAAATATCCCGTTTACTGGCTGCGCCATTCACATGTAAAACGACCGGATAGACAAGAGTTTTTAGTACCCCATCTATGAATAAAAGGGTATTGGTGGAGAGTGTGATGAGAATAATAGATGTTGTTGATTACAATACGCAGTGGCCAAGTCTGTTTGCTGAGGAATCCGCTGTGCTGCTAGCCGAGCTTGAAAACAAGATTTCGAGAATCCATCACGTCGGGAGCACCTCGATACCCGGTATGGCGGCAAAACCCGTCATAGACATATTACTGGAAGTAATTGATCGTGAAGCTCTGGATAGCTTAGACCCCGCAATGGAAAGCGCCGGTTATGTGGCCCGTGGAGAGTACGGAATTCCGAATCGCAGATATTTTTCTAAGGGCGGGGAACAGCGCAGTCATCAGGTCCATGCTTTTGTCATGGGTGATGAACACATCCTGAAGCTTCTTGCGTTTCGCAATTACCTTATAAAAAATGAAGAAATAGCAAAACAGTATGCAGAAATTAAACGTGCTGGGGCATTAGCAAGTGAGAACGATATTCGTCGCTATAGTGCTTTCAAGGCGGGATTCATTGAGCATCACCTAAGATTGGCTCTCATTGCCCATGAGCAAGAACAGTCATCCTGAAAATATCGTGATTGAATCGCCACTGATCTAATAGATGTGTCAGAGTCCATATAGATGGCTGTGCTGGCTCACAGTTAGCACTAACTTCCGCTCCTCGCTCAAAGCCGACGTTTTTTCCCTGTCGCATCGTACATCAACGCATAGGTTCTATTAACTCTGGACCTTGATTCTTAATATTCCCGACGGCACGCGTCACGACGTGCCATATAAATTTATCAGCCGGCACGTAACCGTCGGCTACGATGTCCTCTGCTTCTTTCCCTCCTACATCTTGCCTAAGCCATTCGCGAGCGGCTTCTGGTGACAGGACCAGCGGTCGCCTGTCGTGAATATCTACCAGTCCTTTGTCGGCAGCAGCCGTTACTATCAGGAATCCTTCTGCTTCATCTCCACGTTCGAATGGTGTGCTGCCGAACGCAGCCATGAATATCGGCTGGCCATCGGCCCGATGAATGAAGTAGGGCTGCTTCTTGTCACCTTCCTTTTTCCACTCAAACCAGCCATCAGCAAAGCAAATTGCGCGACCATGCTGCCAGAGTGGTTTAAACATTCTGCTGGTGGCCGCAGTTTCAGATCGTGCATTAATTAGCGGCGGCTTATCCCACCATCCTGGAGCATATCCCCATAGAACAGGGTCAAGGTGCAACTGTTCATCACGCTCGCTAAGCAGCAGAACTTTTGTGCCTGGCGCCACGTTGAATCGACCTATTGGTTCAGGGTCATATGGGATATCACGTTCAGCTTCTTCAGCGAGCAGGGCGAGATAGTCCTCGCGTGTCATTGACTGTGAAAAGCGTCCACACATAGAAACCTCCAGCCAGCTGTCAGACCGAAAGTATAGGATATTGACTAGAACGATAGGATTTGAAGCTCCACATCACCAATATTCCATTGTGGCCTTTAGCTTCTCGAGGTTGCTAAATGTCCGATAGATCACTACCCATTTTTACTTTTTTGGGGGCAAATTTGGGGGCAAAAATTAGTTTGGGGCATAATTTGGGGCGATGAAATGACTCATATTGCCCGCATTTGTCCAAGACGGTTTTTTATTAACTGATTGATTTTATGATAATTAGCTGTATTTTCTGAATTTACAAAATCAATTTTATAGTCTAACGCTGATTATGTGGCTGTGGGGATAAACATTTAATAAACCGCGGGAAGGGATAATGTTCCGGGCGATAAAAAGCCGGAGGCGCTGACGCTTTTCCGGCTTGCATACGACATAAACTGATGGCCGGAACAGGCGCAATTGCCCTCCGGCGTATTACAGATTACTTAAGATCATCAACCATTGTGACGGCGCGACCAATGTAATTGGCTGGCGTCATTGCTTTCAGGCGCGTTTTCTCGTCTTCCGGCAAAGCCAGACCGTCGATAAATTGCTTCATACCTTCGGCGTCAACGCGTTTGCCGCGGGTCAGTTCTTTCAGTTTCTCGTATGGTTTTTCAATACCATAGCGACGCATCACGGTCTGGATTGGCTCAGCCAGAACTTCCCAATTATGGTCCAGCTCATCCAGCAGATGATCGCGGTTCACTTCCAGTTTGCTCACACCCTTCAGCGTGGACTGATAAGCGATCAGCGCATAGCCAATACCGACGCCCAGGTTGCGCAAAACGGTAGAGTCCGTCAGGTCACGCTGCCAGCGGGAAACCGGCAGTTTGCTCGCCAGATGTTGCAGTACCGCGTTAGACAGTCCCAGATTTCCTTCGGAGTTTTCGAAATCGATTGGGTTCACCTTGTGCGGCATAGTGGAGGAACCAATTTCACCCGCGATGGTTTTCTGTTTGAAATGGTTCAGCGCCACGTAACCCCAGACATCGCGGTCGAAGTCGATCAGGATGGTGTTGAAACGGGCGATGCAATCAAACAGCTCGGCAATGTAGTCGTGCGGCTCAATCTGAGTCGTGTATGGGTTCCACTGGATACCCAGCGAGGTGACAAATTCCTCGCTGAACTGATGCCAGTCTACTTCCGGGTAAGCGGCAATGTGGGCGTTATAGTTACCCACGGCACCGTTGATTTTACCAAGAATTTCAACCTGGTTGAGCTGGCGATACTGGCGCTCCATACGGTAAGCCACGTTAGCCATTTCTTTGCCCAGCGTTGACGGGGTGGCTGGCTGACCATGGGTACGGGAGAGCAGGGGAATATCGCGATATTGTACGGACAGATCTTTCACCGCGTCGATAAGCTTACGCCAGTACGGCAGAACCACTTCGTCACGGGCAGTTTTCAGCATCAGCGCGTGAGACAGGTTGTTGATGTCTTCTGAGGTACACGCGAAGTGGATGAACTCGGAAACGGCGTGCAGTTCCGGGAAATCGGCCACTTTCTCTTTCAGGAAATACTCAACTGCCTTCACGTCATGGTTAGTCGTACGCTCAATGGTTTTGATGCGCGCTGCATCTTCTTCATTGAAGTTAGCGACGATCGCATCAAGGAAACCGATTGCGTCGGCAGCAAAAGCAGGAACTTCCTTGATCGCTGCGTGCGCGGCCAGTTTTTGCAGCCAGCGTACTTCAACCTGTACACGGAATTTCAGCAAACCGTATTCGCTGAAAATCCCGCGCAGCGCGCTGACTTTATCGCCGTAGCGTCCATCGACAGGGGAAACGGCGGTCAGTGAGGATAATTCCATAGATCACAACTCCGGGGTTAAATGAGCAAGAATTTGTTTTGCCTGAGTCGTCAGGCGATTACGAGAAAACATGAGTTGCAGACGGCCTCCACCAACCTGATGCCAGAGCACGGCAGCACGGATGCCAGCCAGCAGCGAAGCGCGTACTTTAGCCTGAACCTGTGGGCTCTGAAGGATGGCCGGGGAGCCCGTAACCTGAATACGCGGGCCGAGTGGGCTGATGACGTCAACATAAATGCCTGCCATCGCACTCATCAACGTTTCAGACTGCAAGTCAAAATGGTCCAGCTGGCGCTGCAAACCGTTGATACGGTCTCCCAGCGTGTCCATAGCGCCTTTAGCGGCTGACAGCTTACGCTCCAGCACCATCAGGCTTAACGTGTAGCGGGTGAGTTCCGCGTTCAGCCCCTGACGACTACTGGCATTGAGCACGCCGAGCATCGTTTCCAGACCTAAACGCAGGTTGGCCTCGCTACCGCCAAACACGCCCAGCGTAGAGCTGGGATTCATGTCGATGACACTGTTCAGTGAAACGTGTAATGCATCGGCATCACAATGCCCCTGGTGCGCCAGTTCTTGTACCAGGCGTGCCGACTGGCAAATACCTGCCAGGGCGAGGGTGATGTCATAATAATTCTTTGCCACGTTCACTGCTTCCTTGTATCAGATGTGTAAGTAATTATACCGGCAGAGGCAATCGTTGTTCGATAATGCCGCCGCCGAGGCACACTTCACCATTGTAAAAGACAGCCGACTGACCCGGCGTTACCGCCGCGACTGGCTCGTCGAAAATGACTTCAATACGCTCAGCATCCAGCGCTTTAACGGTGCACGGAATATCGGTCTGACGATAGCGGGTTTTCACCGTGCAGCGCATTGTGCCGGTGAACGGTTCGCGATCAACCCAATGCAGCTGTTGTGCCACCAGGCCGACGGACATCAGGCGCGGGTGTTCATGACCCTGAGCAACCACCAGAATGTTGTTCTCAACGTCTTTATCCACCACATACCACGGATCTTCCGTACCTTCTTTCGTCCCACCAATGCCCAGCCCTTTACGCTGACCCAGAGTGTGGTACATCAACCCCTGATGCTGGCCAATTTCTTCGCCATCAACGGTGATAATTTTGCCTGGCTGAGCCGGCAGGTAACGGCCGAGAAACTCGCGGAACTTACGTTCGCCGATGAAGCAGATACCGGTGGAGTCTTTTTTCTTGGCCGTAATCAGACCGAGGTCTTCGGCAATTTTACGCACCTGTGGTTTTTCCAGTTCACCTACCGGGAACAGGCTTTGCGCGATTTGCTCATGGCCGAGCGTGTAGAGGAAATAGCTCTGGTCCTTGTTGCCATCCAGCCCACGCAGCAGGCGGCTTTTGCCATCGACGTCGGCGCGGCGCACGTAATGACCGGTGGCGATGTAATCGGCACCTAAATCTTCGGCGGCAAACTCGAGGAAGGCTTTAAACTTGATTTCTTTATTGCACAGAATATCCGGGTTCGGCGTACGGCCTGCTTTGTACTCTTCAAGGAACAGTTCAAAGACGTTGTCCCAGTATTCTGCGGCAAAGTTAACGGTATGCAGTTCAATGCCGAGTTTGTCACAGACCGCCTGCGCATCCGCAAGATCGGCAGCCGCTGTGCAATATTCCTCGCCATCGTCCTCTTCCCAGTTCTTCATGAACAGGCCTTCTACCTGATAACCCTGTTGTTGCAACAGCCAGGCAGAAACGGAGGAATCGACACCGCCGGACATGCCGACGATCACTTTTTTTGGGCTTTCAGACATAGGAATACTCACGACATTGAACTTCAAGGCGGCATATTCTAGCACGCAGCCCTTTACTTGACACCCTCTGTAAACGGCCAGTTAAATTCGCCAATCATCGCCAGTGGATAGCGCTGTCCGCTCTGATAACAGAGAATGCTCTCGGCAACCAGCGGCGAGCGCAGGTTTGGTGCTGAAAGAATCTCTTCCGCGCTGACCCAGCGACAGCAATCTATATCGCTGTCATGAGGTTCAGTAGCGCACATATTGGCAAGCTCGATAGAAAACAGAAAACGTAAAAAGGGCGTTTTGTCTGGTGCAATCCATTGATGCATTCGAATGAAATGTTGTGGCTGTGCTTTGATACCTGTCTCTTCCCACAGCTCGCGAGCGGCGGCTTGCACTAAAGTTTCATCCGCTTCCAGGTGCCCAGCAGGTTGATTCCACAGGGCTTTGCCATTGATTGTTTCCTCAACGACTAAAAATTTGTCTTCTGCATGCACAATACAGGCGACCGTAACGTGTGGTTTGAACATACCTGTTCCTTATTCAGTTAGTTGCATCCCGCCACTCGCCATTGGCGAGATTGTCCAGAGTGTAATCTCCCATGGCATAGCGGATAAGGCGCAGCGTAGGAAATCCAACATGTGCTGTCATACGACGTACCTGGCGATTGCGGCCTTCATATAAAGTCACTTTCAGCCAACGGGTGGGGATATTTTTCCTCTCCCGAATAGGCGGGTTTCTCGGCCATAGCCATGTGGGTTCTTCTACCACCTCAATGCCAGCAGGCAGCGTGGGGCCATCATTGAGCGTCACGCCAGTGCGCAGGGCTTCCAGCGCTTCGGGCGTAGGTTCTCCCTCAACCTGAACGTAATAAATCTTCCCCGTGCGCTTGCCGGGTTGCGTTAACCGCGCCTGCAGCGCGCCGTCATTGGTCAGCACCAAAAGACCTTCACTGTCTCGATCGAGTCGGCCAGCGGCATAGATTCCTGGTACGGGAATGAAATCTTTTAACGTGCTTCTGCCTGCCTCGTCAGTAAATTGTGGCAAAACATCGTAGGGTTTATTGAACAAAACCACGCGTTTTGGCTGGTTTTCTTTACGCTGCTTAGTGACTTGTCGTGAGCTGAATCGCTCAACCCGGTGATTTCTAAAAGAAGTTTTTTGCATGGTATTTTCAGATTATATCAATTGCCGCATTATAGCCTAAGAACGAGTGTCTTTCATGGCGGCGAACAATAGGGTAGTATTGACACGCTCATTACAAATCATTAACAAAAAGTTGCTCTAACGCATCCGTGTAGCAGGACGCAAACGCACATGCAGCGTGATGACAGACGAGCAGAACCAGAAGCGCTCGAAGGAGAGGTGAATGGAAAGCAAAGTAGTTGTTCCGGCGGAAGGTAAGAAGATCACCCTGCAAAACGGCAAACTCAACGTTCCTGAAAATCCGATTATCCCGTTCATTGAAGGCGACGGTATCGGCGTTGATGTAACCCCACCGATGATCAAAGTTGTCGATGCTGCTGTCGAGAAAGCCTATAAAGGCGAGCGTAAAATCTCCTGGATGGAAATCTACACCGGCGAGAAATCCACTCAGGTTTATGGCCAGGACGTCTGGCTGCCTGCTGAAACCCTTGATCTGATTCGTGAATATCGTGTTGCCATCAAAGGCCCTCTGACCACACCAGTTGGCGGCGGTATTCGCTCTCTGAACGTTGCCCTGCGTCAGGAACTTGACCTGTATGTCTGCCTGCGCCCGGTGCGTTATTACCAGGGCACGCCTAGCCCGGTTAAACATCCTGAACTGACCGACATGGTCATCTTCCGTGAAAACTCCGAAGATATCTACGCGGGTATCGAGTGGAAAGCGGACTCTGCCGATGCCGAGAAAGTGATTAAATTCCTGCGCGAAGAGATGGGCGTGAAGAAAATCCGCTTCCCGGAACATTGCGGTATCGGTATTAAACCGTGTTCTGAAGAAGGGACTAAACGTCTGGTTCGTGCAGCGATCGAATACGCCATCGCTAACGATCGTGATTCTGTTACCCTGGTACACAAAGGTAACATTATGAAGTTCACCGAAGGCGCGTTCAAAGACTGGGGTTACCAGTTAGCGCGTGAAGAATTCGGTGGTGAACTGATCGACGGCGGTCCATGGGTGAAAATCAAGAACCCGAAAACCGGTAAAGAGATCGTGGTGAAGGACGTTATCGCAGATGCGTTCCTGCAACAGATCCTGCTGCGTCCGGCTGAATATGACGTGATTGCCTGTATGAACCTGAACGGCGACTACATCTCCGATGCGCTGGCCGCACAGGTTGGTGGTATTGGTATCGCACCGGGTGCGAACATCGGTGACGAATGTGCGCTGTTCGAAGCAACCCACGGTACTGCACCGAAGTATGCAGGTCAGGATAAAGTGAACCCAGGTTCCATCATTCTGTCCGCTGAAATGATGCTGCGCCACATGGGGTGGGTAGAAGCGGCTGACCTTATCGTTAAAGGTATGGAAGGCGCGATTAACGCGAAAACCGTAACCTATGACTTCGAACGTCTGATGGACGGCGCTAAGCTGCTGAAATGTAGCGAGTTTGGCGATGCAATCATCGAAAATATGTAATGCTATAATTTGTTAAATTCATTAACGGGAGCGTAACGCTCCCGTTTTTTTGTTAGGCTGCTAACGGTTATCAAAATTTTATCAAAACAGGTTATCAAAATGAATTATAGGAAGTATATTAGAGTATTCTTATAGACATGGAGTTGATAATGAAAATTGAAGCCATTTTATTCGATTTAGATAACACGTTAGCATCAACAAATAAGCTCAAAGATATTAGAGAACGTGGGGCTTATGATGAAATAACAGAAGAACTACTATCAACAGTCAAACCATATAAAGGTACTGAAAAATTACTTGAAAGACTGATTTCTAAAGGCATAAAAATAGGGATCGTGACAAATTCAAGTAAGCGCTATGCAGAAACAATAATTTCACATTTAAATTTGCCAGATTTCGACACCGTGGTGACATATACTGATGTAGGCTCATCAGGGATGAAACCAAATCCTACCGGTATTAATCTAGCATTAAAAAATTTAGGACTCACAAATCCAGAAAGAGTCATTTATATTGGTGATGATTACACAGATATCATTGCTAGTTATTATGCGGGAGTTATACCTATTGTTCCATCGTGGGCATCAAGAACCCCAGTTTCTCAAGTACCAGCCGCCGTATTAAGCACTGAATTCCTTATAGATGATGTTGATGAGTATGAGAATATAATTCTCATGGCGGAAAACTGTGCGCGACACAATAGTTTTAAATTTGAGCGAAAAAGATTCTACTTTGTACCTTTGGATGAGTCAGCTAATGTCATTCCTTCAAGTGAGACGCTCTCCACAATATGTCTCGGACGTTATTTTTCGCAAAAAAGTTTACTTACAACAAAATTACATGACTCGCATCCATTATCTATCGAAATCGCTAAGAAAGAACATGACGATAATTACGTGCCTCCAGAGTACTGGGGAGATATTTTAGCGCATGCAGCAGATAATATCCCATCATTTTTTCGGGCGGCTAAAGGTTTTGATATTGTTACAGTAATACCATCAAAAAAAGAAAAAAACCAAAGGTTAGAGAAAGTCTTAGAAAATGCTCGAAGTAAAAGTAATTCTGATGCTGCTTTTATAGATGATCTTTTTGTTTTTAGTGAGGGAGCCAAATCGCTTAAGACTTTACCAAAGGATCAGCGTTCGATAGAAATAGAATCTAGCTTGCATATAAACCCCAAATATAAAGGTACGCTTGAAGGTAAGACCGTATTAATATTTGATGATATCATTACAACAGGCTCTACCCTAAAAAGAGCTTATTCATTGCTAAAAATCGAGAGCGTTAAACATAGCTTAGGGATATGCTTGGCTAAAACAGTTTCTATTTCTGAAGTGGATAGGCTTTGTCCTGAATGCATGTGTCACATTCTTAAAATAAGGAAAAACTCTCTAACGGGTATTCGATTTTGGGGGTGTTCAGGCTATAATGATGAATTAGAAAAGTGTGAGTACACTGAAAGTATCGTTGAAAAACAATGCCCTGACTGTGGTAGAGATATGGTGAAAAAGTACAATAAATGGAAGAAGGTTCGTTTTTTAGCCTGTACAGGGTGGGACCAAGAGCCTAGATGCAATCACACTGAGAGTGAGTGATGTTGACAATATCTCCAGACACAGAAAAGTTGTTGACACTTAGCGCCCTTAAAGGAGTGGGTACTAAGTCGTTATCTAGCTTAGGCATGCTCAAAGACTTTTCTAATTTATCCCTTGATGAGTTGGTGAAATTATTGGGAGTTAAAGAAATAACTTCCGATGATTTGTTAGTGGCTAGAGACTTCGCAAGAAAGAATATCGATATAGCTCGTGCTAAAAATCATTTTATAATTTCATTTTTTGACGAGTGTTACCCTGAAACATTAAAGGTTACTAACGATAGACCTGCAATACTCTATTGTGCTGGTAATCTAAATTGTTTACGTAATAAATGCTTGGCGGTAATTGGTACTCGTGAACCCACTCTTCATGGTGAAACAATTGCAAAAAATATCACTAAGTGGTTTACAGAAAAAGGGTGGACCATTGTAAGTGGTTTGGCTAAAGGTGTTGATTCAATTGCCCATGCTTCCGCTATTGAAAATCAAGGGAAAACAATAGCAGTTATGGCTCAGGGATTGGAGAAAATTTATCCTGCAGAGAATAAAAAACTCGCAATGGATATTCTTAACTCAGAGGGTCTATTAATTTCGGAATATGCCTATGGAAGCAATACATTTCGCAATAACTTTGTAGAACGTGATAGAATCCAGGCAGGATTATCAGCTGGAGTTTTGATGGTTCAATCTGACTTAAAAGGTGGTAGTCTCCATGCGTCTCGCTCAGCAGTAAATTATGGACGGTATCTTGTTATTCCCAATCAGTCTAGAAGGGATATTATTAACAGTGAACCAAAAATACAAGCCAATCTTGCATTCATGAATGGTGATAATTATTCAATTAGGTCACTACTGAAAGTTAATGGTGATATAAGTAAGTTATTAATAATTATGAAAAGCAGTAACGATTACCTTAAAGTTGAAGAGCAATTGTATGACGCTCTTCATTCATTACATAACAAATCTAATGGTTTTGATTTTTAAAATAATTAATTTTAGCTAACTGTTAACGATACATTAATATACCTTATTCTTCAGTAACCTTCTTTTTAGAAGGTTACTTTTATCCAGTGTTTCCCTCGATCATCTCGGTATTTAGCTGTCTGGTTTAGTGATTTATGGCCTAGCAATTTCTGAGTATCAATACCTTGACCTCCGTAGAGGCGTTCGGACAAAGAACGTTGTTCGTGGAATGTTGCTGGTGTGCCATCGCCCCAGTCAATCCCAGCCAAATCTCTCGCTTTACTGAAATTCATCGTCAATGTATTGGATTTTACCTGCGATCCGCGTTCAGCTTGAGATGTTGTTCTGAAAAAGTGTACGAGATAGGGACTGACAGCGTAATCACGGCAGCGACCTACTACATCTCGTAAACTCCAGTTGATAGCATTCAATCGAAGAGAAAGAGGGATAGCGATTTTGCTCCCGGTCTTTTCCTGAATGACGTGAAGATGATCCTCCCAAATATCACTAAATTTCATTTTTGATATATCTCCCAAACGCTGCCCAGTGACCAAAGCTAGGAGCATGGCATTCCCCATATAACGATGATTGGCGTCTGCAATATCAAATATTTTTTGCCATTCTTCTAGACTGAGGCGTTGACGGGTAATTTTCCTTCTGGGTTGTTTCGTCGCTAGAGCAGGGTTATACCCTGGCGGAACTTCGCCATAATGTTGTGCTTCCTTAAACACATCGATCAATACAGACCTTACGACCTGGGCCATTCTCGGTTGCCCGTCAGCGATGTACTCGTCAAGCAATTGTGCTATATCCCTGACATCAACAGAAGATATTAGCTTCATTCCCGCACGTTCTTTGAGAAGTGCAACTGGCTTGGCTTTTTGCTTATACGTATTCTCCTTGATATCGCCTGAAGCCAATCTTTCCTCCTGTATTTTCCAGTACCGCTCAAGCCAAGTAACAGTCGTAATTGCTTTATCCTTACTGGCAGCGATTCGATCGCTAATAGCCAGTACCTGTCTTGAACGCTGTTCAGCAAGTCTTGCGTTTGCCTCAGTAGCAATTGCTTTAGCCTCAGCTTCATCAGTACCCAGACTGTGAAATTTCCCCGTTACAGGGTGCTTGTACCTCCAATACACTTTGTTGACCTTACGACTGTATAGTGGATAGAGGTTAGGTATTGATACATTATTTTTACGTGGTCTCGCAGCCATCGCTGAGGATCCTTTGCAATTTTGGTGAATCAGATTTCTTGATAACCGGCGCAGCAAGTTCACCAACCAATTCAGCATCCTCCCTAACTCTCCAGAGCCTACCTTGCTTCATTGCTGGTGGAGAAAAGAGATTTTGCTTAGCGTAACGGCGCAATGTCGAGACGCTAGGTGGATTACTTCTGTATTTATCGGTTGCCCATTCTTCAAGAGTTAACATCTGAATCATGCGTTATTCTCCATATAACCCAGCTGCACCCAGGTTTTAATATCAAATATTCGTACGGTTCTGATCTGTCGTGTATACCGCTACTTTCAGTAGATTAAATCAGTTAACTTTTCCTACGACCCACGGCTTAGAAGTCCGTTGCTCTCTTTAAGCTAATATCGCAACTGGAAGCGCGCTCCGGTTACTTTGGATTAACGACTGACCTTAAAGGTTAAGGGACAGAACGCGCTTTCATGTTGAACCCTAAAAAAGGCTGGCGGTTACCGGACAAACGGGAAAACACCGGGCCGCCAGAACAGGGAAGTACTTTTTATAGCTTTGGCCTGCTTTTAACCACATCAGGCGCGGTGGTAGGTGCCTTCGGGCGGGGCGCTGGCGACCAACCAGCTACAACCCCTACGGTATTTACACTCCACGCCGTGGGTTAACGGCTCCGTATCGTGGCTGAGTTTCTGTTGCTGGTGGTCAAGCCAGCTTCGCAACCCCTCCCGAAGACACCTGTCAGCGAATTATCCGGTTATTCATACGCCACCGGCGGCTACTTCGTGGGCGTCCTGCCTGTTCGCTATGGAGTAGACAATAAAATTAAATTGCGAATAACGCAAGTAAATAATTGCGGATTGCGCAATGTTAGGTGCATAAAAAAACCGCCATAAAGGCGGTTTCAACATTGATATGTAGCGTCAGGCGTGACGTTTGAATGATTGAGATTGGCTTATCATTACTTTCCCAAAAATGTAAAAACGGTGTTCGTTAGTCTTGTCCACGGACCATTCTCTATATTTTGGGTTATCCGATATCACCAACAACTTATCAGGTATCATCTGTAATCGTTTGACGTAAATTTTATCATCAAAACCAAATACATAGATTCCATCACCATCGAACTCATGAATAGAGATGTCAACGAAGAGAAGATCACCAGGCTCGATTGTCTCAGCCATACTGTCGCCTCGAACGTTGATTACCTTTACTTGATCTGCCGTTCTTCCGCCGAACATCGCTAGCGCACGTTCATTGTTGTATTCGATTGACCTGATGACATCAATGATGTCGCTGCCTTGAATAAAGCCGCCACCAGCACTGGCACTAACATCAAGAATCTCCACTCTAAACACAGATCCATCTCCAGAATGTGGGTTACTACCACTGTATTCACATACAGTATTTTTATTTCCACTTGGAGTAAATAGATCAGCAACGCTAACGCCTAAAGCTTGAGCATATTTGCTAAGTGATTGTTCAGTAAATGACTTCTGCTTGCCAGTTTCTACACGCGAGATGTTAGCTCCGTCGACACCAACGGCTTCAGCAAGATCAGCGATTTTTAGACCCTTCGCAGTGCGAAGTTCTCTTATGCGGTTTCCTATGTTCATGCGTCTATTACATGTTTTTTTTGCGTGATGTGCAAAGCAACTTGCGCAAGTCGTATGTTCCAATTAATATGCGTTATACGCAATTAAAGGGGGTTATATGCAATCACCGTTACGAATCTTGCGTAAATCGCAAGGTATGACTCTTTCCTATGTAGCAAAAGGGGTTGATATCGACCCGGGAAATCTAAGCCGGATAGAGCGAGGGCAGCAAATTGCTTCCCTAGATATTGCTGAACGTTTAGTCCGTTTCTTCTCGGGAAAAATCAATGAGTTAGAAATCCTTTATCCACATCGCTATTCGAACTGTACAGGTGCGAGTACAGACATAAAACCACAGGAATAAGGGGTTAACCGTGGGTAACGAACCAATCTGGAAAGTCGAACGTCAGCCTAGTTGGCTGGTGGTAGCGATTAAAAAAACGATTACCGATCTGCCTGGTGGATATGCTGAGGCGGCGGAATGGTTGGGCGTGACAGAGAACGCATTATTTAACCGCCTTCGTGTTGACGGAGACCAGATCTTCCCGCTGGGTTGGGCAATGGTTTTACAACGTGCTGGTGGTTCACCCCATATCGCTGATGCCGTTGCGCGCCATTCTCAGGGCGTATTTGTACCGCTGGCAGATGTTGATGATTTGGATAACGCCGATATCAACCAGCGCCTGATGGAGTCCATCGAATGGATAGGCCGTCATTCTAATTTTGTACGTAAAGCCACGGCTGATGGGGTAATTGACGCAGATGAGCGTGCTCAGATAGAGGAAAACAGCTATCAGGTTATCGTGAAGTTCCAGGAGCACGTAACACTTCTTTATCGAGTTTTTTGTGTCGCTGAAAAGAGTGACGCCCGCGAGTGTGCAGCTCCGGGCGCCTTGGCGAACAACTCTTCGAGTATGGAGAAATAATCCGCATGAGCAGTTTAACGGCTTTTAACCGTCTACCGCAACTCAGGATGATCCCGGTTTCGGGTGCTCCTTTGTTTCGGTATGAACGCAGATTATCAAACCGCTGGGTTCCGTGTAACCACAGTAGGGCGGTTTCAATTGTGGGGGTCTATAACCGGAGGGCAAAACGCCTGTGCGCGAACTTAACCGAAGGTTCAAAGACCACCGCGGAGTACCAGTCCGTGTTATCCGCTGGGAGCCAGAAACACAGCGCGTTATCTATCTGCGTGATGGCTACCCGCACGAATGCTTCAGCCCACTTGAGCATTTCAGGCAAAAGTTCAGGGAGATAACGGACGATCATGAGCACTAAATTAACCGGCTACGTATGGGATGGTTGCGCGGCGTCGGGCATGAAGTTGTCTAGTGTCGCGATCATGGCTCGCCTTGCTGATTTCAGCAGCGATGAAGGTGTGTGCTGGCCGTCTATTGAAACTATTGCTCGCCAGCTTGGCGCAGGGCCGAGCACTATCAGAACGGCAATCGCAAAGCTTGAAAAAGATGGCTGGCTCACGCGTACACAGCGCCGTAATGGTAACCGTAATGCTTCGAACGTGTACCGCCTGAATGTGGCGAAACTTCAGGCTGCCGCATTTTCTCAACTGTCAGATTCTGACACGTCAAAATCTGACGTATCAAATTTTGACGCCTCAAAAACTGACCCGTCGAAATCTGGCAAAAAAGGCGGTTTTGACCCGTCAGAATCTGGCGGGGATCCGTCAGTAAAATCAAAACAAGATCCACAAGTAACTTCAAAACCCTCTTGTCCGGTTGCAGCGCAACCAGACCCTGAAGTCGTGATTACCGACCAGGCAATTTGGGTTCTGACCCATTTGAACCAGACCACCGGATCAAGATTCCAGGTATGCAAAACCTCGCTTGAGCATATCCGCGCCAGGCTGCGAGAAGGTTTTACCCCTGAAGAGATGGTGATGGTTATCGACTACAGCAAAGAAAAATGGGGGGCTGATATCAAGATGGCTGAATATCTCCGCCCAACAACGCTGTTTATCCCGTCAAATTTCCCTGGCTACCTCCAGTCTGCAACTCGCTGGGATTCTGCTGGACGTCCGGAACGTAGGGATTGGGGAAGGGCACGAAAGCATGACCCAATGAAATTCGGCCCGGTCGATACCAAAATTCCAGAGGGGTTCAGAGGATGACGTTAAACAAATATTGCCAGGCGCTGGCGGCACTACGTAGTCAACCAGCCCACGAATTGAAAGAAGTTGGCGATCAGTGGCGAACACCGGATCTGCTTTTTTGGGGGATCAACGCACTATTTGGTCCATTAGTTCTGGACTTGTTTGCTGACGACGACAACGCGAAATGCCCGGTATGGTACACCGCCGAAGATAACGCGCTGGTGCAGGATTGGGCGGAAATGCTGGAGCCAATCGGCGGGGCCGCATTCGGTAATCCACCCTATAGCCGCTCTCAGTACCACGAGAAACAGGCGATCACCGGCATGACCCACATCATGGATCACACAATGGAGATGCGTGAAAAGGGTGGGCGTTACGTGTTCCTCATTAAAGCGGCGACAAGTGAAACATGGTGGCCGGAAGACGCCGATCACATCATGTTTATTCGCGGTCGCATTGGTTTCGATCTCCCTGTGTGGTTTGTTCCTGCCGACGATAAGCAGAAACCCACAGGTGCTTTCTTTGCTGGTGCAATCGCTTTGTTCGACAAGACCTGGCGCGGCGAGCGTTTCAGCTACATCAGCCGTACCGATCTGGAGGAAAAAGGGAAGGCGTTTATGTCACTGGTCGAATTTGCCGCGGGAAAGGTTCAGCCACCAGCCACCAAAGTGCCAGAGCAAGAAGAACCTATTGTAGCGCCAGCAGCATTACCTGGTGTGGATTCGCGTATCTGGCCGCTTGAGGTTGGTCTGGTGTTCAACCAGGTTGAGGGGGCTGATTCTCTGGACGCATCGCAGCAGAATAAGCTGAAAGCGAACATTAACCAGCTGTGGCTTGAGCGCATGCCAACCAGCGAAATCATTACTACTGCTAGTGGACTGGTCAGCAGCATGCAGGGGGTAACCCATGCGTGAGATTATCGTTGATAACTTTGCTGGTGGCGGTGGTGCATCAACGGGTATTGAACTGGCGATCGGGCGCAGCGTGGATATTGCGATCAACCACGACGAAAACGCCATTGCGATGCACAAGACGAACCACCCGGACACACTGCATTATTGTGAATCCGTATTTGACGTGGATCCGGTAGCTGCCACTGGCGGTAATCCTGTCGGCCTGGCATGGTTTAGCCCGGACTGCCGACACTTCTCGAAGGCAAAAGGCGCAAAGCCTGTGAAAAAAGAGATACGCGGTCTGGCCTGGATTGTTCTGCGTTGGGCACTGGCGAAGCGACCGCGCGTGATGATGCTGGAGAACGTGGAAGAGTTCAAAACGTGGGGACCGTTAATTGACATCCCGCCTAAACCTGATTTGCCGGAAGCCCTTTTGGCGGATTTTATTGGCCCGGTTTACCCTGGAAATAGTCGCCCAGACCCTGCCCGCACTGGAGAAACATTCAATGCATTTGTCGGCATGCTGTCCACTGGCATTCCTGCTGATCACCCGGCACTGGCTGAGGTTTGTGAGTTTCTGTCTATCGAAAGAGGTAGCGAGCAGGCGAAAAAGCTGGTGGATGGGCTCGGATATGATGTTGATTATCGCGAACTACGCGCGTGTGATTACGGCGCGCCGACGATCCGCAAACGCTTCTTCATGGTTATGCGCTGCGATGGCTGCCCAATCCAGTGGCCTGCTGTTACCCATGGGGATCCTAAGTCTCTGGAGGTGCAGAGCGGCAGGCTGATGCCATGGCGTACCGCTGCGGAATGTATCGACTGGAATGTTCCGGCCCTGTCCATCTTCGACCGCAAAAAACCGCTGGCGGAGAACACTCTGAAGCGGATCGCGCGCGGCATACAGCGCTTTGTTATCGAAAGTGCGTCGCCGTTTATCGTGAAGTGTAACCACACAAGCTCAAAAAATTCGTATGACGCTTTTCGCGGGCAGTCGCTGAATGAGCCATTACAGACCATTACTAAAAAACTCGGCTACGCGTTAGCCGTTCCACACCTGACAAAATTTCGCACTGGCGCAACCGGGCAGCCCGTTACCGAACCGGTACCGACGGTAACTGCTGGTACATCAAAACGCCCGGGCGGGAATGGGCATGCACTCGGGATTGTTGAGGCTGCACTGACACCGTTCCTGGCCGGTAATGGTGGCAGTGAATACCAGGCTAAACCGCGCCCGCTGGATAAACCTGCTCACACCATTCTGAAGCAATCCCGCGCCTGTCTGGTTGCGCCAGTGATAGCCCGCCAGTTTGGGGCCAGCGTCGGCCACCGGGCAGACGAACCGAGCGCAACCATCACCGCTGGCGGTGGGGGTAAATCTCAACTGGTAACGCCTACGCTGATCCAGATGGGTTATGGCGAACGACCTGGACAAGAACCGCGTGTGCTGCGGCTGGATAACCCGCTGGGGACCGTTACTGCAGGTGGAAATAAATTCGCGACGGTGAGCGCGTTCCTGGCTAAACACTACGGCGGTAACTATACGGGACCGGGTGTCAGTATGGATGAACCTGCGCACTCAGTGACCACCGTCGACCATCATGCAGTAGTTGCCTCTCATCTGGTGAAACTGCGTGGAACATGCCGCGACGGGCAACGCCTTGATGTGCCAATGCCAACTATCACTGCTGGTGGCCAACACGTGGGTGCGGTACGCACATTTCTCGAGACGTATTGCGGGGAAAGTGACGATGAATGGCTGGTAACGATCGATGGGGTTAAATACCAGATCGTTGATATCGGAATGCGCATGTTGCAGCCGCATGAACTCTACAAAGCGCAGGGCTTCCCGGATGGTTACGTTATTGATCAGGACTACCGTGGAAATCGCTATGCAAAAGATAAGCAGGTAGCCCGCTGCGGTAATGCGGTACCACCACCATTCGCCAGGGCGCTGGTGGAGGCAAATCTTCAGGAACTGTGTGCAGTGCAACAGCAGGAGGTGGCATGAAACTTGTGCTCCCGTTCCCTCCAAGCGTGAACACGTACTGGCGCGCCCCTAATAAGGGGCCGCTGGCCGGTCGTCACCTCATTAGCGCTGATGGTCGTAAATACCAGAGCGCTGCCTGCGTGGCGATCATTGAGCAATTACGACGTCTCCCGAAGCCATCGACTGAACTGGCAGCGGTAGAAATCACTCTGTACCCGCCGGATGCGCGCCGCCGGGATATCGATAATTACAACAAAGCCCTGTTTGACGCGCTGACGCATGCGGGTGTCTGGGAAGACGACAGCCAGATTAAGCGCATGCTGGTGGAATGGGGACCCGTAGTGCCGAAAGGTCGGGTAGAGATAACGATCAGCAGATATGAACCGGTGGGTGCAGCCGCCTGATATGGAGAAAAGTATGAGCCAATTAGCAACAACAGCATTAACCATGTCCAGCAGCGAGATTGCTGAGCTGGTGGAATCACGACATGACCATGTTAAACGGTCCATTGAACGCCTGGCAGAGCGCGGTGTTATTGAACTCCCCCCAATGGGGGAAGTTAAAAATCATCTCAATCAGTCGGTATCGGTTTATCTGATAGGGAAGCGGGACAGTTATATCGTTGTCGCGCAGCTGTCGCCGGAGTTTACCGCGCGTCTGGTTGATCGCTGGCAGGAGCTTGAGCAGGCACAGCAGCAGACGATTCCTCAATCATTCTCTGAAGCCCTACGTCTTGCAGCTGACCTTGCAGAACAAAAACAGCAGTTGACTAACGAACTGGCTGCCGCGGCGCCGAAGGTAGCGTTTGTAGATCGGTACTGTACAGCCAGTGGGTCAATGTCATTCCGCCAGGTGGCAAAACTGCTTAAGGCCAAAGAGCCAGATCTGCGGTTATTCCTCCTTGAGAACGACATCATGTATCGCCTTGGCGGAACGATGACTCCACGGCATCAGCATATTGATGCGGGCCGTTTTGAAGTGAAAACCGGCACATCCGTAACCTCAAATCATGCATTCAGCCAGGCACGTTTCACGGCGAAAGGCGTGCGCTGGATTGGTGGACTGTGGGCAGAACACATTGCCAGGGGGCAGGTCGCGTGAGAGCTCTGCTTACCCCCGAGATCGCCCATCGTATGGGGATTGTGCTGTTCCGTCCCGGTGCGGAACTGATGCACCTCTTCATGCGTGGTCGCGTTCTGCTCGAGCCTGAACCAGAAGAAATGGCGTCATTCAGTACAGGAGCTGTTCCCGCCGCCATTCAGCCGCTGGCTGATGATCCGGTAATGCGGCAGGTCTTCGAGAATGAGCGGGTTATTCAGCGTGCCGGTGGGCTTCCTTCCCTTGAGCAATGGTTGAGTACCCGGTTTGAATGCCAGTGGCCACATTCATCGTGGCATGACAAGAACTTTACAACAATGCGGCACCCACCAGGAAGCATTCGTCTGTGCTGGCATTGCGATCACACTTTGTCCGGACAGCATACCGAACAGCTTGCAGGTATAGCGGCCGGTAACCTGGTATCCTGGATTCTGGAAGTCATTCGGCGTGATTCTGGTTTTCCCGAGTCGCATATCCTGACGCTTCCGGAACTGTGCTGGTGGATGGTCAGAAACGACCTCGCTGATGTTATTCCGGAAAGCGTTGCGCACAAAGGGTTGCGCCTTCCGGATGAGAAGATCCGCTCTGTCATGAGGGAAAGCGACATAGTGCCTTCCCCGTCTGCAACCAGCCTCGTGCAGAAGAAGGCGAAGAAGATCCTCACGCTCTCTGTTGATCCTGAGTCGCCAGAGTCTTTTATGCTCAGGCCAAAACGTCGCCGCTGGATAAATGAGACGTACACCTGCTGGGTTAAAACACAACCCTGTGAGTGTTGTCGGCGGCCAGCAGATGATCCGCACCATATCGTAGGGCACGGTATGGGTGGTACAGCAACAAAAGCCCATGACCTCTTCGTGATCCCTCTGTGCAGAGAGTGCCACGACGAGTTACACGCCGACGTACCGGCATTCGAGCAGAATCATGGTACGCAGCTTGAGCTGCTACTGCGTTTTATGGATCGGGCGCTGGCGATCGGCGTAATTGCGAAAGATTAAGTGTATGGAGAATAATATGCGTGATATGTATGAAACAATGGATCGCTGGGGGGCTTGGGCCGCAGCCGATAGTAGTGGCGTAGACTGGCAGCCGATTGCTGCGGGTTTCAAAGGGCTATTACCTTATGGAAAAAAATCACGGCTTCAATGCGATGATGACGAAGGGGTTATGATAGATGGATGCGTAGCGCGCTTGAAAACTCATAATAAAGATAGCTATGAGTTGGTAATTGCTCACTTTGTTGTCGGATTATCTTTAAGGGCCATAGCAAAAAAAAGAAAGTGCTGCGATGCGACCATCAGGAAGGAACTACAAACAGCACTTGGATTTATTGACGGCGTACTTTGCATGATGCATTAATTTTTTTGATGCAACATGTTTTTAATATGCTCGCGGATTAATATCAAGGAATTCATTAAAAAACATATGGTTAGCAATGCTAGCCATATGCATACAACAGATAAAATACCATAGTCGGCCAACCCAACAGTAAACTGAGCTACAGCTGTTAATATGGATAACCAAACAGATATGTTGATAAATGATGATAAGGTATCTAGAGGTTTCAATAACTCCATTTCATCTATTTTTGCATCCAAAGCTAAATTTTTGCTTGTTAAAAATTTTTCTTTATATCGAACAGTTGTAAATAATTTATCTTTTAGATTAACTATAACAAAGGTATGTAATGAAAGGAGTAAAGAACCAACAGATATAAAACCTGAAAACAGATACCCGCGTATTGAAGTCTGATAAAATGCGAAAAATGCTTTTCCTTGATGGTGTGTGAGGTTTAGATAGAAAAGAGTCATTATAGCAATAACGCTCCAGGAGATTATGATCAATCCCCATATCTGCGCTTTAAAGCTTAATCTTATAAACTTATCAATTAAATTCATTTTTCTTTTTGCCATTTTCGATTTCATCCTTTATTAAGGATATTATAGCATTGTTTACATAGTTGTCATTCTTAAGGCCATTTACAGATTGGGCGATTGTATCAAAATCATACTCACTAAAGAAGCAAGGGGAATTGATAAGGTCAATTAATCGTTCATTTTTTGAATGGTCAACTACGGTTACAACACCTTTGGAGATATCTTTGATATTTGTAACCATTTGATTAATACTATTTGCAATTTGCCCAACCTTTGGTTTGTCAGTATCACTGATGTTAAAGGTGACTTCAGTATTTCTTGTGAATTGCTCAATGCCTATCATTTCTGATTTAGTGAAATCAACCGAATCAAATTTGAAGGTTGCTGATTTTATTTGACTAAAGCTTGTCAGCATTGATACCAAACTGGATTTATCAATTATTACTTTAAATTCCAGACGTTGTTCATATTTCTTATTAATGTTATCAACTTTGGTTTGATCTGGGTTTTTTCCTAGTGCAGATATCTCGTTACGTATTTTTTTTCTAATTACAAAATTGCTATACGATTGCCATGAACTGAAAAGGCTATTTAATGAGCAAGACCCGCGGTAATATAAATATAGACCCTTTAAACTATTTTTATTTATGCAGAAAAAATTAAAATTAACAAGTTTGTCATCGCCCTTTAAATCTTCAACTTTTATCTCAAACATTCCATTTTTTATTGTTGAAAGACAGTTTTTTGTTTGGTTTTTATATGTAAGGACAAGCCCTGAGTAATAATTACCATC
Organism: Citrobacter sp. Ce129; assembly: GCF_030334545.1. Classification (NCBI taxonomy): domain Bacteria; kingdom Pseudomonadati; phylum Pseudomonadota; class Gammaproteobacteria; order Enterobacterales; family Enterobacteriaceae; genus Citrobacter; species Citrobacter sp. Ce129. The sequence continues at coordinate 35,831 of NZ_JAOWDS010000064.1, forward strand.
GTCAGAAAGAAGAATTTGCCTATCAAAGTCTGCGCGTTTAATTTCATGTGTTGATTGCTGGATAAAATAATTAATAATATCAGTAATTTGAATGTTTTTATTTTTATTGATAATTGCAAATCCTTGGCTTTTTATCTTCATTGTCTCATCGCTTTAGTTGTCATTTGCTATGTATGCCGTGTCAGCGGCGATGATGTAACTGTATAAAAAAATTAACGCGTACGCAAAAACTTATGTATTGTGATAAGAGCTGACACAAAGGCACAAGCTTATCAAGCGCAAAATGAGTGTGATTCAAATCTTGGATAGCACTTCTATCTCGCTGTGGAAATGGGCGGCTGGTGGGTGTTAGCGCACCCGGCCAGCCATCAGCTCATGCTTTCAGGTCACAAGCTAACCAAGGCCCACTGCTTTAGCGCAAAAGCAAAGTGAGCCTATCAGAGTTACGCTTACTGATCTATGAAAAATACTGTAAAAATAAACAGTGTTGAGTTAATCAACGCTGATAGCCTGCATTACGTCGCCACCCTCCCGGATAACTCTATTGATCTTATAGTTACGGATCCTCCGTACTTCAAAGTAAAGCCCAACGGCTGGGACAACCAATGGAAGGGGGACGAGGACTACTTACGCTGGCTTGATAGCTGCCTGGCTGAGTATGCTCGCGTTCTTAAACCTGCTGGCAGCATATACCTGTTTTGCGGCCACCGACTGGCCTCAGACATAGAGATTATGATGCGTGCCCGGTTCAACGTTTTGAATCACATAATTTGGGCAAAACCATCGGGCCGCTGGAATGGATGTAACAAAGAAAGCCTGCGCGCGTACTTTCCATCAACGGAACGGATTTTGTTTGCTGAGCACTATCTTGGGCCGTACACAGGTAAAGAGGATGTTTACGAAAGGAAAAGCACAGAGCTAAAGCAGCACATTATGACGCCACTGATTGACTACTTCCGTAATGCCCGTGAATCGCTGGGTGTCAGCTCGAAAGAAATAGCTGAGGCAACCGGAAAGAAAAACATGGCGTCACACTGGTTTGGTGCAAGTCAATGGCAACTACCAAATGAAGTGGACTATAGAAAATTGCAGGAACTGTTCACGCTAATCGCTATCGATAAGCACATTCAGCAGAAGCTTGAACATCCTCACCACCAGCTGGTGGCTACCTATCAGTCATTAAACCGCAAGTATTCAGAATTGCTGGAGGAATACAAAACCCTCCGGCGCTGCTTCTCTGTTTCCGCTCTTGTTCCGTATACCGACGTATGGACTCATAAACCTGTTCAGTTTTATCCGGGCAAACATCCATGCGAAAAACCTGCCGACATGCTGAAGCAGATCATTAGCGCCAGCAGCAGACCAGGGGATATCGTTGCCGATTTCTTTATGGGCTCTGGTTCAACTGTGAAAGCTGCAATAGAACTTGGTCGTCGGGCGATCGGGGTAGAACTGGAAGCTGACAGATTTATTCAGACCACCGAAGAGGTGGAAAAACTGAGCAAAAAATAATGATCATCACGCCCCTGTGGATGTGGTGATCACCATTTTCAGGCACCGGGAATCATCCTTACTTTTATTTGAACAAAAGAGCCCGGTTGCCTGATTCCACATCCCCTCATTTCTGAGAGGAATCACAGCAATTAAGAGGGGGCTAAATGTCCGATCCGATTTCCGGTACTGGGCTGGCTGGCGGTGTCCTGACGGGTGCCAGCGTCTATGGATTTCTGTCCGGAACCGATTACGGCGTGGTGTTTGGCGCGTTTGCCGGAGCTGTATTTTACATTGCAACCACTGCTGACCTGAGTGCAGCGCGCCGTCTGGCATATTTTCTGGTGTCGTATATCGCGGGGATCCTTTGTTCCGGGCTGGTGGGTTCAAAGCTGGCTCAGGTTACTGGCTACAGTGATAAACCACTGGATGCCATTGGCGCCGTAATCGTTTCTGCTTTAGCCGTCAAAATCCTGACGTTCCTGAATAATCAGGATGTCGGCTCGCTGGTGGCGCTGATAACGCGCCGGGGAGGTTCAGGTGGTACAAAATGACCCATCGGCAACTTTAAATGCATTGCTTTGCGCTGGGGTAGTGCTGACCCTGATGTTTTATCGTCGAGGCGATTCGCGACATCGACCATGGATATCTCGCCTGGCGTGGCTGCTTACGGTCATCTATAGCGCGGTTCCGCTGGCATATCTGTGCGGTATCTACCCTTATTCATCGTGGGCCACTATCGGGGCCAACATTATATTCCTGTCTGTGCTGGTCGCCGTCAGAGGCAACGTGGCACGCCTGGTTGATCATCTGAGGCAATAATGAACCAATCACAATTTCAGCAGGCGGCTGGTATCAGCGCCGGGCTTTCTGCACGCTGGTTTCCGCACATTGATGCGGCAATGAAAGAGTTTGGTATCACAGCAGTTAACGATCAGGCCATGTTCATTGCGCAAGTTGGGCATGAATCTGCTGGTTTTACCTCGCTGGTCGAGAGCTTCAACTACTCGGTAGACGGGCTAAAGAAAACCTTTGGTAAACGCCTGACACCGTATCAGTGTGAAATGCTGGGGCGAGTAGATGGTAAGCAGGTGGCCCACCAGCCGCAAATAGCCAATCTGGTTTATGGTGACCGCATGGGGAATAACAGCCAGGGTGATGGCTGGAAATATCGTGGTCGTGGCCTGCTTCAAATCACCGGCCGCGAGAACTACGCCAAATGCGGTGCGGCGCTGAAGCTTGATCTGATCAGCACACCAGAGTTGCTGACACAGGATAAGCATGCAGCCCGTTCTGCTGCATGGTATTTCACATTACGTGGTTGCCTGATGTATTCAGGTGATGTTGTTCGTGTAACGCAGATCATTAACGGTGGCCAGAATGGACTGGCTGACAGAAATAGTCGTTATAACAAAGCGCGGGCGGCGTTGCTGGTATGACAGCGGTTTTTGCTTTTGTTAAGGCGCGGTGGAAAACAATCATTGTTTTGCTGATGTTGGCTGGTGCATTTCTTGCCGGGAATATCTGGAGTGAGCGGGGATGGCAAAAGAAGTGGGCTGACCGTAATAGCATGGAATCTTCACAGGAAGCGAACGCGCAAACTGCCGCACGCTGGATTGAACAAGGGCGCATAATTGCCCGTGATGAGGCTGTAAAAGATGCACAAGCAAAAGCTGCAAAATCTGCTGCCACTGCTGCTGGCCTGTCTGCCACTGTTAGCCAGTTGCGCACCGAAGCAACAAAGCTTGCAGCCCGCCTGGACGCCGCAAAGCACACCTCAGATCTTGCCGCTTCCGTCAGAAGCAAAACAGCCGGAGTCGACGCCGCAGTGCTCGCCGACATGCTCGGACGCCTTGCAGAAGAAGCTCGATATTATGCTGAGCGATCTGACGAAAGCTACCGAGCTGGAATGACATGTGAGCGGATTTACGATTCGGTGAGAGAGTCTAATAACATTATGTCTCACTAATATTCTTTTGAAATATTAGGGAGACTATGAGTCAAATAACCAATTATAATCCAGTGCTGAAATTTTCAATTTTGTAGCAAGGATACGTGGTGAGTGGTCAAAGTGACGCTTTAACAGACATTTTGAGTATTGTGGTTGTATTAGCCGTGGAGCATTGGATTATTGCCTCCCTCGTAGTTGGCTTGATCATGTTCCTAGTGGGGTCAGCAATTAATGATAATGCTCAAACAGATGCTGGTGCTGTCACCTCAGGTATCATAGGAGTGTTTGGGCAAGTCCTTTTTGGTTTTGGTTTTCTGGCTAGTATTATTTGGCTCGTCAAATTCATTTGGATCCACGCCTGACAGATTTTTTACTTACTCATAGCCTCGCAACAGCGGGGCTTTTTAACAACTGAGGAATGAGCATGACAGTAGTTCTCACTGCTTAGCAGATTGATGACCTGGCAGCCTTCGCGAAGGAAGATGACCAGCCTCAATACACTATCACTACCGGGACAATCCCTGAGTTCGAAGCTGATGATGGTGAGGTTATCCTTGAATACACCGGGCTGATTGCCTATTCCGGGTCTCAAGAACATGGTGTGTTGCAACTCAACGACCAACGGCATAACAGCATACACTCCCTAAGTGCCTGTGATAATGCTACATTATCCTCTGAAATCAGGAGGGTATATGGGGAACTATGATAAAGCTGCATTGCTTGCCCATCGAATAATTGTTGATGAACATAAAGATCCAATGGATGCGTGGACTGATGCGATTTTTTCCCTGAGTGAAAGTCCTGCTGTTAGAAGAAAAGTATGCCCAAGGGTAACATTCTTGGCTTTAGCTGAGAGTGGATTCTTACACGGTGTAGATGTCAGGGAATCGACAAGAAAAGTTGGTATTCTTTGGGAAAGAGCTCATGAGGCTGCGTTATATATACTCCTGCATCCTGATGCGACTCATGACGAGCTATGTAAAGCACTTGGCTATTGGGATAAACAAGGTTCGTATAAACTAATTATGACGTTAGCTAAGTATGGAGTACTTCAGCAACCAACGTAACATCATTGCAGTAGGTATTCACTTAGTGTTTGTGATGATGATATCTTATTATCCTTTTAGGAGGTAATAATGAGTACTTCAGACACCATTGCATTATGGTCAGCAGTAGGAACTTGGCTTGCAGCTATTGCTACAATAATCACAGCGGTAATTACTGGGGTGGCAGTGTATGTAGCATTTAAAACATTGCATTCATGGAAAGATAAAGAAAAGTTTATGCAACTGGTTAGATTGAAACGCGCTATTTTTGCATATCGCCAAAAAATAGAAAGTATCACAACCCTAAATCATGATCATCAAAAAATAAATGAACATGTGATTAATGTACTACAACCAGCTCTGTCCAATGTTTACCATGAGATGAAGTTGGCCGGATTTAAAGAAAAGGAATGTATAGAGTTTAAACTATTTGATGCAGTTTGGGATTCACAGAAAAAATATGAATCAAGTCATATGAATTATGCGGAATTATTGAATAGTGCTGTCGAATTACAGGAAATAATTAAGATTGGTTTTTAACATAGAGTTTTAACTAGCTTGATTAGCATGAATTTTTCTCACTTTTTCTTGGGCTTCTTATGTGTATCGTTCGTGCTCGTCATAGAGAGTCTTTCATCCGCAGCTCCATCATGCAGAATGCTCATCCGGCAGCGATCTCTTGAAGCAGTGCAGTCGATAATGAAATAGAATTGATAATTAATATCGTTTACGGGTCCTTTCTGGCGATCCGGTCTGTTACGGGGCGGCGACCTCGCAGATTCTCGCTATTTATGAAAATTTTCAGGCATTTGCCGTTTCCGTTCTTCTTCTCGCTAATTCATTGTTTTAACTGCAAACACCCCCTGAAAAGAAAGGAAATGATAAGTCCTGAAAATGGCTAAATAGCCAGAGGGCATTTCCTTTCTCTGTTTTTGTGCATGGAGTGAGCTATGGAGGTCAACAAAAAGCGGCTTTCTGAAATATTTGGGGTCAGCGTGCGAACCATTCAGAACTGGCAGGATCAGGGAATGCCTGTAGCACGTGGCGGCGGAAAAGGTAATGAGGTCCTCTATGAATCTTCCGCGGCTATTGAATGGTATTCCGCACGCGACGCGGCGATTGAGAATGAGAAATTACGGAAGGAGGTGGAAGACCTTCGTCTTGCATCGGAATCCGACCTCCAGCCAGGTACGATTGACTATGAGCGTCACCGCCTCACCAGGGCGCAGGCAGACGCCCAGGAACTAAAAAATGCAAAAGATTCCGCTGAGGTGGTGGAAACCGCATTCTGCACGTTCGTGCTGTCGCGGATGGCCGGAGAAGTAGCCAGCATTCTTGATGGAGTTCCTCTGTCGGTTCAGCGGCGTTTCCCGGAGCTGGAAAACCGACATATTGATTTCCTGAAGAAGGACATCATTAAGGCCATGAACAAAGCAGCTGCGCTGGATGAAATAATACCGGGGTTGCTGAGTGAATATATCGAACAGTCAGGTTAAGGGGCTGCAGCACTCTGCGCGCGCAGGGCTACTTTCGCTGTACCGGCCTGAGCCGCAAACGGCGGTTGAATGGGCAGACGATAATTACTATCTCCCCAAAGAGTCGGCCTATCAGGAAGGGCGCTGGGAAACGTTGCCGTTTCAGCGCGCGATCATGAATGCGATGGGTAACGATTACATTCGTGAAGTTAACGTTGTTAAGTCTGCCCGTGTTGGCTATTCAAAAATGTTGCTGGGTGTTTATGCGTATTTTATTCAGCACAAGCAGCGAAATTCCCTTATCTGGCTACCCACTGATGGTGACGCCGAAAACTTCATGAAGTCGCATGTTGAACCAACGATCCGCGATATTCCGTCACTTCTGGCGCTGGCCCCCTGGTATGGCAAAAAGCACCGGGATAATACGCTCAGTATGAAACGCTTCTCCAACGGTCGAGGGTTCTGGTGTCTGGGTGGTAAGGCGGCGAAAAACTATCGTGAAAAGTCAGTGGATGTTGCCGGCTATGACGAACTCGCTGCTTTTGATGAGGATATTGAGAAAGAGGGTTCCCCGACGTTTCTGGGTGACAAACGTATTGAGGGCTCTGTCTGGCCCAAATCTATTCGCGGCTCAACGCCAAAAACAAAGGGGACCTGCCAGATTGAGCGTGCCGCCAGCGAATCCGGGCATTTCATGCGTTTTCATGTTGCCTGTCCGCACTGTGGTGAAGAGCAGTACCTTAAGTTCGGCGACAAAGAGACCCCGTTCGGGCTGAAATGGACACCGGGCGAGCCCTCCAGCGTCTTTTACCTGTGTGAACATAATGCCTGCGTCATTAAGCAGCAGGAGCTGGATTTCACTGAAGCACGTTACATCTGCGACACCACCGGGATCTGGACGCGCGACGGTTTATCCTGGTTTTCATCAACAGGCACCGAAATCGACCCGCCAGACAGCGTGACGTTTCACATCTGGACGGCATACAGCCCGTTTACCACCTGGATACAGATCGTCAAAGACTGGCTAAAAACGAAAGGGGATACCGGAAAGCGTAAAACCTTCGTGAACACCACTCTGGGCGAAACATGGGAGCCTAAAATTGGTGAACGGCCTGATGCGGAGCTCATGGCCGAACGCAAAGAGTTCTTCGGCGCATCCGTACCGGAGCGTGTTGCTTATCTGACAGCCGGGATCGACTCCCAACTGGATCGATATGAAATGCGCGTCTGGGGATGGGGACCCGGTGAGGAAAGCTGGCTGATTGACCGGCAGATCATTATGGGCCGTCATGATGATGAAGCGACCCTCGTCAGGGTGGACGAGGCGATTAACAAAACCTATCTCCGAAAGAATGGCGTGGAAATGTCGGTATCCCGTATCTGCTGGGATATCGGCGGTATTGACCCCACCATTGTCTACAATCGCTCAAAAAAGCATGGCCTGTTTCGCGTGATCCCGATTAAAGGGGCTTCCGTTTACGGCAAGCCCGTCGCGAATATGCCGCGTAAACGCAACAAGAACGGCGTTTATCTGACGGAAGTGGGTACAGATACCGCAAAGGAGCAGATTTATAACCGCTTCACACTTCAGCCGGAAGGGAGTGAACCTCTTGCCGGAGCCGTGCATTTTCCCAATAACCCCGAAATTTACGATCTGGCTGAGGCACAGCAACTTACTGCTGAGGAGCAGGTTGAAAAATGGGTGGACGGGCGTAAGAAAATCGTCTGGGACAGCAAAAAGCGACGAAATGAGGCGCTGGACTGCTTCGTTTATGCGCTGGCGGCCCTGCGGATCAGTATTTCGCGATGGCAACTGAATCTTGATTCACTGCTCGCGAGCCTGCAGGAGGAAGAGGGAAGCCGGACCAATAACAAAACCCTGGCTGATTATGCCCGGGCATTATCTGGAGATGAATAATGGCGACACAGACCGATCTGGATGCCGCCCGCGCTGCGTTGCATGACCTCATGATGGGAAAGCGGGTGGCAACGGTGCAAAAGGACGGCCGGCGGGTTGAGTTCACCGCCACTTCAGTGACCGACCTGAAAAAATACATTGCCGAACTTGAATCACAGATTGGCATTACTCAACGACGCCGGGGACCGGCAGGATTTTACGCATGAAAACACCTGCTTTGTTAGGGCCGGACGGTAAAACCGCATTGCGGGACTACGCCGGTTATCACGGTGGTGCTGGTGGCTTCGGCGGCCAGTTACGCGCCTGGAACCCACCGAGCGAAAGCGCGGATGCTGCGTTATTGCCTAATTTATCCCGTGGTAATGCGCGCGCTGATGATCTGGTTCGAAATAATGGTTATGCGGCAAACGCTGTGCAGCTTCATCAGGATCACATTGTCGGTTCCTTCTTCCGACTGAGTTACTGCCCGAGCTGGCGTTATCTCGGTATCAAAGAAGAAGAAAGCCGTGCATTTGCCAGGGAGGTGGAGGCCGCCTGGTATGAGTATGCTGAAGATGATTTTTGCGGGATCGATGCCGAGCGCAAGCGGACATTTACGATGATGATCCGTGAAGGTGTTGCGACTCATGCATTTAACGGGGAGCTGTGTGTCCAGCCAACCTGGGACAGTGATTCAACGCGGCTTTTCCGCACACAGTTCAAAATGGTGAGCCCAAAACGCATCAGCAACCCCAATAACGCCGGAGACACGCGAAACTGCCGGGCAGGTGTCAGAACAAATGACAGTGGCGCCGCGCTGGGGTATCACGTCAGCGATGATGGCTATCCGGGGTGGATGGCGCAGAAGTGGACCTACATCCCGCGTGAACTGCCCGGCGGGCGGCCTTCCTTTATCCACGTATTTGAACCTCTGGAAGATGGGCAGACACGCGGTGCCAACGTGTTTTACAGCGTCATGGAGCAAATGAAAATGCTCGATACGCTGCAGAATACGCAGCTCCAGAGCGCGATTGTCAAGGCGATGTATGCCGCCACGATTGAAAGTGAGCTGGATACGCAAACCGCGATGGACTTTATTCTTGGCTCAGACAGTAAAGAGCAGCAAAGCAAGATGACCGGCTGGCTGGGGGAGATGGCCTCGTACTATACCGCGGCGCCGGTTCGTCTCGGTGGTGCGAAGGTGCCGCACCTGATGCCGGGCGACTCCCTGAATCTTCAGTCAGCGCAGGATACGGACAACGGTTTTTCGACGTTCGAGCAATCCCTGCTGCGTTATATCTCTGCTGGTCTGGGCGTGTCTTATGAGCAGCTTTCGCGCAACTATTCGCAGATGAGTTATTCCACTGCACGCGCCAGTGCTAACGAGTCCTGGTCGTTCTTTATGGGCCGCCGCAAGTTCGTGGCAGCCCGACAGGCCTGTCAGATGTTTGTATGCTGGCTGGAGGAGGCCATTGTCCGCCGGGTGGTGACGTTGCCATCCAGAGCACGATTCAGTTTTCAGGAGGCGAGGACAGCCTGGGGCAATGCCAACTGGATAGGCTCAGGCCGTATGGCGATAGATGGGCTGAAGGAAGTGCAGGAGGCCGTCATGCTCATTGAGGCAGGTCTGAGCACTTATGAGAAGGAGTGTGCCAAGCGCGGAGACGACTATCAGGAAATATTTTCGCAGCAGGTACGTGAAACGATGGAGCGTCGCGCTGCTGGTCTAAAACCTCCAGCCTGGGCGGCTTCTGCCTTTGAGTCTGGACTGAAGAAATCAAATGAGGAGGCGAACGATGACGCCCGAGCTGCGTAATCTCCCGCATATCGCCAGTATGGCTTTCAATGAGCCGCTTTTACTTGAGCCCGCCTATGCGCGGGTTTTCTTTTGCGCGCTCGCTGGTCAGTTAGGTATCACCCGTCTGACCGACACTGTGTCGGGCGTTACGCTTGGCGCAGAGCAGATGGCTGAACCGCTGGCACTCTTTGGTGATGATGAGGGAATGGGGCCAAAGCCGGCGCGAAGCTACCAGGTCACTGATGGTATCGCGGTGCTGCCTGTTTCCGGGACGCTGGTCAGTAAAACCCGCTCACTCCAGCCGTATTCGGGGATGACGGGGTACAACGGCATCATCGCCCGCCTCCAGCAGGCCATCAGCGATCCGGGTGTAGACGGAATTCTTCTGGATATGGATACGCCAGGTGGAATGGTGGCGGGTGCCTTTGATTGTGCGGACATCATCGCCCGCATGCGGGATATCAAACCCATCTGGGCGTTAGCCAACGATATGAACTGCAGCGCTGGCCAGCTGATTGCCAGTGCGGCATCACATCGGCTTGTGACGCAGACGGCCAGAACGGGATCCATCGGGGTCATGATGGCCCACAGCAATTACAGCGCCGCCCTTAAAACCAGCGGCGTTGAGGTCACGTTGATTTACAGCGGCGATCACAAGGTGGACGGGAACCCCTACGAGAAATTACCCAAAGAGGTACGTGCAGATTTTCAGGCGCGTATTGACGCTACCCGGCAGATGTTCGCTGAAAAGGTGGCGGGTTATACCGGCATGTCGGTTCAGGCCGTTCTTGATACTGAAGCAGCTGTATTTTCAGGCCAGGAATCAGTAGACAACGGCCTGGCGGAGCAGCTGGTCAACAACATGGATGCGCTGAACGTTATGCGCGATGCAATTAATAAACGAACGATGATTTCCCGAGGAGGAAGCATGAAAGGTACTACTGCATCCGCAGATACCACTCAACCAGCAGCATCTGCTGACCAGACCGTGACAACCGTTGACGTGCCTGCTGCGGTCGTTACTGACCCTGCAGCGGGTGTAACTGTTGATATCAGCAGCCAGGTGGCAGCGGCGGTCGCAGCCGAAAACGGTCGCATTATGGGGATCCTGAACTGTGAGGAGGCGAAAGGGCGTGAATCACAGGCACGAGCGCTGGCAGAAACGCCGGGGATGACGGTGGAAAGTGCCCAGCGCATCCTCGCCGCGGCTCCTCTGAGTGCTCAGGCGCGTACGGATACCGCGCTGGATCGTCTGATGGAAACCGCACCCGGCACCGTAACGGCAGGTAGCGCTTCTGCCGAAGCGGGTGACGATTTGTTAAATACGCCTGTTTAAGAGGTCAATATGTCTAACACTGAACAATTTACGCACAACCAGCCCCTCGGTAACAGTGATCCGGCGCATACCGGTTTTGCACCAGGTGAACTGACGAAAGCAGTACCGGCGATGACGCCCCTGATGCTGGATGCCACTTCCGGCAAGCTGACCGTCTGGGATGGCCAGCATGCGGGGGCTGCCTGTGGCGTTCTGGCGGTGTCTGCCGACCAGAGCAGCACTGAGCTGGCATTCTATAAGTCCGGCTCTTTCCGTATTGAAGATGTGCTCTGGCCGGATGCGGTGACGGATGAACACATCAAACGCAACGCGTTCACGGGTACCGCCATCAGCATCGTCTAACACCCCGACTTAACAGTAACCATCATCCACAGAAGCCGCATCGCGGCTTTATTTACGGGAAACATCTATGTCAATTTACACAACGGCCCAACTGCTGGCGGTCAATGAGAAAAAATTCAAATTTGATCCGCTTTTCCTGCGCATCTTCTTCCGTGAAAGCTATCCCTTCAGCACCGAGAAGGTGTATCTGTCGCAAATCCCGGGCATGGTCAACATGGCGCTGTACGTCTCGCCTGTTATTTCCGGCAAGGTTATCCGATCCCGTGGCGGCGCAACGTCAGAGTTCACGCCGGGTTACGTCAAGCCGAAGCACGAGGTAAACCCGCAGATGACGCTGCGCCGCCTGCCGGATGAAGACCCGCAAAATCTGGCTGACCCGGCCTACCGCCGCCGCCGCATTATCCTGCAGAACATGAAGGATGAAGAGCTGGCGATTGCCCAGGTGGAAGAGAAACAGGCGGTGGCTGCTGTCCTCAACGGTAAATACACCATGACCGGCGAAGCGTTTGAACCGGTTGAGGTGGATATGGGACGCAGTGCTGGAAACAACATCATCCAGGCAGGCGCTGCGGCCTGGAGCTCTCGCGACAAAGAAACCTATGACCCTACTGACGATATTGAAACCTATGCGCTGAACGCCAGCGGCGTGGTTAACATCATCGTCTTTGATCCTAAGGGCTGGGCGTTGTTCCGTTCATTCAAAGCAGTAAAAGAGAAGCTCGACACCCGCCGTGGTTCTAACTCTGAACTGGAGACAGCGCTGAAGGACCTGGGCGAAGCGGTCTCCTATAAGGGAATGTATGGTGATGTGGCCATTGTCGTCTATTCCGGGCAATACATTGAAGACGACACCAAAAAGAACTATCTGCCGGATTTGAGCATGGTGCTGGGTAATACCCAGGCCCGCGGCTTGCGCACCTACGGCTGCATTCAGGATGTGGATGCCCAGCGTGAAGGCATTAACGCTTCCACGCGTTATCCGAAAAACTGGGTACAGACAGGCGATCCGGCGCGTGAGTTCACCATGATCCAGTCTGCACCGCTGATGCTGCTGGCTGACCCGGATGCGTTCGTGTCCGTCAAGCTGGCATAACTTCCCACTGTGGCCCTTCGGGGCCATTTCTCCGGAGTCATTTCCATGACAGAAAAAGAAAAATTGATCGCCCGTCTGAATGAACTGGGCGTGAAGCTAAACCGTGAAGTCAGCACAAGCGGCACTATCCAGGAGCTAACGATGCGTATCGCAGAGCTCGAGGAGGAACTGGAAGAAGGAGAAGAGGTGATTGACGATGAAGCCGATGCCAGGAACGATGCCGACAGCACCGATGACGGTGCCGGCAGTAATGGTGAAAACACATCGGAGGATGAAGCTGGCGCCAGCGCCGCAACCGGCGATCTGGTCTGCGTAGAAACGCTGGCCACTCTGCATATTGATGCCCTGCATGCCACACGGGATGAGCGAGTCACCATTGTCGAGCCTGGTGTGTTTATCCGTGTATCCGACCAGGATGCTGACCTCCTGATTGCTCAGGGGCTGGTCAGCGAAGCCTGACAGGGGGACACGTGGCTGATTTCGATAATCTCTTTGATGAAGCGATGTCGCAGGCGGATGGCGCTATTCGCGGGGTAATGGGCGCTGAAGCGAAGGTGACTTCCGGTGCATTATCCGGCGTGACGCTCAACGGCGTATTCGATGATCCAGAAAATATTGGATACGCCGAAGCCGGTATCCGGATTGAGGGCTCCAAACCTTCTTTATTCGTGAAAACGACAGATGTTGGCCAACTGGAACGCCTGGACACCCTGACGGTAAACGGACGGGATTTTTGGGTGGATCGTGTAGGTCAGGATGACTGTGGCTCCTGCTATGTCTGGCTGGGAAGTGGTTCTCCTCCAAACGGAACGCGGCGTCGTTAAGGAACATTTATGTCCATTAAAGGTCTTGAACAGGCGATTGCTAACCTCGACAGCCTGGATAGAAATATGGTTCCCAATGCCAGCGCGTGGGCCGTAAACCGTGTTGCTGCCAAAGGCGTATCGGTGGCCACCCGAAGGGTGGCAAAGGAAACGGTAGCCGGCGATAACCATGTTACGGGTATCCCATTAAAACTGGTCAGGCAGAGGGTGAGAGTCAATAAAGCTTCTGCAACCGGGCACTCTGCTGCGCGGATCAAGGTAAACCGGGGTAACCTGCCGGCGATCAAACTTGGTGCTGCACAGGTCAGGTCGACTAATCGAAGAGGCCCTCTCGTGCGTAAAAGCAGCGTGCTGAAAATTGGTCGTTATGTGTTTCGTGATGCCTTTCTTCAGCGTCTGGCCAACGGTCGCTGGCATGTCATGAAGCGTATTGCAGGCAAAAGTCGTTACCCCATTGATGTAGTCAAAATTCCTCTGTCCGCACCGCTCACCACTGCCTTTGAAGCAGAAAAGAAACGCATGCTTGAAGAGGAGATGCCGAAACAGCTTGGCTACGCCCTTAAACAACAACTTAGGCTACACCTGACGCGATGAAACACACTCTGATTCGTCAGAACATCATTAATGTTCTTGAGGAAAAAATCGAAATAAGTGCCGTTTTTTTTGACGGTCGTCCGGCAGCTATCGAAGAAAACGATTTTCCTGCCGTAGCAGTTTATCTGACTGATGCAGAATGCACCGGAGAGGAGCTGGATGCCGATATGTGGGCGGCGACGCTGCATATAGAAGTGTTTCTTCCCTCGCAGGTGCCGGATTCGGAGCTGGATGAATGGATGGAAAGCCATATCTATCCCGCTCTCGCTGACGTTCCCGGCCTGGAAGCACTGGTCACTGTCATGGTTCCGCAGGGGTTTGATTACCAGCGCGATGATGCCATGGGGCTGTGGAGTTCCGCCGATATGAAATATTCAATCACTTACGAAATGTGAGGACACTATGCCAACGCCAAACCCTCTGGCCCCCGTGAAAGGTGCCGGTACCACACTCTGGCTTTACACCGGAACGGGCAACGCTTTCGCTAACCCACTCTCGGATATCGACTGGAAACGCCTGGCGAAAATTAAAGAGCTGACGCCGGGCGAAATGACCGCCGAATCGTATGACGACACTTACCTCGACGACGAGGACGCCGACTGGAACGCGACCGCTCAGGGTGCAAAATCGGCAGGGGATACATCACTTACGCTTGCCTGGAAGCCGGGAGAACAGGGACAGAAAGAACTGGTCACCTGGTTTAACGATGGTTCTGTCCGGGTGTACAAGATTAAATATCCGAATGGTACCGTCGACGTTTTCCGCGGCTGGTGCAGCAGCCTGGGTAAAGCTATCCCGGCAAAAGAGGTTATTACCCGCACAGCGAAAATCACCAATACCGGCAAGCCAGAACTGGCTGAAGAAAGTGGTTCTGCGCCCATTGCTGTTACAGGTGTTACGCTGGATAAATCCACGGCAAGCGTCGCCGTTGCAGCGACCACCGCGCTCAATGTGACGGTTAATCCTGCCAGTGCATCGGATCCTTCGTTCCACGTGGCAACCTCTGATGGGGCAAAAGCGACGGTATCTGTAAGTGGCAACACGATCACCGTAACGGGTGTGGCAGCCGGTAACGCTGACATTATTGTTATGACCAGCGACGGCAATTTCGTTGCAGTCTGCAAAGTCACTGTCACCGTTTCCTGAGGAGGGGGATATGTTCCTCAAAAAAGAACCATTTAACTACCTTGGCGAATCCACCACGCTGAATGAACTGTCAGCGCTTCAGCGTATTGAGTACCTTGAATTTCTGGCTGCGGAAGAAAAGACACTTGGCCATGAAAGCGACAGTATCAGCGATCAGGAAATGACTGCCCGTCTGGTGGGTTCAAACATCCGCTGCGGTGCGCGCGTGATCGCACTTTCTCTCTGGCATAATGACCCCGCAGGTCCCGACGAAGAAGCACTTTACCAGCAGGTTCTCAAAGGTTGGCCGCCGGAAGCGATCGGCAAGGCTGAAATGCAGGTTAAGTTGCTCTCCGGCATGCTCGTTCCGGTTGAGGATGGCAACGATGCCGATCCGGAAGCCCCACTGGAGGCTGAAGGCGCTGAAGAAGTTACGGCGGAAAAGCCCTTGCCAGCGAGCTGAAATTTGTCCTGAATCTGGCGCGCGAGTTCGGGCGACCCGACTGGCGCGCCATGCTGGCTGGAATGACTTCTGGTGAACTGGGCGACTGGCACCAGTTCTACCGGGAACATTATTTTCAGGACGCGCAGCTCGATGCGCATTTTTCCGGGCTGCTTTATTCCATCTCTTCTCTTTTCTTCCGCGATCCGGAACTTACCCCCGCGCATTTCAGCCTGCTTTCTCCCTCCGGAAGCGCCATCAATGATGATGAGCCGGACGATGACGCGCTGATGACCGCCGCCGAGGGGATATCAGGAGGTACCCGTTATGGCCCAGCAGATTAGCGATCTCGTTATTAAGCTGGATGTTGACCGCGCCAGCTTCAGTGAGCAGGTCGCCCGAATCAAAGGGCAACTGACCGGGATGGCGGATGAATCTGACAAAGTTCAGGGGCGCATGCAACGCGCCGCTGACCGTCAGAGTGCAGCATTAAAAAGTGTGGGTGATGCCGGAGCTGCCGCCGCTGCGGAAATGAAATCCCGCCAGGCAGACGCCACGGAAGGGTTGGCTCAAAACTGGCAAAAAGTATCTAAATCCGTTGAGGAAACACACCGCCGGGTGACAGACCTCAGCCAGCGCATGCGTGAGAATGACGGCCAGGCGGCAGTGCTCGCAAGGCGGCAGGATGAACTTGCTGCATCTTTTTTTCGCCAGATAGACAGTGTTCGCCAGTTGAACGGAGAAACACAATCTCTCGCTAATGTGCAGGCACGCTTTCGTGCCGCAAGGGCTCAGGGAAATATTACACAGCAGGATTACCTTGCGTTGATATCTCATACGACAGCCCGACAGAAAGAGCTTCAGATTGTCGAAGAGAAAGCAGGGATTGCACGGGCACGTTTTCTCCGTCAACTGAAGTCTCAGGTTGTGGAGCAAAAGCTCTCCGGTACCGAACTGCTGCGAATGAAGGCTGCACAGGTTGGAGCCAGTGATGCCGCAGAAGTTTATATCCGTAAGCTTGAAGCGGCTAAAGTCGCCACGCACGGGCTGGGTCTGCAAAGTGCTGCGGCGCGTCGGGAACTTGGCGTTCTGATGGGCGAAGTCATGCGCGGTAACTTTGGTGCCCTTCGTGGTTCCGGTATTACGCTGGCCAACCGCGCCGGATGGATAGATCAGCTGATGACTTTACGCGGGCTGGGCATGGCCGGCATGGTCGGGGGGATTGCTGCGGCGGTTGTTGGGTTGGGTAAAGCCTGGTATGACGGCAGCAAAGAGTCTGAGGAATTTAATAAACAGCTAATCCTGACCGGGAACTACGCGGGTAAAACATCCGGTCAGCTTCAGGCGCTGGCGCGCTCGCTGGCCGGTAATGGTATCACGCAGCATGCCGCTGCAGGCGTGCTGGCGCAGGTCGTTGGAAGCGGCGCGTTCAGCGGTAATGACGTCAGCATGGTCAGCAATGTCGCCGCCAGGCTGCAGCAGGCTACCGGGCAGGCCGTCGACGAAACCATAAATCAGTTTAAACGCCTGAAGGATGATCCGGTTAACGCGGTCGCGACGCTCAATGATTCCCTGCATTTTCTGACGGCCACCCAGTATGAACAGATTTCCTCTGCTCAGGCGCTGGGGGATTCGCAGAAAGCAGCCGAGCTGGCAATGCGGGCATATTCTGACGCCGTTATACAACGAGCGGGGGCTGTAGAGGACAATCTTGGCTCTCTCGAAAAAGCGTGGAACTGGGTGAAGAATGCTGCTTCCGGGGCGTGGGATGCGATGCTGGGCGTAGGGCGTAATCCTGACACCGCGATGAAGCGCCAGGACTCTTTCGCTGAATGGCAGGCAGCAGAGAAAGAGTACCGCGCGCTGTCCAGCAATCTTAAAGTCGACCCAGATTATGCCGGTAACAACGTTCTGCAGAAAGCTGATGCGGAAAGGCTGAGAAACGCGCGCCAGCAGGTGGAGCTTAAAAAGCAGGCTTATGATCTGGCTGATCAGCAATATGCCCAGGAAGGACTGACAGCCGCGCGGGAAAAAATGCGGACGGATCAGCAAACTCAGGCAATCCGCAGCCAGCAGCAGTTTAACCAGTTGGTGGAATCCGGCGCGACGGCGGCAGAAAAGCGGGCTTCAGCAGAGAAAAAGCTCAGTCAGCTTATTGAGAAAAACCGTCAGGATGCGAAAGACGGTATCGCCACGCTGTGGACTGACAAGGACATTGCTGCAGCGCGGGCAGGGATCGAAAAGCAGTTTAAGGACGTCAAAACCCCAAAAGGCAAAAGCTATTCAACGCCTGCCGGGGACAAAGCCGAGGAAAAGGCGCAGGCCGAACTTCTCACCCTTCAGGCCCAGCTTAAAACGCTTGAGCAACATACCAGCGTAAACGACGTCATAAGCAAACAGCGTCAGGACCTCTGGCAGACTGAAAATCAGTTCACCGTTCTGCAGGAGGCTGCTGGTCGTCGTCAGCTTACGGCGCAGGAAAAATCCCTGCTGGCGCACAAGGAAGAAACGCTTGAGTACAAGCGGCAGTTGGCCGACCTGGGCGATAAGGTTGCTCAACAGCAAAAACTCAATCAGCTTGCCGACCAGACGGCTAAATTCCATCAGCAGCAGAGTGCGGCGAGGGCCGGTCTTCAGGCACAGTCAGAGGGGGTATCCAGCCGGCAGGCTGGGAGAGAATCAACCCTGAAGCGTCTCAGCGAAAGCTATGCCTACAATCCGGCAGAGCAGCGAAAGGTTCTTGAAGATCAAAGGGCGACATTCGAGGCTGAAGATGCCCTGCGCGCAAACTGGCTGGCCGGTGCCAAACAGGGCTGGGCTGAATATCAGGATTCAGCGACAAACGTCTTCAGCTCGGTTCAGCAGATTTCACAGACAACGTTCAGCGGACTGGCGGGCCAGCTTACCAGCCTGGTGACAACCGGCAAAGCCAGCTTTAAGGACTTTACCAGTTCGATCCTCAAAATGATTGTGTCCGTGATTAATCAGTTGCTGGTGGCTTACGCCATCCAGAGCGCGATGGGCTGGGTGAGTGGCGGTGCTAAAGCGCCAGCGTCAGGCCAGTCTTTTGCGGTACCGTCTTTCCGCCCCTCGGGCTATGACGTAGGTGGTTATACCGGGCACGGTGGCAAATATGAGCCTGCCGGTATTGTTCACCGCGGCGAGTTTGTTTTCACCAAAGAATCTACCAGCCGTATCGGCGTGTCCAACCTGTACCGACTTATGCGTGGGTATGCCTCTGGCGGTCTTGTCGGTGGTGGTAAGGTCCCCACGGCTGGCATCGGTGGGGTTAGCGTTTACGCACCTGTTTCAGTCGCTACTGCTCAGCCCGGCGATCAGAAACAACAGCAGGGCAGTGGTGATGCGCTGACTAAGGCATATCAGAAAGTGATCGACCGCTCCATTCGTGATGGTATCGCCAGGGAGATTCGTCCCGGGGGAATCATCTGGAGCGCCAACAAACAGAGGTAAGTGATGGCTGTAGAACACTTTACCTGGCGTATTCAGGCTGCGAGCCAACCCACTCTCAGCAGCAAGGATACTGTCAGAACAGCTCAGTTCGGTGATGGATACAAGCAGATTAGTAGTTCTGGCCTGAACGATGAGGTTCTAAATTATGCCTTTTCTTTTACTGGTGATCCGGTAATAGCCAGAGAGATTTATTCATTTTTACGAAGGCATAAAACCAAGTCTTTCACATTCACTCCACCTGGTGGTGATTTAGCCCTCTGGCGTGTTGAGGCAGACAGTCTGCAGCGAGTCACCCTGAATAAAAAAGTGGAAACCGTAACTGCAACGTTTGAACAGGCATTTGCACCATGAGCTTAAACAGTGATTATCAGAAACTTGAGCCGGGCAATGCTGTCCGGCTTTTTGATGTCGATGGCACCGCATTTGGTGTTTCCGACGTTCTCCGCTTCCACGCCCATAATATTGCCCACACTGCTGATGAGATCGCCACTGCTGGTGGAGATGAAAATAAGCTACAGGCGAAATCGATCTGGTGGCAGGGACAGGAATATAAAGCCTGGCCTTGTCAGATTGAAGGTATCGAGGCTTCAACTGATGGTAGTTCGGCCCAGCCGAAACTGTCAGTTGCTAATCTCGACAGCTCAATTACTGCTTTGTGTCTTGCTTATGACGATCTGCTGCAGGCGAAGGTCACTATCCATGACACGCTGGCCAAATACCTTGATGCGCGGAATTTTACGGACGGGAACGCCACGGCAGACCCTACGCAGGAAAAAGTGAAGTTATTTTACATCGATGCCAAAAGCGGTGAGACAAACGAGTCCGTTGAATTCTCG
This sequence comes from Citrobacter sp. Ce129, assembly GCF_030334545.1. NCBI lineage: Bacteria > Pseudomonadati > Pseudomonadota > Gammaproteobacteria > Enterobacterales > Enterobacteriaceae > Citrobacter > Citrobacter sp. Ce129. Next base: position 55,552 of record NZ_JAOWDS010000064.1, read on the forward strand.
CTTTCAAGCCCGATGGACCTGCAGGGGCTGATGATCCCGACGCGCCAGCTACATTCGCTTTGTACCTGGTGTATCCGTAACAAATACCGCTCCGGTGATGGATGCGACTATGCCGGAACGCGCTATTTCGACAAGCACAACAACCCGGTGAGCGATCCGTCGCTGGATGAATGCAACGGAACGCTGACGGCCTGCAAACTTAGGTTCGGAGAAGATAACGAGCTATCTCATGGGGGCTTCGTGGGTACATCGTTGATCAGGAGCTGATATGCGTCAGAAAATTATCGATGCCATTATGGCGCATGCTGCTGCTGAATATCCGCGCGAATGCTGCGGCGTAGTGGTGCAAAAAAGCAGGGTGCAGCGGTACATTCCCTGCCGTAATCTGGCAACCGATCCGACAGAGCATTTCCACCTGTCGCCGGAAGATTACACCGCTGCTGAAGACTGGGGAACAGTGATTGCCATTGTCCACAGCCACCCGGATGCCACGACGCAGGCGAGCGAACTGGATAAAGCACAGTGTGACGCTACGTTACTTCCCTGGCATATCGTCAACTGGCCGGAAGGGGATTTACGCACCATTCAGCCGCGCGGCGAGTTACCGCTGCTGGAACGTCCGTTCGTGCTCGGCCATTTCGATTGCTGGGGGCTGGTGATGAGCTATTTCCGGCAAACGCATGGTATCGAACTCCACGATTACCGTGTTGATTATCCATGGTGGGAAAACGACTATCCGGACAACTTCTATCAGGATTGCTGGTATGAATGCGGTTTCCGTGAATTCGAGGGGCCACCGAAACCCGGCGATATGGTGATCATGCAGGTCCAGGCCAACAAGTGGAACCATGCAGGGATACTGCTGGAGGGTAACATGCTGCTCCACCATCTGTATGGGCATCTGAGCCAGCGAGTGCCGTATGGGGGATACTGGCAAGAACGGACAATGAAGGTACTACGCTATAAATCTCTGTGCTAACCTTTTGCAAAACCAAAGGGGATAGGGATATGAAAAAGTTATCGTTAGCGCTGGTTATTTTAGGCTTAATTGGGTGCGCAAGTATGGAAGATTTGCGAGCGACTAAACCAATCATCGCCGCTTCAAGTGATAAGGCGTCTTCTGTATTAGCGCAGTGCATTTTACAAAAATGGCAGCAACAAACTGTCTTTAATGTTTATATGCAACCGCGGGGTACTGGCTTTACTGTTTATCTTGATGGTCAATGGGAGATTGCTGATATCGATGCTGTTGGTAGTGGGTCAAAAGTTTTATTGTATAAAAAAAGCTCAATGTTTGATGCTCCATACAAAAAGTATGCAGATTGGGTAAATGATTGCCTTTAAAGAATTGAATATGACCAATCCGCTTCTTAGCGGCTTTTTTTATAGTAGGAGATAAAATGGCTGAGGTAATGACGCAAATTGAATTGGGTGGTGTATTAGGTAAGGTATTTGGGAAAACACATCAGCGTATAATTTCAACTCCTCAAGAAGCAGGTAAAGCTTTAGCTGCAACTATTCAAGGCTTTGAGCAATACATGATAAGCAGCAAAAGTCGCGGGTTAACGTATGCGATATTTAAAGGGAAAAAAAATTTAGGGGTGGATGACTTGGGTTATCCAGTCTCGGGGGAAATAATTAGAATTGTCCCCGTTATTATTGGCAGCAAAAAGGCTGGATTATTGCAAACCATTCTTGGTGTTGTGATTGTGACGGCTGCTGTTATTGCTGGGCCAGCAGGTATGGCTGCTTTATCAGGAGCTCAAGCATTTAGCGTGGGAGCTATTGGTGCTTCAATGGCCTTAGGTGGTGTTATACAGATGCTTTCGCCACAGCCAGCAGGACTTTCTAGCAAACAAAGCGCAGACAACCGGGCTTCGTATGCATTCGGTGGAGTAACTAACACTACTGCTCAGGGTAATCCAGTTCCGCTTCTATACGGACGCAGGCGTATTGGCGGTGCGATCATCTCTGCTGGTATATACGTCGAAGACCAGCAATAACCAAAGTAATCTTCCTTTCAGGCTACCATATGGTGGCTTTTTTTATGGGCGCAATATGGCTACAGCAACCCCGATTAAAGGCCGCAAGGGCGGCAGTTCCAGTTCAAGAACCCCTACCGAACAGCCTGATGATCTGCAATCTGTAGCGAAGGCAAAAATCCTCGTTGCGCTGGGAGAGGGCGAATTTGCAGGGCAGCTGACGGCGAAAGATATCTATCTGGACGGAACGGCTCTGGAAAATGCCGACGGCTCCCAAAATTTCAGCGGAGTGACGTGGGAGTTTCGCGCAGGAACGCAGGCGCAAAAATATATTCAGGGTATTCCCGGTACCGAAAACGAAATCAACGTTGGAACTGAGGTATCAAGTGCTACAGCCTGGACGCGCACGTTTACCAATACGCAGCTTTCAGCAGTTCGCCTGCGTCTGAAATGGCCATCGCTTTTCAAACAAGAGGACGACGGTGATCTGGTCGGTTACTCGGTTAATTATGCGATTGACCTGCAGACGGACGGCGGCACATGGCAGACGGTACTGAATACCAGCGTAACCGGAAAAACGACGTCTGGTTATGAGCGTAGCCACCGTATCGATTTACCGCCGGCTGGCAACACCTGGACAATACGCCTGCGCAAGATTACCGCTGACGCAAACAGCGCCAAGATCGGCGACACGTTGACGCTGCAAAGCTTCACGGAAGTGATTGATGCCAAGCTGCGCTATCCGAACACCGCGCTGCTGTACATCGAATTCGACTCGAGTCAGTTTAACGGTTCAATACCGCAGATCTCCTGTGAGCCTCGCGGGCGCGTGATCCGTGTTCCTGATAATTACGACCCTGAAACGAGGGCTTACAGCGGTACATGGCAGGGCGCGTTTAAGTGGGCCTGGACCGATAACCCGGCGTGGATATTTTACGATCTGGTGATTACCGATCGCTTTGGTCTGGGTAATCGCCTGACTGCAGCAAACATCGATAAATGGACGTTGTACCAGGTATCGCAATATTGCGATCAGCCGGTACCGGATGGAAAGGGTGGAAGCGGGACAGAACCACGCTATACCTGTAACGTCTATGTTCAGGACAGGAATGACGCTTACACTGTGCTGCGTGACTTTGCGGCTATATTCCGGGGTATGACGTACTGGGGCGGTGATCAGATTGTTGCGCTTGCCGATATGCCGAGAGATGTGGATTACGCTTACACCCGCGCTAACGTTATCGACGGACGCTTTACCTATTCCAGCAGCACGACAAAAACGCGGTATACCATCGCGCTGGTTTCCTGGTCTGATCCGGGTAACGCCTATGCGGATGCGATGGAGCCGGTATTTGAGCAGCCTCTGGTGGCCCGGTACGGATTTAATCAACTGGAAATGACAGCCATCGGCTGTACCCGGCAATCAGAAGCGAACCGAAAGGGGCGCTGGGGTATTCTCACCAACAATAAGGATCGCGTTGTTTCGTTTGATGTTGGCCTGGACGGAAACATTCCGCAGCCGGGATACATCATCGCCGTGTCAGACGAGCTTCTGTCCGGCAAAGTTATGGGCGGCCGCATCAGTGTTGTTAACGGTCGCGTGATTAAACTTGACCGCGTAGCTGATGCAGCAGCAGGCGATCGCCTTATTCTCAATCTTCCCTCCGGTGCGTCACAGAGCAGGACTATTCAGGCGGTTAACGGGGAATCAGTCACAGTCACCACGGTATACAGTGAGACACCACAGGCCGAAGCTGTATGGGTGGTTGAGTCAGATGAACTCTACGCCCAGCAGTATCGTGTTGTCAGCGTCTCCGATAACAGTGATGGTACCTTCTCGATTACCGGCGCATGGCACGACCCGGATAAATATGCCCGTATCGATACCGGAGCCATCATTGACCAGCGGCCCGTGAGTGTAATCCCGCCGGGTAACCAGTCGCCGCCGGCTAACATTGTGATCAGCTCGTTTTCAGTGGTGCAGCAAAATATCAGCGTCGAAACCATGCGTGTGAGCTGGGACCAGGCGCAGAATGCCATCGCCTACGAGGCACAGTGGCGCCGCAATGATGGTAACTGGGTAAACGTGCCGCGCAGCTCCACCTCGTCATTCGATGTTCCGGGTATTTATGCCGGGCGCTACCTCGTGCGTGTACGCGCCATTAACGCCGCAGAAATTTCCTCTGGCTGGGGCTACTCCGAAGAGAAAACGCTGACGGGTAAGGTGGGAAATCCGCCTAAACCTGTCGGCTTTGCGACAACGCCGATCAACTGGGGGATTCGCCTGAACTGGGGATTCCCGGCTAACACCGGGGATACGCTGAAAACGGAGATTCAGTACACCGCGAACAGTGATTTCTCGAATCCTCTTTTGTTGTCGGATGTGCCTTATCCGTCTGCCGAATACACCCAACTGGGTTTAAAAGCGGGGCAGGAATTCTGGTACCGAGCGCAGCTGGTAGACAGAACGGGTAATGAATCAGGCTGGACCGACTGGGTTCGTGGTGTATCCAACGCGAATGCTGACGACTACCTGGGCGATATTGCTGATGACTTCCTGACGTCTGCAGACGGTGACCGCCTGACAAGCGACATTGATACCAACCTCGAAGCCGCATTGCAGAACGCGCTGGCCAACCACGCAACGGCTGAACATCAGTGGGCGCAGTATGGTGAAGTCCGCGCGGATATTCTGGTAATTAAAACGACGGTCGCCAGTGTGGATAAGGCGATGGCGGAAATGTCCACTCAGGTGCAGGCGCAGATTAAAGATGTAACCGCCTCGCTTGAGGACAAGCTCACAGCCACCGTTGATGCTTCTGGAGCGACGGCCATTCACACCCTGAAAGCCGGAGTGCGCATCAACGGTATTTTTTACAGTGCCGGGATATCAATTGCGGTGCTGGCGGAAGCGGGTAAGCCGGTGGTCACCCGAGTCGGATTTAACGCCAATCAGTTCGTCCTGATGAGTGGCAGCGGCGATACACAATATTCTCCGTTTGCTTCTGTTAATGGTCAGGTGTTTATCAGTTCTGGCTTCATCCAGGATGGCACTATTATCAATACAAAAATTGGTAATTACATTCAGTCTAACACCTGGGATGGTACCGGTAATGTTGGTTGGCATATCAACAAATCAGGCTATGCGACATTCAATGATGTCACTGTCCGTGGTTCAATTTATGCCAACAACGGTAATTTTGCATTTAACGGCACCAATAACACTGTCGTCATCAACGGAAATGGGCTGACTGTTAATTTGTCTGGTGGGGGACGGGTTGTCGTCGGGAGGTGGTCATAATGCCGGAAGGTATTCTGATTGATTACAACGATGGCCGTCCGGTGATGGCAATCACTGCTGGGCTGCGTGCCCCCAGCTTTTGCACAGCCTTCTCGGGATGGTCATCCCAGTTCATGCAATACCCGGTCAATACACCGCTTGTTCCTGGTTCACAGGCTATCGTGGTGCCAACCAATCCCATTTACATCTATTCCTTTGCTGA